>NZ_UCNV01000009.1:0-660265 GCF_900474015.1 Synechococcus sp. UW106
AACAAACGATTCAGATCAACTGAATCGGAAAGCCCCCTCTCACGAGGGGGCTTTTTGTTGGGCAAAGAGCCGACAGCGCCAAGATGACGGCAGCAGTGATCGCTCATTGGCGCATCCCTCAGTCAGAACCGGGTTCTGGAGGGACCCATCACTGCTGACCTTCAACCGTCCAGACCATGCACCTTGGGGGGATGTCATCCGAGGTGCAGTCATTACGACAGCACTGGGCTGGTTGGTTCTGGCATTTGATGCACCAAGATCACTCATCCCGATCACCCTGGGAGCAACCTTCACCGCCATCGCCGAGACAGGACCAGGGAGTGATCATCCCTGGGAAACGATGGCCTGGACCTCCGCTGGATTGGCACTAGGCGCAGGTCTGGGAGCGGTTGTAGCCGACAACGCTTCAATCGCGGTTCTTATAAGCGGTGCGATGGGCTTGATCTGCACCTTGATCGCTGCCCACAACGCTCGCACCGCTCTATCAGGCCTGCTGACCCTGGTGGTGTTCACTATTTACGTGGGCTACCCGGGACCCGCCGAGGCCGTGCTCACTCAGACGAGCTTGATTTTGCTTGGTAGCTGGGTTCAAACCCTCGCATGCATCGTGATGCGATCCCTCACAAAACGCCGACACCAACCGAAAGAACAACGCCCACGATTCATCGACATCAGCCAATGGCAGAGCACCCAACATCTGCGCCATGGCATCCGACTCGCCATCACGCTGATGGTGGCGACAGCACTTTCGGAATCAAGTGGGTGGGCCCATCAGTACTGGCTGCCGATGTCAGTGGTCTGGATGAGCAAAGTGAACCAAGCCAACACCAGCAGTCGGGTGCTGCACAGGTTGCTGGGGACAATGGTCGGGCTGAGCGTGATTGGGCTTCTCACGCATTGGATGAAATTGCACGGGAATGAATGGCTACCTGTATCAGTGCTGGGAGCTGGCTTGCTGATTGCCTACATCTGGGTGCACTACGCCACCGCCGTTGTCGGCGTCACGCTCTATGTCGTAGCGGCATTCGCCATGGTGGGTGATCCAGTCGACGAAACGATCATCTATCGGATGCTCGATACAACTCTTGCAGCGGCGTTGGTCGTCGGTGCTGCATGGATCGACCAACGACTGCAAACGGGGCTCCGCGTCAAGAACTGATGCCAAACAGCTAACTAGCTGGAGATTTGGACTTCCGTACGTTGTCTTTATCCATCAAGAGGAGACCACCCAAGTAGGCATCAGCATGCAAAGCTCCTCGGTCAAGAGAAGCGGCAGAGCGTGAGCAGCCCAACGGCCAAGCGGAAACAACGCAATCCAATCCAACGCGTGATTCGCTGGGGTCCATGGCATTACCGGTTCTGGCGTGAGATCGCACGCTGGTGCTACGAACAATCCCTGCACAATCCAGCGGTGGTTGCAGCGGACGATGGCTTCCCAGCCCATCGGCAGCTGTTGGAGTCCTACACGCAGATCCGTCAGGAAACTCTGGAGGTCGCCCTATCGGGGCGCCTGCCGGCCAACCACGAAATCATGCAACAGCAGCGCACGCTGTATGAATTCGACCGCAAGGTCTGGGGAATGCTCCCCTTGCGGGGCTATGGCTACAACTACCCCGCCAATCAGGCCCTGATCCCTTCTCTGCGGAACTTTCTGCAGCACCACCCCGACGTCGTTTCAGCTGCCGTGAGCCTGTTCCCCCCGGGGAAGGTTCTGAGGCCTCACAAAGGGCCCTTCAAGGGGGTTTGGAGGTATCACCTGCCTTTGTATGTGGAGAATTTTGGTGACGGCCGAAGTTCCTGCGAGCTGATGATTGATGGCCAGAACTATTACCTGAAGGAAGGTGAGGGATTTCTCTGGGATGACACCTTCTTGCACTCAGCCATCAATCGCTCCAACCAGCCAAGAGTGGTGTTGCTGTTCGACGTCTTTCGCAAGGATCAACCGATTTGGCTGATCGGGATGAGCTGGATCTTCCTCTGGGTGGCTCAGATCTGGCAGCACGTCAAGAAAATGCGCCAGCGCGCAGGTCTGCAATGAACCAAGTGGAGACCCTGATCCAACAGCTCCAGTTGATTCCCCATCCGGAGGGAGGTTGGTACCGCGAGTTGCACCGCAGCCCGGAGCAGGTTCAACGCCAAGACGGGGCCAAGCGATCGGCATTGACGGCCATTCTCTTTTTGCTGCCAGCCGGTGCCATCAGTTGCTGGCATCGCGTGATCGGTGCCGACGAAGCCTGGACGCACATTGATGGAGCCACTCTGGAGCTCTTTCAGTGCCAGGCGAATGGCACAGCGCTGCAACGGGACCCACTGAATGCATCAAACCCTGTTCAGGTCGTTCCAGCCAATGCCTGGCAGGCGGCGCGCAGTCTGGGTGAGTACACCCTGGTGAGCTGTTGTGTTGGTCCGGGATTTGACTTCTTGGATTTCGAGATGGCTCGGCAACAACCCACGACAGACCGTCTGAAATTGCCCCATCCGGAGTTGATCTGAACCGATGGCTTCGTAGCCTCATCGCATCGATCAATGGCCATGGGCAGCAGCTTCGGCGACCTCTTCCGGATCAGCACCTTCGGTGAATCCCACGGGGGAGGAGTGGGCGTGATTGTTGAGGGCTGTCCACCACGGCTCAACCTCAGTGTCGCGTCAATTCAGGCCGACCTGGATCGACGGAAGCCTGGGCAAAGCCACATCACAACCCCGCGAAAAGAAGCGGATCAGGTGGAAGTCCTCAGTGGCCTACTGGATGGAGAAACCACCCTGGGGACCCCGATCGCCATGGTCGTGCGCAACAAGGACCAACGGCCAGGGGATTACAAGGACATGGCGGTCGCCTTTCGGCCATCCCATGCCGATGCCACATATCAAGCCAAATACGGCATCCAGGCGCGCAGCGGTGGAGGTCGTGCGTCAGCGCGGGAAACAATCGGGCGCGTCGCTGCGGGTGCGATCGCAAAGCAGCTGCTGAAACAGTCCTCAGGGACTGAAATCCTGGCCTGGGTCAAGAGGATCCACAACATCGAAGCCTCCGGGATCGACCCGCAGGAGGTTCAGCTGAGCGACGTGGAATCCAACATCGTGCGCTGTCCCGATCCAGCGGTGGCCGAGCAGATGATTCAGCGGATTGAAGCCATCGGCCGCGAAGGAGATTCCTGCGGTGGGGTGATCGAATGCGTGGTGCGCCATCCCGCCATTGGCTTGGGGATGCCGGTATTCGACAAGCTTGAAGCCGACCTCGCCAAAGCGGTGATGTCGCTGCCCGCTACCAAAGGGTTCGAAATTGGTTCCGGTTTCAATGGCACGTTGCTGAAGGGCAGCGAGCACAACGATGCCTTTCTACCGAGCGACGATGGTCGTCTGAAGACCGCAACCAACAACTCTGGTGGCATCCAAGGGGGAATCAGCAACGGCGAGCCGATTGTGATCCGGGTGGCCTTCAAGCCAACGGCGACGATCCGCAAAGAGCAGCAAACCATCGATTCCGATGGCAAGGCCACCACGCTTGCGGGGAAAGGACGGCACGACCCCTGTGTTCTGCCCCGGGCCGTGCCGATGGTGGAGGCCATGGTGGCGCTCGTTCTAGCTGATCACCTGCTGAGGCAGCAGGGGCAATGCAGCCTTTGGTGAGCAGCTCACGTCAGCTCCAGTGAAGTCAGACGGAAGCCACAGCTGAACTGCCGTTGGAGCTAACGACCGCTCCAACGCTTTTCGCCTTCGCCGCGCTGCGGGTCCGAGTGCGTCGAGCGGGCTTTTTGCTGGCCTGCGCCTTGGCTGAGGCAGGTTTTTTGGCAGCCATCGTTTTCTTCACCGTCCGGCGCGTCCTGCCTGTCGTGGCACGACTGCGATGGCTCAGCACGAGAGCCCATTCCTCATCACTGAGAGTGGAGGGTTTGCTGCCGTGGGCATAGGAGAGTTTGGCGGCCTTTTCGATGTCCTTGATCAAATTCGTCCAGGACGTGGCAAAGCGCTTGTCTGACTGGGATTTTGCACCACTCTCCACCAAGGTCTCCACAACCCCTGCAGCAGAAACCTTTTTGCGCCGGCGATTGAAGATCTCCTTCTGAAGCTGAGCGATCAGGGCATCGGCCTTGTCGCTGAGCTTGATCGTGAGCTGCGACATGACGCAGTTAGATAGCTATCTCATCTGTAGCATCTTGGACGCATGCCAACAAGTCGGTGGCATCAAGGCTGAGTTGTCGATTGGCGCAACCAGTCGAGAAGTGCTTGGAAAGCAGGCGGCGAGCCCACAACCTTGCGCCCCAAAGCCACGGCACCATGACCAGCCTCAAGCCAGACAGGAATATCACCCACCTCAAGGCCACCCGCAGCGATCACGAAGGGCAAGGGGCCGAGAGGCGCATGCAATCGCCCCCAGTACCCGGGCCCAAGGTTGGCTGCAGGAAACAGCTTGACGACACGACATCCGAAGCGCAGGGCCTGATGCACTTCCGTAGGGCTAAAGACGCCAGGCACCAACAAAACTCCAACCTCCCTGGCTTGCTCCACTAGGTCTGGAGACCAGCAGGGAGCCATGGCATAGCTGAGGTTTAGGCATGACAGATCATTGAGCGCCTGAGGAGAGGTCACCGAAGCCGCTCCCAGATTCAAACCGGGACATTGATCCTGAACCCGTTGCATGAACTCGCCCCAGCCCGGCTGATTCAGCCAGGCCACCTCGAGATGGAGCAGTCCTGCAGCGTGAAGTTGCTGCACTTGATCCAACAGAACGGATCCCGATGCTGAAGGCCCGAGATCGTCGGGTTCAGGCCTGACGACCAATAAAAGAGGCTGGTGCTGTAGGGATGCCACGAAGAGCTCCTGCCGCACCAGCCAAGGGTTGGATGACGAATCGAAATCAGACGTATTCGGCGACCTGGACGTCACGTTTGATCAGAAGCTCCTGAAGCTCTTCAGCATCAACAGTCTCCTGTTCAACGAGCATCTCCGCCAATTCATCAAGAACGATGCGGTTGTCGACGAGAACCTTGGTGGCGCGCTTGTAGGCCACATCCACCAACTCAGAAACCTCCTTATCGATCATCGCGGCGGTTTCCTCAGAGAAATCGCGCTCGGCCGCAATATCTCGGCCGAGGAACATGCCGCCCTGAGCACGACCCAGTGCAACTGGCCCCAACTCGTCGCTCATGCCAAAGCGGGTGATCATCTGGCGTGCCGTCGAAGCAACCTGCTGAAGGTCATTAGAGGCACCCGTGGTGACCTCGTCTTCGCCGTAGACGATTTCTTCAGCGACGCGACCACCGAGGGCAACAGCCATCTGATTCTGGAGATAAGCCCTCGAATACAGACCCGACTCCATCCGCTCCTCACTGGGGGTGAAGAACGTCAAACCACCGGCGTTACCACGGGGAATGATGGAGATCTTCTGGACAGGGTCGTAGTCAGGCATCAGGGCACCCACGAGAGCATGACCCGCTTCGTGATAGGCGACCAGACGGGCTCGACGTTCGCTCATCACCCGATCTTTTTTCTCCGGACCAGCCATGACCCGTTCAATGGCATCGCTGATCTCGTCGTTGCTCACTTCCGTGAGCTCACGACGGGCCGCGAGGATGGCGGCTTCGTTGAGGAGATTGGCCAGATCAGCACCGGTGTAGCCGGGTGTCCGACGGGCAACCTTGTCGAGATCGACATCCTTGGCCAGAGTTTTGCCACGGGCGTGGACACCAAGAATTTGTAGGCGTCCGGAATAGTCGGGCCGATCAACGGTGACCTGACGATCAAAACGACCGGGGCGCATCAAAGCAGCATCCAGCACATCAGGACGGTTGGTGGCCGCAACGATGATGATGCCGGTGTTGCCCTCGAAGCCATCCATCTCCGTGAGGAGCTGGTTCAAAGTCTGCTCGCGTTCGTCGTTACCACCACCTAGGCCTGCGCCACGCTGGCGACCGACAGCGTCGATCTCGTCGATGAAGACGATGCAAGGGGCGTTTTTCTTGGCCTGCTCGAAAAGATCGCGAACGCGGCTAGCACCAACGCCGACAAACATTTCGACGAACTCAGAACCGGAAATCGAGAAGAAAGGAACACCTGCTTCGCCTGCAACTGCTTTTGCCAGCAGTGTTTTGCCGGTTCCCGGAGGACCCACAAGCAAGACACCCTTGGGAATCTTGGCACCGACAGCCGTGAAGCGATCGGGGTTCTTGAGGAAATCGACGACCTCAGTGAGTTCAAGCTTCGCCCCTTCAATCCCGGCAACATCGGTGAAGGTCACCTGGGTGGAAGGTTCCATCTGGACCCTTGCCTTGCTTTTGCCGAACTGCATGGCGGGATTACCACCGCCACCGCCTTGGGCGCGACGGAAGAGAAAGAACAGACCGCCAAGCAAAAGGATCGGGAAGATCAGGCTTCCAGCTGCCTGCTGCCAACCAGGTGTCTGGCGAGAGGGTTGAACAGCGATATCAACGCTGTGTTCGGTCAGTAAGCCGAGCAGCTCACGATCTGGAGCCAGATTGACCTGTGCACGGCGGCCGTCGTTTTCGACCACCTGAGCCGTGCCCTGGTCGGGCGCAATCAGCACACGGCTGATCTGATCATCCTTCACTGCCTCAACGAACTCGCTGTAGCGCATGGTGTTCACCTGGGGCTGGCTGCCACCACCACCAATGAACGCTGGTGCAATCACAACAATCGCCAGGACCAGAAGGGCCCCGAGACCGATATTTCGCCAACGCTTGTTCACAGGTCGCCTCGTAGATGAAGGAATGTTAAACGGGTTCTCAGCCTTCAGGAGGCGCGGAGCACCTCAACCACGCTCTTGAAGGCGAACCATTCGGGAATTTCCTCCCCGCCGCGCAGCATTTTGCGGAACTGGGTGCCACTGAGCTTCTTCACGTGCAGGCCACGGGCTTCGGCATGCTCCGCCGTCACATAACCCTCTTCCTGGGTGTAAACGAGGTTCAGCGAAGGAACCGTTTCCATCGTCAGCTCGGGCGCACACTCCTTGGCGAAGTTCTGAGCGTCGTAGGGGCCGTAGAAGTCGTCACCGGTCAGAGACGATTTGCAGCCCGCCATATCGCGGCCAATGATGAAGTGAGTGCATCCGTAGTTGCGGCGGATGATCATGTGCTGAAGGGCTTCACGCGGGCCTGCCATATGCATTGCGTAGGGCAAATAGGCCCAGCGAATGCTGTCGTTGTTGACTTCAGCCGCAAGACGCTCATAGGTCTGGAAGCGAACGGCACCGGGGATGTCGTCCTGCTGCGTGGGGCCACAGGTCGGATGGACCAGCACCACAGCGTTGTCGCTGACGTTCTGTGCGTGCAAAGCACGGGTGAACAATTCGTAGTGAGCGCGGTGAATGGGGTTACGGCACTGGAACGCCACCACGTCCTCACCTTCAGGCAGCCCTGCCCGCACCTCTGCCGGGGTCTTGCAGGGGAACACCCGCTCGGGGAGAGCGAGACCCTTGAGGCTTCCACCCAGATAGAAGCGCTTGCGCTCCATGGTGATCATCCGCACCGCAGGATGCTCAATGGAGGTGGTGCCGTAGCAACCCTTGGCTTCGGCCACTTTGTCGGGCTCCCACTTGTCCTCCACCTCGAGAACAGCCAGATCCTGGCCCTTGTAAGTCAGAAGCAAGGTGTCACCGACCGCGACGTCATCGCGGTCGGTGTCCATGACGATCGGCAGGCCGAACAGCTGACCTGCAGCAAGACGATGACCATTGACGACTGAGTTGTAGTCCTCCTGGTGCATAAACCCACGCAAGGGGGAGAAACCACCGACGCAGAGCAGCTCAACATCGCAAGCGTTGCGATCGGAGCACTCGATCGTTTTGGTTGCGGAGGCTTTAACGGCGGCACAATCCGCATCGGCCACCATCAGATCAACCAGAGTTCCGCCATAGGGAGCGATCACACCGGATCGCTGGGCGGGAGCGGAAGCACTGGCGGTCATGGCTGCAGAGAAAGATCGGGCGATTCTCCCAGATCACCGGAGGATTGCAACGGATCAAAAAAAAGGGGGCCTAAGCCCCCGAATGCAACCTGTTCTGGTGCGTGCGATCAGGCCTCTTCAAGGCGGCCATACAGCTCGCCGGTGATTTTGATATCGACCACTTCACGACCACCCATATCGGAGTCGGAGGGTTGGATGGCGCTGAACACCCCAGCAAATTCCCCTGTTTCAGGATCGACCTGAGTGATGGAGAGGCTCATCGTTCCAACGCCATCGATATAACGCTTGTTGTTGTCCTTCTCGAGTTTCTCGTCGTCGCCACCAAGGGCGACAAGTCCCTGGGCGTACTGAACACCAGTGGTAAGAGCACGACCCTTGGGATCGATGAAGTTGCTGGTGCGGTAGCTCGGCGTGCGATAGGTGCCTTCGAAGTCTGTGCTGGTAGTCAGAGCAGCACCTTCAGCAGTGGCATTGAGTGACTTACTAGAGAAGGTGAAGGGGAACTCCTCACCACCGGGCACCAGAACAGTGATCGGCTGAAAGTCGATACCGCCCTTCTCCTGGAATTGGAGCCCGGCTTCTGTGACGGTGAGATCTCCGAAGACAGAGTCGAGACTGGACGTATAGCGGGTCAGGATCTTGCCCTCGACGAATTCAGCCTGCTGACGAATGTTCTTGGGCTCTTCCTTGGCGTAGACCTGAACGGGATGCATACAGATCTCGCGCAGCTCGTAGCTCCCACCAGCAGTCAAAGGAATCGAGCCACGAGCTGAGTCCCCGATGGTGGGGCAATCGTTTGCTTTGCCGGTGTTGTGGATGTCGTCGTAGGTGACATTGGAGGCACCACGCTGAACAGATTGACTGTCGCCGCTACAGGCCGTGGTGAAAAACGCGAGGCAGAGCGCCAGCACGACGGCCAGCAGAGGACGAATGCGCATGGAAAAAGCCAGTCGGCTGAACGCTAATGGGGACGGAATGCCGTCGAATAAGGATCCTACAGGGCGAAAAATGGCGACAGGGCTAGCCTTTTGCAGCTCTAAACAACTTGTCGAAAGCGCGTGACCTCAAACGATCCAGCCTCGACCAAGGAAAGGATGGCTCCTTCGCTGGCCGCCCTGGGCGAGCTGGCAGAAGAGTTGCGGGGAAATCCGGAATCACTTCTCATCCTGCTGCGCGAACTTGAAGCCCTGCATCGGGACGTTCAGGACGGACCATTCCGCCAGAGCCTTCCCGAAAACCGCCAGAAATTGTTCACATTGCTGCAGGGCATGGAGAAAAACGGCGGTTGGCCTTACATCCCAAGGCTTCAGCTGCGCACCTTCATCGACCTGCTCGGTCAGGAATCCACCAACGCCGCGGCCTGATCTCGAAGGTTGAACAAGGCATCCAACAGCTGGTGGGAAAGCGTCAGCTTTGACGTCACAGGCAGGTTCCGGCTCCCACCTTCCCCCAACAACCAACCTCCATTCGGTTGGTTACCAAAACCCTGACCATCACGGTCTACGGGATTCACCATCATCAGATCACAGCCCTTCTCCAGCCGCTTGCGCTCAGCCTTCTCCAACAGATGCGTGTCATCACCTGTTAGCGCTGAGAATCCGAGAACTAACTGTCCAGGGCGACGTTGACGGGTCAGATTTGACAGCACATCAGGCACTTCGGTCCAACCGGACGACAAAACATCCTGAAGCTGCTTTTTGGGCATTTTTTCCTCAGAGGCAGCCTCCCGCCGAAGGTCAGCGACAGCGGCAGCCATCACAAGCACATCAGACGTCGGCAATGCCAGTTGCAGTGCTGAGCTGAGCTCAGCCGCAGTCTCGACCGGCGTGCATTGCAACCCCTCAAGCCAGGCATCGGGAAGATCCAACGGACCATGCACCAACTGCACGGTTGCCCCTCTGAACCGTGCAGCTTGCGCCAGGAGCACTCCCATTCGACCGCTGCTGCGGTTGCTCATGAAACGGGCCGCATCAATGGACTCCTGGGTCGGTCCAGCCGAGACCAGAACAGACATCCCCGACCAATCACAGGTAGCGACAGGAGCATCAGCGCCTCGGCTGAAGACAGATTCCGCCGCCAACTGAATCAAGGTCGGGTCGGCCATTCGCCCATCACCGACGCGATCGCAGGCCAGGAGACCGGACACCGGCAGCAGAGGGACCACCTTGGGGAACTCTTGGATCTGCAGCCAGTTCCGCTGCGCCGCAGGATGGCGCCACATGGCGGTGTTCATCGCCGGGGCTGCAATCACCGGACCTTCCGTTGCCAGCAAGACGCTGGCCAGCAGGCCATCCGCTGAACCCTGGCTCCAGCGCGCCATGCTGCTGGCACTCAGGGGCGCGACAATGGTCAACTCCGCCCACTCGGCCAATTCAATATGAAGCGGTCGGGGCGCGACGGGATTCCACTGATCCGCCTCGAGGTAACAGCGATGGCGGCTCAGGCTTGCCAGAGCGATTGGGCTCACCAACGCAGCACCACTCGGTGTGACAAGGCAGCGCACTTCTGCGCCAGCCTTCACCAGCGCACTCACCAACAACGGCGTTTTCACCGCAGCAATACTGCCGCTGACGGCCACCAGCACACGCCGCCCGTAGAGCGACGACGGCTTGTCAGTCCTCATCGAAGGGTTCCTGGTCCACAAGGTGGTGGTAAGGCAGGATCAGTTCGGGGCGGTGGATGGCCAGGGCACGAAGAAGGTGCCAGTCAGACAAGCTGTCGAATGGCGAGGGATAGTCGTCCTCTTCGAGGCGACGGGCAAGTTCTGCCGTCGACGTCTCGTCAAAAGCATCCAGCCGTTCCTGCGTGAGCATCAAGCAGTCATCAGACGCTATTGATGACATTTTGACGCAGGCTGTGCCAGCTAGCGTTAGCCATCCGGGGAATTAGCTCAGTTGGTAGAGCGCTGCGATCGCACCGCAGAGGTCAGGGGTTCGAATCCCCTATTCTCCACTGCGTTTTTGCGGCGTCGCCTGCCACTGATCGGCCTTTTCGCGCTTGTGCTGTTCAGCACCGTGGCACGACCATCAGCCCTCCTCACCTTCGCACTCCTTGCCGCTGCCGGTGCGATAAGTCGCGCCCCATCACGCCGGATGTGACCCTTTATGAGGTAAAAGGGTGTTAAGTAATCCCCTGTAGCCGATGTCGCAATCGAAGCGCGAGCAGGTCGTTAGTCATCTGCGCTACATCCGCCAGGAACTGCGTGAAATGCACCAGGGCGTGATGGAAGACGGTTTACTCCCCGAGGCTGGCGAAGTGCGGGGTGTGATGGCGCAAATGGAAGCGCTGCTGGAGCTCCTCGAAGGCAAAGCGTCCAGAAAAGCGAAAGCTGAGACTAAATAGCCTGCAGCGCAACCGCTTGCCAAAGCCTCCAACACTGGCTTTGCTTCGGCAGTCCCCATCACTTGGCCCGGGCTCGTCCCGGGTTTTTCATTGAAATCTGCTATCAGTAGTGTCTGATGCCTGCATGCTGCCTAGGTGTGGTGTAGACAGGGTGAGGCAGGGGCATGGCCGGGTGATGGGGATCACTGGACTCAACCCTGCCTCTTCCCCCGAAATCAATGCCGTGCGACGGCTCCAATCCACACGATTGCAAACCAACGTTGGTACAGCAATCCAGAGACTGGATCGCTGGTCACGCAACCCATGGCGGAGATTGTCTTTATTGGCCCTTGCAGGCCTGATCGGATTTTTGATCGGTAGCGCGCTCACCTCCATCTCCGGTGTTCTCGGTCAAATGGACCCAGTGGCTGCACTTCTGGTGGTGCTAGGTGCTGAACTCACGATTCGACGACGACGCAGTGCAAAGCCCTCGCTGAAACTGCCGCAGCAACTGCTTGATCTTGGTCGCATTGGCTTTCTCTACGGTCTTTTTCTCGAAGGGTTCAAGCTGATCTGAAGCGGAACCGTTCAAAGCAGACAAAAGAGATTGCGGTTCATACCATTCGGGAAGAATCCTCCGGCTGCAGATGGCAAGCAACCATTACTTCCTGGAGCTTGAACCACCTGCCGAGCGCTTGCGTCATGCCCCGCATGTGGTCATCGTCGGCGGCGGCTTTGTCGGGGTGCATGCCTGCAAGGCCCTGGCCAATGCTGATGTGCGCATCACCTTGATTGACAAGCGCAACTTCAACCTGTTCCAGCCGCTGCTGTATCAGGTGGCCACCGGATTGGTCTCAAGGAGTGATGTGGCCACGCCGCTGCGCGAACTGGTGGGCAAACAAGAGAACGTGCAGGTGTTGCTGGGGGAGGTCACCACGGTGAACCCGGAGGGCAAACAGATTGTGTTCAACGGCAAGGCCTACAGCTATGACCATCTGATCCTGGCCACAGGATCGGGCAGCACCTACTTCGGCCACGAAGACTGGCGCACATTTGCGCCCCCGATGAAAATCCTCGAGCACGCTGAGGAGATACGCCGCCGTCTGCTGATGGCGATGGAGCAGGCAGAACAGACACCGAATCCCAAAGCTCGTCAGTTCCTGCAAACGGTGGTGATCGTTGGAGCTGGGCCCAGTGGCTGCGAAATGGCTGGTGCCGTTTCAGAGCTGATGCGGTGGGCCTTGAACGATGCTTTCAAGCAGCTGGATCCCCAGAAAACGCGGATCGTGTTGGTGGATCCCGGCGACAGGGTGCTGAAAGCGATGCCGGCTGAGCTCTCCGAGAGGGCCCTGAAAGCCTTGGAGGCAGATGGCATCGAATACATGCCGGAGAGCCGCGTCCAAACCATGCGGCCCGGAGAGGTTGTGATCGGTGGACCCAATGGAGACGTTCGGGTCCAAGCGGCAACGGTGATCTGGACCGCTGGCGTCAAGGCATCGCATCTTGGGCAGAAGCTGACGAATGCAACCGGTTGCGAGGTCGATCGCGGTGGACGGGTCGTGGTCAACCCCGACTTTTCGATCCCGAGCCACCCTGAGATCCGGATCGCAGGAGATCTCTGCAGCTACAGCCACACCGTGAATGGCAAGCCGCTTCCAGGAATGGCGGCTCCCGCCAAACAGGCCGGCACGTTCATCGGCAAAGACATCGCTGCGATCGTGGCAGGACACGCCCGACCCACGTTTCGCTACGTCGATTTCGGCAGCATGGCTGTGGTTCATGGCAGTGCCGTTGCCGACCTGCATGGCTTCAAATTTTCAGGACGGCTGGGCCTGCTGCTGTGGGCCATCGTTCACCTGGCCTTGATACCGAACCGAGAGAACCGAATCACCTTGAGCATCAAATGGCTGTACGCCCTGGCGACCCGGCAACGTGCCTCCGTTCTGCTCACAGGCATGCCCAGCCAGCATCTGGCCCTTGATGCAGAAGATGCTCATTTCCCGATGGCCAGCGGAACGGGCCCGTCAATCGCCGAACCCGATGCTGCCCTCAAGGCAGCGATGGACTACTACGCCCACCAACTCACTGGCCTCCCTCAAACTCAGGAGCTGCTCGACACCAAGGAAGCCTCCGTGACGGATTCAGAGGCAGCCATTAAATAAAGCAAGGCCATCCGGGTGGGCACGCCGTTCCTGACCTGCTCTTCCACCAGGCTGACGCGCGGGTCATCCAAGAGCGACCCGGTCAATTCAACGCCTCGGTTCACCGGACCAGGATGCAGAACTGGAACCTGCTGACCGCAGAGCTGCATGCGCTCATGGCTCAGTCCGAAGTCGCGGTGGTAGCGCTCCAGGCTGGTGAGCAACTGCTGGCCCATCCGTTCCTTCTGAAGCCGCAGTGTCATCACGGCATCAGCTCCTGGAAGCGCATGCTCCAGGCGCCGTATCACGCTGACCTTGCCCCGCTGCGGCACCGGATCTTTGAGCAGACCTGGGGGCGGAGCATCAACGAAGGCCGCAAAATCCACTGGGACGAGGCTCGGCGGACCACACAACACCACATCAGCTCCACAGGCCGTCAAAGCCCAGAGATTGGAACGGGCCACCCGCGAGTGAAGAATGTCGCCAACAATCACAATGCGGCGTCCCTGCAGCGATTCCGGCATGGGGTGCTGAGGGGAGAAATGCCGTGCCAGGGTGAGCAGATCCAGCAGTCCCTGACTGGGATGGCTGTGGAGACCATCACCACCATTGAGCACGACGGTGCGTTCACCCATCTGCTGCAGGTCCAACGCCAGTTGCTGCGGCACACCGGTAGAGCGGTGGCGCACCACCAACACGTCGGCACCCATGGCCACGTAGGTGCGCGCCGTGTCGAGAACACTTTCCCCTTTGCTGAGAGAGCTGCTGGAGGGTGAAAAGCTCATGACGTCTGCCGACAGACGTTTGGCCGCCAGCTCAAAACTGCTGCGGGTTCGGGTGCTGGGTTCAAAGAACAGCGTGGCGACCAAGCGGCCTTGCAGCGCAGGAAGTTTTCGGGCACCAGTGATCGGAAGCGAACGAAACCGCTGGGCCAGCTCAAGCACCGCAGCGAAGTCTTCTCGCGAGAACGACGCGAGATCAAGAACATGCCGATGCGGCCAGCCACTCATGAAGGTTGCTCCAGCGATGGCGTCCAGCTCTGTGCCTTGGGCGGCATGCGATCACCCCGGGCTCGCCTGCTGACACTGCGACTACTCCGCAGATACCAGCGCCACGGGGTTGCTGCGCCCTGGGAGATGCCGATCCGCGTTGTTGTCACAAGATCCTGGCTGGCAAACGTGTCTGACCTCAGGGCCATCCACACCTCATGTTCGCCCGTCACCGGACAACTGTCATCACTGCGATCAAGCCCAAAACGTCGCGCGAGCAAACCGGGGCCTGCCGCGATCCGCTCCGGTTCATCAGGAAGGGCCACCGCGCGCAGCAACACACCGTTGGCCCATCCCCCCCGATCGGTGACCACGTTCACGCAGTGGTGGATGCCGTAGCTCACATACACATAAAACCGCCCTGGCTCACCGAACAGGGTTGCGTTTTGAGGCGTACGGCGCCGATAACCATGACAGGCGGGGTCGTCCTGGGAATACGCCTCTGTTTCGACAATCACGCCCCAGAGAAGGCGTCCATCGTCTTGGCGTTTCACCAACCGACAACCAATGAGCTCAGGAGCGACCAGCTCAGCAGGACGGGCGAAAAAGGCTTGAGGGAGCGCTGGGAAATCCTTGGCGATGGGCTGAGAGAGGGGGGGGGATGGAAGTGGCTTTGGGGATAGAGATCTATTTGACTGGAGTTGGACCTGTCACCCAATGCTGACTATCCTCAAAAAAATCAGTTAATTGTGCAGATATGAGGAGCTTTGGTGGCACCACAAAACACTCAACAAAATCCAACAAGACACCGTGGAAGTGCATCGCGATCACGCTAGACCCAGAAGGCAAGCGGTATAAGTCTTTTTCAGGAAACAATAGCCATCTCAAAATAGAGACTTTTCAAGGGATCAAAGGCGCAGATTTATCAAAGGAAGAAATAATCAGCAAAGGGCTTGCCACGAAAAATCTTGTGCAATCGGGATTGTCAAGTGATGGCGGAATCGGGTGCGCATCGTCGCATAGGGAAATTTGGCGCAAAGCAGCCAGGGAGGGGCTTGGATACTTCGTATTAGAGGACGATGCTTACACGCATCCCGGAATTAACAACTTCATCAATAACAACCTCTCCCGGTTAATGAATATCGACATATGCCTTTTCGGAATCAACACAAACAGCATCCTCCAAAGCGTCTCACCCACCGGACTCGGCAGTGTCAGCATATTTAAACCAAACCACCCAAATCAGGAATGGATTAATAATGCCTTCTCAAAAACAAACGATCAAAAAATAGAACTGCATAGACTAATAAAAGCTTTTGGATTATGCGCATATTTTATATCACCCAGCGGAGCAAAGAGGCTAGAAGAAAAGATATTTCCTCTGTCAACCAGGGTTACGCGAATTCCGTTAATCACGGACAAAATGCCAGCCTCTGGGGTAGACAGGGCAGCAAACGGCGCATATTCTCAGCTGCAAGCTTTTGTAACCCAACCATTTTTAGCGTATACGCCTAACACCGACTCAACGACAAAGCGATAGTGCGCCAATAAGCATTCACCCTCCTTCCGGCTTTTTGCATTCAAATTGCACCTGCTTCGCTACTGTTGGCAGGGTATTTATAAGCCCTATCGACCTTCTGCACCTCAAGCAGCATTACCTCTTCAACATCAGGCAGGGGAATGGTGATTGTATGGATTTAACAGCTTCTTTGGTCTCCAGATCAGCCAGCGAAGCTTATATTTCCTCAACGCCTAATATGGAACGCCAATGCCCTTTGAGCTTGATGGTAAACAGCTGGCGGTTGCCCCACTGCATTGGCGCTAAGGGCATCAGTCCAAGATGACGCGATCGCTCAAGCCACGCTGCTCTCTACAACCGGCACAGGAACTTCTTAGCCTCACTAAGATTACGCATAGATTCTCATAATACTTCAGCAACCTGTAAAAGGTAATTCAGCTGCCGAGGGTTTGCTCTCCAATCTCAACCTCAGTGCGCAACAAACCAGACTGCTTTCCATACATTAGCTGATATGCCATCAGGGTGTATTCAAATATGCCCTGCCGACAGTCACTCCAGGTTTATAAAATAATGGCATGACCCTTAGCGACTAAGGCTAGGACCCTCCAACGACTCAGACGGTTGATGAACTCATCACGCCCATCAATCCGCACCCGAAGCGGCAAGCTATTTTGTTTATCCGCAGCGAGAGAAGCTACTTCGAGAAAGGTCAACGTCTGATGCCTGGGCTAGAGCCACCTCCCACCTCAATCCAAGGCATTCGCCTGTAGCCCTGCGTAGCAGAGGGCATGTTGGGAGAAAAATCTGGATAGGGCATGTGGTACTGGCACTGAAGTTGGCTAGGAGACCCAGGGCTACCACTTAGAAGACAAGCTCAGCATTGGACCCTCTGACTCACGGCTAACTTCACACAGTGGTGGAGGCATAGCTCACTTACATATAGATGCAACCCAGCGGACCAAACAGAGGTATTTTGAGGCGTCCCGTGCCGATAACCGTGAAAGGCGCGGGGTCCTCCCGGGAATATGACTCGGCTCCCACGATCACGCCCCAAGGAACGCAGCCACCGTCTTGGAATTGGAGCATTGCTACAGCCAATGAGCGAGAGTGCAACAACTTCTGCCGGATGGCAGAAAAAGCTGTGGAGCAGAGCTGGTAAGTACTGAGTGATGTTCAGGGTTCCTAAGGGAAGCTTGTAGTCAGACATAATCTTTGCGTGACCTCCAGGACTAGGCATGGGAAAGCAAAGAAAGCAGAGCTCTGGGTTCTCTAATACCCCCCCGGAAAGAACCAGAAAAACAAAACCAGACAAGTGCTACAACGAACTGAGCATGAAGGAGCAGCAGGCTGATTCACTAATCAAACAAGGGAAGCTTCAAGAGGCAGAAGAAATTTACAGAAGACTAATTGCAACTGGAAAAACAAATCATAAAGTCTTTGGCAACCTAGGCATACTCTGTGGAATGCAGAGGAAATTTGACGAAGCCATAGAACTCTTCAAACAAGCACTTCAAGTCAAATCCAACAATCCGAGTGCTCACAACAATCTTGGCATTTTACTAAAAGAGAAAGGCGACTTAAACGGAGCCATTAACTCCTACAAAAAAGCCCTAATTTTCAACGAAAACCTCCCAGATACTCACTACAACCTTGGTGTTGCACTTCAGGAGAGGGGAGACCTAACAGCAGCCATCAACTCCTACAAAAAAGCTATAAAACTCAATCCCAATCATACAAATGCGTACAACAACCTTGGCGCTTCACTCAAGGAACAGGGTGATTCATCTGCAGCGATTAGCTCCTATAACAATGCCTTAAAACTTGAGCCCAATAATCCAAACATTCACAACAACCTTGGCGCCGCTCTACAGGAGAAGGGTGATCTATCTCGAGCCATCACCTCCTACAACACTGCCTTAAAACTTGAACCCAATAATCCGGACATTCACAACAACCTTGGCACTGCTCTAAAGGAGCAGGGTGATATATCTGGAGCCATCATCTCCTACACAACTGCATTAAAGCTTGAGCCCAATGATCCATATATTCACAACAACCTTGGCACTGCTCTAAAGGAGCAGGGTGATGTATCTGGAGCCATTACTTCATACAAAACTGCTCTCAAACTCAAACCCGACTTTACTGATGCTTACTACAATATTGGTATTGCTTTTCAAGAAGAAGGCGAGCTGGCCACAGCCATCACCGCTTACAACACTGCCCTAAAATTCAGGCCCGACTTTCCTGAGGCCCAGAACAACCTTTCAATGGCAGAATTGCAGTGTGGTGACTACAAAAGAGGCTGGGAAAGATATACATATAGATTTGAATCCAACCAAAAAACAGAAATGCTCATTGCAAAACCATCCTGCGAGCAATGGAACGGTAAAAAGTTAAAAAAGGGCAGTCAAATACTGATAGTCAGCGAGCAAGGCCTCGGGGACACCATGCAGTTTATGCGTTACGTGCTTGCTCTTAGAAACAAAGAAATATTGGTTTCATTTTGCGCTCAATCGAAGCTTCATGCCTTAATACAGACATCAGGAATAGACCCTTCACCACTCACTCCCGAGCAAGCCAATAGTGTAAATGAGGGCTACTGGATACCGCTTTTATCAGTTCCTAGATACTTAGGAGTAAACCCTAGCAACCCGATTATCACGGATCCATATATAAGTACCTCTGACAAACTCGTCAAAAAGTGGAAGAGCATTCTTTCAGTAGAAAGACGTCCCATAATTGGAATCAATTGGCAAGGAAATCCTAAGCAAGAGAGAATGAACTCAATAGGTCGCTCTCTACCGCTTGAGACATTTGCGACTTTTGCTATCAAAACTAACGCGACTTTTCTTTCACTCCAGAAAGGATTTGGGAGCGAACAGCTTGATACCTGTTCTTTTAAGGATCATTTCGTAAACTCTCAGCATGAAATAAACGATACATGGAATTTTCTAGAGACAGCAGCCATCATTGCCAACTGTGATTTGATCATCACAAGCGACACCTCTGTAGCTCACCTTGCAGGGGGAATGGGAAAAACTACCTGGCTGCTGCTCCAGAAAGTTGCTGAGTGGAGGTGGGGACTCAAAGGCGACTCCAGCTTTTGGTATCCATCAATGCACCTGTTTCGCCAAAATGAAAAAGGAAATTGGAATGAAGTTATGGAACGCGTATCAAAAGCTTTTAATGAGAGTTTCGGGGAAAGGAAAACCACTAACGAACCAAACATCACTCATCAGTCTGCAACCAAGACAAATTCAGGCCAAGAAATTCATAGGCCAATTTTTCTAACTGGACGACCAAATGGGTTGATTCAGAGAGGGAATCCCTCGGCAAACGAAACCACTGAGCAAAGTTCCACCATCACGACCCACAAAACCTCAGAAAGTCATAAAAATGCATCTCCTAATGAACATTGCATAACTGGAGATCGACACATGCGAAATGGAGATTACAAATTAGCAGAATTATCATACAATGATGCGATTCTGATTGACAAAGTCAATCCAAGAGCTTTATTTAATTTAGCGCTAATCAAAAGGCAACTTGGGCAGCCAGAAGAAGCCCTAAAATTTTTCCAAAAAGCTGCGGATTTAAAACCAGACCTTGCAGAGGCATACATTAATATTGGCGCCATTCTTCAAGAGGGAGGAGACTCATTAGCCGCGATTCAACAACTCAAGAAAGCTCTTAAAATTCAACCCAAATCAGCGTATGCTTTTAATAACCTTGGTAATTGCCTGAGAAGCACAGGCGATCACGAAGCAGCCATTCGTGCCTTAAACAAAGCCACAAAGATCAAGCCAGATTTTGCGGAAGCCCATAACAATCTCGGACTTGCTTGCCAAAATTCCGGAGATTTTGCTGAAGCAGCCAAATCCTTTCAGAGAGCAGTAACTCTGAATCCAAGCTTTGCAGAAGCCTTTAGTAATTTTGGCCTATTGCTGCAAGAAATTGGCAATGTCTCGGAGGCTATCAACAACTTCCAGACAGCGCTTCAAATCAACTCGAATCTTGTTGATGTAAGATGTAACCTTGGAATGACAGAACTTCTCCAAGGCGACTACAAAAGTGGGCTCAAGAACTACGAATTTAGGTTCTCAACTGAAAAAGGATTACACTCACTTTTATCAATGCCAGGTGGCCCAGTATGGGACGGAAGCAGCCTGCCCAAGAATAAAAAACTGATCCTAATAGCCGAACAGGGACTAGGAGATACATTACACTTCATGCGCTATACTAAAGTTTTAAAAAGCAGAGGATTAAGTCCAATATTGTGTGCACAACCCAAACTAAACTCACTAATAAAAGCTTCGGATCCAGGACTACCGCTCATCTCGGCTGACGATGCCTTAGAAGATCGACATTCCTCATGGATACCCTTGTTATCAACTCTTAAATACTTACAGGTTTCACAAACTACACCCTTGATCAATGACCCATACATCAAACCAAGCGACTCACTGACTTCGAAATGGAAAAACATTATCTCACAAGAAGATGGGCTTGTAATTGGAATTAACTGGCAAGGCAATCCAGATCACGAAAAGTCTACCTCCAAAGGGAGATCACTTCCGTTAGAATTTTTTCTACCGATAGCAAAACTAGATAATGTAACACTACTTTCACTTCAAAAGGGTTATGGCAGTAATCAATTAGATCAATGCAGCTTTCGAGACAAGTTCGCAAAATGCCAAGAGCAAGTAAGTAATACCTGGGAATTTAATGAGACCGCAGCAATTGCAGCTAACTGCGACTTAATTATCACAAGCGATACTTCCATAGCGCATCTTGCTGGAGGGATGGGAAAGACAACCTGGCTTCTCCTTAAGAAAGTCCCAGAATGGCGCTGGGGATTGTCAGGAGAAACATGCGCGTGGTATCCGTCCATGCGGCTGTTCAGGCAAGATGAGCATGGAAACTGGGGCAAATTACTGGAAAAAGTTACCGATGCAGTACGAGAGTTGCTGGAGGACTCTTGAAGTCTTTCTCAACACTAAATCAACTTAATTAACAGCCAAATGACTCAAATTACGGTCCAAATCTCCTTGGGAGAATTGATTGACAAAATCACAATTCTTCGCATTAAAAAGGCACACATGACAGGCAGTTCCTTGAAGAATGTTGAGATTGAACTTAATTCTTTGGAGAAGACTTTGACTAATCTAGACTTGAAAATAGATGCAGCATTAATTGCAAGCCTAAGCGAAGTCAACCAAAATTTATGGGAAATCGAAGACAATATACGCTTACAGGAGCAGCAAAAACATTTTGGTTCCTTTTTTATCGAGCTTGCTCGATCCGTTTACCAAAAAAACGACCTACGCGCCTCGATAAAAAGAGAAATAAATTTAAAATACGGCTCAAGACTTATTGAAGAAAAATCTTACCCAAAATGCTCCACTTAAGCTCCATCTTTATTGTAACAACTCCGCACAGCCTCGAAAGTGGTTGACATAAACTTACCGTGAGTAACAACCATCTCGATTTCCCCCTGCTTCATATTGAATATCAATCACCCTGCACATAGCCCTCTCCAGGCACGGCGTGACGGGGTGTTTCTGTTGCTGGCAGGCATGTTCCTGGGGACCCTGGGCATGCTCAACATCCTTGGGCTGACCCGATTCCTTCAACTTGGCAGCATTGGAGGCTGGCCGATCGTGGTAGCTGTTGGCGCACTGCCTTATCCGATCACCTTCCTCTGCACCGATCTGATCAGCGAAATCTGGGGTGAGCAGAAAGCCAATCAAGTGGTCTGGGTCGGGCTGCTGCTCAACGGCTGGGTGATGCTGATTCTCTGGCTGGGAGGGGTGCTGCCAGCCATGAGCGGAAGCGATGACAGCACCTTCCGCACCATTCAGCAACTCAGCTTCGGCTCGGTGGGAGCCTCAATGGTGGCGTACCTCACAGCGCAATTCGTTGACGTGCGGCTGTTTCATTTTTGGAAACAGCTCACCAACGGCAAAGCGCTTTGGCTGCGCAACAACGGCTCCACAATGGTGAGCCAACTCGTGGACACGAGTGCAGTTGTTTTGATCAGCCACTACGGAGCCCATGTGCTCCCTTTGCAACCAGAGCGCTCAGTGATGCCTCAGCTGATCAGCTTTATTGCCAGTGGATACCTGTTCAAAGTACTGGCGGCGCTCACCGACACGCTGCCGTTCATCTGGCTCACGGGATGGCTGAGGGAGTGGCTGGAGCTGAGCGATACCAACGATCCTGGCTTGGAACAGCAGACCTAATCTCAACGCCCAAGGAGGACTGTGAACAATCCAATGATCAACCTCCTGCGCTATCGAGGAATCGAACGCCTGAGGTTGGAAGGAAAGCCAGAGGCCATGGTGCGCAAGGCTTCACAACGACTACGTGATCGTGCAACCATTGCCCTCAACAGCTGTGATGTCATCGCCATTGCCGGAAATGAAGAGGCTTACATCGCAAAATTTATTCATCACTATCTAAACCTAGGCTTCGCACATTTATTCGTCGGAATCAATAATTGCCAAGATCAAACGCCAAGAATTCTCAAACAGATCGCGCAGCATCACCCCAATGTGCACATCTTCAACACCGACCACCCACAGAAATATCACCGCCAGAAAGGATCCTACGCCGCACTGTTAAATGCTGCCTCAAAAAGCAGTTCATCCAGCCACTGCCTTGTTGTTGATGTAGACGAATACTGGTTTTCCAATCAGCCCGAGCAATCCGTTACCGATCACCTGGGGGCCATCCAGCCTTTCGATGTGATGTTCATCAACTGGCTGTGCAGCTATGGCCAACATCACGCACAACCCATTACAGACCTAACAGGCGCAAGCATTCTGCTCAAGCAAAGTCAGGGCAAGAGCATGTTCCGCTATGACTGTGGTGTACATGAAATCCGATGCCACGCTCCGAAGCTCGACAATCCAAAAAATGCAATTCTTTGCTCTAATCGCGGGAAAGAGCTATCGTGGGAAAAAACAAAAAGCGGCATTTCGAAGAGAAACATACCCCAGCACCTGCGTAATATTAAAACTGACGAATTCCAACCCAACCGCGACACGCCAGCATCCTGGATTCTCCACCAGATCGTTCGCAGCGAAGTGGAGTATGCACTCAAACTTTTCCAGCCTCGCGCCACACAACAACCGCGCCCCTTCAAAGACAATCGTAATGGCTGGCTAATACCAAAGGAGAACAAAAAGCAGAGACGCTTTTTCACCTCTATCCTTTCAGATGCGACAGCGACCAAAAAATATCAAGATTCCTATGAGCATTTTCTCCAGACGTGCAATATTCTTGAATTGGTGGAATTTGCGCATCGAAGAATTCAGAGCGAAGCGGTAAAACGCCGCATCGATGCCATGACATACGACGTGATCCGATCACACCAAAGCATCTGGCGAACAACATTCCGGGGCACCCGATTTCTCAATCAACTTGAACGCAGGCTGCAGACGCCTGAGCGCGGTCATTTAATCCGGTTGTTTGCAGGTCGTCGCAAACAACCCCCACAAGGTTCAAGCTCGCCAAACTGATCTCATCGCATGGGACCCCGATGAACGCAGCCACCTCCAGCTTCAACCTCGGCACTGTGCTTCTTGGCAGCATCGTGCTGTTCCCTTTGGCCTGCCTGTTTTTCGGGACACGCGGTGGCTACTACAACACCGACAAATACGACGGCAACGGAACCGCCCACTGATCGGCTGGGATTGAGCGATCATCAGGTCATTGGCTCAGCCTGAATGACCGCTGCAACTCCCGGTCCTGTCGACAGCACGGACACCATTCGTCTGGCCCTGCGCAGTTGGCCTGAAGTGGAGACCTACCTCCAAGACTGCAAAGGCGTGATCATTCCCCTTGGATCCACCGAGCAGCACGGTCCCACTGGAGCCATCGGCACCGACGCCCTCACCGCAGAAGCGGTCGCCCTCGAAGTGGGCCGTCGCACCGGCGTGTTGGTCACCCCAGCCCAGTCCTTCGGCATGGCAGAGCACCACCTTGGCTTCGCTGGAACGATGAGCTTGCAGCCAGCCACACTTCTGGCCGTTCTGCATGACCTGGTGTTGTCCCTGGGGCGACATGGCTTTGAAAGGGTGTTTGTAATTAATGGCCACGGCGGCAACATTGCGACAGCCAAAGCAGCTTTTGCCCAGGCCCACGGCACTGCCACAACCCGAAATCTTCCGGTCGCCCCCCAACTGCGTTGTCGTCTGGCCAACTGGTTCATGGCCGGACCCGTGATGCGCCAGGCCCGCGATCTTTATGGCGACAAAGAAGGGCATCACGCCACTCCCAGCGAAATCGCTGTCACCCTCGCTGTGGAGCCCAGTTTGCAGAGCAAGCAGCGTCCACTGCCCGACCCCGCCCCTGCAGGTCCGATTCACGGACCAGATGATTTCCGGCGCCGTCACCCCGATGGACGCATGGGGTCTCATCCCTCCTTGGCAACGGCCCAGCAGGGCGATGCCTTGCTGGAGACAGCAGCCACCGCGCTGAGCGAGGATCTGCGCACGTTCCTCGGCGAGTCATGAGCCAGATTTCCAGCGACGACGTCCGCAAGGTGGCCCATCTCGCCCGCCTTGATCTGCCCGAGGAGAAGATTGCGACCTACACCGATCAGCTCGAATCGATCCTCGAGTACGTCGGTCAGCTCCAAGAGGTGGACACCAAGGGCGTTCCGGAAACCACAAGAGCCGTTGAAGTGACCAATGTCACCCGGGCGGACGGAGTACAGCCAACACCCGTGCGGGAGGAGATTCTCAGTCAGGCGCCCCAGAGGGAGGGAGACTTCTTCAGGGTTCCAAAGATCCTCGCCGACTGAAGCAGACTTATCGGGACACCCAGCGTTTCGCTTCCGTTTTGATCGCAATGCGATCAACAAAGCCGAGCCAATGGCGTCGCAGCCCCCGTCCGGGCATAAACCGGGCAGCACGCCTCATTTTTCCGCTGCGACGCTTGTGACTTCGGACACCCACGAGGATGTCGTACAGGAAGTTGTAGCCATCCCTGCGGGTCTCAAAAATGCCCAACCGCTGGGGAGATCCTTTGGAATCGAGCAGAGGCTTGGTGGCCTCATAGGCCGGTTTGTACTCAAACCAGGGAATCGAGGGCCAGAGGTGATGAACCAAGTGATAGTTCTGGCCCATGATCAGCCAGTTCATCAGCCTGCCGGGGTAAATCCGAGCATTCGTCCAGCGGTTGCGAGAGGTGAACGGCCGATGCGGGAGGTAGTCGAAGAAAAGCCCCAGTGTCACCCCAACCATCAAGGCAGGCGCGAACCAGCAGTTGAAGATGAATGGCAAGAAGTCAAAGCGCGCCGCAGCAAGAACTATCACCACGAAAATGCTGCGTTCCAACCCCCACTGCATCAACTCCCAGCGCCGCCAGAGGCGTCGCTGAAAGAAAAACCACTCGTGGTAAAAAAATCTTGGTGCGATCAGCCAGAGCGGTCCAAACGTACTGACGATGTGATCGGGATCGTTCTTCGGATCATTGACGTGGGCGTGATGCTCCAGGTGCACCCGAGTGAAAACGGGGAAACTGAACCCGAGTAGCAGCGCTGAGCCATGACCCATGGCTTGATTCACCCATCGATTGGGGTGGGCCGCGTTGTGGCAGGCGTCATGTATCACCGTTCCTTCCAGGTGCAGCGCAAGAAACCCGGTGCAGAGAAGCACTTGCAAGGGCCAAGCCGCCACAAACCAACCCCAGATGGTTAAAGCGGCCAGGGCATAACCCCCAAGGAACAGCCCAACGGTGGGATTCCAAAAGGCAGGGGGGTCAACGAATTCGCGGGGTACCGAGCGGTAAGCCACTCCAACCGGACGAGGCTGCTGTTGTTGAGCAGTGCTCTGATGCATCCGGAGGACAGGCAACAAGTCTGGAACGTTCCCGAACCACCGTAGGGAAAGGAATGCCCACCGGGGGACTTGAACCCCCACGACCGAAGCCACTGGTACCTAAAACCAGCGCGTCTACCAATTCCGCCAGGTGGGCAATGCGCCAACTTTAGAGATCGCCCCAGAATGGGCGCAGTCCGCATCGACACGGATGCTTGCGACCCTAAGCGGCGATTTCTGCCTCCTGCTTGGCCTTGCACTCCTGCTGCTTCCCCTGTTGGCCGTTGAACTCAGTCGCCCGCGCGATGGTGTGTGGGGATCGGTGGTGTTGCTACTGGGTCTCGTGCTGGTCACCAGCAGTGACCGGCTGAGGGGAGCCCCGATGCTCGCGGTTCTCTGCGCCGGTTTTTTGATCGCGCGCTTGGGCACTGAGGTCGGACAAGCCCGTTGGAACACTCTCAGCGAAACAGAGCAGCAGCGTTTTCAATCGCTCGACCACTGGCGCACCAGCGTTCGGCAGCTCCTCATCACCACAGGCCGCGTTGGGGAAGGCATCAGCGGCATCGCCAAACAATTCAAGCCGACTGGGAAATCAGGGGTCACCGAGAAAAAATGGGTACGTCCCGAGTCCCCTGAAAACGCTGCCGCTAGCGATGACGCTGGTTCAGAAATGACCAACACCGAGCCTGTCCCACCCGCGGATGCCACATCCCCAGAGGGCGAGGACTGATAATCCCGAGGCCAGAGCAGGGACCCCGTGAGCAAGGAGAAGCGCGACGCCGCCGCCGAGGGACGTCCCTCCTACAAAGACACGCTCAACCTGCTGCAGACGGGTTTCGGCATGCGCGCCAATGCCGTCCAACGCGAACCGGAACTGCAGTCCTTCTGGCAGAACCAAGGAATCGACGGCGAGCTGGGCCTCAAGAACAGCGGTCCAACGTTCACTCTCCACGATGGCCCGCCCTACGCCAACGGCGCTCTTCATATGGGCCATGCCCTCAACAAGGTGCTGAAGGACGTCATCAACAAATATCAAGTGTTGAACGGGCGGCGGGTGCGTTACGTCCCTGGCTGGGACTGCCACGGTCTCCCGATCGAGCTCAAGGTGCTGCAGTCGATGGATCAGGAGCAGCGCAAGGCGCTGACACCCATCAAGCTGCGCAAAAAGGCAGCCGCCTACGCCCGCAAGCAAGTTGATGGCCAGATGAAAGGCTTCCAGCGCTGGGGAATCTGGGCCGACTGGGACCAGCCTTATCTGACTCTGCAGAAGGAATACGAATCCGCCCAGATCCGGGTGTTTGGCGAAATGGTGCTCAAAGGGCATATCTATCGAGGGCTGAAGCCGGTGCACTGGAGCCCGAGCTCCCGCACAGCATTGGCCGAGGCCGAACTGGAGTACCCCGACGGCCACACCAGCCCCAGCGTCTACGCCGCCTTCCCTGCGGTGGAGCTGCCAGCGTCCCTTCGGGATGCGCTCAGGGCTGATGGCATCGAGCTGCCAACCGATACTGAAGGTCTGGGCAAAGCCCTGCAGGTAGCCATCTGGACCACCACGCCCTGGACATTGCCGGCGAACCTGGCGGTGTCCGTAAACGAACGGCTCGACTACGCCCTTGCCGACGACGGCGCAGGCCGCCTGTTGCTGGTGGCGACTGATTTGATTGCCTCGCTGAGCTCAACCCTGGAACGGCCGCTGACCCGGCGCGCCACGGTCAAAGGCGCCCTGCTTGCTGGTTTGACCTACCGCCACCCTCTTCTTGATCGCAGCAGTCCGGTGGTCATCGGCGGCGACTACATCACCACCGAATCGGGCACGGGCCTCGTGCACACTGCTCCTGGTCATGGCGTCGATGACTTCCACACTGGCCAGAAGAACGGCCTACCGGTGCTCTGCCCCGTGGACGAAGCCGGCAACCTCACCGAGGAGGCCGGGCCATTCGCGGGACTAAATGTTCTCAAGGATGCCAACGCCGCGATCATCGAGGCGCTTGAGGCCGCAGGCGCCCTGCTCAAGCAGGAGGCCTATGGCCACCGCTACCCCTACGACTGGCGCACCAAGAAACCCACCATCTTCCGGGCCACTGAGCAGTGGTTCGCCTCCGTGGAAGGGTTCCGTCAACAGGCACTCGATGCGATCGCTGAGGTGGAGTGGACTCCCGCCTCAGGTCGCAACCGCATCGAATCGATGGTGCAAGAGCGGGGCGACTGGTGCATCTCACGGCAGCGCACCTGGGGCGTACCGATTCCCGTCTTCTATCACCGCAGCAACGGTGAGGTGCTGCTGAATGCCGACACCCTGACTCACATCGAAGGACTGATCGCCGAACACGGTGCCGACGTCTGGTGGGAAAAAGACGAAGCTGATTTGCTGCCGGCCTCCTATGCCGACCAGGCCGATCAGTGGCGAAAGGGCACCGACACCATGGATGTGTGGTTTGACTCCGGCTCGAGCTGGGCCGCTGTCGCCAGTCAGCGCGACAACCTCAGCTATCCCGCCGACCTCTACCTGGAAGGATCCGACCAACACAGGGGCTGGTTCCAAAGCTCACTGCTCACCTCGGTCGCCGTCAATGGCCATGCGCCCTACAAGCGGGTGCTCACCCATGGCTTCGCCCTTGATGAGAAGGGCCGCAAGATGAGCAAATCCCTCGGCAATGTGGTCGACCCGATGGTGATCATCGAGGGAGGCAAGAACCAGAAGCAGGAACCGCCCTATGGAGCCGATGTTCTGCGGCTCTGGGTGAGCTCGGTGGATTACTCCGCCGATGTGCCGATCGGAGCCGGGATTTTGCGCCAGCTGGCGGATGTGTACCGCAAAGTGCGCAACACCAGCCGTTACCTGCTCGGCAACCTGCACGACTTCCATCCGGCAACCGACGCCATCTCCGTGGCGGAACTGCCGTTGCTTGACCGCTGGATGCTGCAGCGCACAGCCGAGGTGATGGATGACATCACAGAAGCCTTCGAAAACTTCGAATTCTTCCGTTTCTTCCAGCTGCTGCAGAACTTCTGCGTCACCGATCTGTCGAACTTCTACCTCGACATCGCCAAGGACAGGCTCTATGTGAGTGCCCCCCAGGACCGGCGCCGGCGCAGCTGCCAGACCGTGATGGCCCTGATCATCGAACGCCTGGCCGGGCTGATCGCTCCGGTGCTGTGCCATATGGCCGAAGACATCTGGCAGAACCTGCCCTACCCAGTCGAAGAGACCTCGGTCTTCCGCCGCGGCTGGCCCACGGTTCCAGCGGACTGGCGCGATAGCGCCCTCAGCGCTCCGGTTCAACAGCTAAGGGAACTGCGCGCTGCCGTGAACAAAGTGTTGGAAGACTGCCGCGGCCGTCAGGAACTCGGCGCATCGCTTGAAGCATCCGTGCGGATTGATGCCCGCCGCCCGGAGCTCCAGGCCGCTCTCTCCTGGCTCAATGAGGAGGGAGATGCAGAGGTGGACGGCCTAAGGGACTGGCTGCTGGTCTCACAACTGCAGATCGGTGGCGAGCCCTGGGCCGAACTGCTGGCCAGCCAAGACGACGACCTCGGGTTGATCGAGGTGAGCCGAGCGCGGGGCATCAAATGCGAACGCTGCTGGCACTACGAAGGGGATGTGGGTCAACATCCAGACCACCCCCACATCTGCGGACGCTGTGTCGGCGTCCTGGAACGCCGAACTCACCAATTGGCCTGAACCAAGAGATCGTTCGGCGGCATCGGTCCAGCCAGCACAACCTCCTGGGTGGGCGATAAGGGCCCCTGAAGCAACTCGGCCTGATCCAGGCTTGTTCCCTCGGGGAGAACAGGGGCATCAGGGTCAAAGGCGGTTGGATGGGTTGTGCTGCTGCTGAATCCACGAAAAATCAGCAACTCAAAAGGCACATCCCCCACCTGCCCCCGAAGTCGGACGACCCTCTGGGACTCAAGACGCGTTCGTTCCTCGAAAGCCTGAACCACCGCTTGATCCGTCATCAGAAATCGCCCGCCACACGCCCGTAGCGGGGCAGGCGTACCAACAACCACTGCAGCAACCCAGCCAGGTAGGCCACCAGGGCGACATATCCCGCAAAGGCGGCAACGGCCTCAGTCCACTGACCACCGAATAAAAAATTGAACACCGTAGCCGCCAGGCCATGGATGCCCTGGGGAGCCTCAAGCCACGTCAAGCAGGAGGGCAACGCCAGCTGCTGCATGCAACGCAAGCCTGTGATGCTCATCACCAGGCTGAGGAGTCCAAAACCACTGAACGCCCAACGCCAAACCTTCACAACCAACGGCAGGGGACGCCAGGACGGTTGATCGGCCAGCTCTTCATTGATGTCAACCCAGAACCACAGGCTGATCACCATCAAGACCGGAGCGACAGCAGCAGTGGCGTAGCCCAGGGGTCGTTGATCCATGAGAAGCAGCAGGCTGATCGCCATCAGGCTGGCCACCTTCCAATAGATGCCCAGAAGCCGAAGCACCATCGGCTCGCGACGCCATGCCGACCAGATCAACAAGACCAAAGGCACACCAACAGCAAAGGTGGCGGCCAAGCGATAGGTCAGCCACACCAGAGCGCGGTACGTGAGCTCGTTCACTGAGGACTGTCACAGTCTCGCCATTATCAACATCCCGAGCTGAGCTCCAGGGTTGATAGGGTCCGCTTCATGGCACCGTTTGCACCGTTCAGCTGGTTCCGATCCGGGGGCACTGAAGTCAGTTGCCGATCAGGGCTTTCTGCCAAAGCGTCTCTGGACGAAGCGGTGAGGGATGTGGTCGAGCAACTGGGTCGACCCAGGGGCGAAGCCGATCTCGCACTCGTCTTCACCTCAACCGGTTACGCCACCGACCTACCTCGGCTATTGCCGATGCTTCGCGCCCAGATCAGCGCAAAGCATTGGATCGGATGCACAGGTGGAGGCGTGGTGGGCACCCGCGGCGACGGTAGTGCCTCGGAACTGGAGCAGACACCGGCCTTGAGCGTGACATTGCTCTCCCTGCCGGGGGCATCCATCACAACCCGCCACCTCAGCACAGAAAAACTGCCTGATCTTGATGGAGCGGCCCAGCGATGGCAGGACTGGGTCGACATCACACCGGAGGAGTCCCGGAGCCAGATCCTCCTGATCGACCCCACCAGCAGTGGCATCAACGATCTGATCAGCGGGCTGGACTATGCCTACCCGGATGCCGAGAAGGTTGGCGGGATCGCAGCGCCCCACAACAGTCCGCACGGATCACTGCTGCTGGATGACCGCATCCTCACAGGCGCAGTGGTCTGTTCGATCGGGGGTCGCTGGCGACTCGAAACAGTGGTGGCGCAAGGCTGTCGTCCCATTGGCCCGGTGTTCTCGATCGAGCAGGTGCAGCGCAACGTGCTGTTGGAACTAAATGATGGCGGCAACAAAGCCAGCCCCATCGCCTGCCTGCAGCGGGTCCTAGCCGACCTCAGCGAAAAGGAGCGCGAGCTAGTGCGTCACTCACTATTCCTCGGCGTGGAACGCAGCAGCCTGCGACTGAATTCCGACGGAGCAACCTCAGAAGCAAGTGCATTCCTCATGCGCAACCTGATTGGTGTGGATCCCAGCAACGGAGCCGTGGCCGTTGCAGAGCGAGTGCGCGCCGGCCAAAACGTGCAATTCCATCTCCGTGAGGCCACCGCATCTCAGGACGAGGCCCTTGGGTTGCTGAAGACAGCCACGGCTGATCCAGGCGAGACGGTCCACTTCGGACTTCTGATGGCCTGCATGGGACGAGGGAAGGGACTGTTCGGTCGTGCCGATGGCGACATCAGCCTGGCGCGCCAACTCATGCCGGAGCTTCCCGTGGCAGGAGCGTTCTGCAACGGTGAGATTGGGCCTATTGGCGGAACGACGCATCTGCACGGCTACACCGCCTGCTGGGGCTTGCTGCGTCAGGACCCCGACAGCTCCTCTGGCAGTGCCTCTGACAATCTCAGTTAAGCGAGATCGCACCGCCTCGAAACCTTGCGTCAGCACGTCAATCCCCTCAGTCGCTTCTTTCAGCTGCCGCTGCAACTTCCACAACCTGAGGAGCTATTCCGGGTTCCTGATCAACCGATCCACCTCGACATCGGTTGCGCCCGTGGGAGATGCCTACTGGGTCTGGCCGAACGCGATCCCCACTGGAATCATCTCGGCGTTGAAATCCGCCGCCCCCTGGTGACTTCCGCCGATTGTGATGCGCTCGCCTCGGAGCACGGCAATGTCCGGATCCTGTTCTGCAACGCCAACATCAGTCTGGAAGGCTGGATGAAGGCCCTGGAGCAGGACCGGCTGCAACGGGTCTCGATCCAGTTTCCCGATCCCTGGTTCAAACGGCGGCACCGCAAGCGACGGGTCTTGCAACCGGCGCTGCTCCTCGCCATCGCGACGGCCCTCCAGCCCGGCCGTGAACTGTTTCTTCAGAGCGATGTTCTGGAAGTCATTGAGCCGATGGTGGCTCTCACGGAACTCAGCGCCTGTTTTGACCGGCCGGCCGAGGATCAGCGTCCCTGGCGAAGCGAGAACCCACTCCCGGTTCCCACGGAACGGGAGCGCTACGTGCTCGTACAGAGCCTCCCCGTCTACCGGGTGCTGTACCGCAGGAACCAGAGTCCGCTTCCTTCCGTGTCAGATCTGGAACAGCGTTGGCAGGAGATCGATAATCCGGCGGAAGCACTCACCACCTGACCCCCACGATGGCCTCTGCGGATGCAACCCAGGCGGCGAGCGGTGGTCCACTGTTGGCGCGCTGGCAGGGGCTGATGGCACCGGATCAGGCGGTGCTGAAACGCCTTGAAGGACTGGCGGGGCTCCTGCTGATGGTGCTGCTCAGTGGCCTTCCCGTGTTTACACGCACGGGATTGGCCCTGGTGATTGCAGCCTGCGGCGCCCTATGGCTTCTCTGGTGCCTTTGCAGCCCGCCACGCCGCATCGGGGCCATCTCGCTTTGGCTGATGCTCTTTCTCGCCATCGCGATGGTGGCGACGGGTTTTTCGCCTGTTCCGATCGCTGCCAGCAAAGGCCTGATCAAACTGCTCAGCTACCTGGGCGTCTATGGCTTGCTCTGCAAACTTCTGCTGAGCAATGAACGATGGTGGGACCGGCTGGTCGCCGGACTACTGAGTGGCGGCCTGCTCAGCAGTGTTCTCGCCTTGCGTCAGCTCTATGCCTCCAGCGAGGAACTGGCGGGCTGGGCGGATCCAAATTCGGTCAGCGCCGGCACCATTCGGATCTATGGCCCCCTGGGAAACCCCAATCTCCTGGCGGGGTATCTGCTGCCACTGATCCCCTTCGCGGCGATCGCTCTGGTGCGGTGGCGTGGAGTAGGAGCACAGCTGTTTGCTGGCACCACATTGGTGCTCGCAGGAACAGCCACGCTGTTCACCTACAGCCGAGGGGGCTGGCTGGGAATGGTGGCTGCCGTCGCCGTGCTGCTGCTGTTGCTGCTGCTGCGCTGGACCCGCCACTGGCCTCCGTTCTGGAGACGTCTCGTTCCCCTAGCAGTCTTGGTTGTTGGGGCCGCTTGTCTTGTGGTGGCGGCCACCCAGATCGATCCCATCCGCACGCGCATCTCAAGCCTGCTGGCAGGACGAGGAGATAGTTCCAACAATTTCCGAATCAACGTCTGGATGGCGTCCATCCAGATGGTGCAAGACCGTCCCTGGCTTGGCATCGGCCCTGGCAATGCAGCCTTCAACAGCATCTACCCCCTGTATCAACAGCCAAAGTTCAACGCCCTCAGTGCCTACTCCGTTCCTTTGGAAATCCTGGTGGAAACTGGCATCCCCGGGCTGTTGGCCTGCCTGGGATTGCTCATCAGCAGCCTGCGGCAGGGCCTGCAACAGCTCAACACGGACGGGCCAGGCGCGTTGGCGGCCATCGCCAGCCTCGCCGCCGTCGCTGGCCTGCTGATGCAGGGCAGCACAGACACGATCTTCTTCCGCCCCGAAGTGCAACTGATCGGCTGGTTTGCCCTGGCCACCCTGGTGAGTCGACCCGGAAAATCATGACGCTGCTCGCAGGATTCGATGCCGGGCAGACACACACACGCTGCCGCCTCAGCCTCGTTAAGGACGGCTTACTGCAGCCTATTGGTGAGGGCGAAGGGCCAGGTGTCAGTCATTTGGATGCCCCTCTGGGTGAGCAACGTTTTCTCGAAGCGATCCGCACCAGCGCGAAGCACGCGCTCAAAAATCACCCCTGTGGATTGATCCAGGCAGCCGTTGTCGGAGCCAGCGGCATCGAACACGGCACAGGGTTGCAGCAGCGCGCCGAAGCATTGGTGGTTCAAGCCCTGGCCATCGGTGATGGCTCAAGACTGGACAAGGTGCTGGTCACCGGAGACGAACGCACGGCGTTGCGAGGTGCGATCCCTGAAGGTGCGGGAATCCTGGCGATCAGCGGCACGGGGATAATCGTGCTGGGCAGAGGCGAGGACGGCCATGAACACCGCTGTGGCGGCTGGGGATGGCTGCTCGATGGAGCCGGCTCAGCCTTTGACCTCGGCCACCAGGGATTGCAACTGACCCTGCGCATGGCCGATGGGCGCATGGCCGACCATCCTCTGCGCCTGCGGATCTGGAAGCAGATGGGGTGCGACAGCCACGCGGCGGTGAAAGCCCGGGTGGTACAGAACGACTTCGGCACGGCGGACTTCGCGGCCTTGGCTCCGCTTGTAGTAGAGGCGGCATCCCAGGGCTGCTCGGGCGCGGAGGAGATCGTGGAGCGATCAGCAGCAGCCCTCTCCAACTGCATCAGCACCGTGGCCCAGCAGCTTTCGCTGTGCTCCCCGCTGGTGGTCTGCCAGGGGGGAGCCATTACCCATCTCATGGGTTTCCGCACAGCCGTGCAGCAGACTATGCGTCAGTTGATACCCGTTGCCCGCTGGGGTGAGGCCAAGGGTGACGCCTGTGATGGCGCTCTGCTGATGGCGCAGGACTTGACCGTCAGGCCACGTTGAGATGGTCTTCGGCAACAGCAGCAAGATGCCCTGTCCATTGCTCAACAGCTTCTGACTGCTCGGCTTCCACCATCACCCGCAGCACCGGCTCCGTACCGCTGGCTCGCACCAGAATGCGACCGCTCTCTCCCATCGACTGCTCCGCCGTGGCAATCGCGTCGGTGAGGGCCGTGCAATCGCTCCAGTTCTTGCGTCGCGCACGATCCATAACCCGCACATTGACCAATTTCTGGGGGTAGGCCTGAAAACTGCGGTCCAACCAATCGCTGAGGGTGATGCCCTGGGCATGACACAGGGTGGCCAGCTGCACGGCGGTGAGAACACCATCGCCACATAGCCCGTGGGAGGCCGAAAGAATGTGACCGGATTGCTCGCCACCGAGGGCAGCGCCACTGGCCACCATCGCTGCATGCACATGCTGATCTCCCACCGGAGTGCGGTCCAAAGTGCCGCCCCGCTGCTGCCAGGCCCGCTCGAAGCCGAGGTTCGACATCACGGTCGCCACCAATCGCTGATCGGGCAGCGCCTGCTGGTCCTGCAGCACTGACCCCCAGAGGAAAAGCACGTGGTCTCCATCGATGATGGATCCGCGGCCATCAACTGCCAGCATCCGATCGGCATCACCGTCAAAAGCAAATCCCATCGCCGCACCCCGCTCGATCACAGCCCGCTGCAGAGGTTCCAAATGGGTGGATCCACAGCCAACGTTGATGCGGGAGCCATCGGGTTCACCGTGAAGCACGGTGAGATCAGCCCCCAAGGCACGAAACGCATCCTCTCCGCAAGCTGTCGCGGAGCCCCAGCAAAGGTCAAGAACGATGGGAACGCCGTCGAGACGGCGTTCAGCCACCGATTGCTGCAAGACCTCCCGGTACCCATCCAGAAGGTCGGCGCTTGATCGCGCAACGCCGCAGCTAAAAGCACCCTCGGCCATCGGGAGTTGCCCCTTCAGACCTGCTTCAACTTGAGCCTGACGCTGGGCGCTGAGCTTGGCGCCATCGGCTCCAAAGACTTTGATTCCGTTGTCCGCAGGGGGGTTGTGGCTTGCGGACACCATCAAGCCACCGGCGGCACCGAGCTGGCGAATCAGTAGAGGAACCGCCGGTGTCGGACAAAGACCCAAAGTCCACACATCGCGGCCGGCCGCCGTCAAACCGGCTGTCAGGGCAGACACCACCATGCTTCCGCTCGTCCGGGAATCCATCCCGATCAGAACAGGGCCTTGCGCCTGCAGAACTCGACCAACCCAGTAGCCGACCTGAAGGCACAAGGCCGGCGTCAGAACGGTGCCAGCAAGCCCACGGATCCCATCGGTTCCAAAACCCGGGGCAGCGTCACCGAGAGCCGGGCCAATCGGGGAACACGCCTTATGAACCATGGGTCTCAATCGTGGACAGCACCATACGAAGCGCTTCTAACGCTGCTTCCCAGGAACGTGACAGGTGCAGCTCTGCCCTCATCTGCCCTCAGTCGATAAAACGGTCGCCATTCCCGTCAAGATCATCAGAATGAGTTCTGATCCAGGTTGAGTGTGCTGGCAGGGCCGCGAATCGGAACGCTGCTGCTCCTCTCGGTTGCCAGTCTCAGCAGCTTTGCTGCATGGGGTGGGCAGCAACTGCTCAAGAGGCAGCATCAGCCCATAACACCTGAGCTCTCGCAAGCGCAGCTCTGGCAGCACTACCGCTGGGCTATCGATCCACAGACACGTCGAGAAGCCGCCTTACTGATGGTGGCCAGAGATGAATCGAATCAACTCCTCAATGGCCAAGGTTGGGGGCACGATCCAGTCGCTGCTGTGGTCCTCGAACGGGCAGCACTCACCGCCACCGCCCAAGGCAAGACAGCATTGGCCGAACAAACCTGGCAGCGCCTTCTTGATCGCTTTCCCGAAGAACCCGGCTCCGCCTGGGCTCGCTTGGCTCTTGGCCAGAACAAACCCCTTTATCACCAGCAGCTGCTTCAGCAGCAACCCGCCCACCCAGCAGCGCTGACGTTGGCAGCGGGGGGTGGGCCCGAACCGCTGCAGAACCATCAAGGGGCCCTGCACCTGGCCCGCTGGAATGTGCGTTGGCCTGGGGCCCTAGAACAGATGCGTGACGCCTGCCAGGCCACGGGGGCACAGGCACCAGAGCCCTCCCAGCGCCAAAACTTGGCGCAAGCAATGGCGAAACGAGGCCATGCGGAAACAGCGCTGGCCTGTCTCAAGGACGTCGATGCCGCCCCGGAAACCCAACTGGCCATTGGTCGATCCCTGCTGCTGCATGGTGACCCTGATGAGGGAACAGCACAGCTGCTGACCCTGGCGCAAACTCACCCAGGCCATGCCGCAAGCCTTGAAGCGGCAAGGATTTTGAGCGAGCCGCTTTATCCCGATCCTAGGGTCCTGGATGCCCTGCCGGCAGCCGTTGAGAAGCGCTCTGCCGCCGTTGCCGCGGCTCGCGTGCGACTGGCCGACGGCAATGAAGCGGAAGCCGCCCTGAACCGGTGGCCCAACGATCCCGACATCTGGCAACTCCAATGGGACCTCGCCCGCGATGCTTTCCTTGCCGGGAATTGGGAGCGCACCCGCAACCTGTTGGACCGCCGCAGCGAGCAGGGCCCTCTGCCACCACCGTTGGAGGCACGCAGGCTGTTCTGGCTTGGGCTCAGCCACCAGGAACTTGGTGAAACGGAAAAGGCTGAGCGCATCTGGCGCAGCCTGATCAGGTCCTTCCCAGCGGGCTACTACCGATGGCGCGCCATGGATCGCCTTGGGATCTCAGGACCTCTGGATCTACGCAAACAACACCCGCAGAAGGATTCACAGACCTGGCAACCCCTCAATAGCCAAGACGCCTTAGTGAACACCCTTTGGCGGCTCGGACAGGTGCATGCAGCCTGGGAGATCTGGCAGGCTCAGCGTGATCCTGTGATCACGCTCCCACCCGAAGAACGTCTCGCCGAGGGCAGACTGCGCCTTGCCGTCGGAGACACCTGGATGGGACTGGATCAGCTCTGGTGGCTCAGCCTCCGCTGGCGTGATCCCAGCTGCCAGCAACGGCACCTCCTCCACCGCAGCCAGTTCCCCCGCCTCTTCCACGCTGAGATGGAAGCAGCAGCGCAGGAGGAAGATCTTGAAGCGAATCTGCTGCGAGCGATCGCCAAGCAGGAGTCACGCTTTGCACCTGGGGTCGTCTCCCCCGCAGGGGCCGTTGGCGTGATGCAACTACTTCCATCCACAGCCACGGAGATGGCTGGCGAGCCAACCAACGCGCTGATGCTGCAGGATCCCGCCGACAACATCCAACTGGGAGCGCGATACCTCAGCCAATTATTAGAGCGATGGGAGAACGACCCCTTTCGCAGTATTGCGAGCTACAACGCCGGGCCCGGCGCCGTGGCCTCATGGCCTCAGCCCACTAATGGGGAAGATGCTGCGCTCTGGGTAGAACGCATTCCGTACCCGGAAACACGCTTCTACACCAAGAAAGTGCTCGACAACCTGATCGGCTACTCAGGTGGTGATCAACCCTCCTGCGAAGAGGTTGGCCGTGGGGTTAGGCAGAAGCGTGCCAGCGACAATGCCGCCGATCACGACAGCACTCATCAGGAATAGGCACGTCCTGGCTCCGGGCAGGACGCCAATGCGAATGAGATCGAGACGCGCCAACAGCAAGGCTGAAGCCAGGATCAGAACGTCGGTAAGAACATTGAGCTTGAGCAGGTAAATGCCACCGGTAATCACCAACAGCAACGTGACTACCAACGTCATCACCCGGCTGGACGCCATGAGCATCGACACCTGCCGCAGAAGCAGATCCGGCATTGTGCAGAACACGACAACCACCTCGGCCTGCAGCAGCACGAGGCACCAGAACCAGGCCGAACTCACCCCGAAGAGAGAGGTGAACGCGGGCTGAACAACCTGCCAATGGTTGCCGAGCACAACCGCAACGAGAAACAGCACCGTCAGCAACGGCGCCCGAACCGGAAGGCTCAGCAGTCGCAGAATTGGCATGGGTGCAAGCTAGCCGCGAGCTTCCGGAGGAGCTGCCAAAGTGATGGCAGCGTTTGAGGCGCGATGACACGTTCCCCTGAGTCTTCTCCCCTTGGCACGACACAGCGATGGGTGCTGGTGCTGGTCGCGGTTGCTCTCGCCCTCGGTCTGGTGATGTTGCGAGGTGGTATTCAGAGCGAAAGCCCGATGGAGCAGCTGGCGAGACGATCACTCGACCCGCAGACTGCTTTAAACAACGGCCGGCCCACACTGATCGAGTTCTACGCCGACTGGTGTCAGGTCTGCAGAGAAATGGCTCCCTCAATGCTGGAACTGGAGCAAAGTTCCCGAGAGCGACTCGATGTAGTTCTGGTGAACGTCGACAATCCCCGTTGGCAAGATCTGGTTGATCGCTACGACGTAAATGGCATTCCTCAGTTGAACCTGTTCAACGCCGAGGGGGAGCCAAGGGGCCGATCCCTCGGCCTGCGCAGCTCGGAAGAATTGCAACTCTTGAGTGCTGCACTGCTTGAGAATCAGCCATTGCCGGCCTTGCCTGGAGTCGGCAGCATCAGCCGTCTTCCTGGCCCCTCCTCCGCCAATAGCGCATTAGCGGGAACGTCGAGCCAACCAACGGCTGGACCCCGCAGCCATGGTTGACACACCTCGCCATGATCACCACAACTCGTCACTCTGACGCTCCCATGGACCGCTTTCGGGTCGATCTGATCGCTGCCACGCCGAACCCGCAGCAATGCATCTATGCGGCCATGCATCAGGACTACAGCGAAGGTTTTGTGGCCGGAGATCGTGCCAGTTGGCCTGATGAACAACGGGCTGGGGAGATCTGCGTCAAACGTTTGCTATCCGGAGAGCGCGGCCATTACGGCCCCATGGAACATGCACAGATCGTGCTGAATGTGGGCTGGTTTCCTCATTCGGTGATGCAGCAGGCCCGCACCCATCGGGTCGGCGTGAGCTTCGATGTGCAATCGATGCGCTACACGGGCGATCGCATCTGCAGAGCAGCGGATGGGGCCCTAGAGCTTGAAGAGGTGTTTTATTTGCGGCCCGTCGGCGACTACAGCGACAGGCAGGGCAAGAAATATGCCTACACGGAAGAGCTGCGCAACCAAGATCTTGATCTGTGCCGAAGCGCGGCCGAGCGATACAGGGATCTTCTCAAAGCCGGCTTCTCCGAGGAGCACGCCCGCGGCATCCTTCCGTTCGACTACCGCCAGCACTTTGTGGTGAGCTTCAGTTTGCGCGCGTTTCTCCACTTCATGGATCTGCGAGCCAAACTCGATGCTCAGCTGGAGATCCGCCAGCTCTGCGATCTGATGTGGCCCCACATGTTGGATTGGGCTCCTGAGTTCGCCGCCTGGTACGAAAAAAGCAGGCTGCATCGAGCACGACTGGCCCCTTAAAGCGGGGAGGTCTAAACCTTGGCGAGCGTCACACGTTCTGGCTGGTGCTGGTATTTGCCCTGTCGATCGCTGTAGGTGGTCGCACAGGGATCACCCTCAAAAAACAACAGCTGACAGATGCCTTCATCGGCATAGATCCGGCAGTCAGCACCAGAGCTATTGCTGAATTCAAGGGTGAGGTGCCCCTCCCAGCTTGCTTCCGCTGGGGTGGTGTTCACAATGATTCCAAGGCGGGCATAGGTGCTCTTACCCAAACAGATCACAGTGATGTTGGGAGGAACTCGAAGCTTTTCAAGCGCCACGCCAAGGCCATAGGAGTGGGCCGGAAGAATGAAATATCGACCGTCCTCATCTTCATGGAGAGGAGTGGGCTCGAGATTTGCCGGATTGAACCGCTTGGGATTCATCACCGTGCCGGGAACGTGCCGGAAGATCAAAAATTCCTGAGGAGACAGGCGTAGGTCGTAGCCGTAGGAGGAGCAACCAAAGCTCAGCACCGGACGCAGCTTCTGCTCCGGATCCAGATGACGGACGAGGCCGCTCTGGAATGGCTCGATCATTCCCTGCCCAGCCTGTTCAGTGATCCAGCGATCGCACTTGAGCATCAGAAACCTCGGCGCAACTCCGTGACTTGATCTGCCATCTCCACCACGCCGGCGGGGATCGCAGGTCCTGTGATGATCACATCCATCGAGGCGGGCCGCTGCTCGAGAGCTGCAATCACGTCCGATTCATTGAGGTAACCGAAGGCCACAGCCAGGCCGATTTCATCCAGGACCAATTGGTCGAGATCCCCCTGAATCAAATGCTGACGGCAGATGGACCAAACGGCAGCAACCGCCTCCGCACCGCCGGGGTGATTCGGAGAGGAGAGGCAGAGAGGCACCTCAGGACGCAGCCAGACCAGGCCTCCACAAAGTTGGACGCGACCTGCGGGCCCCTGCTGCACGCCCCCTTTGAGGAACTGACTGATCAGAACACGACTGCCCAGACCAGCGGAACGCATCGCCTGACTGAGAACATTGGCGAAACTGCCGCGATAGGGCGCCGTGTGCACCTGGAGCTGCCCTTCGGGAGCCACCAGATACAGCGGTGGAGGATCTGCAACAGGTGGCAGGGGCCTGAGTCCTGCCCGCTGCAAAGCCTGCTGATCCCGATCCAGAGAGTTCTGGAACGCTTGGGGGTCGGCAAGGCTTGTGGTCATCACGGCAACATCCGTCCGGGCAATCCCGGCAAGACCTTGAATGTAGCGGCGAGATGACATTCCACAAGTGCATTGACACCACCCATAGTGTTTGGACGGGCGAGAACCAACCGCCTGCGAGGCTTGCAGAACTGCACACCACCGATGAGCCAAACCGCTGGAAGCCGCACCGATGGCCGTCGGCCTGAGCAATTACGGCCGTTCTCGGTGACCTGGAATCCGATGGGTTTTGCCTTGAGCTCCCTTGTGGTTCACACCGGCCGAACCGCTGTTCTGTGCAGCGTCTGCCTGGAGGACAACGTTCCCCGCTGGCGCAAGGGGGAAGGATTGGGCTGGGTCAGCGCCGAATACCGGCTGCTGCCGGGATCCACGCCGCAGAGGCAATCACGGGAGCTCATGAAATTGTCGGGCCGCACGCAGGAGATTCAACGGTTGATCGGCCGAAGCCTTCGCTCTGTGATCGACATGAAGCGTCTGGGCGAGCGCACCTTGCTGATCGACTGCGATGTGATCCAGGCCGACGCCGGAACACGGACTGCATCCATCACGGGAGCTTGGCTCGGCCTTGATCAAGCCTGCCTTTCACTCGTGGAAAAGGGGATTCTGGAGCAATCGCCACTGATCGACCAGGTAGCGGCCGTGTCCGTCGGCCTGGTGGATGGCCAGGCCTTGCTGGATCTGGACTACAGCGAAGACAGCAGAGCTGAGGTGGACCTGAATGTTGTGCAGGCTGGCGATGGTCGCCTGTTGGAGATCCAGGGAACTGCGGAGGGAGCGCCCTTCAGCCGCAGCCAGCTCAATGAATTACTGGATCTGGCTGAGCCTGGATTGACATCCCTGATGCAGGCGCAACGCCAAGCGATGAACGAGCACAGCAGAGTTACGTAATAACCGCTACACGGCAGCCACCGTTGGCTCCGTAGCTTCGCCTCACAAGGGGGTTGTCATGACCAGTAGCCGAGGTTTCAGCCGATACGCCCCGCAGATGGTGGCTCCAACCCCCAGCACAGAACCGGCCAACCGCTCCCTCCTGGAAATCATCCGGGATCTGGACGGCGCCAGCAGTGAACTGGTGGACCGCAACAAGACCATCTTTTTCCCTGGAGATCCTGCTGAACGGGTCTATCTGATCCGCCGCGGAGCGGTCCGTCTCTCCCGCGTCTACGAGTCAGGGGAAGAGATCACAGTGGCCTTGCTCCGCGAGAACAGCCTCTTTGGGGTGCTGTCGTTGCTGACCGGACAACGGTCTGATCGCTTCTACCACGCCGTAGCCTTCACCAGAGTCGAGATGGTGACGGCGCCTGCGACATCCGTGAAGGCGGCGATTGAAGCGGATACCAGCGTTGGCCTGCGCTTACTGCAGGGCCTTTCCAGTCGGATTCTTCAGACCGAAACGATGATCGAAACGCTGACCCACAGGGACATGTCATCCCGACTGGTGAGCTTTCTGTTGGTGCTGTGCAGGGATTTCGGCGTAGCAGATGAACTGGGAATCACCATCGACCTGCGCCTGTCCCATCAGGCCATCGCCGAAGCGATTGGCTCAACGCGCGTGACAATCACGCGTCTGCTGGGAGACTTGCGTCAATCCGGTCTGGTTCAGATTGACCGCAAAAAAATCACCGTTCTGGATCCAATCGCTCTGGCCAAACGATTCAGCTAGGCAGCACGTCTACCCACAGGTGCGGCCATGAGTGGCTGGGCACTGATCCTGGTTCTGCTGGTGCTCGGGGGCGTTCTGTCGACCCTGGGTGACCGGCTGGGAAGTCGTGTCGGCAAGGCCCGCCTGAGTCTGTTCAAGATGCGCCCGCGACGGACCGCCGTTCTGATCACGGTGCTGACCGGCAGCCTGATCAGCGCACTGTCGCTCGGCCTGCTGCTGCTGGTGAGCCGCCAGCTGCGGGTGGGCCTGTTTGAACTGGATGCTCTGCAAGACCGGCTCCAGGACAGCCGGCGGCAGCTCGATGCAGCCGAACGGGAACGAGAAGAGACCCGAACAGAAGCCAACCGGATCGCCGCTGAACTCAAGCAGTCACAGCAACGGGCTGACACCATGCGCCGTGAACTGGCTCCTCTGCAGAACGAACGCGCCCAACTCGAAGCAGAACGTGAGCGTCTGAGCCGGGACATCGCCTCCCGCGATGCCGACATCCAGCGCACGGAGGCCGAATTGAACAGCGTGCGGAGCCGAATCCGAGCTGGCGAGAAGGAACTCAAGGAACTCGAATTCAACCTGGTCGCCCTGAGGCGTGGATCGGTGGTGATCAGTAGCGGACAGACCTTGGCGAGAGCAACGGTTCGTCTCGATGCTCCTGATCAAGCGAAACAAGCTGTCGACAGGCTGCTTCAAGAGGCCAATGCCAACGCCTACGGCAAGGTGAGGCCGGGTGAAGCACCCGAACGACAGTTGATCCGCGTTCCCCGCAGCGACGTGGAACGCTTGCAGAACATCATCCGCAAGCCGGACACCTGGGTGATCTCGCTGCGCTCCGCCACCAATGTGCTGCGTGGTGAAACGGCGGTGTACGCCTTCCCCGAAGTGCGTCCCAACCGCCCGGTGGCGCAAAGCGGTGACGTGCTAGCGACCACCACACTGCGAACGGATGAACGCACACCGGATGGCATTCGAACGCGGCTGAACCTTCTCTTGGCCTCGGCCTATGCCGAGGTGCAACGGCGAGGATCCCTGACGGAAGGACTGCAATTCGATGGATCAGCACTCTCCCAACTGGCCCAGACATTGATAGAGGGACCCAGCAAACGCGTGGTCTTGAAGGTGATTGCCGCAGGGATCAGCTACAGCTCCGATGCTGTGGTCGTCACGGTTGAGGCATCCCCATGAAGCGGGTGGCCGTGCTCGACCCAGGCCGCTGCAAATGTGGCCTTGTGCTGGCCGATCTTCAGCATGGTCTTGTCTGCGAGGGCCATGTGCTGACCCCAGAGGCCGTGGAACCCTGGCTCGAGCAGTGGAATCAAGACGAAGCTCTAGATCGCATCCTGATTGGCGACGGAACAGGAAGCCAAGCGTGGATCAAGCGGCTGGAAGGCCTGGGCAGGCTCACCGTGATTCCGGAGCAGGGAACCACCCTGCGGGCAAGACAGCGTTACTGGACGCTGTGGCCGGCTCGGGGTTGGCGCCGAGTTCTACCGAAAGGGCTGCGCATTCCACCGGTGGACCTGGATGCTGTTGCCGCCTTGGTCATGCTTGAAGAGCACCTGGGGTGCCGCCTGCAATGGCCAGAGCCTGCACCCATGTTCTTGCTCAAAACCTGGCCCTGACCATGAAGGTGTAGTCACCTCCTGGTTCGAGCTTGTAATCAGAACGCACCAGGAATCGCCGCAAAGCATCCTCGATCAGGGCACGTCCTAAGGACGGCTCCACCATCAGCTCGCCGCGGTCAAACGCCCAGGAAAACTGCCACTCAAAGCCTCCGGCAGAGACCTCACCCTCCACACATTTCGCCTGAAAACATTGGCGAAGCACCCGTAGATGGGCTGTTGTCGCCGGAAGAGCCGGCATCAGTCTTCGGACTCCAGGTCGTAGCGAAACCCGTTGATCCAGGTCCCGGCGCGCTCAAAGCTCTGACGTTGAAGACGATGAATCCCTTCCAGGACAGCGTCCAGGACAGCGCCCACACAGGGTTGCTCCAGCTTGCTGAAGGGACCAAGCACGTGAGACACCGTTCGGGCACGACGCTCGGCAGGGTTCTCAGCCGGAGCACCAATCCCGATCCGCAGCCTGGGGAACGCCTGGGTGCCGAGATGCTGAATGGTGCTACGCAGTCCGTTGTGACCACCAGCACTGCCCTGAGCACGCAACCTCAAACGGCCAAGGGGGAGATCCATGTCATCCACCAGCACCAGCAGTTGATGGGGCTCGAGGCCAAACCAATCGAGCCCAGCACGAATGGCACGACCGCTGTCGTTCATGTAGGTCTGCGGCATGAGAAGGCGCAAACGCTGATCACCCACTCCTGTGTCGGCCGCCAAGCCATGCAATTTGGCTTGCTGCCGAAAGCTGAATCCGGAACGCTCCGAAAAAAGCTCCAAAGCCATGAAACCGATGTTATGGCGCGTGCCCGTGTATTTCGTGCCGGGGTTCCCCAGTCCCACGACAAGCTTGAGATCGGTGGTCATACCACTGTGGCGACTCAGTTGTGGCGACTCAGTCGCCGGGGGGAAATTCTTCGACCGGTTTGGCAGCGTCCGCTGGCACCTCCGGATCTGCCATGGCTTTGTTGATTTCGCGCTCAAATTCCTTGGACGCAGATTGGAATCCCTTCAGGGTCTTTCCCAACGTGCGACCTAGCTCTGGCAAGCGCTTCGGACCGAAAACCAATAACGCAACGGCGCCGATAACCGCCATTTCGGGGAGACCGACGCCGAAGATATTCATGGGTTCAGATTCAGCCGAGGCCGTTCCAGTTCACGTTGATGCCCTCAAGGATGAGCGACTTGTTGTAGAGCTGAAGGATCACCAGCAGGAACACCAAGAAAAGCACCATGAAGATGCCCATCACGGGTGTGGTGCCCCATCCGGGAACCACCTTGCCGTACTCGGAGTTCAGTGGGCGGAGAAGGTCTCCCAGACGGGTGCGTTGGGCCATGACTACGCTGGGTCTCGGGTGGTTTGAAGTCCCGATACTGTAGGGGCCGACTCCGGTTCGGGGTCGATCCTGTCGAGAGATGTGATGGAAACGTCGTCCCCAGCCCTGTCCGTTGCCATCGGTGTGCTCGCCGTTTTGTTCGGACTCACCGGTTTTGGTGTGTACCAGGCCTTTGGTCCGCCATCAAAAGCTCTCGATGACCCGTTTGACGATCACGAGGACTGAAACAGCACGAGAGACACGAGGTCTCCGGGAGCGATCACCACTTGATCTGTTGCAGTTGAGTCGGCTTGAAAGCGAACGCGCCAGCCTGAACCAGGGGCCCATCTACAGCGCGCAGATCCCGCGTTCATCAGCTTCAGCAAACAGTCACCGCCATTGCGCTGCAGAGCAACCGGCGTGAGCTGATTCGGGAGCGATGGGAACCACTGACGCAGCTCAGCGGGCAGAGGTGCACAACAACCAGGCTCGCGAAATGCAATCGCAGCCTGCGGTACACCGGCATCACTCCAGGAGCCTGACAACGGCATGAGAGCAAGACGCTGGCGATGCCAGCCCTTATCAGCACTGGGATCAGGCCAGGTTGGACCGCGCAGCAGCGAAATGCCAAGTCGTGATGGAGACCAATCAACCCCCTGAGGACCATCCAGCAACACAGCCAACCCACCTCCAGGAGCCGCCGACTGCGAGGCGAACCAAGAGATCACAGGGACTTCCCAACGGGCTTTTTCCCGAGGTGTCATCGGCTCAGCGGGGCGTTCAATCACCCCTCCACTGGTGTCGGCACCGATCCGAACGGCGGGAGTCGCCAGCGGCAGCTCCAGGCGCAACAACTCGTGGGTCTGGCACCAGTCGATGCTGCAGATCAGCTCCAGCCAAGGCGTATCGGCCTTCAGCCGCAGGTCCAGGCGCATGGAACTGGCGCCAATTTTTCGCCTCAGCACCAAATGGGCGACCAGGGAGCCCTTCTCGAGCCATTGCAACGATCCCGTGGAGCCAACACCCAGGGGATTGGAGCGGTAACCAGCAGCCAGATCCCAGGCATCCCAAAATTCTCCACGGTCTCGGTAGCGCTCGAGCTGCAGCGGCGCCGATAACTGCTCTCTTCCATCACTCCCCTTGAAAGCAAGGAGTCCGGCTGCGGAGACATCAAGTTCAATCAAATCATTACCCAGACGCCAGGCTCCTGACCCCAGCGATGCGATGACCACGGGGTGACGGGGTTCAGAAGCACAGTGCTTCAACCCTGGTTCACGCCTGAGGGGCACAGAGCAACTGCCTTGCTGACATGGCAACTGCACCCAAGTCCCACCAACCGCAGCAGCCTGCTGGGGCAGTGAAACGGCATCGACCGACCACGATCCAGCTGGAAGGCGAACCATTGGTGACCATGAGGCCAAAGGTTGCAGACCCCACCAACTCCAGTCCACCGCGGAGTCATTCGCACAAGGCAGCCTTGCCAGCCTCCGGTCGCGTTCCTGGCGGGCCTGGCGCCGAGCCAAGCACCAGACCGGTTCCGCCTGCTCAAACACCTCCGGGATCGAAGTTCCCGGAAGGATGTCGTGAAACTGCTGAAACAACAGCGGACGCCAATCACTGCTGCCGCTGTCCTGACCAGCGAGTGCCAACAGGGCCGAAGCAGCGTCGGCTTCCCGCAAAAGCCTCTCCAGCGTGCGGTTGTGACGCTTCTGATCTGGCCGGCTGGTGGCGCAGCCGCGGTGCAACTCCAGAAACAGCTCATCACGCCACACCGGCCAGGCCTGATCGCCCCGCTCCAGCTCCGTCAGGAACTCACGCACCGTGCCGGCTTGGGTAGGCAACGCATTCGTTTGCCCCTCCCAGAGCTCGATCTGCTCCAGCAACTCGTCGGTGGGACCACCACCGTGATCTCCAACACCAGGGATCCAGAGCGCCGTTTCTAGCCCCGTGGCCTGATGCCATGCACGCTGCTCCACCAACATCTCCACGGGGTCAGCACGACGCCCGATCGGCGGCAGCATCAGGCTCCGAAGTTCGGATCGTCCCCGTCCACGCCAACGGAACACACGGTGCGGGAATGGGTTCTCAGCATTCCAGGCCAACTTGTGCGTACAGAACCAGCGCACACCGGTGGCGGCAGCCACCGCAGGCAATCCTGCCGCGAAGCCAAAGCTGTCTGGCAGCCAGGCCAATTCATGGACCCATTCCGGGAAGCGGCGACGGCTGTCGTCCTGACCAAGAGCGAATTGATTCCACAACGACGCCGTGCTGACCAGAACGCAGTCCGTCTCCACCCAGGGACCATTAATCGGCTCCCAGCGGCCGTCGCGGCTGGCCTCCTGGATCTCAGCAAACAGAGCAGGGCGATGCTGCTCCATCCAGGCGTAAAGCGCCGGCGTGGAATGGGCAAAGCGCAGCTCAGGCCAACGCCGCATCAGAGCTAATGCCGATCGAAAGGTGCGTTCAGCGGCCTGCCAGGTATCGGCAACCGGCCAGAGCCAGGCCAGATCCAAATGAGCATGACCGAGCCAATGCATTGAACCTCCAGGGCTTGCCGCCTGGTGAAGGTGCGTCGCGACAGCGACCTGAGCCTCAGCGCCGCTGGGGTCCAGATCCGCCCAATGCGGCGGCAGATCACCATCCGCTGCCAGATGCAGTTCCAAGGCCGAGGGGAGCAGCGTGCCATCTGGATCCGTGCCCGCTGATTGCGGCTCCAGGTCCAGATGGCTGCTGATCAGAGCTCCATCGTCATGCAGTGGGCTGCGAAGCTCCAGCAGAAGATTCAGCGCAGACCCCTGGCGGCATCGCTCGGGAAGAGGCCAACGACAGGCGGTATCAAACAGATCCCCCTCATGCACCAGCACGTCGTCAACCCATAGCCGCATGTGCTCAGCCCACCAGCTCAGCACCAGTCGTGCACGGCAAGACTCCCTATTGCACCAGCCATCTGGCCAGAACAACCGCTGTTCAAGACGCAGCCATTGACGCCCCCTTGGCCAAATCAGCAGACCACGTTTGGCCCAGTCCGGGCGATGGGTCGATCCCCAAGTTTCATCAAGAAAAACACCGGCCTTGGCAGAACCTGACCGGCACCAATTCGCACGCAGATCACGACGCGACCGACTGCGAAACGTTTCAATCCACTCCGATCGAGCGACCTGTTCAGGGTTCATTCCCCAGCTAACGCTGTTATGCCCCATAAGATGATGCCCTTGTCACAGACGCCGGTCGGTCTCCATGCTCGCCCTCAAGATCTCCGTCTATTCGGTCGTCTTCTTTTTCATCGGCATTTTCGTGTTCGGGTTCCTTGCGAGCGATCCAAGCCGCACTCCCAGCCGCAAAGACCTCGAAGATTGAGTGACCCTCTCGAACAGACCGCGCAACGCACTGGTCTGATCAAGGCTTGATCCTTGGGCTCAGCTGGCAGGATCGTGGCCCGCAGCAGGATTGCCTTGGGGGCTCATCGCCTTCTCTTCGCACTGACTGGAACCCTGATTACGGGACCGGTCTCGGCATTGCCAGTTTCAGCCTCATCGGCTGAACAGATATCCGCTGTGGCACCAGCACCCGCACATCTGAAAATCCAGGCAGATCGTCAGTACAGCGATCGCAACACCAAAGCCACAATTGCCGAAGGCAACGTCAGCATTCAGCTCGGAAACGCTGAACTGCGCGCCGATCGGATTGAATTCGATGCTGGCTTCCGCACGCTCTATGCCCGCGGTGCCGTGCGTTTAAGACGCGGCAAGCAATATTTTCAAGCGTCAAGCTTCCGCTACAACCTCGTCCAAAACGAAGGTCAGCTCAATGATGTCTATGGGGTCATCGACCTAGAAGAGCCCCTCACCAATCCGTTTACAACCTCTCGCACGACATCCCCAGCGACTGAGAAACGGCCTGAGACGCCATCTGAGTCGCCGTCAAAGATTTCCTCCACAGAAGTCACCCCAGACAGCAACGAGGACATGCCTCCGGTGGCCTGTCCTCCTCTCCTCCCTCCGGTACCCGACTGGCATCCACAACCCTGGGCGGTCACGGCCTGGGGAGGCCAGATGATTGATGCCGCCTTCGGCGACACCTTCATGTTCAACGGTCGGATGCGACCGGAAGCCGTGCTGGGCTTGGGCGTGCAAAGGCGAATCATGCGCGCTGGACCACTGGCCATCGAACTTGAGGCTGACCTGTTCAGCCACATGGCCAAGCAGCAACAGGGGGGCGAATTCAACCAGAGCAACCCCTATGCCGATCTACCCCCACAAGCCTTCGGCGAAGGAGTCCTGGGGATCGGAGCGCGCGTCTGGGTTCAGCCGTGGCTGAGCCTCAGCTTCGTGGAAGGCATCAGTTACAACTCTGACGTCAGCCTTTACGAGAAAACATTCCGCGAGAACTACACCCAACTGCTGAACTATCTCGGCTTCGAGGTCGAGGCCGCTGTCTCCTCCGACCTGTCACTCGTCGGCCGCATTCACCACCGCTCCGGTGCGTTCGGTACCTATGGAGGGGTCAGCGAAGGCAGCAATGCCTACTTGCTCGGTCTGCGCTATCGCTGGGGACGGGACACACCCCAGCCGGAGAGCGCCATGATGCCTCCCCTGCCGGAGTGCGCAGATCCGGATCGCGACCATCGCGTCAAGCCTTCCTCCCTTTCTGACCGCCTCGACTCCATTGCCCTCGGTGACGGCGGTGACCCCCAGCGCCATGTCTCCAGTGATGGCAAAACCGAACAGGAACCGATTCCCCCGGCCCAGCAGCAAGCCATGCGGACGGAGGCTATTGCCAAGATCGACCAGCGCGTCTCGGACATCGACTTCCAGGGCAGTTTCAGCATCGAACGACGCAGCGGCATCCCCGTTCAACGCCTGAATTCCTCAATCAGGGATGAAAACCGCTTCGGTGTGGTCAAAGTTCCTCAACTAAAGAGTCTGGGAAGCACAAATCTCCTGAATGGCACGATCAGCCGCTGGAGAATCCAGGCTTCGAAGGTCTTGATCACGGCTGATGGCTGGCAAGCCGACCGCATGGGATTCAGCAACGATCCGTTCACCCCTGCTCAAACCAGGATCGATGCAGAGGATGTGATTGCCAGGGAACAAGCCAATGGTGATGTGCTGATCTCGGCGCGTCGCAACCGCCTGATCGTCGAAGAGCGACTGCCCATCCCTGTGACACGTCGACAGCTCATCCAGAAGGAGGAGGAAGTTGAGAACCGTCTGGTTGTTGGCATCGACAACAAAGACCGCGGTGGCCTTTTTGTAGGACGCAACCTCAAGCCTCTAACCATCGGTACCAGCACGGAGCTATCCCTTCAGCCGCAGTTCATGCTCCAGCGCGCCATGGACGGCGATTTCAACAGTGCCGGTGATTTGTTTGGCTTGGACGCCAAACTTCGTGGCCGGTACGGGGATTACAGGCTGAGCGCCGACGCCGACATGAGCAGCTTTGATGCCGATGACATCCTCAGCGCAAGTCGCTTCTGGGGAAGCTTCGGCAGAGATATCGACCTGGGCAGTTTGGGCGTGCTGGAAACGAAGCTGTTCGGGGCTTACCGCTACCGCACTTGGAATGGCTCCCTGGGCGAGACCGACATCAATGCGGCCTATGGCATCTACACTCAGACCCGGGGCAGCTGGTCGACAGGGGACATAGATCACAACTATCTGATTCGAGGTGCCATCGGTGACTACGACGCCGATCGCTTCAACAGCAACCGCCCCGTACGTACTGGGCGTGGCAGCTTGTATGCCTCAATCACCAGCCAGATTCCCCTGTTGAAAGGGAACACAGCAGAGCTGATTCCAACGGCGGCCTATCGCTATTCCCCCGTCCCAATTGTTCCCGGGTTGAGTCTGCACACCAACGTCAACACTTCGGTGGCTGCCTATGGCGATGGCCGTCACCAAGAGACCCTGAGCCTCAGCGGAGGGCCCACCATCACCCTGGGCACCTTCAGCAAGCCTTTCCTCGATTTCACACAGATCTCGATCGTGGGCAGCGGCTCCCTGAAAAACGGCAACAGCCCCTTCGCCTTTGATCGGAACGTCGATCTCGCCACCCTTGGAATCGGGCTCACCCAGCAGATCGTGGGGCCAGTCGTGCTGAGTACAGGCGTCAGTTACAACGTCGACCCCGGTTCGGAGTACTACGGCAAAACGGTCAACTCGAACGTCGAACTGCGCTGGCAACGTCGCAGTTATGACGTCGGGATCTACTTCAATCCGTACGAAGGTATTGGTGGCGTCCGCTTCCGTCTCAACGACTTTGGCTTTAAAGGCACGGGAGTGCCGTTTGTGCCTTACACCCCGACGAACTGGATGGACATCAGCAACTCGGATCGACCCTTCTGATCAGTCACCGCCACCGATGATCAGATCACTTCCGAGCAGTGAGGCACCGGCATAACGCATGCCAGTGGTCCGAACGTTCGGCGCATAGGCATTGATCACCTGAGCGTCCCGCAGATCGGCATTGCGCAGATCCACACCAGACAGCTCCGCATTGGTGAGGTTGGCTCCCCGAAGGTCAGCTCCCTGCAGCAGGGCCCCCGTCAGATCAGCACCTTCAAGATTCGCCTCCCTGAGATCGGCTCCGCGCAAATCGCTTCCCCGAAAATCAGCGCCGATGAGATGAGCTTGACGAAAATCCGCATGGCGCAGGTCACAACCAGGACAGCTGCGATCCAAGGGATCGTGGGGCTGGACCTGAAGCGGCATGGCACCTGCGGGACCGACACCGACAAGAACCAACAACGGCAACAACAACCGCGACAACGAATGAGCCATCAACACGCAACCTCCTGTCTCTTTCATAGACACAGGAGTCGTACTTGACCGTCAATTGGCGGCGAATTGGTTGATGTAAGGCAGTGATTGCATCAACGCTGCGACCTGAGGGCCATTATCCAGAAGCTGGGACGTGGCATCCCAGCGACCGCTGCGCAACATGTCCAAAGGGCCGGCATCGATCGACACAGGCCAGCTGGACTCCGCAGACGTCAATTGCAAACCAGCAAGGTCCAGCTGCCACGAGCCACCTGGTTCACGAGACACCTGCGCCTGAATCGCCTTGATCTCATCCGGCGCAGCCGTTGCACAGGGAATGCCCAGAGCGAGGCAGTTGCCATAGAAAATCTCCGCAAAACTGACACCGACCACCGCACGGATTCCCCAGCGCATCAACGCCTGGGGTGCATGCTCACGGCTGGAACCGCAGCCGAAATTGCCATTCACCATCAGGATCGAGGCACCCTGATAACGGACCTGATCAAAGGGATGCTCACCGGAGAGTTCCAGACGGTCATCAGCAAACACCTGGTCGCCCAGCGCCTCGAAACTGACGCATTTAAGAAACCGTGCCGGAATAATCCGATCCGTATCGATGTCTTCGCCTGGAACGGCAATGGCCGTTCCACTCACATGCTGAACAGGACCAGTCGGGAAGAGAGCCATCACGATGCTGACGGAGAAATCAAAGTACGGACATCAGTCACACGACCATTCACGGCAGCAGCGGCCACCATCGCTGGACTCATCAACAAAGTCCGCCCACTGGCCGATCCCTGACGACCCTTGAAATTTCGATTGCTGGAGCTGGCGCTGATCTGTCGTCCCTCCAACCGGTCCGGATTCATGGCCAGACACATCGAACAACCGGGCTCCCGCCACTCGAAGCCTGCGGCACGGAACACCGCATCCAGCCCTTCCGCTTCAGCGGCTTTTGCCACCTGCTCCGAGCCGGGAACCACAAACGCCTTGATGCCCTCAGCCACCTGGCGCCCACGGGCCACATCGGCAGCGGCACGGAGATCGCTGAGACGACCATTGGTGCAGCTGCCGATGAAACAGACATCCACAGGGACTCCAGCAATGGCCGTTCCTGGCTGGAGATCCATATAGCGGTAAGCCTCCTCCGCGATCGGACGCTCCCCTGAATCCAGCTGATCGAGGCTGGGAACCGTTTCATCGATCCCCAGACCCTGGCCGGGAGTGATGCCCCAGGTCACCGTGGGTGGAATCGCAGCCGCATCGAAGACCACCTCATCGTCGACCGTTGCATCGGGGTCGGTGGACAGGGAGCTCCACCAGGAGACAGCGCGGGTCCAGGCATCACCCTCGGGGGCATGGGGACGACCTTTCAGATAGTCAAAGGTGATCTGATCAGGATTGACGTAACCGCAACGGGCTCCACCCTCGATCGCCATGTTGCAGAGGGTCATCCGCTCTTCCATGGACAGCGCCTCGATCGCAGGCCCTGCGAACTCATAGGCGTAACCAACGCCGCCTTTCACGCCAAGGCGGCGAATCACATGAAGGATCAGATCCTTCGCAGACACCCCCTCCGACAGGAGACCATTCACCTGAATTCGGCGCACCTTGAGCTTGTTCATGGCCAGGCTCTGGCTGGCAAGCACATCGCGGACCTGACTGGTCCCGATTCCGAAGGCGATCGCCCCGAAGGCGCCATGGGTGGAGGTGTGGGAGTCACCGCAAGCCACCGTCATCCCCGGCTGGGTCAGACCGAGCTCCGGGGCAATCACATGAACGATGCCCTGCCTTCCGCTGCCGATGTTGTTGAGAGGAATGCCGTACTCCTGACAGTTTCGCTCCAAGGTGCTGAGCATCTCCTCCGCCAACGGGTCGGCGAACGGACGTTGCTGGGAGGTGGTCGGCACAATGTGATCCACCGTGGCCACAGTGCGCTCGGGACAACACACCTTCAGGCCCTTGTCCTTCAAAGCCGAGAACGCCTGGGGACTGGTGACCTCATGGATGAGATGAAGCCCGACAAACAATTGGGTGGATCCGCCGGGAAGCTCCGCCACCCGATGCAGATCCCACACCTTGTCGTAGAGGGTGCCGGAACTCAACTGTTCAGCCGCAGGAACCGTCGACCCTAAACCTGAGCGAGCAAGCGCAGACGAAGACGGTCTAAGCCGCGGATCACGCTCAACTTCTGAATAGCCGCCCGGCCACGCCGCTCACCGAAGCGGTGCACCCAAGCCTCACAACCATGGGGGCCGGCCAAGGCAAAGTGCACCAAGCCCACAGGCTTCTCAGCGCTTCCACCTCCAGGCCCGGCAATTCCACTCACCGCAATCGCCCAGTCACAATTCAGGCGCTCCCTGGCTCCCAGGGCCATCGCTTCGACCACTGGCTGCGAGACAGCACCATGGGTCATGAGCAGATCCGTCGACACCCCAAGCAGGCCCTGTTTCACCGCGTTGCTATAGGCGATGACGCCACCCTGAAAAACTGATGAGGAGCCTGCAACAGCCGTGAGAGCCGCCGCCAGTGCGCCTCCGGTGCAGGATTCAGCCACCGCCAGAGACTGATCCTGTTGCTTGAGCAGGCTGATCACCACCGACGCCAGGCTGTCCTCATCCACGCCGTAGCAGTGGTCCCCTGTGCGACGGCGCAGCTCCGCTTCAAGCGGCACCAGCATCTGAGCGGCAGCATCGGCACTCGGTGCACAGGCTGTGAGCCGTAATTTCACGTCTCCGAGGGAGGCGTAGGGAGCCACCGTTGGGTTGGTGGAGGCCAACAGATCCGCAACATGCTCGGCCAGATCGGATTCACCAAGTCCGCTGAAGCGAAGTTGACGGCTAACAAATATCCCGGTGGCACCACCATGCGCTTGGAGCCACGGGACGGCAGTCTCCGTCCACATTGCCTGCATCTCCGAGGGCACCCCCGGAAAGGTGAGGATGGTGAAATCCGGTCGCGGCGACCAGATCATGCCGGGAGCCGAGCCCTTTGGATTGGGAAGAACCTCAGCCCCGCGGGGGAGAAAAGCCTGGCTGCGATTGCTGGGAGCCACCGGCCGGCCTCCCGCTGATAACTTCCGCTGGATCTCCAGCCAGAGCTCGGGACGTTCCTCCAGAGGAGTCTCGAAGGCAGCAGCCAGGGCATCTGTGGTGAGGTCATCCGGCGTGGGGCCCAAACCGCCTGTCGTCACCAGAACCCTGCAACGCTGCGACGCCTCACGCACGGCGGAGACCAAACGGTCTTTGTTGTCGCCGACAACAGTCTGGCGGTAATGCGGCAACCCCAAACCAGCCAACTGTTCAGCGATCCATCGGGCATTGCCATTGAGGATGTCGCCCAACAGCAACTCCGTGCCCACACACAGAACTTCAACGCCCGATTCAGCCACGCGGCTTCCCAAGGGCAGCAGGGTCTACGGGTGTGGCACGCGGCGTGGTGCGCATCAGGGCCCGCTCGTGTTGCAGCTGACGCCGACTAATCACGACCGTGGCCACCAGGATGGCTGTGGCGAGAGCCAGCCAGAGGAAGCGCATCTCAGCGTTGGCAACTACCAGGGCGAGGGCTGCGAGCCACTGGGTGAAGACGTAGATCAACAGAACCGTGCGCCGATGACTGAACCCGGCGCGAAGCAAACGGTGATGGAGGTGACGGCGGTCGGGATAGAAGGGAGAGCGACCTTCCCGCAGCCGGCCCATGATCACGGCCGACATGTCGGCCAGTGGCAGCGAGAGAATCAGGAGCGGCAACAGCAAGCTGACGGTTGTGAGCCCCTTGGCGGGTCCCACGATGCTGACGGCAGCGAGGGTGAACCCGAGGAAGTAAGAACCCCCATCGCCCATGAAAATCCGGGCTGGGTTGAAGTTATGTCGCAAGAAACCAAGGCAGCAGCCAGCCAGTGCAGCGGCCAGGAATCCAGCGGCCACCTGATGGAGCGAAAAGCTGACGGACACCAGTCCGACAGCGGCAATGCCAGCAACCCCAGCGGCGAGGCCATCAAGGCCATCCAACCAATTGATGGCATTGGTAATCCCTACCAGCCAAACAACGGTCGCCAGAAGGCTGAGGCCGTCCGGCAAGGCAATCGGACCTGCGGAAGCAGTGAACCAGGGAAGATCGATGGCTCCAATCCGAACGCCCTGGCTCCAAACCGCACAAGCCACGGCAACCTGCCCAGCCAGCCGCGGCCACGGGGAAAGGGCGAAGAGGTCATCCGCCAAGCCGATCAGAAAAAAGCAGAGCGAACCGGCCAGGGTGCTCCAAATCAGTTGGTCCCTTGCCGGAGCCAGCAGTCCGAAGCCCCCCATCGACCAGACCGCTGCCAAGGCCAGACAAAAACCCAGCACCATGGCAACCCCTCCAAGTCTCACCATTGGGGTGATGTGCTGCTTGCGCTCATCGGGCTGATCGGTCCACCCGAAGCGAAGACCCAGCCGTCGCACCCGGGGCACCAGCACCGTGGTGATCACCGCGGCCAGAAGAAAACTGACCGAGGCAACCGCAATAGGGCTGGCCAAGAGATTCAAGAAAGCTCCGGGAAAGAAACGGTCCCCCGGTCAGAAGGAGTAATCCCAATCCTAAAGAGCTTGCAACCCGCACACCAGAACCCACCCAAGCTGCTTCGAGCGGAAGGGCCGAACCTCACGCCAGAACAGGCTGCTTGCTGTCGGCGTAGAGCGGGAAGCGCTCACAAAGAGCAGCCACACGGTCCAGGCAACGCTGCCGAATCGCGTCATCCTCCGGATTCAGAAGACGGTCGGCAATCACATCAGCGACCTCGCGGAAGGCTTGGACATCAAAACCGCGCGTGGTCAGTGCAGCAGTTCCCAGACGCAGGCCACTGGTGACGAAGGGTGATTCGGGGTCGAAGGGAACCGTGTTCTTGTTGGCCGTGATGTGCACATCACTCACCAGCAGATCAGCCACTTTTCCTGTCATCGAAATGCACCGCAGATCAAGCAGCACCACATGATTATCGGTGCCACCACTGACGACATCGACGCCGCGGGCAATCAGCTGTTCGGCGAGGGCTGCCGCATTGGCGACCACCTGCTGGCTGTAAGCCTTAAACGAAGGCTGCAACGCTTCACCAAAAGCCACAGCCTTGGCCGCGATCACGTGCTCTAAAGGGCCGCCCTGACTGCCCGGGAAAACGGCCTTATCGAATTTTTTGGCGAAATCAGCATCGCGGCACAAAATCAAACCACCACGAGGGCCGCGAAGGGTTTTGTGGGTGGTGGTGGTCACCACATCGCAGTGAGGCACGGGACTGGGATGCACGCCAGCAGCCACGAGGCCGGCGATGTGGGCCATATCGGCCAGCAGATAGGCACCCACTTCATCCGCGATGGCACGGAACGCAGCGAAGTCAATCGTTCGCGGATAAGCGGAATAGCCACAAACAATCAGCTTGGGCTTGTGCTCCAGAGCAAGCTGCCGAATCGCCTCCATATCCAGGCGTTGGGTCTCCTTATCGACGCCGTATTGAACGACGTTGAACCACTTGCCACTGACGTTGACCGGAGAGCCATGGGTCAGATGACCGCCATGGGACAGGTCGAGCCCCATGATCGTGTCCCCGGGCTGTAGCAGGGCCAGAAAAACGGCGAAGTTGGCTTGGGCACCGCTGTGGGGCTGCACATTGGCCCATGCAGCCCCGAACAACTGCTGGGCCCGCTCGATTGCCAACTCCTCAATGGCATCAACGTGCTCACAACCGCCGTAATACCGCTTGCTAGGTAGACCCTCGGCGTACTTGTTGGTCAGAACGGAACCCTGAGCCTGCATCACCGCGCGGGACGCGAAGTTCTCCGAGGCGATCAGCTCAAGGTGGGTTTCCTGACGCTGCTGTTCCTGGTTGATGAACGCAGCAATATCCCGATCCGATTGAGCCAGATCAGCGTCGATGGCGCGTCCAGAAGCCTGGCCCATGAAATGTCAGTAAAGCTTTGACCAATCGTAAGAAACCACAGCGATCAGGCCGAGCGATCAACCAAAAAAAAACTGCCCATGGGGGGCAGTTGAAACGCGCCTGGAGAGATTCGAACTCCCGACCCTCTGATCCGTAGTCAGATGCTCTAATCCGCTGAGCTACAAGCGCTGGCGTGGACCCATCAGACCCCATCGAGGGTCCGCTCGTCAACCGGGCCCCGGCCGCGCCAGGATTCAGGTGTTTCTGTGCCCGAGCAATGCCGATCCGCTGGTATGGCCCCGCTAACCCTGAGGATCCGACTTACCGGCATTTCGAGCGCATCGTGAACCTGTGCCTTCACGGCGGCATCTTCGCCGCGGTGAACAGCGGCAGTTGGTTTCTGCAGGAGATGCGCCATCCCTTTCCTCCGGGAAGCTTGACCTGGGTCACCGGACTCTGGACAACCTTGTGGCTGGGCCAGTTGATATGGGTAATTCTTCAGCGACCCAAGCCAGAGGAATAAAGCCAGCATGGAGGCATCCCCCTCGCTCCTCCTGGGCTGATGTCCCTTTCCGCCAGCGATCTGCAGGACCTTCAAAGCGCTTTAGCTGATCGCCTTTACGTTCAAATCAGCGGCTGGCATCTTTACCTCGGCGATGCCGAGCTGGCCTCCGCCCTCGCAATCGAATGCAGTGCTCGCGTCAATCAAGGAGCTGAAGTAGCTGCTCGGCAGGCTCTCGACGCCGTGAAGGTTCCGCTGGCAGGAGGCGCTAGTCAGCTCCCCCTCGCCAAACTCATTCCCCCCAGCCAGCTCCGTGATCTCGAAGAAATCCTTGAGCCCTACTGCGGATAAGGTTGCAGTCCATCCGCCGCGGTTGGTGTGCTGATCATTGAAGTCACCAACTCGAGAGACGTCGTTCGCCAGCGCATCGGCCGACTGGGTGAACGGCTGATTGGACGGGTGGTCGATGCAGAGGCCCAGGTCGAAAAGGCCCTGATTCAGGAACTGGAAACCGCCTTCAGGGAGTTCGGGATCGAAGCACGGATCGTTTCCGTTCAAGGACCACAGCTCGTAGGTCGCGAACAGTTGGAACTTCCCATCCAGGTACGTGAAGAGCGTGATATTCGTCTCAGCGAGACCTGAATCGACCCTCCAAAAGCTGCGTGATCTGACGCACCTCCGCCACCTTGAATTGAGCACCGATCAAGGCAAACAGCAGCAGACCCAGCAGGCCAGGTGCAGACACCTTCAGAAGCAGGCCCACGAGTCCTGAAGGCCAGCTCACCACGGCCAACAGAATCCCGGCACCGCCTGCGGCCAGCACACCAGCGATGGCCAGCCGCAAAAGATCAAGCCCCCAGCGCCGCAATGGGAGGCCTGAGAGCCGTTGCTGCAAAGCAACCAACAAGGCAAGACAGGTGAGCAGGTTGATGGCGACCGTGGCGAGCACTAACCCGGGCGCTCCGAAATTGAACGGCGACTGATTCCCCCAAGGGGTCGGGCCACCCACCAACAGCCAATCAAAAACCACGTTCAGACCGATCCCCGCCAGCGAGAGCCGAAAGGGCGTCGTCCCATCGCCGAGGGCATAAAAGACACGCACCAGCACATCCCGACCGAGGTAGGCCGGCATGCCAAGGCCGTAGGCCATCAGCAAACCCGTCACCAGCTGAGCCGCTGTCGCATCGAAGGCTCCACGCTCGTAGACCAGGGCGACGATGGGACCACCCAAGGCGATGAACAAACCGCCGAGAGGAATCATCGATGCGGCGGAAAGCATGAGCCCCTGGCGGATCCGTTCGATCAGCTGCGGTCGATCTGCCGGCGCCGTGAGCCTGGCGAAGGTGGGCAGCAAGGGCACCAGGAGTGCATTCGAGATCAGGCCCAACGGCGTTTGCACCAGCAAATTGGCGTACCCCAGACCCGCAGCCGCACCGACAATTCCAGAGGCGAAAAACAGATCCGTGAACACATTGATCTGAAGCATTCCGGACGACAGCGTGGCGGGCCCCATCACACGCCAGACCTCCCGCACACCGGGATGCCGCCAGTCCCAAACCAATTGGAACCGAGCCAACCCCTGCCGGATCAAAGCCGGCAGCTGGATCAACCACTGCAATAAAGCCCCCACCAACGTGGCGAATGCCAACACCACACCCCCGGTCATGGCGGCGGAAGGCAAGGCGATGTCAGCACCGAGCTGCCACCACAGAAGTCCCACACCCAGGATCAAGGCCCCGCTGGACATCAGCGGTGAAATCGCCGGAATCCAGAATTCATCTGCGGCGTTGAGGGAACCGAAGCCGAGCCCAATCAGTCCGGCCAACAGCGCCATCGGTGCCATGACCTGCAGCTGAACCCTGGCGATGGCGTGAAGATCGGGGGCCAGGCCCGGCCCCACCAGGGTGATCAGGGGATCCGCCGCCAGCACCAGAACGATCGTGACCAGCAAAAGCAGAGCGCTGACGCTGGTGTTGAGCGCAGCAAGGATGTGAGCCCCTTCAGCCCGGGGGCGCCGGCTGAGAACACTCACCATGGCGCTGTGGAAAGGACCGTTGATCCCCCCGAGGAGGATCAGAAGAAATCCAGGCAGCACATAGGCGTAGTTGTATGCGTCATAGGCAGCACCAACCCCAAAAGCCGCTGCGATCACCAGCTGCCGGATGAGGCCACCCACCTTGCTCAGCAGGGTGCCAAGGGTCACCACCAGTGCGATCCCCTTGAGTGAACGCGCCATTCCGCCCCCAGCACTGGGCGCATTGTGAATGCACCGCACGAGACCATGGGCAGATCTCGGCTGCTGCCATGACTGGCCTTCCCTCTCCGGGCGATGCCCTGCTGCGTTTTGAACCCCTGACGGAGGGCGTGCTGCTGAAGCGCTACAAACGCTTTCTCGCCGATGTGGAACTGAGCAGTGGTGAGACCGTCACGGCCCATTGCGCCAACACCGGTCCAATGACGGGGGTCTTGATCCCTGGCCAACGGGTGCGACTCCGCCACGCCCCCTCTCCGAAACGCAAGCTTGCCTGGACCTGGGAACAAGCCGAAGTTCCAGGTGCAGAGGGAAAATCATGCTGGGTCGGCATTAACACCGCCCTCCCCAACCGCTTGATTCGGGCCACGATCGAAGCGGGGTGTCTGGAGACTCAACTCGGTGCGATTGCGGGAATCCGCGGAGAGGTGGCCTACGGAACAAACAAGCGCAGCCGGATTGACCTCCTGCTGACCCCGGCAGAACAGAACCCCGATCAACGACTGATCTACCTCGAGGTAAAGAACACAACCTGGACCGACGGCAGAACCGCACTATTCCCTGACACGGTGACCGAGCGGGGCCAAAAGCATCTGATCGAGCTCATGGGTGTGCTCCCGGAAGCTCGGGCGGTGCTCGTGCCCTGCCTCAGCCGCCCAGATGTGAACGACTTTGCCCCCGGCGACAGTGCCGATCCGCGCTACGGAGAACTGTTTCGCCAATCCACCGGCAGCGGCGTGGAAGTTCTGCCGTGCTGTTTCAGCTTTGCCGCCGACGCGGTGCATTGGCAGGGAGTGCGCCCGGTTAGACCAGTTTGATTTTTGGTAGCAGATCGAACATGGAAGGGGGCTTCCCCCAGGCAGCTTGGTTTGGTTCGTCTGGGAACATTCCAGACGTGTCTCGCAGCTCTGCACCCTCGTTCATGACAACTGCATTCCACGCGCCGCCAGTACGGCGGCGCAAAACACTCCAAGAGGCAAGCCTCCTGGAAGGCCCGATGCTTCTTCTCAAGAGCATCCGTGGCTTCAGCTCCAACCGCGCCATGACCTGGCTCGCCTGTGCGCCCTTGGCGCTTATGGGCCTGGGCATCTTCACGCTGTCTGCCAAAGCCGAAGAGCTACCTGAACTCTCCGCAGCTTTTCTGGCCAACAACCTCTGGCTTCTGGTCGCCACCATCCTGGTGATCTTTATGAACGCCGGCTTCGCCATGGTCGAAGCAGGCATGTGCCGGCAAAAGAATGCTGTCAATATCCTCGCCAAGAACCTGTTTGTGTTCGCCCTTGCGGTGACCGCCTACTGGTTCGTGGGCTACTCCTTCATGTACGGCGATGCCGCGATCGACGGCTGGCTGTACTTCGCAGGATTCTTCTTCGATCCAACCGTCACCGCTGAAACCATCAGCGATGCCGGCCTGGTCCCCACCGTTGATTTCCTGTTCCAGGCAGCCTTCGCCGGAACAGCTGCAACGATCGTTTCCGGCCTTGTGGCGGAGCGCATCAAGTTTGGTGAGTTCGTGATCTTCGCGCTGGTCCTCACTGCCTTCATTTATCCGGTTGCTGGCAGCTGGGAGTGGAACGGTGGCTGGCTCAACAGCGTGGGCAATGTCGAATTCATTGACTTCGCTGGCTCCTCGATTGTGCACTCCGTGGGTGCCTGGGCCGGCCTGGTCGGCGCCATGCTGCTTGGACCCCGCATCGGCAAATACGTCGATGGAAAGGTGCAGGCCATCCCTGGCCACAACATGTCCATCGCCACCCTCGGCGCTCTGATCCTCTGGATCGGCTGGTACGGCTTCAACCCCGGTTCCCAGCTGGCCATGGACCAGTGGGTTCCCTACGTGGCTGTCACGACCACTCTCGGCGCTGCCGGCGGTGCAATCGGTGCCACGGTGATCTCCACGATCACCTCTAAAAAGCCTGACCTGACCATGATCATCAACGGCATCTTGGCCGGCCTGGTGAGCGTGACCGCCGGTTGCGGCAACTTGACCCTCACAGGCTCATGGGTGGCAGGTCTGGTGGGCGGCATCATCGTCGTCTTCTCCGTCGCTGCACTCGATGCCGCAGGCATTGACGATCCCGTGGGAGCCTTCTCCGTGCACGGTGTGTGCGGTGTGTGGGGCACGCTCGTGATTGGCCTCTGGGGCTATGACGTCCAGGGCGACGGCTCACCTCTCGGCCTGCTTGTTGGCGGTGGTGTTGAGCAGCTCGGCATCCAGGCCCTGGGTACCGCTGCATACGCCATCTGGACTGTGGTCACTTGCTACATCGCTTGGCAGATCATCGGTGCCCTCTTCGGTGGTATCCGCGTCACCGAACAGGAGGAGACCGAAGGCCTGGACATCGGTGAACACGGCATGGAGGCCTACGCCGGTTTCTCCACCATCAACAACTGATTCCTTTCAGGCACAGTTATTGATCTCAAGCCCGGCCGTTCGGCCGGGCTTTTTTGTTGCCTGGATCGCTGCTTCAGGCCACATAGAGTTACCCCACACCGGCGCACCCCATGGACACCCACGCCTTCAAGCGCTCCCTCCATCATTCCGAGCGTTACAACCGGCGAGGCTTCGGGCGTGCCGAGGAAGTGGCGGAGAGCCTCGAACAGGCCTACCAGAGCGGTCTGATCGGCACGATTCGGGACAACGGCTACCGGCTAGAACACGGTCGGCTCGACGTTCGACTGGCCGAAGCATTCGGTTTCTGCTGGGGCGTTGAACGTGCCGTGGCAATGGCCTACGAGACCCGCAGGCACTACCCAAGCGAGCGTCTCTGGATCACGAACGAGATCATTCACAACCCCTCTGTGAACGATCATCTGAGAGAGATGAATGTCCAATTCATTCCCGTTGAAAAAGGGGTGAAGGATTTCTCCGGTGTCACCTCGGGTGATGTGGTGATCCTTCCGGCCTTTGGCGCCACCGTTCAGGAAATGCAGCTGCTGAATGAGCGGGGCTGTCACATCGTTGACACCACCTGTCCCTGGGTCTCCAAGGTGTGGAACACCGTGGAGAAACACAAAAAGCACACCTTCACCTCGATCATTCACGGGAAGGTGAAGCACGAGGAGACACTCGCCACGAGCTCATTTGCCGGTACCTATCTGGTGGTGCTGGATCTGGACGAAGCCCAATACGTCGCCGATTACATCCTCGGCAACGGAAACCGTGATGCCTTCATCGAACGGTTTGCCAAAGCGTGCTCCCCTGGCTTCGATCCCGACAGAGACCTCGAACGCCTGGGTGTGGCCAACCAGACCACGATGCTCAAGAGCGAAACGGAGGAAATCGGACGTCTGTTCGAGCGCACGATGTTGAGCAAATACGGCCCAACCCAGCTCAACGATCACTTCCTGGCCTTCAACACCATCTGCGATGCCACCCAGGAGCGTCAGGACGCCATGTTCTCCCTGGTGGATGAACCCTTGGACCTGATGGTGGTAATCGGTGGCTTCAACTCCTCGAACACCACCCACCTGCAGGAAATCGCCATCAGCCGCGGCATCCGCTCCTTCCACATCGACACGCCCGAGCGCATTGACGTCGGCAGCAATTCGATTGAGCACAAACCCCTTTCCGCGGAGCTCTGTCGTGAAGGCGATTTCCTTCCTGAAGGACCAGTCAAGGTGGGAATCACCTCCGGTGCCTCAACCCCAGACCGGGCTGTGGAAGAGGTGATCGAAAAACTGATGCAATTGAGCGAAAACTGAATCGCAAGGAGCTTTACATTGGTTCATCTTTAATCCGCCCATCGCCGGCAGCTCCTTATCCGTGACTGTCTTGTCGCCCACTGAAACCGACAATCAGCTTCACGGTGCCGACCCCCAGGTGCGCTGCTACAGCAGCCACTTCGAGGATTCGATGCAGATGCTGGCTCCCCAAGCAGTCGTGGCGCGCTACCTGGATGACCACCAAAGCTGGTTTGAGCGTTGCGCCAGTCCAATGCAGGTCGAGGCCATCGACCTGCAGTCCTACAGCCTGACCCTGGGGAGGTTCGGGAACTTCGGCTTCGAAGTGGAGCCAACGATCGCTCTGAGACTGCTGCCACAACAGGAAGGGATGTACCGGATCGAAACCGTGCGCACGGTGCCGCAGACCCTCGCACTGCAAAATCACTATGACGTCGACTTCCGCGCTGGGATGCGACTGATCCCTGAAGAGGAGCAGACCTCAGTGCAGTGGGACCTTGATCTCAAGGTCTGGATCCGGCTACCCAAAGTGATTTCGATGTTGCCGGATCAGTTGGTCCAGAGCAGCGGTGACCATCTGCTGAAACAGATCGTTCGACAGATTTCGCGTCGGCTGACATGGAAGGTCCAAGAAGATTTCCATGCCAGCCATGGTCTGAGCTGCCCACCCCGTCAACGGGCAGCCTTCTAAAGCAGCAGGACTTGGGCCTAGCTCACTTGCTCACAAGTTCGCTCCTGCAACCCTTACATCCAAGTTCCTGCCCAAAGGCATCCGCTTGGAGCAATGCTTGCCTGACATAGACCTTGGCCTGGATCACGGCATCTGCGAGTGGTAGGCCGAGAAGGAGAGCAGCCATGACTGCAGTACCGAGAGTGCATCCCGTCCCCTCACGGGGGTGGGTGGCGTCATTGCGAGCTGCGATCGCTAGACGCCAGGACTCTCACCAGCATCCACAATCTCCGATGGATACAACATCCCAAATTTCAAGGCGGGGATAACGAGATCCGAAAAAACGGCCTCATTCTGCTGACCAACCGAATAACAACTGAAGGGTTCAACATGCGTGACAACAAGACTGTTTTGAGCCGTGACACACGTGATCACAGACGCAGCATGGAGATCGAAGCGCTGAAAGGTTTTGAGGTCCACCTGGATAGCGGCACTTCCGGCCGAGTCGCTGCCTCCAATCGTCAGCGCCGATCAGCAGCTCCCCGAGCTTTCCATCAATGATCGACCAGCGACGAATCAAGCATCAAATGATTCTTCAATTTGACCATGGAATCATGGATCTCCACCCGTTCTCGCTCTTGCGAACTTGTAAGCACAACTCTCCATTGCAACGGAAGATCGATGCCCGTGGCAATCCTTAACCAATGCATCCGTTCGATTTGATCGGCCATACGGCACAAATCACTACTCATCTTGGCAACAAATTTTTAAGGTCAGGATTGATTTAATCAGGCCCAATTGATCAATCCAGAGTAGAGAAGCAAGAGAATCTGCCAGCCTCCCGCAACGGCTTAAGTTCGTCAATTCATGCCCTGAGAATGTCCAACTGGAGCGAGCAACTGCAGAGCGTCGGCTTCGAGAAGACAAAGAAGGCCGATGGCAGCGTGAGCCACTGCTACGAAGCCGCCAATCGCCGCGGCTCCTTCTGGACCCAGATCACGGTGAAGCAAGTCGGTCGCCCCAATCCAGACTCATGGCAGGTGACCTATGCACGCTCTGAGATACAAATCGGCCTCTGGAAAATCCACAATGTTGTTAAGAGCATGGAGGTTATTGTGCACACAAATTACAGCTCAATGCTTGACGATATCCAGGCTAAAATCAGGCGCAAGCCAGACTTTTTAGATAAAATCAGCAACTGATGCAGCACCCGAGCAACCCCCAAGACACCGACAGAAAGATGCATCCAAAAGGGAATTACACAGACAACATGGATACAAATCCAGCATAATAAGATTAATTTTTTGAGACATGAACATAGAAAGCAATCGTTTCAAAGAAACCAGCATCACACTACTGGCATTGCATTTGTTCGCATCAGCGCTGATAGATCTCCACGACCTTTAGAAACTTTCTGGTGTTGAAGGTGTCAGCACATATGTAGTTGACCAATATTTCCCTTTCTGCCGTTTGACCAAAGCATCTGGGCGATGATTGCCCCTGCTTCCACCCAGATCATCGGGTCAATATTGCTTCCAATGAAACCAGCAAACCGAACATCCGTGATCAACCTAGCTCCACCTTGGTATTGGCTCTACCGTTTCACAGCATGGACACGGGCCTCGAGGGACCTGCATTTGACACTGTTGAAGCCCACAATGATCAAGATGAAGCGACGACCCTTTATTTCTCTATTTTTTCCGTTCTGCGGCTACTGGGCGGAGGGAGCTATAGCATTTGTACATTATTGAACTCGTCACTTCCGAGGCGGTTTCAACCTTGGGCATCAAACCTGCATGATCAAGCGTCCCCTCCTGGATGTTGAGTTTTTCGAGCTTGCACTCAACGATGCTGGCCTGGATCCATGCGAGCTTGAGATCATTGAACACATCCGCTACATCGGCATCTTCGATGAGCTTTCATTGAGGAAATCCCTTGCACTGCCTTCCAAGCCTCCAGCTCTTTACAAGCTGAACAAAGCCTGTGAAAAAATTTCTGCCCAACTACCGAAACAGGCTCAGGAAATGATGGACTGGTCTGCCAGTCAGAGCCCGGATCAGATCAGCTGGAGAGGCAATCTGGTGTGCAGCATCGGCTTCAACGCCGATGGGGAACGACTCGAACCCGAATCAGGTACAGCTCTCTACCATACATTTGTTGTTCATAAAGAGCTGTTCAACGGACTTGGCAGCACCTGACCAGTTGTTTTAAAAAGATCACTAATATCCCAGTAACGAACACTTATTGGCTTCTTGAGCAGGACATCGACTGAAAAGCAGATTCATTCGTAGATTGCACAACATTATCGCGTCAAAAAAGTACTTTGACTGGACCTAAAAGCACTTATGGTAATAAATTACAAGCAATGGCTCATGCGCTTTACTATCGTTTACGCATCAGCAACTGGCCACACAGAAGACATAGCAGAAAGGTTGAATATATTACTACCGGGTTCAGAATTAAAAGATCTTGATAGAATTGATTTCATAAAAGAATTGGAAGAGTCTGAGGCATTAATTTGCTGCACACCAACCTGGAATACTGGTTCTGATGTCAAAAGATCTGGCACAACATGGGATGACCACATCGACAATATTCCTCACTTAAAACTTAAAAATAAACCCATTGGCATTGTAGGGTTAGGCGATTCAGCAGCTTTCAGCAAATACTTCTGCGATGCCATGGAAGAACTATACAGATCCTTTGAATCAGCAGGAGGTCGAATGATTGGTCACGTATCGATTGAGCAATATATTTTTGATGAGTCAAAGAGCGTTATCGACGGGATGTTCTGTGGACTTCCCATCGACGAAGACAATGAATCAGAAAAAACCGATGATCGCCTGCAAGCCTGGTCAAGAACGATTATTCAAGAGACGAACTCACAATAACTTTGAGAAAAAGTTGGACGCATTAGCATCTTCAGCCAAGGGCAAATTATGATTTATTTGCGCACTTATGAATCCAGATTTCCTATACTCTATTTAGCTTTTGATTTGATAAAATCAACGGGCAATCCACCGCAGATTGAAACAATTATTGGCATCATTACCATGGCAACGACCAGCAATCCGATCGGCTGAGCGGTTGACTCGTTAACAGCCAAAACCAAAACTCCAAAACACATTAAAACATACATAGCTAAGAAAAAAGCTAGCCTTAGCGAAGCTTTCATCGAATCCATTTTTTCACTTGCAATGATAGGCATCGTTTAAATTTTCCTAAATTAGCCCCTTGATTATTGTACCTATGCCAAAAAAGCTGAGAAGGATACTGAATGTGGAGCATTTTTAATTTTAATCCAAAAGCCAAGATCTATGATTTACTTTTTACATCTTAAGGTGCCACATGATCCAATCAAATGAGACGAGAAAGCATTGAAGCAAGGATTTTGTTTCGGACAACACAATCATTTACAGTGCCCAAATTTAACGTAATCCAATGAATTAGTGTGCAACGTATGGTCAATTATGAATGGGCCCAATCGGAACAAAAGCTAGGCTAATAACAGCATATTATTAATGATGGTTGAGCCTAATTGGGATTATTTTGTTCATGCTCCTCTGAGCCAAGGTGTTATCCGCTTTGAAACAAAAACTGAACGCGCTCTTCACGCGAAGGTTGTTGCCTCAGAAGCTAATTGGTTGGAATACCAAAGCAGTGAGCGCCTCATCATTTGGTTTCAAGCACGACAAGATTTAGAAGCTTTTCAGCAAGGATTTAGAATCAATCGAACAAATAAAAGAATTTAAAAAAGATCGAAAATTAATGTCATAATTTGTGGTTCATGTCACGACTAGAACAATCGTCAACCAGCACCACGAAATTACTGCTGATCAAAAATTCATCCAAAATCTTACATAAGTGATCTGCATAAAGCTAATTAAATAACTGCATACGCCTTATCAAGCAACATTATCGGCAATAGCTTAGCAAATTAACTCATAATCAATTAGAGACGGCGTGAAAGATCTTTTTGAACAATTCGAAGGTCAAGTTCGGCACATCACCCTCGGAATAGGGAAGTAAGGTGTAAAAAATTTTTTACATATGCATCAAGATTACACCGCAATCGCGCTGCTTCTTTTTACAGCAATTCCACTGGTAGTCGTTGCGGCAACTGCGTTCTTTTACATCAAAAATAACGACCGCAAAACACCACTTAAAAGAGAAGATTTTTATCGTTAATCGAAAGATCGCAGCACAATTACCTTCAATAACTTCATTTAAGATTATGCCGGATGCCACTTATCAAAGAAACAGCAGCAGTATATTTAGGCAAACATATACCTTATGTGCAATCACATTGCCCCACTTCATGGGCTGTGGGAGCGATACAACAATGGCTAGCCTCCCTGTCAGGGCCATCTCGACCAGCAGGATGCTGTCCGACAGGATATAGCGCTGGGCAAACTGTTTGGGCGCGAGATTTTTACGCTGCTCTGGCGTACCAACATGCCTCTTTTTAGCCTTGATCCCAGATACATAGTCAAAGTATCCAGTGCACTCCAGCCTGATTCCTTCAGGTGGATTTCCATGCCACCCACGGATGAGCTGCCCACCACGTAAGCGAGCAGCCTTGTGAGCTGGCTTCAGCGGTTGGTCCAGATCTTGTTGACGATCTCCATTCCGCTAAATGCTTGCCAGAGGAACAGCGTCAGCATGCCCATGTTCAAGCCCACATGGGCCTTGCGGGCAATCAAATTGCCACGTTGCATCAAGGGAGAAAGCGATGCAGCAACGGCAATCATGCCGGTCATGGCCAGCCCAACCAGCAGATGCGGCCCGACGAACAACTTGCCGTTGTTCAGATACGTCACGGTCATCCCACCCAGCGTGCTGAGGGTCATCGCGGCCAGCAGGATGCTCCCCCACAGGTAATGGCGCTGGGCAAACTTTTTCGGCGCGAGATTTTTACGCTGCTCTGGCGTACCAGTACGCGTTTTTTTGGCCTTGATCCCCAGATAAAGGGCCCAACCACCCATGGCAAGCAAGCTCCACTCCATCAGTGGGTGAGCGAAATTGAGGCTGAAGGGAAGGGTGGCGAGCATCGGCGCGGAGCGTCAGTCTCGCGAGGCTAGGGGGCCGACGCCCCCCCACCAGGGTTAATGAAGGAAATGACGGCGGCCCGTGAGCTGCATCGCCAGACCGAGCTCATCACAAGCCTTGATCGAATCGCCATCGCGCATGCTTCCGCCGGGATGGATAACAGCGGTGATGCCATGGCTGGCGGCCAGACGAACCGTGTCGTCAAAGGGGAAGAAACCATCACTGGCCAGCACCGCCCCCTGGGCCTGATCACCCGCAGCCTCCAGGGCAATCCGGGCCGATCCCACCCGATTCATCTGGCCAGCACCCACTCCGAGACTCTGGCCATCCCGAGCTACCACGATGGCGTTGGAGCGAACGTGACGCACCAAGCGCCACGCAAATTCCAAATCCAGCTTTTCTTGGGGTGTAGGCGGACGCTGGCTGGGCACAGTCCAGTCTGCCGGTGTGATCGCCTGGTCATCCAAATCCTGAACCAGGAGCCCGCCAAGAATGCTTCTCACATGATCGGGACCAGCTGCGTCGATGGCCTGAGGAGACAGCTCCAAAAGCCGCAGATTCGCCTTGGCCGCAAGCACCTCTCGCGCTTCGGCCGTAAATCCTGGTGCCACAACACATTCCAGGAAAAGACTGGTGAGTTCACGGGCCGCCGTGGCTTCCACAACACCATTCATGGCAATGATGCCGCCGAAAGCACTAACCCGGTCAGCATCCAGAGCCCGGGTCAATGCTGCAGGCAGCGTTGACCCGATCGCCACACCACAAGGATTGGTGTGCTTGACGACGACGGCCGCCGGTTGCAAAGCCGGTGCGTCACCATCAGCTCCATAGCCAAACTCACGCACAGTGGCGAGAGCAGCCTCCAGATCCAGAAGGTTATTTGTGCTCAACTCCTTGCCCTGCAGCTGAATCGCACCGCCCCAACCCTGCTTGGGGTGACTGAACCAGCGCGCTTTTTGGTGGGGATTTTCCCCATACCGCAGGGTCTGGCGCAGAGGGGCAGCTTCCAGCCAGGGGCTGCCTTCCACTGAGCTTTGCTCGACCATCCAGCGGCTGATTGCAGTGTCGTAAGACGCGGTGTGCTGGAACGCTTCAAGGGCCAATTGGCGACGCAGATCCGAAGGCACACTCCCGCCGGACTCCGCCATGGCGGTCAACAAACGATCGTATTGATCAGGGCTTGTGAGGACGGCCACATCAGCATGGTTCTTGGCAGCCGCCCGCACCATGGCGGGGCCACCGATATCGATGTTCTCGATGGCCTGGTTCCAACTGACATCCGGCCGGGCGACCGTTTCTCGGAAGGGGTAAAGGTTGACCACCACCACATCGATGGGGGCGATGTTCTGCTGTTCAAGATCAGCCGTATGGGCTGCATCACCCCGCTTGGCCAGTATTCCGCCGTGCACCCTTGGGTGCAGTGTTTTCACGCGACCGCCAAGAATTTCAGGAGCTCCGGTGTGATCCGCCACACGGGTGACCGGAAGGCCCGCCTGCTCCAGCACCTTGGCTGTGCCTCCACTGGAGAGCAACTGATAGCCATGGGTCCGATGCAGGGCCTCCGCCAGAGGCACCAGCCCGGACTTTTCGGAAACACTCAACAGAGCGACAGGAGCCATCGAAGGGTCGTGACTGGGTCGTGAGCCAACCTACGCAGCAGTGATGTTGATGCCCGATGGATGGCCGGCTGGTGCTCCTCCACGGCTGGGGAGCCAATGGAGATGATCTGAAACCTCTGGGCGATCGCCTGGCCTATGAAACCTCCAAAGAGCTTGATGTGGTGTGCCTGGAGGCCCCTGAACTCCACCCAGACCAACCGGGGGGACGTCAGTGGTACGGCTTGTTCCCCGCACAGTGGAGCGCCGTGCCCCAGGCTGTTGACCTTCTGAAGGCTCAATTGCAAGACCTGAGCAGGTCAGGCCTGGGCCTGGAAAAAACGGTGGTGTTCGGCTTTTCCCAGGGAGGCGCCATGGCTCTGGACTGCAGCTGCTCCCTGCCTGTGGCAGGGGTCATCAGCTGCAGCGGCTACCCGCATCCCAGCTGGGCTCCACCCGAGCAGCATCCCCCCGTTTTACTGATGCATGGTTCTGAAGATCCCGTGGTGCCTTTCCAGGCCATGCAAACCATCAGCTCGCAATTGCAATCAGATCGATGCCAGACCCTGGCATTCAAAAGCGGCCACACCATCCCTGATGAGATGGTGCAGCCAATCGTGCTGTTTATCGAGCGTGTTCTGAACAGCACCTGATCAAACGAAGGCGTACTCGTACTCCTCCATTTCCTCCCAATCATCAGCGCCAAGCTCAAGGCCTTCAAAGAGCTTGTCTTCGCCAATGGAATCAACGATGGTGCGCAACGACGGGAAGAGGAAATGATTCTCTTCGGCGTATTGCGCACTAAATAAGCCCTTCTCACCCCAGAAGAAGCGGTCGGTGGTGTGCTCATTCCGGCGCACGTTCAGCAGCGCTGGAGATACCAAACCAGCCTCAGCGATGTACCGACGCGCGGCAGTGACGGGCTTGTACTCGCCGGTTTCAAGGTGATGGGTTGGCACATGCGCCAAGACCCGCTGACCTGCCAGACGACGACGACTGATGCGCTTGCGCTTCTTGGACATGGAAGGGCTCCGGTACGAAAGGAAGAACGGGGTGAATCGTCAGAACAGACGAAATCCGTTTCGGCGAAATGACCATCACCACGGAATCGTCAATAGCCGTCGGCGCAAAAACGCCAGACGCAAGGGACCGCGTCGAGGCAAATGCGGGCGCACCACAATTGCCGGCAGAACACCAACACCCAAGCGGGAATCAGCTGAGGACACTTCAACCTCTGCTGTAGCTTTGGTCGCAGAACAAATGCAACCGTTGTGAGAGATGGTGGGCGTCTGTTCACAAAGAACAGCGCCTCGGTCGATAAGAGGATCTTAAGACTTTTCCCAGATTTTTCAAGTCCCCCTCCCGCAGGCTTGCTCAAGCACGTGAATGGATCGACCGGATCTGATGCAACTCACCGATCGATTCTTCGAATTCACAGACCAACAGCTGGCTGATCTAACCGCCAAAGAAGGCATTCAGCATCTAGGGCTTTACGTCAGTGCACCACCCAATCAACAAGGCCCGCCCTTGCTGCTCATCCGGCAGTGGTCCGCCAATGAACGGTCCCTTCCCGCCGCCGACGCCGACCCGTACCTGCGCCTGCCGCATCAGAGTCGGCGTTGGTACCCCCTACAGGATGCCGGATTGATCCTGGGAGCACTGCGAGCCGATCTGGATCCTCAACAGAGCTGGAATCTGAGCTTGGACCAGCGAATGCGGCGCAGTGCTGCTGCCATCAGCCACGCTCTTGGACGAGACCTGGAATGCCTGCAACTCCGCCAGGAACTGAGCCAACAAAACGATCAACTGCGCACCCTCGTTCACCAATTGCGCAATCCATTGGCGGCCCTGCGCACCTACGCCCAGCTGCTAATGAGGCGCCTCGAAGCGGACAGCTCCCACCGTCCACTCGTGGAGGGCATGCTTTCGGAGCAAAGGCAACTGGGCCAGTACATCGACGTTCTGGATGACCTGGGACAACAGCGCCTGCCACAGCAGGAGAGCCTGGGCCCGACCCTCTTACCCCCCGGGCCCGCTGAAGGCGAGGCAACGATGCGAAGCCTGCTGATGCCTCTGCTGGAGCGAGCGGAAGCGACAGCAAGCCTGCAGGGCCGCCCCTGGGAGGGGCCGCAAGAGTGGCCCCAATGGATTGATCAGCCGTCCCAAGACGGCACCATCGCAGAAATCGTCGCCAACCTCCTGGAAAATGCGTTCCGCTACAGCCCAGCGGGTTGCAGCGTGGGTCTGTGCCTGTTGCCCGACGGGCTCTGCGTCTGGGACGACGGACCGCCAATCCCCATCGAGGAGAGGGAGATGATTTTCGAGAGGGGAGCGCGGGGATCAACCGGCCAAGACCGTGCCGGCACCGGCCTTGGGCTCGCCCTCGCACGGTCCTTAGCGGAACGGCAGGGCCGCAACCTCAGCCTCTGCGTGGAGCCAACCACGATCGCTCCGGATCTGCCCGCTGAGGGCAATGCGTTCATCCTCAATTGGCCGGCAGAAACAACGCCAGGCCGAGCAGCGTGATCATCTCGGTCAGAACGAGAACCGCTCCATAGCTGTCGCCGGTATGCCCCCCCAGACGTCGCCCGAGGCCCTGGGCGACAAGGATTGCCACAACACCCCCCAAGAGAAGAGGGAGGGGCGCCACAAGCGCAGCTAGCAGCGCCACAGCCAGCAACGTGGGCAGTGCATCCCAGAGCGGCCTGGCGTTGTCGCGATGAAAAGCAGCGGTTCCATCGACCCGCAGATAGTCGAACCGCACCATGGCCCATAGCGGTGACACCCGTGCCCAGAACGCTGCCAGACAAATCACCATTGGGGACTGGGGCCCCAGTTGGATCAGCGCCGCGACTTGCAGCAGCAGCACCATCACGAGAGCCAGCACGCCACTGGCACCCACCCGGCTGTCCTCCATAGCCTCCAGCCTCCGTTCCACAGGCGCCCCGAGGCCATCCGCCGTGTCGATCAAGCCGTCGTGGTGCAACCCACCACTGAGTTGGATTCCGAGAGCCACCACGCAGGGGGCACAGGCTGCAGGAGGCCAACCCAACCCCGAAAGACAACTCCAGAGAAGACCCTGCAGCGCTCCGATCAGCAGCCCCATCCAGGGAGCAAAGCGAGCAATGCGCTGAAACGAGGGCTGCGGCCAGGGCCATGCGGGCAGCACCGTGTAGAAGATCCAGGCTCCCGCTAGATCAGACAGCCAGGACGGAGCGCTCCGAGGAATGGCGTGACGGGTGCAATCAGCCCTCACCGTAGGTTCATTGCAGGGGCAGATCGGCCTTGTTCGGCTTTGAGATCAACGCGCATTGCGCCAACACAGCGGCCCGGTGCGGCACGTTTACGACCCCTCATGGGCCGGTTCAAACACCACGCTTCATGCCGGTGGGCACCCTGGCGACCGTTAAGGGCATCAGCACCGAGCAACTGAGCCACACGGGTGCCCAGATGGTGCTCTCGAACACCTACCACCTGCATTTGCAGCCCGGCGAAGAAATCGTGGCGGCTGCAGGTGGCCTGCACCGTTTCATGGGCTGGGACGGGCCGATGCTCACCGACTCCGGGGGCTTTCAGGTGTTCAGCCTGGGGGACCTCAACAAAATCGATGACCGCGGCGTGGTGTTCCGGAACCCCCGCGATGGACGCACCATCGACATGACACCGGAACATGCCACCCGCATTCAGATGGCCCTCGGCGCGGATGTGGCCATGGCCTTCGACCAGTGCCCGCCCTATCCGGCGACGGAGAACGACGTCATCGATGCCTGTCGCCGCACCCATGCCTGGCTCGAGCGCTGCGTCACAGCCCACAAACGCTTGGACCAGGCCCTATTCGGCATCGTTCAGGGCGGCTGTTTCCCGCATCTACGGCGGGAGAGTGCCCGTGCTGTCGCCTCCTTTGATTTACCGGGAATTGCCGTCGGTGGCGTCAGCGTCGGTGAGCCCGCGGAGGAGATGCACCGAATAGTGCGAGATGTCACGCCCTTACTCCCCACGAACAAACCGCGATATCTGATGGGCATCGGCACCCTGCGCGAGATGGCCATTGCCGTGGCCAACGGGATCGACCTCTTCGACTGTGTCTTGCCCACACGACTGGGTCGCCATGGAACAGCACTGGTGGGCGGCGAACGCTGGAATCTGCGCAATGCCCGCTTCCGCCACGATCACACACCCCTGGATCCGAGCTGTTCCTGCGTGGCCTGCACTGGACACACCCGGGCCTATCTGCATCATCTGATTCGCAGCGAGGAACTTCTGGGCCTCACCTTGCTGAGCATTCACAACATCACTCAGTTGGTGCGTTTCACGTCCGCCATGGCACAAGCCATTCGCGACGGCTGTTTTTCAGAGGATTTCGCTCCCTGGGAGCCAGACTCACCAGCTCATCACACGTGGTAGCGTCCAGCCAACGCCTTTTTGATGCAAGGGATGGCCGCCTTTACCCTCGACCTGCTGGCACAGCTGCCCGAGGCCTATCAGGCCTTCTCTCCGCTGATCGACATCCTCCCGTTGATCCCGGTCTTCTTCCTGCTGCTTGCCTTTGTCTGGCAAGCCTCTGTGGGCTTCCGCTGAACCCTCAACCCATCCGGATCGCATCCACAACGAAGGCCGGCAGCGAAAGCATGCGTCGCCAACGGGAGGGTTCCTGGATGAGTCGATACAACCACTCCAGCTGCATCCGGCACATCCATCCGGGGGCACGTTTTTTGATGCCGGCCCAGACATCAAAACTGCCGCCAACACCCATCCAAAGCCCTGGCTGACCAGACGCAACCCGCTCAGACCAGGTTTCCTGACGCGGCACGCCCAGGGCCACCAAAACGAGATCCGGCTTCAATGTCTTGAGCTGAGCCTCAATGCCGGGCCAGGCCTGCGGTGATTGATAGCCATCCACAGTGAGGACAAGATTGAGCCCGCTGATGCGCTGGGGCAAGTCCGCCCGCAGCGTCTCCATCACCTCAGGTGAAGCACCCACCAAAGCAACTCGCCATTGATGGGCTGCTGCGTAATTCAGCAAGGTCCAGGCAAGCTCGATCCCTGCTGTTTTGACGACACGGATCCGCTGACGCGCAAGAGCCCAGACCACTCCAGCCCCATCAGGAATCACCAAATCAGCGGTCTCGATCGCTTGCCCCAGAGAGGCATCCGCCCGAGCAGACATCGTCATCTCGGCATTGAGGGTGACGATGCGACCCCCTCCCCGAGCGTGCAGGCCGAGAGCTGCTGCACAGACGTCGCGGCAGGCATCCACAGGCACGCCGAGCACCTCGCAGCGGCGACGGTCATCGGGAGTGGTGCTAACAGGATCCATGGCCGAGGGGCTGCGTTGGAGAATTTAGGGGTGGTGATGGATGAGGGCATGGTTGTGACGACGACGGAAACCCAACCGCAGAACCACGCCACAAACCTTCAGCGTCTGGATCAATCGATCCAACGGGTCGTTCTTGATCGGCAGGACCCGATCAGCGGCCTGCTCCCCGCCAGCACCGCCCACACCATCCATGGCAACTATGGAGATGCCTGGGTGCGGGACTGCGTCTATTCGGTGCAGTGTGTTTGGGGACTGGCCCTGGCCCACCGCCGTCAACAGGGGCAAACCAGCCGACGTTCCTGGGAACTGGAGCAGCGGGTGGTAGCCCTCATGCGCGGCCTGATGCGCTCGATGATGCGCCAAGCCGTGAAAGTGGAGCGCTTTAAGGAGAGCCTGCATCCCCTCGACGCGCTCCACGCCAAATACGACAGCTGCACCGGTGAATCGGTGGTGGCCGATGACGCCTGGGGCCATCTTCAACTGGATGCCACCTCTCTGTTCTTGCTGCAGCTGGCGCAGCTGACCAAGGGCGGTTGCGCAGTAGTGCAGAGCCGTGACGAGGTGGATTTCCTCCAAAACCTCGTGCACTACATCGCCAGGGCGTACCGCACCCCCGATTACGGGATCTGGGAACGCGGTGACAAGGGAAACCATGGACTGCCGGAGCGCAATGCGAGCTCAATCGGCATGGCCAAGGCCGCCCTGGAATCGCTTGATGGGCTTGACCTCTACGGCCCCCATGGCGACGGCAGCTGCGTCCTGCTGATTCCTCAGGGGGCCATCGTGCGCCTGCGTCGCGCCCTGCAAGGGCTCCTGCCACGGGAATCCGCTAGCAAGGAAGCCGACAGTGCCTGTCTCTCCGTGATTGGTTATCCCGCCTGGGCAGTGGAAGATGCTGCCCTGGTGGAGCGCACGGGCCGTCGCATTCGACGGGAACTGGGCGGGGGCTACGGCTACAAACGCTTCCTTCGGGATGGTCACCAGACGGTGGTGGAAGACGTCAGCCGCCTGCACTACGAACCTGAGGAGCTCGCCGCCTTCGAGGGGATCGAGTCGGAGTGGCCGTTGTTTCTGGCCTTCGAATTGGTCACCGCATGCTGCGAAGGCCGCTCGGACGAGGCCCAGCGCTTGCACAGCCAGCTCAAGGCACTGGCGGTCGAACAGGACGGCGAACATCTCTACCCGGAGCTGTATCAAGTCCCTGCCAGTGCCGTCAACGAGGAACGGCTGAATCCAGGCAGCCAGGCCAGGGAAGCCAACACCAATCTGCCGCTGATCTGGACCCAAAGCCTTGTCTGGCTGGGGGAAATGCTGCTCAACGATCTGATCCGCCCCGAAGACATCGACCCCTGTGGACGCAGGGATCCGAAGCAACTGGGCGCCGAGGCAGTTCTTGTGGCGATGGCTCCCGAGACGGATGCCGTGCGCCACGCGCTGCTGGCTGCAGAAGTGCCGATCGACCCAACCAGGGTGATTCCCGTGCTGTCATCCGACGAGCTGAAACAACTGCTGAAAGCGGCCGGCACCAATCCGCGGCTGGAACTCAGCGGACGCCCTGGGCACCGCGTGGAAACTGAGGACACCGCTCGCGTCTACCGCCAAGACGGTTCTATCAGCGTATTCACCCCGTCGGTTCTGGAGGACCGCAGCAGCTATCTGGCCGATGACCCTGAGGAGCTGCTGGAGAGCGTTGTGGACGAGCTGCATCTGCTGCAACGGCACTGGCGGGGTGTGGGACTGCCCCTTCTGGTAATTCCCATTCGTGAAACAGCCCTCGATCAGCACCGTGACATCGTCCTCAAACTTGCCGATCAACTCGGCAGCGGCGTGATTGAAACCATCCCCGTCCGGTTGGGCCGCTTGAGTCAGCTGGTGGATCAGGGACAAGAGGTCCAGCTCCCACCGCTTCAGCAGAAGCCCGTCCCAACATCCGATCAACCCCAGCACGTTTTGCGCGACGCCACCGATCTACGGGATCTGACGGCCGCTGAGGAGCAGGAGCTGGATGACACCCCAATCGAACAGTTGAGCCAGCGCCTCTGGAGCAGTGCGCTGCTGCATGAACAGGCCGAAGTACTGGAATTGCTGCAACGGCGTCTCGGCCCTCAGGGGATACAACGCAGCCCCGATGGGCATCCGGTGGCCCTGCGCAACCTGCTCGAAGAGGTTTATCACCGGGGCTTGCGTTGTGAAGACTGGAATGTGGTGCGGCGCTGTGCCGGCGCCATGGGCATGGTGCATCCCCAGCTGGAAGATGCCCTAACCGATCTTCTCGTCCGCCAGAAACAAGTGGTGGTGGGACGCAACTACACCGGCGACTCAAGGCTCCGTCAACCGATGGACAGCGCTGCCATCGCCGAACGGATTGAGACGACTAGCGGGATCGACGGTCGTGAACGCATGCTCGAGCAGGAACTCCTGCTGGCCCTCGACAGCGTGGCGCGGCGGGAGCCAGCCCTGCTCAAGGGCAGCCTCACCCTGCAGCTGGGGCAGCTGATGCTGCTGCTGACATCGGAACTGGCCCTGGACAAAAGTCTCAGCCAGGACGAGGCCTTTGAAGCCCTCTGCAGCGAAGCACCCCACGCCATCCGCAAACGGTTGCGCGCCGTGCTCGGGGATGTGGACCATGCGAGGGCCGCCCTGCAACGCGGCGAGCAGCTGCACGTGAGCGGCAGGGTGCAATGGTCCGTTCCCGATCCATTGGAAGAAACACCCGGGGGCGGTGACTGGCTTCAGCACCGCATCCGCCTGGGCTCATTCCAGAAAGTTCCCCGCGATTTCTATGCCGGTATCTGGTCCCTGCTGCAACACTGCCGCGGCCTGGTGATCGGCGACAAGCTGGAACGGCGTAATCGACTTAACAGCCGTCTCGTCCTCGAGAAAACACCCGGCGAACGCAATTTCGCCGCCCAAGTCGACCATCTGCTCAGTCGGATCAAAGCACCGGAATACCGGCAACTCTGCAGCGAATGCCTGCTCTCACTGATGGCCTTTGTCGAAGCCAATCCGGAGGTGCGCTTCGAGGATGACCTAGCCCTCGACGTGGTGATTGGTCATGCCGTCCGGGTGGGCTGGCAACAGAGTCATCCATCCCTCAGTCCTGAGAACTACCCGCAGCAGAAAGCCCAGGCCTGGGGGCAGTTCTATCGATCCTCTCCCGGTGACTGTCGGCGCTGGCAGGTGACGGCGTTGCGGGAGCTGGCCGAACAAGAAGGGCTGGTCTGATCCGAGTCAGGCCCGTCAGATGGGTGCAGGCAAGGGTGCCCCGGTATCCGGGTGTTCGACCGCCTGCTCGATCAGATCCGCCAGCTTGAGTGCACGCGACGCCTGAAGACCGTCCACAGCAGGGGTTTCCCGGCCTCGCACGCACTGGAGAAAGTGCTCAAGCTCGGCGTAGAGCGGTTCGATGGACGTGGTGCTCACCTCCTCGATGAAGCCGTCATTGCGGTACAGCAGCTCACCGTGATCTGCGGAATACCACTCATGGGCACGGCGATGGATGTGCAGGGTGTGGTTGAGGAAGTCGGTTTCCACCAGGCTTGACCGGCAGTGCGCACTAAGGCTGCGGATCTTGCGGTGGCTCATCTTGCTGGCCGTGAGGCTGGCCACAACACCATTCTCAAAACCCAGCGTGGCATTGACGTAATCAATCGGTCCCTCGGCACTGCGACCACCGGCAGCGGCAAGCCTCACAACGGGTGCCTTGGCCAGCTCCAGCACAAGATCAATGTCATGAATCATCAGATCCAGCACCACGGAGACGTCATTAGCCCGATCGGAATGGGGGCTGTGGCGACGCCCCTCGAGGACCACGACTTCTTCGTTGGCCACAACCTTGGTGAGTTCACGAAAAGCGGGATTGAACCGCTCAATGTGACCAACCTGCAGCAGACGACCGGCTGCTGTAGCCGCCTCGATCAGCGCGGTGGCCTCGTCTTGACTCGCCGCGATCGGCTTTTCGATCAGAACATGCACACCCGCTCGAAGACAGGCCAGGCCGACGGGATGATGCAGAAGGGTCGGAACAGCGATGCAGACCGCCTCCACCTCAGAAAGCATGGCGTGGTAATCCCCAAACCAGCGGCAGCCGAATTGCTCCGTAGCGAGCTGTCCGCGTTCGGCATCGGGATCCGCAACTCCCACCAAGTCGGCATCCCGCAGAAGGCTGAGCACACGAGCGTGGTGCCAACCCATGTTGCCGATTCCGATCACCCCGACCTTCACTGGGACCATGGGGTCGGGAGACATCAGAACGGGCAATCGGTTGGGGGAAGACTATCGGCCTTCAGTCGGAATCATCCTCTGGACTAGGAAGAACGAGTCGGACGCGGTCAATCCGCGGCCCTGCCATGGCCGTGATTTCGAACTGCAGGCCGTTGAAATGCAGCGCTTCCCCAGCGGATGGAATGTGCTGAAGCCGCTCCAGCAGGAAACCCGCAAGGGTGTGATGGTCATCCGCCTCGGGCAGATCGAGGTTCAGCTGACGGTTCAGCTCAAAGATCTCCAGATCTCCCGCCACCAGCCAAACACCAGGGCAGTCCTTGTCCTCGAGCAGATCTGGCTCATCGGTCTCACCGGGGTCCTCATCACCAACGATTTCTCCGGTGAGATCTGCTGCTGTCACGAGCCCCTCAGTGCCGCCGTGCTCATCCACCACCAACAGAAGCGGCTGGCCACTGCGAATCATCGGCAGCAGCTCCGCCAAGGTGCAGGTCTCCAGCACGGGCACCGCAGGCTGGAGATAGGGCTCAAGCAGCGAATCGGCCTGGAGCTCTCCCCGTGCGATCGGTTCAGCCATCTGACGGAGATCCAGCACGCCACGCACGTCGTCCAGCGACTGGCCAATTACCGGGAACCGCGCGTGACGGGTGTGATGCACGGCTTCCATCATCTCCGCGAAACGGACCGTGGCCGGCAGCGTGACCATCCCGGAGCGAGGCACCATCACCTCCCGCACCTGGGTGTCCCGCAGGGCAAAGACTCCTTCAAGAATGTTCTTTTCATCGGGAAACAATCCCGTGACCCGCCCGGATTCCACGAGGGTTTCCAGCTCACCGGCAGAGAGTGCTGGCACCAATACATCCCACTGGGGAGCCAGGCCGAGCAGGCGCATCAGCAGGCCTGCAAGTGCCTCAAGCAGGTTGAGCAGCGGAGCCAAGCAGCGCATCACCACCTCCAGCAACGGCACCAGTCGGAGCGCGGAGGATTCCGGACGGTTCAGCACCCAGGCCTTGGGCAGTAAACCGGCGACCAACGTGGCGAGCAACACGATGCCGAGAAACAGCGCCGTATCCCGCCAGGCCACACCTAGGGAGCCATCCGACCAGAGCCGACCCCCCAAACCGCGACCGGCCCAGCCCAAAGCCACTAGCGCGAGGGTGGCACCCAGCTGAGAAACCAACAAGGCCCGCCGCAGGCGTCGCTGCAGACGCTGAATGGAGCGGGCCCCGGTCTGCTTTTCCTCCACAAGCACTTCGACACGGCTGGGGCGAAGCCGCAACAGGGCCACCTCTGCGGCCGCGAAGAAGGCCGGTAAAACCAGCAGGACAGCCAGCAGTAAAAGCCGCATCAACAGGGGGGAATGGGGGTCGCGAGGATCGAACTCGCCTTAGGCGAATTATGAGTTCGCTGCATTCACCAGATTGCTAGACCCCCTCGAACCTTGTGTTACCACAAGGGAGTGACGTCGGGGAAATCATCGATCACGGGCGACACCAATACTGCTTCGTTTGCATCTGAGGCGGCCAGGCTGCCCTCAAATCCGCTCGGGATATCGAGGGTTCGCAACGGCAGAGGCGGGCTCTGCTCCTCCAGCAGAGCTCCGGTCGTGTTTTGCAGGGCGGACCCGTCCCAGATCAGAGTCTGGTCAGGAAAGCCAAGGCCCATCACCCGATTCCCCTCGATTCCTCCAACAGCAATCCCCAAAAAATCGGTCAATTGATGCAGAGGATCCACACCCCTGGCCATGGGTGACGTCCAGGTGTAGAAGCGACGGTTGATCAGCTCACTGGTGGTCTCCGTGGGATGGCACACCGTCACTTCCACGGGGTATGAACCACTACCCGGTGGAGGAGCCTCAATACTGGTCGTGCAGACCAGTGGGCCTGCCAGAACCGACTGGCCGGCGAGCACCAGCAAAACCGAGCGAAAGAACGAGCGCAGCAGCACCTGATGAAACAGCTCTAAGCGCAAACTAAGGACATCTGCGAAGCGCGGCCAGTCCCATGACTGAATCGTCGAGTGTCCCGACTGAGCGGGAGCAACTGCTGAGCCGCCTGGCCACCTTGGCCTACCGGCACGGAGACTTCACCCTTGCGTCAGGCCGCAGGAGCGAGCACTACGTGAACTGCAAACCAGTAAGCCTGAGCGGCTCCGGCCTGGCCTTGATTAGTCGAGCCATGCTGACCCACGTGGAAACTGATGCAGTCGCCGTGGCCGGCCTCACCCTCGGAGCAGACCCACTTGTAAGCGGTGTCGCCGTGGCCGCCGCCGATCAGGGCCGTGATCTCGATGCATTAATCGTCCGTAAGGAGGCCAAAGGCCATGGCACTGGAGCCTGGCTGGAGGGACCACTACCAGCGCCCGGGGCACTGATCACCGTGCTGGAAGACGTTGTAACCACAGGGGGGTCCTCCCTCAAAGCGGTCCGGCAGCTGCGCGACGCCGGCTACTGCGTCAAGAGGGTCGTCACCATCGTCGACCGGGAAGAAGGGGGCGATGCCGCCATGGCTGCTGACGATCTCGAGCTGATCAGCTTGTACAAATTGTCTGAGATCGCCGCCGTCACCAAAGCATGAACAGGCTGTTTTGGGACGGCACATTCCCCCGGCTGCGCCTGAGCGGAAGCGGAGCATGCCAGTTTCTTCAGGGTCAGACCAGTGCTGACCTCAACGCACTCCAACCCGGTGATCTCCTGCAGACCTGCTGGCTGACCGCAACGGGACGCTTACGGGCGCTGCTGGAAGTCCGTCTGGATACGGATGGAGCCGATGTGATCGTTCTGGCGGGAGATGCTGCTGCGGTTCACGCCGGATTCGATCAGGTGATCTTTCCAGCCGATCGTGTGCGACTGCAACCCCTGGCCGAGCGGCGCCGGCTGCAATGGCTGGAGCCTGACGCTGCAGTGATCTGGCCTGAGCCGGATGTGGCATTGCCGGAGCCATGGGCATCAGGGAAGCCAGCCACCGCCGCGGCATTGGAGCATCGGCGGCTCCAGAGCGGCTTCCCGCCAGGGCCAGGTGAGCTCAATGGCGAAACCAACCCTCTGGAACTGGGACTCGTGGCTCGGATCAGCACAGTCAAGGGCTGCTACCTGGGCCAGGAGACCATGGCCAAACTCATCGGAAAAGCGGGGGTGAAACAAGCGCTGCGCTGTTGGAGCTGCCGCAGTCCGCTGTCGAGCGCCGCAAAACTCACGCTGAAGGGAGAGCGGGCCGGGGTGATCACCAGTGCTATCGAACACGACAACTCGTGGATTGGACTGGCCCTGGTGCGCCGCCAATGTCTTGCCAGTGAAACGCTGGAGGGACCCAATGGGGAACTGCTCCAGATCAGCCGACCTGAGGCGTTTCAGGATCCCGACGTCTGATCCTGTTGCAGCAACCAGGCGGCAACGGCCCAGGTGGCTAGGCAGTCATCGCGGTTGTAATCGAAGATCCAGCGCAGCCCATGCCTGTTACCGCGTCGATCAGGGCCATCGCCCTGCCACTGCCGCCACCACAACAAGGCCCTGGCCCCGTCAGCACCGGCCTGACTCCAACGGAACCCCTGCCAACCGGCCACGGCCTTGAGGCCGTAACTGGCCAATGGCAAGCGCCAGTGACGCCGCACCCGGGCATGAACATCCACGAGACGGTGACGAAGCTGCTTCAGTTCAGCCTCATCGACACCTTGCCGCTCGGCCAAGCGTCGCAAGGCCAGGCTTTCTGTTTCCCCGTAGTGAAGAATTGGCCACCCCCGGTAGTGAGCCAGCAGGCGTTGCAACCGAAGCCAGCAACGGGGTTCACCGTGCTCGGCCAGGGCCAGGATCGGGTGATAGGCCACTGAAGCAAGGTCCCAGTCCCCACGTTCGGTTTTGTGCAAGACCAGAAAACCGTGGAGAAAGTCGTGACGGGCGTCGGGGTCGGATTCGATGTCGTAAAGGAGCACACCAGGGCAGTCACGAAGTTCCGGAAGTGCCGGTGCAGCGTCCAAACGTTCCACCCGACCATCGCGCTGCGCACTGGCCTGGGCCACCAAGGCTGCAGCCACCTCACCATGCTGATCACCGAAGCGTTGAAGCTGCTCAGCGAGCTGCATCGGATCAGCAGCGGCCAGATCAGATAGGCCGCGAATCCCAAGCTCCAGCAACATCTCGCGGCGCTTGGCTCCGATACCGCTGACCTCACTTAGGTGCCCTTGCTCCGCCGCCACGGCGTTACAAACACCCCGCCAGCTGCAGAGTGAGCACTTGCGTCGATCGGCTGCCAGAGGAGGAGGGACCGACCGCTCAAGGTCATCACGCAGTTTGCGCAACCCTTCCGAAAGCTGTCGCCGCATGCCGGTCGATAGATGGACCCGCTCCTGTTCCAGCCGCCGGCCGCCGCCGCCGAGAACCAGCATGGATGGGACATCGCCCTGTTGCACCTGCTCGAGCAGCAGAGCCATCAGCGCCAGAGGCAGCTGATGTTCCCGAGTGGTACGACGGCCCTGACGTGCCAGCACCGGTTGATAGGCGAAGTCGCCCCAGCGGCTCTTGCCCTTGACCCGCCTGAGCAGGGGAGGATGCGCCTCCAACGGTTCCCCGGAAGGGCCCAGACCCTTCAGGCGCAGACCCACCACGGCGTCGGCACCGGCAACACAGGCGGCCAAGCCATGGCCTGGTTTGCGGGGCATCAATCCCACAAAACATCGCTGCTGGTCATCCAGCAGCAGATTGCGATGGGCGGTCCAACGTCGCTCAGCAGGATTTCCGTGGCGATCGAGCCAGGCCTTGCGACGACAACGCAGCCAACTGCGCAGCAACCGGTCGGTGAGGGCGTTGTCGGCAGGCGGGGTGTCACCCATCCGCCGACCCTACGGCTGCCAGCTGCTAGATCCACTGAAGTGCAGGCTGTGCCATGGCATCGGCTCCCCTCCCCCTAAGCCCAGCTCCAATCAAGTTCGGCACCGATGGCTGGCGCGGAATCATCGGTGTCGACATCACGGTGGAGCGCTTATTGCCCGTTGCCGCGGCCGCGGCCCAGGAGCTCGCGCATCGCGCCCCAGAAGGCCACAGAAGCCGAACGGTGGTCATCGGTTACGACCGGCGCTTCCTGGCTCCCGAACTAGCGGAAGCCATCGCCGCAGCCGTGCGGGGTTGTGAACTCGAGCCCCTACTAACAGACACCGCTGTCCCCACACCGGCCTGCAGCTGGGCCGTGGTGGAGCGCAAAGCCCTTGGAGCGCTGGTCATCACCGCCAGTCACAACCCGCCGGAATGGCTGGGGCTGAAGATCAAAGGCCCCTTCGGCGGGTCAGTCGAGGGCGACTTCACCGCCGCAGTCGAACGACGACTGACCGCCGGCGGCATCACAGCACCGATCAAAGCGGAGGTCCCCCGCTTTGATGGTCGGGGCGAGCATCTCGAAGGTCTCCGCCGCAAGCTCGACCTCAACGCACTGCTGCGGGGCCTCAAGACCATCAACCTGAAGGTGATCGTGGATCCGATGCACGGCTCAGCCGCCGGGTGTGTGACGGAGCTGCTCGGGCCTGAGGCCCATGGGGTGGTAGAGGAAATCCGCAGCGATCGCAATCCTTTATTTGGTGGTCATCCGCCGGAACCCCTTGCGGCCTATCTCGAAGAGCTGATCACAGCGGTAAAGACCTCAACCGACGCCGGGAGCCCTGCCGTGGGATTGGTCTTCGACGGCGATGGGGACCGCATTGCCGCTGTGGATGAAACAGGTCGGTTCTGCAGCACCCAGCTGCTGATGCCCCTGCTGATCGATCACCTGGCCCGCGCCCGGCAGCTGCCAGGAGCAGTGGTCAAGACCGTGAGCGGATCTGATCTGATGCGGCTGGTTGCGGAAGCGCAGGGACGCGATGTTCTTGAGCTCGCTGTGGGCTTCAAGTACATCGCCGCGGAGATGCTGGCGGGGGACGTGCTGATCGGCGGCGAGGAGTCTGGTGGAGTTGGCTTCGGCATGCACCTGCCCGAGCGGGATGCACTGTTCGCAGCAATGCTGGTGCTTGAAGCCCTTGTTGAAGGGAAGCAACCCCTGGGAGCTCGACTGGATGCTCTCCAGGCGCAGCACGGAGGCAGTAGCCACTACGACCGCTTCGACCTGCGACTGGCTGACATGGAGGCACGCCGACGGCTCGAGACGCTGCTTGCCCAGAGCACACCTTCGACCATCGCAGGGGCAAAGGTGCTGGAGGTGATCACCACAGACGGCATCAAACTGAGAATGGGGCCCAGCCACTGGCTGATGCTGCGCTTTTCCGGAACCGAACCTCTACTTCGGCTCTACTGCGAAGGGCCCGATGCCGATCGGGTGGATGCTGTGCTGGCCTGGGGCAGGCAGTTCGCGGAGGCCGCATGAAGGCACTGGTCATCGCCAGCGGCAACGCCGGAAAGATTCGTGAATTCCAGGGTCTGCTGCAGGACCTCCCCGTCACAGTGCGGCCCCAGCCTGAGGGTTTGGAGGTGGAGGAGACAGGCAGCACGTTTGCCGCCAATGCCCGTCTCAAAGCTCAAGCGGTTGCAGCTACTACAGGGGAATGGGCGTTGGCCGACGATTCAGGCCTAAGCGTGGACGCCCTGGATGGCGCCCCGGGTGTTCACTCCGCCCGCTACGCCCCCACCGATCCGGAACGCATCGCACGGCTGTTGAAGGCGCTGAACGGCTCAGAGCAACGCCAAGCCCATTTCTGCGCTGCGCTCTGCATCGCTGCCCCCGATGGCTCCGTTCTGCTTGAGGTGGAAGGCCGTTGCGACGGTTTGATCACGGCGTCACCTCGGGGGGAGCAAGGCTTTGGCTACGACCCGATCTTCGAAGTCGCTGGAACGGGCCGCACCTTTGCCGAGATGCCCTTGGCTGAGAAAAAACAGCATGGCCATCGCGGCAGAGCCTTCAGCCTCCTGGAACCCAAACTGCGTCATTTGCTCCAAGCAACGTGAAGCAGACGCGTTAATTCGTAGTCGATTCAGCCATGGTCTGTACGGTGAGGCCTGCCGCTGACGAGGTCCATGGCCATCGCCATGACCACGGGTTACAGCGCGCAGACCGAAGGCGCTCTTCTGTGCATTGAAGCCGCCTCGGACTGGGCCTTGACTTGTGTGAATCAACTGGCTGTCGCAGACAGCCATGTCCTGATCGATTACGGAGCTGCCGATGGCGGCACTGCTGTAGGGCTCTGGAATCAGGTACTGGATCGCATTCATGCCAACCAGCCGAATGCTCATCTGACGCTGATCGGTAACGACTTACCGAGCAACGACAACCTCGCTCTGGCAGAAAACCTGGCCCTGCAGATTCCCCGGGATCCGAAGCCAACAGTGCTGGTGAGTGCCCGCAGCTTCTACGAGCCCTCCGTGGCCCCGGACAGCGTGAGCTTCGGCTTCTCCGCAACCGCCATGCACTGGCTGAGCGCTTCGCCCGGACCACTCGATAGCCACACCCATGTGCTGGCCTCCGGAGATGCCGATGCCCTTCAACGTTTCACCGCCCAGGCGATGAAGGACTGGAACTACATCCTCGAACTGCGTAGTCGCGAGCTAAAGGTAGGCGGGCGACTACTGACCGTGAACCTCTCACGCGATAACGAAGGAAGCTATCTCGGTCATAACGGCGGCGAAACCCGCAATGTGCACGACCAATTGCACCAGATCTGGCGCGGCATGGCCGAGGAAGGTCTGATCAGCGCAGAGCAATACAAAAAAGGCACCGTTCTGAATTTCTACAAGTCCCCCGAGGAGTTCATGGCTCCGCTGAAGGACGAGAGCAGCGCTGCATACCGCAACGGACTGCGCCTCGTGGACGAGCGGACGGTCTATGTGAAGTGCCCCTACAGACGCCGCTGGAACGACAACGGCGACACGACCGCTTTCGCCTCCGGCTTAATGGCGACGATCCGCAGCTGGAGTCGCCACAGCTTCGCCACTGCTGCCGGGGACGCCGCTGCAGACACGGTGTACGAGCGTCTGCAACAGCGCATCGCCGAAACCCCCAGCGAATGGAGTCTCGACTACGTCGAACACCACCAGATGATGGAGAAAGTGGGCGAATGAGCAGCGCCAAGAAAACAGCGCCGACCGTGTCAGTACTGGCGGAACACGTCTCCGACCACCTCTCGGTGTTTGTCGTAGCGGAAGACACCGACGCCAAGCGCCCCGCCAACGGGGGCCTGCGCTTGCTCAATTACCCGAGCGACGAGGCCTGCATCGCTGATGGACAGCGGCTGGCGGGGTTGATGACCCACAAACACGATCTTTACGGCACCGGTTTTGCCGGCGGCAAGATCGTTGCCCGGGCCGCTGAACCCGAAGCGGTCAAGGATGAGTTGATCAGCGTCACCGCCGAGCTGCTGGAGTCCCTCGATGGCGCCATGATCACTGGCTGCGATCTCAACACCAGCCTGCAGGACATGGAGCGTCTGACGGCGCTCACACCGCATGTGCTGGCGGCGGTCGGCAGCCCAGTAGACGCCAGTGCCGCCACAGCCCATGGCACCCTCGGCGCCGTGGAGGCAGTGCTGGAGATGGACCTCAAAGACGCCATTCCCGGCCGGGCCCTCGTGCACGGCTGCGGTGCCGTCGGCGGGACGGTGGCCCGTCATCTCGTCGATCACGGCTGGACGGTGTTCACCGTGGATCTGGATCGCGAGAGAGCCAGTTTTCCAGGCGCGACGCCTCTGCCGGACAGCTGTGCCTGGTGGGAACTGGAGCTCGACCTAGTGCTGCCCTGTTCCATCTCCGGGTTGATCAACGCCGAAATGGCAACGGCCTTGAAGACCCCCGCCGTGGTTCCTGCAGCCAATGCCCCCTTCCAGCAACCGCATTTAGCAGACGACCTGCGTCGCCGCGGTGTGCGGGTGCTGCCGGACCCTCTTGTGAATGCTGGCGCCGTGATCGCCGATTCGATCGAGCGGTTCTCCCCCGATGCCTGGAAGGACGCAGGCGCCACGGACGTGTATGCCTTCGTACGCGATGAGGTGCGCCGGCGGGCAAGCGACTATCTCAATCAGCGCGAACAGGGTTTGTCGGTTGGTGCCGCCCTCGAGGAAGTGGCGGCGACACCCTCCACCGATCCCATCGGCCTCAGCTTTAGAGATAGCGAATGAGCACGCCCTCCTCACTACCCAGCCGCGCAGCAATCGTGATCGTCGGCGGCGGCATGGCGGGCCTGAGCTGCGCTGCATCCCTTGCCCGCCGCGGCCTGCGCGATGTGGTGCTGCTGGAAGCCAAGACCCTGGCCCACGCCAAGGCCAGCAGCTACGGCGAAACCCGGATGTTCCGGGAGATGTATTCGGACCCGGTGCTCTGCCGTCTAGCCCAGGAGGCCAATCGCCTTTGGCGGGAAGAGGAAACTCACGCCGGCGAGCAGCTGCGAGAGACCCACGGCCTGCTCTTCTACGGCGAAAGCTGGGATGAGGAAACGATCGAGGGATCGATCCCAGGGGCCCGCCGGGTCATGGACGATCAGGGAATCCCCTATGAGGCCCTCAATGCCGAACAGATCGCTGCCCGTTTCCCGCTGAAGCCGAAGACGGGTTTCACTGGCCTGTTCGAACCCACCGCCGGTGCCGTGCGCAGCGACAAAGTTGTCACCCACTGGATCAATACCGCCCGTAACGCCGGCCATCAGCTGATCGAGCACTGCCCCGTGGCCGGACTCGATCCCGATGGTGGAGGCGTCACCCTGCAGAGCGGCGAGCACATCGCCGCAAGCCAACTGGTGGTGGCCTGCGGGATCTGGAGCCAACTGTTGCTCGCCCCCCTCGGTTTGGCACCGAAATTGGAGGTGTGGCCGATGCTTTGGGCCCACTACACCGTCAACCCAGCACTTGCTGATCGCTACCCCCAGTGGTTCTGCTTCCAGCAAGAACGAGGCGACGATGGTGGCCTGTACTACGGCTTCCCAGTGTTGAGCCAAACGGCGGATGGCCGGCCCCGGATCAAGGCCGGAATCGACTGGGCCCCACGAGAACTGCGGGTCGCCGCACCCAACGCCATGGCCACCGAGCCACCAGCCCGACTGGTGGAGCTGCTCGACACCTTCCTGTTCAACGAATTGGAGGGAGTTCAGGAACGAGTAGAGACAGTGATCAGTCCGTACTCCATGGCCAGCGATGTGAACTTCGTGCTGGATCGGCTCACCCCGAAGCTGAGTCTGTTTGCAGGGGGCTCCGGCCAGGCCTTCAAGTTCGCTCCCTTGATCGGTGATTCTCTGGCACGCCTCGCCAGTGGTGAACAACCTGCAGTGGATGTCTCCTGCTGGAGCCACCAACGCGACGCCGTCCGAGCCTGACCTTTCACCCTTCATCCGATGTCTGACAACCCCGCTAACCAGCGCTCCTGGTGGCAACAGCCCCCTCTCTGGGTCGGCGCCATCCCCCTGCTGATTTTTCTGTTGGTCTCGGCCATCGACCTGGCTCTGGCCAAGCATTTCACTGAAACCGGCAAAGCCGTGATCAGTGATGCCCTGGGTGCGGTCTGGCAATGGATGGTGGTGCTGCTGTTTCTGATCGCGCTGATCCTTGCCATCAGCCCTATCGGCAAACTCCGGCTTGGCGGAGCGGACGCCAAGCCGAGCTTCAAATTCTTCGATTGGTGCGCGGTTCTGATCTGCACCCTGCTGGCGGGAGGTGGTGTGTTCTGGTCCGCTGCCGAACCGCTGTATCACTTCCAAACACCATCACCAGTGTTTGAAGGGATCCAGCCCAGCACAGCCGCAGCAGTCGATCCTGCCCTGGCGGTGAGTTTTCTGCACTGGGGGTTCCTGGCCTGGGCTCTTGTAGCCACTACCACCACGATCACCTTCTCGATCCTGGAACGTCGCGGTGAACCCCTGCGTCCCCGCACCCTGCTGGTGAATATCGTGCCGCGCAGCTGGGTGGATGGCCCAATCGGTCACCTTGCGGACGGCTTGTCCGTGGTGGCCGCGATCGCGGGCACTGTTGGGCCCTTGGGCTTCCTCTCGCTGCAGCTCAGTAATGCCGCAGGGCAACTGCCCTGGCTCACCGACAGTGCCGGCTTGCAATCCCTGGTTGTGGTGCTGCTGACTGCCGTGTTTGCCAGCTCCACCGTCAGCGGGATTCAGAAGGGCATCAAGTGGCTGTCGGAGCTCAACGTATGGCTCACCCTGGCCATGGCGGCAGGCCTCCTACTCCTTGGCCCTGGCCTCTGGCTTATCCAGCACTTCTTCAGCGGCTTTTTCACTTACCTGGTGTATCTACCGCAGATGGCTCTTACACCCAACGCAGTACCTGCGAACTGGGTGAACGGCTGGACTGTCTTCTACTGGGGTTGGTTCCTTGGCTATGCGCCGCTAATGGGGCTCTTCACCGCCGGCGTCAGCCGCGGCCGCAGCATCCGTGAGCTGGTGCTAGCGGTGGCGATCCTCTGCCCAATCGTGACCAACCTTTGGTTCACCCTGCTGGGGGGCACCGGATTGCATCTGGAATTGGCCGGAGGCGGCATCAGCGAAGCCCTCGCCCAAAACGGAGCCGCCGCTGCACTGCTGACCATCCTCAGCCAACTGCCCCTAGCCGGCCTGCTGATTCCAATCGGCCTGGTGCTGGTGGTGCTGTTCATGTGCACCAGCGCCGACTCAATGAGTTACGCCGCGGCAATGGTGGTGAGCGGCCGCAACGAGCCCCCTGCTCTGCTGCGCTTGTTCTGGGCCTTGATGATCGGCAGCCTCACCCTGGTGCTGCTGCGCATCGGCACGGGCCTGGGGGACAGCACCTCCATCGACGCCCTTCAAGCCTTCATCGTGATCACCGCGGTGCCTGTCACCCCGTTGGTACTGGCAACCCTCTGGAGCGCGCCACGGCTGGCTTGGAAAGAGGCCAAGCGCGAAGGCCTTAGCTGATCAAAGCCGCCATCACACAGCGGCGTCGTACAGAGAGAAGAAACGACGCCGCAAGCGCCATGGGAAACGCAACTCCCTCAGCACGCGAACCATCAGACCTCGCATCTCCTTCCGCTCCGCCTCGGCCTCAGGCCCCGCGTACACCTGCTGGACGGCAGACCGCACTGGGAAGAGGCTGTCCCAACTGACACCCCAGTGTTCCTGTGCAAAAGCCTCGTTAGAGCTGGCATAAAAAGCCGACACCCGGTCATGAAGCGGTTGATCGAAACCGTCAAACTTCTCCCGATCCCAGCCAAGTTCAATGGCGAGATCACGGATGACCTTGCCCTTCCGCTTAAGCACTTCCGGATCGAAACCCGTCTCCACCATCAGGTGGCGACAGAGGGCCGACATCCAGATACCTCGGGCGCCAGGCTGGATGTTCTGCTTCGAGGAACGGCCCACCAACCAGCCCTGCTCACCCGATGGAGCATCCAGACCCAGAGCGTCAACCAGCGCCAGAAACGGATCGGCGATCGCCACCTGCTTGGACAAAGGAAGAAACAACGTCGCAATCGAAGGGAAGCGACTCAGCACACGAAATTTGGATGGATAAGAAATATCCCACGAATCAGAATCATGCATAATGTAATCACAATATTGCTCAAAATCAGGCGTCTCACGAAACCGTCGAACTCGGTGCGCGTAGACCGAATTCAACCAAGACTGCTGATCTCTAACGTAGTAACTGACCCCTAATTTGAACCCCTGGAGCTCAACCAGAGCCTGCAATCTGCCCAAAGCAGTTCGACTAAGGATCCGATCATCCAAAGAGGAACTACTGAGCAAAACCCTGTGACACGAAGAAGGCAGGGTGGCCAGCGCTTCCTCAACAGGCGCATAGTTCTTTTGTGCGATGGCGTTGGCAAGACGATTGTCATCACCGTCCATCAACACACCTTGAGCTGCGAGATGGTCCCGGTTTTGCCGAAGTCGCTCGGTGACGTAACTACTGGCTGCCTTATGGGGACCGGCATGGATCCACAGCATCCGCTCATCACGATTGATTTGCGGACGCGTGAATTCAATCGACACCAGATTCCCAGCCTGAGAGCTCAAGGTATCAGCTGGCTATGTGAGGCAGTAGAGAAGCTCCATCCGCACCGTTGCCGTTGGTTCCGGGGCTTCACCCGGATCGAAACCAGCGCGCCTGGCCTCTGACAGCTGAACCCGCCGGGGCCCATGCATCGCATTACTGCGATTGATCCTGAGCAGTCGCGCCCGGGTGGCTCCGATCGCCGCCGCGGTGTGATCGGCTTCGGCCATACCGCGCCGCAGTGCCGCAGCCGTCAACCGTTGCTGAAGCGCTGTCTCGGCCTTGTCATTGGCGATGGACTTCATCCCCTGCATCCGCACGCCGGGCTGTCCGCCCACTGTCTGGATGAGCTGGTTGTACATCTGCCAATTCACCTCACCGGAGACACCGGTGTTAGCAACAAAGGATTGTTTGGCCCCATTGCTTCCAGAACGTGGATAGGTGGACGGAGATGGAACGATCAGGCGTCCCTGAATGAACGGTTTCAGCAAGTGACGCAACCGGGCCAAGCGTTGATTCAGCTGAGTCAACGCAGCCTGCCCCGTGGATCCTTCACCGGACACAGCCAATGAGAAGCGAAAACTGGCTACCGCGATCTTGCCCTCTTCAACAACTGACAACTGCAACAACGTCCCCGCACAGGACGGAGCATGAGCCATTACAGGCACCCGCGAAGACAGCAGAAGCAGGCCCGTAGTGGCAACAGACAAGGCGCCCCAACCGACGCTCAATGTTTGACGCGGGGTCCGCACAACCGAAGCAACTACTAGCTGTCAGCTTGCCGGGGCCCAGCTGCCGTGCAAGCCATGGGGCACCGCCAACGGCAGCTCCAGCACCGCAACTTCCGCGAGATCGCGGGCATTGAGGATGACCAGATCAGATGCGGCACGAGCTCCGTTCCAGACCAAATCCAGAACCCAGCCGTCGTCCTCCGATTCAGCGCCAGGGCGACGCACCATCAGCGGCTCACTCACGAAGCCACGGGGTGCCGCACTCCAGGTGTGGGTGACACCGGAATCGAGGTCAAGCTTCTGAATCGCCTGCAGCGGATCATTGCCCGTCTCCCGCTCCGCAACAGCCATCCAGGCATAGCGAGCGCTGAGACCCTGACGCTCGGGATTGACCATGGCGAACTCGCAGGTGCGCGCACTGATCCGCTCGGTCTGCACGGATTCCCTGCTGAGATCCAGGCGACAACGGTGCAGGATTCCTTCCGGCACCGTGTCGAAATCCACCTGAGCGAAGTCATCATCGGGACCGATGGACGGGAAATCGTCGTAGACGATGCTCTCCACCACGAGATGATCACCGTCTTCAAAAGCATTCAGATGATGGAAGACGAAGCCGTCGGGGGCTTCGAGGATGCGCGGCTTCTGACCGGCAAAACGACCGGAGTCTCGCGGTATCAGCCAGAAACGCCCTTTCCCACCGGGTTGGGACGCCAGGCACTGAGCCGCACCCTTTTCGCCGGTTACGAAAGGAAGGGGATTGAAGGCGATGGCGTTCTGCAGGAACACCGCCCAGTTGGGGGTGATGGCGAAATCGTGGAGGAAGGCGAAACCGGGAAAGCTGTCGGAGCGGTCATACAGCAACGCCCCGGCCTGGGGGCCATCGGTGGCGAACTCCATCAAGCGGATGGTGCTGCGAGGGCCGGTCTTCACCCCAAAAGTGACCATGCAAGGACGGCCGTTATGGCCGGGATCGAAGCGGGGGTGGGCACTGAAGGCTTCACCCTTTTTCAGCACACCATCGAGCCGCGAAAGACCGCGAGTCTCCAGGCTGCGGGGATCCAGCGCATGGGGCTCGGCAGCCTCCCATAGAGCGAGCAGCTGATCGCCGAGGCGCACCACGTTGGTGTTGGCGATGTTCTTCAGGCGCAGATCAAAGGCATTGGCCAAACGACCACCGGGCTTCTGGCTACCGAAGACCCCCCGGTAAAGCACCTTGCCAGCCTTCTCCTCCGCCAGCCAGCCCTCGGTGCGGACATAACGGTTGCTGAGCTGGACGCTGCCGTTCTCAAACCGCATCGCCGCAATCATGCCGTCGCCATCGAACGGGTGATGGACGCGGTGTCCATCGCGCTCCAGACGCCCGGGGCCATTGCGGTAGAAGGTGCCCTGAAGCTCCGCCGGAACCCTTCCACGCACCGGCGTTAAGGCCACATCGGTGAGCTCCTCCTCCACATTGACGAAGGCGCTGGACCAGTCGCTGCGGTCGTAGCTGCGGGCGGGGGCGACGGTCACGGGCGAACGATCAACGTTCTCCCATCCTCTCGTAACGGACTGTGAAGCGCGGCGCCGCTATCAGTTGGCGCCGGCCTGCTCCAGAACCCCTTTGCTGCTGGGGATGGCACCGGCCCGGCGTGGATCCACCTCGGTGGCCATGCGCAGTGCCCGGGCAAAGGCCTTGAAACAGGCTTCCACGATGTGGTGTGAATTGACGCCATCCAGCTGACGGATGTGCAGGGTGAGGCCACTGTTGTTGACCACCGCCACGAAGAACTCCTTCACCAGCTCGGTGTCGTACGTGCCGATCTTCTGGCTGGGAATCATCAGGCTGTAGCTGAGGTGGGGGCGACCGGAACAATCCAGCGCCACCTGCACCAGGGCCTCATCCAGCGGTGCCACGAAGTGCCCGAAGCGATGGATGCCACGGCGGTCTCCCAGGGCCTGAGCCAAAGCTTGCCCCACGGCAATCCCCACGTCCTCATTGGTGTGGTGATCGTCGATATGGGTGTCTCCCACCGCATTGATCTCCAGGTCGATCAGTCCGTGGCTGCTGATCTGGTGAAGCATGTGATCGAGGAATGCCACTCCGGTATTGGCCTGGCACTGGCCGGAGCCATCCAGATCCAGACGCACCTTCACATCGGTTTCACCGGTGACCCGATGAATGTCTCCCTGGCGTGCCATCACTCCACCTCCTCTGTTCACATCGTGCCTTACATCCCCGTGACGCAGTAGCCCGCATCCACATAAATGGTCTGACCGGAAATGCCGCTGGCCAGATCGCTGAGCAGGAAGGCTGCGGTGCCACCCACCTCCATCTGGGTGACCGTGCGACGCAAGGGAGCCTTCTCCTCCACGTTGTGGATCATCTCGAGGATGCCGCCAATGGCGGAGCTGGCCAGGGTGCGGATCGGGCCAGCACTGATGGCATTCACGCGCACCTGCTTCTCGGGACCCAGCTCAGCGGCGAGATAGCGAACAGACGCTTCCAGCGCGGCCTTCGCCACACCCATGACGTTGTAGTTCGGGATAGCCCGCTCAGCGCCGAGATACGACAGGGTGATCACGCCGGCCTTCTCGCTGAACAGTGGCTTGGCATGAGCACAGAGAGGAGCCAGGGAATAGGCGCTGATATCGAGGGAACGAGCAAAGCCTTCAGCGGTGGTGGCGCTGTAGTCGCCGATCAGCTCTTCCTTGCCTGCAAAAGCCAGGCAGTGCACCAGGCCGTCGAGAACCCCCCATTTTTCCTTGATCTCCCCGAAGACCTCGGCCATCTGGTCGGCGTCCTGCACATTCAGGGGCAAAAAGAGGCTGGGCTCGAGGGGTGCGGTGAGTTCGCGCACCTTGGTCTCAAAGCGACCCTTTTCATCCGGCAGATAAGTGATGCCCAGCTCAGCGCCAGCCGCCTTCAACTGCTGAGCAATGCCCCAGGCGATGGAACGGTTATTGGCGATGCCGGTAACGAGAATCTTCTTGCCGGTGAGATCAAGCAGCATCAGGACAGACCGGAACGGGTTGAATTCGCGCGATTCTCCCCCATCCCCCGCCAAGATCACCGCTCCTTTGCTGACGAAGGCCGGTGCCCAGCGCTGCGTCACCTCCGATCAACGGCGACCTGCCGCGGCAATTCGCCTCACGCGATGCCCTGAATGCCCTGTTGGCGCAGGAGTTTCCAGAGGCGGAAGGGACTCTCAGCCCGATCCAAGGTGGGCGCGCGAGGGCCGACGAAAAGCTGCGGCGCATCGACCCGAGGCGCTACACCAAAACCCGCAACCATCTCAAGGGTGCCGTTACAGGTCTCTCCCCCTACATCCGCCACGGCGTGCTGAGCCTCGCGGAGGTGCGCGATTCCGTGTTTGCACGGATCCGCAACCGCGATGAAGGCGGAAAGTTGATCAACGAACTCGGTTGGCGCGACTTCTGGCAACGGATGTGGCTCGATCTAGGCGACGACATCCACAACGATCAGGAACCGTTCAAGACGGGCCATGACGCTAGGGCCTATTCCCGGGAGCTGCCGGCCGATGTGCGCGACGGGAGCACGGGGCTGGCCTGCATGGATGGCTTCCGCGATCAACTGGTGAGCACCGGCTGGCTGCACAACCACGCCCGCATGTGGATGGCCTCCTGGCTCGTGCATTGGCGACGGGTGCACTGGAAGGCCGGGGCCGACTGGTTCCTGGAGCACCTGCTGGATGGCGACCCAGCCAGCAACCATCTGAGCTGGCAGTGGGTGGCCAGCACCTTCAGCCATAAGCCCTACTTTTTCAATCGCGGCAACCTGGAGCGGTATAGCGACGGGCACTACTGCGACAACTGCTCCAGTGCCAACAACTGCCCGTTCGACGGCAGCTACGAGCAACTGGAGAACCAGTTGTTCTCCCCGATGCCGGCGATTCGGAACAGCGGCAACGACCGCAACCAGCAACGTAACCGCCAACGCCGGAACAGCGGGGGCGCCAGTGCCGCTCTGGCCCGTCCCAAGCGATAAGCAGGAGAGTCCTCATGTCTTTTCAACGCCCCATCCTCTGGATTCACGAGGAGGCTCTCGGCGCCAGCAACCCGGCGCTGCAGGCCTGGCCCGAGGCCCCAGCGGTGTTTGTATTTGATACCCGCTGGATCCAAAACGCACGAATCAGCCGCAAACGGCTTGGTTTCCTCTACGAAAACGCTCTCGACCTGCCCCTCACCTTGCGCAAGGGGGATGTGGCCGCTGAGGTGCTGGCCTTTGCGCGCCGCCACCAGGCCGATGGTGTGATCAGCAGCAGCACGGTGGATCCTCGCCTGGAGCGGATCGGCGAAGCCATCGATGCAGAACTGCCGCTTGAACTGCTGGATGCCGAACCGTTCGTGGAGCTTCCGCGGCCACCCCGGCTGGGGCGATTCAGCCGCTATTGGCGCGAAGCCGAAGCAGTGGTTTGGGAGGGCTACTCCCCATCCTGCTGATCCCTAAGCAATTGCCGGACCCGCTTCAGTTCCTCCACAGGATTGGTCAGCAGGTCCTCTTCCTCCAGAGATGGCAGCTGAACGGGGAGCACTTGGTCTTCGCTGAGGGGCGGCTCAGTCCACTGCCAGCGCTCATCTGGTGCGCGGGCCTCGCATAGTGCCTCCAGCTCCTTCTCCAGCAAAGCCCGCACATCACGCCGGGACACTGCATCGAAAAACTCCTTGCGGGTCGCCAGACCAGAACTGAATGGGGTGGATCCGTTGCCGTTGAACAGGCGGGCTGGATCTGGCAGCCATCGGGGACGACAGACCCCCGCGAAGCTGGTGTCTGTTTCCAAATAGATATGAATCCCATACCCATCCGGCTGACTCACCACGGCCACGCCGTCATGGGGCACGTACCGCTGCAAAGGGAACAAGCGCCAGCTGGGCGGTTCCTTAGGGGCACCGCAGGCCGCCAGCAGTAACGAAACTCCCCAAATCAGACGCAGGCGCGGCATCCATCACCACCGGAGGGGGCCATCCTGAAGCAGATTCGCCGCATCTGCCTGCGCGTCATGGCCCTGACACCATCCACGATGCTGGCGCTGAGCACGCCGCTGCCCGGTTTTGATCTGCCCCAGGTCACGGGCGGCCAGCTGAACAGCCAATCGCTGGACCATCGGCCCCTGCTGCTGATGGTGCTTTGTGCCCATTGCCCGTTTGTGAAACATGTGGAGCCAGAGCTCACCCGGCTGGAGCACGACTTAGGCGACCAGGTGCAACTGGTCGGCGTGAGCAGCAACAGCCTGATCACCCACCCCCAGGACGGGCCGGAACAACTGGCGGATCAAGCCCGGCGCCACGGCTGGAGCTTTCCATATCTGCTGGATGAGCAGCAGAACCTGGCCAAAGCGCTTCAGGCTGCATGCACTCCGGAGTTCTACCTGTTTTCACCCGATAGCAAAGGCCTACAGACCCTCCGTTATCGGGGCCAGTTGGACGGCAGCCGACCCGGCAATGATCAGCCCCTCGACGGCCGAGACCTGCGGGCCGCCCTCATTTCCGTGCTGACGGGAGCACCGGTGAACCCGGAGCAGACAGCGTCAGTGGGCTGCAATGTGAAGTGGAACCCCGGACACGAACCGGAGTGGTTCGGCGGAGCCACTTAAGCTTTCCTTCATGCAGGTACCTCCCTTCAGCCTCGGCCAGCAGATCAACGATCTGGGTGTGGACCTCGAAGAGGCGGTTCTTGCGGTGTTGCGCAGCGGTCAGTACATCGGCGGACCGCAGATCAAACAATTCGAGGAGGCCTTTGCCGTCAGCGTCGGCTGCGACCACGCCGTGGGCTGCAACAGCGGCACCGATGCACTGATCCTGGCCTTGCGTGCCCTCGGCATTGGTGCAGGCGATGAGGTGATCACCTGCTCGTTCAGTTTTTTCGCCACCGCTGAAGCCATCAGCTCCGTCGGCGCCACACCGGTGTTCGTGGATGTCGACCCCAGCACCTACCTGATCGATTTCGACCAAATCGAAACCGCGATCACCCCGGCCACCAAGGCCCTGATGCCGGTGCATCTATTTGGCCGTGCGGTGGACATGAACCAGTTGATGGCGATTGCGGAGCGCCATCAACTGAAGGTGATCGAAGACTGCGCCCAGGCCACGGGAGCCCGCTGGAACGGCCAACCCGTAGGCAGCTTTGGTGATGCGGGCTGCTTCAGTTTTTTTCCCACCAAAAACCTCGGTGCGGCCGGTGACGCTGGTGCCGTCACCACCAGCGATGCCGATCTGGCCCAGGCCATGCGCGAGCTGGCCGTGCATGGCATGCCCGAGCGCTACCTGCACACGAGCCTTGGGTACAACAGCCGAATTGATGCCATTCAGGCAGCAGTGCTGAACGTGAAACTGCCGAAGCTGGAGAGCTGGATCAGCAACCGCAAAGCCATTGCCTCCCGTTACCGAGATGCCCTCGGGGATCTCCAAGGACTCACCCTGCCGTCCTCCAACGAAGGCCACAGCTGGAACCAGTTCGTCGTGCGCATCGGCAGCTGCCCCACCGGCCAACCGCTCTGCAACGCCAGCTGTAGTCCCTCCACCACCAGTGCACGCCACGGGATCCCGGAGAGCTGCTGCCGCGACTGGCTCAAACAGACCCTTCAGGAGCGCGGTGTGAGCACGATCATCTATTACCCAATTCCGATTCACCGGCAACCGGCCTACGTCCACTTGGGCCTGAAACAGGGTTCCCTGCCGGTGACAGAACAGCTCTGCAGTGAAGTCCTCAGCCTGCCGATCTTTCCTGAGTTAAAGGAAGACCAGCAACAAACGGTGATCGACACCCTGCGCCAACTGCTGGTGTCCAATGCTCCGGCCCAGTTCCGCCGCGGCGAAGGGCGCGATCAGGACCGGATGGTGGCGTAAAGCGCCTTGAACTAGGCCTGCTGCCTCTTGTGATCCACCAGTGGTTCGGGGTAATCCCTCGATCGAGGGCACCGATCTCTCCGCTGAACAAATACTTGGATTTACATAGCGCAGCTCAGGCACCCTTGGCGGATGTAATCACCGGCTGAATCGAACTTGGAGGCTTGGGTAGCGGGGTTAAAGATGTGCAGCGGCTTGGGATCCATGCCGCTGCTGGCGCTCCACTGCCAACCACCGTTGTTGGCGGCTAGGCCGCCATCCACCACCAGCTCCACAAAGGCGCACTCACCCCAACGCCAGTCGCAGATCAAATTTTTAACCAGATAAGAAGCCACGATCATGCGGCAGCGGTTGTGCACCCGGAAGGAAAAGCACTTCACCTGAAGGCCAAGAATCACAATTTTGATCAAAACAGGAGGCACAATTACAACCTCTCAGCCGGAGAATTCCACAACAAAAGCGCCCTGCATTCGAAGAAGTAATTTTTCCAAAAAAGCGAAACTAATATCTAAAAGTTTTCAAAATCTTTAGGCAGCTCATCAAGACGTAAAAACCATCCTATTAAGAGGCATCGCGATGGGACCACTAAACTCACTCATCGATGAATGCCTTCAATCGCTCCAAGTCGCGCGAAATTGACAAGGACTGATCAGGGCAGAAGACATCTAAAGTTTTAACATTCCTGACAGGGAAACCATGCTGAATAAGCTCATCCGGGGCAATGCAATAAATCAGCACATCTGCACAGTGATTCAAAATCGGGTCATGAACATGTTCATAGCCCTGAAGATAACGTGCTACATCTGGAGAGAGGAAATTCAAAACAGCGGGCAAATAAGAATTTTTAATAGCAATAACAGCATTTTCATTGTTTTTCACTAAAAACTCAATTCGTTCCTCGACATCTCGTGGCACTGCGCCACTCCAGTCGGCAACACACACATGCACGCCTAGATTTAGTGTGCCATGCGACTCAAGCCCATCAAGGATAATCTCAGATCGATCTGATGGACAGTCAGGAATCGCATTCACCTCGATAAATGCACCAGAAGAAGGAGAAGAAAACAAGTCTCGCTGCAAATCTTCAGAGATGTAATCCACTCCGCATGCATTTAGACGAAAAGTATGCGCTATAGCCTCACATTTAGTTTTGAGCGAGAGATGCACCTTCTCAAGAGGCACAATAATACGCAAGCCCCCAGTCTTAACATTCGCATTAGATCTGAGATTAATTCTTACATTCTCTCCAAGAACATCACTCCATTCATAACCAGATCGTCTTAGAGCGGCCTGCATTGCGACGTCTTGATCATCGAGCAGATAAGCATAAAAATTACTTTTTTGCAGATCCTCGCGCCTTTTATTTTCGTTCAGCAAGAGCTCCTTCAAAGTACTAACACCATCACCAACCAAATGAGGAATGATTCTCTTGATAACACAAGTAAGGCGGCAATTAATAATAAAAAGACGATAATCATCTCCACTTACATGTTCCTGCAATAAAGCTTGCTGCCTTTTCGCATTTCTTACCATTGCAATTGCCTCGGCTAATTCGACATGATTATTAATATTTGCAGTAACAGCTACACCACCGTCAGCATTTACAGGCTTCACGACGCACGGGAAACCGACTTCTGCGACAAGACGGCTTAGGCTTTCGCGTGAAAGACCATTAAGAGGAAGTAATATTTCACGAGGCACATTGCAACCAATTCTTTTCAAAAGACTTGAAGATGATCGCTTATTTTGTGCAATCATGACGCCCAAATGCGAATCCATATCATTGCAGCTATGCCTAACTAATCTGCTATTAGTGCACATGCCAATTTGCCAAATTCCACTTACCCAATCGACAGGCATGGCATGAACCCCACGCCTCTTTGCACTAACAAGTACAGAAGAAAGAAGCCAATCCGAATCTATTCGATTATTCAAATCCTTCCATTTATTACAGCGAACCTGAACTTGCTTAGGAGTAGTGTGGGACAAACCGAGGTTTGCAGACTTGCATACTAATGTCCAAATTAGTTCTTTAATCCATCCAAGAAATACTCCGCAAACAATATGGCGTGAGCTAGAAAATGCGATCGCATCGCCATCAAATTGATGGCATGTTCTAAAAGAAACTTCCTCAAGATCTAACGTGCCCTTGCACGCCATGGCAATGGATCTAAATAAATTTAACGACGTATTCTCGCTAGAACTCAAATCAACGGATCCGAAAGCCTCGTAGAACTTATCGTGAATAAGTTTTTCGGTAGTTTGTACCTTACCCCTCTTAATAGCAGCTTGAACCAGAAGCCTCTCAAAGAGAGGATTTTTAACATAATCCTTTAATTCCAACTGTTGCTGAGCACTAACACGCCATGTGAACAGCCAACATTGCTCACTCACCAGGACGCTAGGCCCTGTTTGCTCAGAGAGTTCGGGAGGAATCCATTGCTCCATTGCTGATAAGACCTCGACATCGCTAGCCATAAGATAAGCATCAGCCGGTAGAAACGAGAGCCTAAGAATGAAAACAAAACAATATGGAAGCAATACCTATATATGAACAACCATAGACTCAAAAAAGACAGGAGTAAAACCACGTATATTCAAATAGGATGCAAATGACGAAGCTCAATGGAGGAGTAAAATACAAAGCGTAAATATATCAGCGCATTCCTATCTTTAGCAGAAAGTGCAAGCATGCAGTTCGTCAAATCATCAGGCAAATTGAATACTATAACAATTAAAATCAACTACATTATGCACAAAAAAACGAAGCCAGAAGCTCTTAAAATCACAACTTTATACATCAAAGAAAATATAAAAATACTGAAATTACAGACTTATAATTGAATATTTAATTCCTATATTAGCAGCCAAAAAACTCAAACGATGAGCGAGACTCCAAAATTTAGACACATGAGGCAAAAGAATAAATTCAACTGGACTCAAAAGTATTCAGCATGTAAAAACGAAAAAATCAACCTGCATTAAAATTGACATGTAATCGCTTTAGACAACGCAGTAAAGTTGAAGAACCCCATTCAGCTTTATTAAGATGCCAGGAACCGGAAAAGCGACTTAATAAAAAATTACAAACAGCTCGAGCTTCAACAATGGCTAATTGCCTTCCTAGGCAATGATAGGAGCCTTTTCCAAACGAAAGATGTGGATTTGGAGTTCGTGAAATGATAAATTCGTTAGGTTTAACAAATATTTTTTCGTCTCGATTAGCAGCACCTATCAACAAAATAATCTCTTCACCTTCCGAAAAGTTTAAACCATGCAAATTAAAACTTTTACGTATGGATCTAAATGTAGCGCGTTGCAGCGGTGATTCAAATCGCAGAACCTCTTCAATTGCAGAATCGACTAATTCCCTATTGCGCCTCAAAATCGATAATTGTTGAGGGAAAGAGGCTAAGCAATAAATCATACTTCCAATAAGAGCTGCCGTCGTTTCTTGCCCAGCAAAAAGAAGTAAAGCAATATTTGACGATGCACAGCTCATAGAAATTTGCTTTGAGTGAATCAAGCTTCGAATATTGGACATCAAGGATTGGGAAGAAAACTCCCATTTGCCAAGAATTCCCTCTTCAATAATTTCTAAAAGCGTAGAAAATGCACTATCTTTAACATCCTTGTCACCCTTAGATGCGTTGATGTTGTCTATACCATGACTTATCTTTATAGATAATAGAGATATTTGCTGTCTTGCATCCATCGGAAAACCCAAAAGTTGCATCACGATTGTCATAGGAAGCTTTTGACAAAATCCACTCATGATTTCAAAATCATCTAGCCTCCCTTTGAGACTGGCATCATCGAAATATTTTCTCGCCATAGATGTTGTTAACTCGTGATAGCGACTCACAGGAACTCGTCTAAAATATTGAGCAAAAATCTTTTTTAGAGCCTGATGCTCAGAATCATCTTTAAACAACAAACTGCCTGAAAATGCATTGCTCACATCCAGCAGATTTGATCTGTTATCTGATTCTTTTGATGTAAGTTGATGTTGCTCGAGAATCAACTTGACCTGGTCAAACCTTGAAAAAACGATTGCAGATTCCGATTGCTTACCCTCTAATTTACATACCCTCAAAGGAGACGTAGAGAATATTTCAGCGTAGCCATCATACAAATCTCCAGAAAAACAATCAGAGAACTCCCTAATTGTTATACAAGGAATATCAATCGACATAGTTTTCAATCATTCCCTTTAATTCAACTGTAAATAATCCACCATTTGGCCCAACAACTTCAAAAGATCCAACTGCAACAAGTAAATTGACTCCCAATCGACTTTTTTTGACATTAAGATGAATCCTAACTCCTTCAAAATCTCTGATTGGCTTAAAGAATTTGGAAGAAAACTCTTTCACCCACGCTTCACCTGGCTTACGTTCAAGGCCGGCTTTGAGGCAAACCCAATAAATCAACAATTCAGCACAAGCTTCCTGAGCAGTAAAAATAGATAAATGAAAACCCTTCTTGTCATGCTTTGATATGTATGGCGATGAGATATCAACCAAGGATGTTAAGCCAGATTCAGAAATTTTGATGTCGCGAAAATGCCAATTCTCATTTTTTCTGCCGACATGAAGATACTCGGATTGAAAATTGGCAATATCTTTCATTATTTGATGACAGAATAATAGCTTGAAAGCTGATAACTATATAATCTAGCACATTAGCTAGAATTGCGAGCTTTGTCAAGCACAAATCTTCCCAGAAGATCTCATGGTCAAGGCTGAAAGGTAATTAGAAATAACCTTGACTTATAAAATAATTGTTTTTGTAAAAATTATTCAGCGCAGAAGAATTTATTTAGAAACGAAATCATAAGCAAGAAGTGTAGAGAGCCACTAAAGTGTTCGATGCTACGCAAGTCGGTAGAGATCAATATATTTACCAGGCATGCTCAAGGTATTTATTATTAATAATCAAAGCATGGCCTATTGAAAGACTGGAAGCGAGCAAGTGCTTACACCTCACTAATCCAAATCATTTAATCAATCATAGGCTGATTTTCTCACCTGAAATTATTTCCCATAGCTTCGCTTTATTTAATGTTGAAACTTTTCTGCTTGACTCGGGTTCCATCAGTTGGATTCACGAAATGTATAAAGCGATAAAGTTTGGACAAATTCAATTTCTCGGAGCCACTTAAAAGAAAAGAAAAGTTACGACGTTAGATAGCAAATGCTTTATCAAAGTATCTCCTGCATGCAAGAATCTGTCTATCGCTAATATGCATGCATTTACCAGGAAGCATTGGGGAAAAGAAGCTAAACCTTAAAATACAGAAAGCCAACAACACAATATCTAAAGACTCATTTTTTAACTATAAATTCCATGCCCAATGATACTCATGCAACAGAGCAAATATCTATCATTCTACACTTGAAATGATAACAAGCCGAGGCATCTGCTAGTCAGATTGATTACGCATTGTTGAATATAGTTTCTTGAATTTAGCCTGCTGCTTCTTGTGATCCACCAGCTGCTGAGGATAGTCGCCCCTTTCCAGGGCTCCGATCTCACCACTGAGTAGATCTTTGGTGTTCACATGGCGCAGCTCCGGCACCCACTGGCGGATGTAATCACCGGCTGAATCGAACTTGGAGGCCTGGGTAGCGGGGTTAAAGATGCGCAGCGGCTTGGGATCCATGCCGCTGCTGGCACTCCACTGCCAACCACCGTTGTTGGCGGCTAGGTCGCCATCCACCTCCAGCTCCATAAAGGCGCGCTCGCCCCAACGCCAGTCGCAGATCAGATCTTTGACCAGATAAGAAGCCACGATCATGCGGCAGCGGTTGTGCATCCAGCCGGTCTGATTCAGTTGACGCATGGCGGCATCGATGATCGGCATGCCGGTCTGGCCCTCCTTCCAGAAGTCGAACCAGTCCTCGTTGTTCTCCCAAGGGAAACGGCGCCACTGCTCGCGATAGGGGCCATCGGCCAGTTCGGGGAAATGAAACAGCGCCTGCTGGTAAAACTCTCGCCAGCACAACTCTTGCTCCCACACGGCGATGGCATGGAGCTGCTCCTCGGAGCGGGCCAGCGCGCGGGAGTCCTGGGCGGCACACCAAGCCTGCCGGGGGCTAAGGGTGCCCACACTGAGGGCAGCACTGAGGGTCGAGGTGCCTTCGGTACCGGGAAAATTGCGCTCAGGCTCGTAACCGAGCAGCGGTCCATCACAGAACCTCATGAGTTGCTCCAAGGCCGCTATCTCCCCGGGCCGACAGGGGCAGATCTCGGTGCCCTTAAAACCATGGTTTTCGCGCAGGTGTGGCAAGGGATCTCCCGCCGGCACGAGGACGGGATCCAGATCCACCAACCCGGTGGGCGCGGCAACGGTGCTGGGCTGCTTGGCCAGCACTTGGCCGCGCCAGTTGCGCAGAAAGGGGCCGTAGACCCGGTAAGGATCACCACCACCGGTCTTGACCAGCTCTGGAGCGATCAGCAGCTGATCCCAGTCCACCAACACCTTCCGACCATCGGCCTGGAGCCGCTTCGCCACCTGGCGGTCACGCTCACGGGCGTAGGGCTCCACATCACGGTTCCACACCACGGCCTCGGCGCCGATTTGCTCTGCCAGCTGTGGCAGCACAACCGGAGGATCCCCCTCGAGAATGACCAGACGGCTACCGGCCTCCCGCCAGCGCTGCTGCAATTCCACCAGGCTCTCGATCAGAAACCACAGACGAGCCTGCGCCATGGCCGGCAGATGCTCCGGAGGATCGATGATCTTGGGGTCAAGCACATACACGCCGGTCACCGCCGGGCTGATCTCCCCAGCGACGGCCAAACCCAGATTGTCTGCCAGGCGCAGATCGCGGCGGTGCCAGAACAAAACGCGAGGAGTCGTCATCAGAGGCCGAGAAGCTGCTTGGCACGGAACCAGGCGGTGACGCTCTTTCCATCAAGCCATTCATCGCCCGAAGCAAGCGCCGCATCGAGCTGCGCTGGGCTCATCAGCAACACCTCCAGGTCTTCGTCTTCGTCGCCGGCTGGCGGGTTTTCCAATGGGGTGAGCTCCCGGGCCAGGAAGCAGTGGATCACCTCATCGGAGTATCCCGGGCACGGGAGCATCGGCCCCAGGGCATCCCAGCGGGTCGCGCTGTAGCCGGCTTCTTCACCCAGCTCCCGTTGCATCGACTCCAAAGGGTCTTCCCCATCCTCCAAGGTGCCGGCAGGGAACTCGAGCAAACGCGCCTGCACCGCGAAGCGGTACTGCCGCAACAGCACCACCTGACCGTCATCGGTGAACGGCACCGCCAGGGACGCACCGGGATGGCGGATCATCCCGAAGGTGGCCTCCACCCCCATCGGCAGCTTGATCCGATTGCGTTCAAAACGAATCTTGCGAGCATCGACTGCTTCAACGGTGTCGAGCAACTCAAAGGGTTCCGGGGCCGGCAGCGGCGCCATAGGAGCAGACGTGACGGCTCACCAGCATGGCGGGTGAGCGCCTTGCATCGCCTGGAGCAGGGGCTCTAGAACAAAACTGCGCAAGTGCATCCGCGGGTGGGGCAACACCAAACGGGGATGTTCGAGCCTCAATTCACCCCAAAACAACAGATCCAGATCCAGGCTTCGAGGTCCCCAGCGCTGCTCCCGCGCGCGATCACGACCGCAGCTCTGCTCCAAACACTGCAATGCCTCCAGCAGCTCGAGCGCCGCTGCCTCAGACGGAGGACGCTCGACGCGGGAGATCAGAAGAACGGCATTGCAATAGTCGTCTTGACCTGGAGGGCCGCCCAGGGGCTGGGTCTTGAGAAACGCAGAGCAGCGCACATCTTGAAGATCCGCATTGCCCCACTCCACCAGGAGGTTTGTCAGACGCGGTGCGATCCAACGCAGGGTGGATTCAGGAGGTCCGTGAGAGCTGCTCAGGTTGGCTCCAAACCCAACGGCAAGCGCTGATTCCAGGGGAAAAGATGCCAAATACACCTTGACGAAGAACAGGGATGGACACTAAGAAGCCTCCCATGCGATGATTGCTATGATTTAGACATTTTGCACGGATTTAAAATATGTTTTTCGATAAATTCCTCGAACGAATCTCTTTTTTTACTGGCAACAAAATACACCAAAAAAATAACAGCAGAATAGTGCCACTATTAAGACCTAGCAAAGACGAATCAGAACGCCTAACCCTTGAAGAAGCCAACAGACTGATTGCCGAAAAAAAACATAGGCAAGCCTTAAATATCGTCAATGCAACCATTGAGAGTGGCATTTCCACCAATCAACTCATGCTCAAGAAAGCTTTTCTGCTTTCACAAAACAAAGAATATGAAGCAGCCCATAAAATTTGGGTCATGCTTAGCAAAATCGAGAACGAACCAAGACTTGCAGACTTAGCAAAGCAATCACTCGAAACATCAAAAAAAATTCAACACGAATCAATCAAAGCCACGAAGCTCCTGATTGACAATCTTCACGCCGAAGCGAAGCAGTACCAAAGAAAACTGAGGCACCTTCAAAAATCTGAAAACTGCTCACCTGACGCAAACTTAATCCAACTAATTCGCAAAGAAGCTGAAATTGCGCGCGCTGATGAGCTCCCAAAGCTATCTCTGGCACTTATCAATGAGACACTACTTTCCGGCATAGAATCGCCAATGCTCGTTCACGACAAGGCTCTATGTATCAGCATGATGGGGCAACAAGAGGTAGCGCTTGAATTACTTAAAAATTTAAACCAAGAAATCAAGAATCAAGAAATAAAAGACTCAATATCAAAGAGCATTGAAGAGATAACAAAGAATGCCAAACACTACGAATCCAAAGCAACAACCTATCTCGCCAAGCAAGCACGATCAGCCGCCAAACACAACGGACTTGAAATTCAATTCTTACCAGAAGCGAATCAAATCAACGACAAGGTTAAACTTAAATCGTTGATCTTCCAAGAAGCGCGAGCAGCTTTAAATGAAAACCCTAAAGCCTCTTTCGACCTTATAAATGCAATTCTTGACTACGCCCCTGGCGACCTAGCGCCTCTACAACTTAAAGGCGAAGCACTTGCTGCACTTAATCAATACGACGAAGCCATCGCAATCTGGAAAGATTTAGCCAAATCAACAACCAAGAAGATCGCTCAAAAAGCATCTGAGCTAATTTCCAAAGTGATTGCCGAAAAAGCAATATTCATAAACACAAATGAATCCTCAAAAGCGGCTATTTCATATTTCATCTGCGAGCATTTCAAGAACAATCTCACGCCCACCCTCAGCATCGAGGCAATCGAAATACTTAAACAATTAGACACACACGACATTCTCTCGTCAGACCCCCAGTTACAGAAACACCAGTTGCAGCTGCAGTTCAAAACTCTAGTGATCGATTACCTTGAGGCACGCTTAAGTAAAATAAGTCGTTTGAATGCCAGTGCAACAGATCAAAAGCCTGGCACGATCGGCAAGACTGACCTGAAAGCTGGTTGAACGAGTTCATGGCCGCAAGCGGTGTCGCAATCAAAAACGACCAAGCGACCCGCGCCTTTCCTCTGGCTGCAATTACCGGACATGGAACCCTCAAGCTCGCCCTTTTGTTGGCGGCAGTCGACCCAGGCTTGGGCGGTGTGGTGATTGCCGGTGGACGCGGCACCGGCAAATCAGTCTTGGCCCGTGGGCTGCACGCCCTGCTCCCACCCATCGACGTTCTGGATGCAGAAGGTGGCGTGGGCCGCAACCTCGACCCACAGAACCCAGAGGAATGGGATTCGGCCACTCGAAAGCGGATCTCAGGTGAAGCCCCCTCCACCGTCATCCCCGCCCCCTTCGTCCAGATCCCGCTCGGCATCACCGAAGACCGTCTAGTGGGTGCCGTGGATGTGGCCGCCTCGCTCTCCAGCGGCAGTGCCGTTTTCCAGCCGGGCCTGCTGGCGGATGCCCATCGCGGCGTGCTCTACGTCGATGAACTCAACTTGCTGGACGACGGCATCGTCAACCTGATGCTGGCGGCCGTAGGCAGCGGCGAGAACCGTGTCGAACGGGAAGGTCTCAGCCTCAGCCACCCCTGCCGCCCCCTGCTGATCGCCACCTACAACCCGGAGGAAGGCAACATCCGCGATCACCTGCTGGATCGCTTTGCCATTGTGCTGTCGGCCAACCAGTTGGTGAGCACCGAGCAGCGGGTGGAAATCACTAATGCGGTCATCAGTCATGGCCAATGCAGCCGCAGCTTTGCCGAAAAGTGGGGGGAAGAAACGGATGCCCTGGCCACCCAGCTGCTACTGGCACGCCAGTGGCTGCCGGATGTGCAGATCAGCCGCGAACAAATCGAATATCTGGTGACTGAAGCCATCCGCGGCGGCGTGGAAGGCCACCGCTCCGAGCTCTACGCAGTACGGGTGGCCCGGGCCCATGCGGCCCTCAGCGGCCGGGATCGGGTGGACGCCGAAGACCTCCAGGTGGCCGTCGCCCTTGTGATCGCACCGCGGGCCTCCCAGATGCCGCAACCGGACCAGCAGATGGAACCGCCGCCGCCGCAAGACCAGGAGCCACCGCCACCGCCGCAGGACCAGGGGGATCAGCAACAGGACAACCCACCCCCACCACCGGAGGGATCGGACGACGAGGAGGCCGACCCACCGGAGGACAACACCGAGGACGACAGCAGCGACGACGACGAGGGTGACGGCGAGGAGGATCAGGCTCCACCGGCGGTTCCCGAAGAGTTCATGCTCGATCCGGAAGCGATCGAGGTCGACCCCGACCTGCTGCTGTTCAACGCCGCCAAAGCAAAAAGCGGCAACAGCGGAAGCCGTTCGGTGGTGCTCAGCGACAGTCGTGGTCGCTATGTGAAACCGATGCTGCCGCGCGGTCCGGTCCGCCGGATCGCCGTGGACGCCACCCTGCGGGCCGCCGCGCCGTACCAGAAGATCCGGCGGGAACGGGAACCCGGTCGCACCGTGATCGTGGAAGAGGGCGATCTCCGGGCAAAGCTTCTGCAGCGCAAAGCCGGTGCCCTAGTGGTATTCCTGGTCGATGCCAGCGGCTCGATGGCCCTGAACCGGATGCAGAGCGCCAAGGGCGCCGTGATCCGGCTGCTGACCGAGGCCTACGAAAACCGCGATGAAGTGGCCCTGATCCCCTTCCGAGGCGATCAGGCCGAAGTGCTTCTGCCCCCCACCCGCTCAATCACGGCGGCCCGCCGCCGGCTGGAATCGATGCCCTGCGGCGGCGGTTCACCACTAGCCCATGGCCTCACCCAGGCCGCCCGTGTCGGTGCGAACGCACTGGCCACTGGCGATCTCGGCCAGGTGGTGGTGGTGGCGATCACCGACGGACGCGGAAACGTGCCACTCAGCACCTCTCTGGGCCAACCCGAGCTGGAGGGAGAGGAGAAACCCGACCTAAAGCAGGAGGTGCTGGATGTAGCAACGCGCTACCGGATGCTCGGGATCAAACTGCTGGTGATCGACACCGAGCGCAAGTTCATCGGCAGCGGCATGGGGAAAGATCTCGCCGAAGCCGCCGGAGGCAAATACGTGCAGCTGCCCAAGGCAAGCGATCAGGCGATCGCAGCTGTGGCAATGGATGCGATCACCAACATCTAAAAACGAACGATATCGACTGCAAATCGTGAATGAATTGGAACAATATCGTGCTTACTGAGCGGTCTGGGCCGGGTAAATCTCACCAAACAACTCACCCAAGCCAATAGTGAGATTGCGAACGCCCTGCATGAACTCAGGATCCCCTGTGAGTCGAGCCACATCGCCGCCGACCGCATCGATCTTGGCGGTGAGCTGCGCGGCATTGGCGGCCGTCTGCTTGAGCTCACTCAACGTCTGGGGATTATCGAGAGAGGACGCAATGTTGTTCATATGCGCCGTCGCCGCCTCCAGATTGCGAATCACGGGAACAGCCTTGGCCAGCTCGTCCTGAAGCTGCACGGTCAACAGCTCGAATTCCTTTGTGGTGGCCTCAATCTGCTCCAGTGATGCAGCCACATTTGGGATGACCCGTTCCTGCTGAGCCTGGGCCAGCAGCTCTTGCAGGGTTTCCGTCACTGTCGACAGGCTGGCCGCCTCACGCCCTTCCACAGTGCTGCCATCACAGAGTTGCTGTTCAGCCCGGCAGTCAGCAGCACGCGGAAGAGGGGCACCTTTGGGCAACGGTGTGCCGCGACTGACGAGAGAGACCTGCGCATCTCCCCCCAGCAGGGAACCGGAGGCCACCGTGGCCGTGACGGGCAGCGACAGGAGCAGATCACCTTTGTCGATTTCGAGCTCAGCCACTACCGCTTCGGGCGTCACCGCAATCGAGCGCACCGAACCCACCAGGATCCCCCGATAGGTCACAGGGGAGCGCTCCGCCAGCCCAGCCGCTTCGTTGAAACGTGCGGTCAGGGTCCAGTGGCTGGAGCCCAAACGAACACCTCGCAACCACAAGGCCGTGGAAGCAAAGCCGATGATGCCGCCGATCACAGTGAATCCGACGATGGCATCACGAACGCTGCGTCGCATGGTGATCAGTGCTCCGCCGGTTGCATCGGTCCGCGCAGGCTACCCGTCCTGAACTGCACGACATAGGGGTTGTCTGTGGTGCGGAACGCATCCACTGAGCCTTCCCACTGAAACTGGCCGTCGTAAAGCATCACCACCCTTTCAGCAGACCGTTCGATCGTGCTGCGTACATGACTCACCACCACCGAACACCCCTGCGCCACGGTGGTGGTTTTCACAATCAAGTCCTCAATCCGCGTGCATGCCACAGGATCGAGGCCTGCCGTGGGCTCGTCGTACAGCAGCAAGGGCATCGACTGATCCCCCCTCTGGGGATCATCAATCAGCGCACGGGCGAAGCTCACCCGCTTCTGCATACCACCACTCAATTCCCCGGCATAGAGGTGGGCCACGTCATAGAGCCCAACAGCTTCGAGGCAGGCATTCACACGATCACGAATCTCCTTCTGCGACAGCTGCGCCCGTTCCCGCAGCAGGAAACCAACGTTCTCCTCCACCGTGAGGGAGGCCAGCAAGGCGGGGTTTTGGAAAACCAGCCGAACGTCGGGCGGATCGGTCTGGTCTAGCCGTAGATAAGTCTGTGGTTGGTCGAACACGCGCAGTTCACCGCTGGTGGGCAACTGCAGACCAGCCAGCAGGCGCAGCACCGTTGACTTTCCCGCACCCGATGGGCCCACCACGGCCAACCGCTCCCCCGGGTGCAGGGTCAGATTGACCCGATCCAGCACAGGCTTAGGTCCCCACTGCATCGTGAGGTCCCGCATCTCCACGACGGGTTCAGACTGCGGCACGATCTGGGCCGAAAAACACAGACATCCTGCCGCCTTTCAACAAGCTCCGTACAGTTTGGTGAACTTGCGGACCAAGTCTTTCCTTGGCGCCAAAGACCCCGAAAAGTAGACGCCAGGCCCGGATGATGCGCGACATGCGGCGTCGGGATCTGATGACCCGATCCCAAAGGGCAGTGCGCTGGCTGCAACCCGGCCTGGTGGTCAAGCGCTGGCTGCTCACATCCGGGTTGGGGCTGTTGATGGCTCTGTTGGGTGCCGCCATCTGGGCCGATCTGAAACCGATTTACTGGATTTTGGAAACCCTCAGCTGGCTGCTGGGCACCCTCACCACCGTGTTGCCCCGAGAATTTACGGGGCCACTGGTGGTGTTAATCGGCAGTGGCCTGCTCCTCTGGGGTCAAAGCCGCAGCTTCGGCTCGATTCAACAGGCTCTCGCCCCCGACAAAGACACCGTGCTGGTGGATGCCCTGCGGGCCAAGAGCCGCTTGAACCGGGGCCCCAACATCGTGGCCATCGGCGGCGGCACCGGCTTATCGACCCTGCTGAGTGGTTTGAAGCGCTACAGCAGTCACATCACCGCCATCGTCACCGTCGCTGATGACGGCGGCAGCAGCGGTGTGCTCCGGCGGGAATTGGGGGTGCTGCCCCCAGGTGACATCCGCAACTGCCTGGCGGCACTCTCGACAGAAGAGCCTCTACTCACCCGCCTTTTCCAATACCGCTTCTCGGCCGGTAGCGGCCTGGAAGGTCACAGCTTCGGCAATCTTTTTCTTTCAGCCCTGACGGCCATCACGGGCAATCTGGAAACAGCCATCACCGCCTCCAGTCGTGTTCTGGCAGTTCAAGGACAAGTGGTGCCTGCCACCAATGTGGATGTGCGGCTCTGGGCAGAGCTCGAAAACGGTCAACGGATCGAAGGAGAGAGCAACATCGGAAACGCCCCCAGCCCCATCGTTCGTCTGGGCTGCATTCCAGAACGCCCTCCTGCCCTACCCAGAGCGCTCGAAGCGATCGCCAACGCCGACCTGATCGTGCTCGGGCCGGGCAGCCTCTACACGTCTCTGCTCCCAAATCTGCTGGTGCCGGAGCTTGTGAGTGCCATCAAACGCAGCCGAGCACCACGGCTCTACATCTGCAACCTGATGACACAGCCCGGCGAGACCGACGATCTGGATGTGCGCGGTCACATCCGTGCGATCGAAGCGCAGCTGGCCAGCCTCGGCATTGAACCCAGGCTGTTCAATGCCGTTCTTGCCCAAGACGACCTTCCACCTTCAGACCTGGTGCGCCACTACCAAAGCCGGGGTGCGGATCCGGTTCGCTGTGATGCCGAAGGGCTTCGATCGGATGGGTATGACGTCACCCAAGCACCTCTGCAGGGAGTCCGTCCTACAGCAACCTTGCGTCACGATTCCCGCAGCCTGGCTTTAGCAGTCATCAGGTTTTACCGCAGCCACCGCTCACAACACGCATCCTGAGACGCGATCAATAAGCGTCCTGCATTTCGTAGAAATCTGGCTGGACGTAGTCCTTGCGCAACGGCCAACCTTTCCAGTCCTCCGGCATCAAAAGACGCTTGGGATGGGGATGACCCTCGAATTGAATGCCGTACATGTCGAACGTTTCACGCTCCTGCCAATCAGCTCCACGAAATAGGCCGTAGATCGATGGAAGCGACGGGGTGCCCTCACGGCTGAGGAACACTTTGATCCGCACTTCCCGCAGCTTTGCGGAGGGATCAGCCGCCATGGCTTCAACCTGTTCCGCCATTGCCAACAGGTGGTAAAAACAAACCAACTGCTCGCCAGGCCCTTCGTCATACCCGCCCTGGCACTGCAGATAATCGAAGCCATTGCTCTTGAGAGCCGCAGCAATCATCGGGAGAACGGGAGCTTCCACACCGATCTGCTCAACGCCAAGATGATCGGGCTCAAGGCTGTTGTGATCGAAGCCTTGCTTGTTCAGCCATTGGCTTACCGGACCAGGCTCGGGCGCAACGACAGCACCAGCTTCATCGGAAGCGGCAGGTTTGTTGGAGGGGGTTTCGCTCATGACTCGACGGGTTCAGCAGCAGGGGTGAGCACGGCGGCATCTGTGGCCAAGGTCTGACCGGCTGGAGCAGCAGCAAGGGCAGCTTTTTGGGATTCGGCACGCAGATATGAGCCCGTGACCACAGGTTCAACGCGCTTCATCTGGTGGGTCACCGTCATGTAGCGATGGGTCTGTTGATGCTTGCGGCGCTCAGCCAGAGACTCATCACCAACTTTCTTACGCAGCTTGATCACCGCGTCAAAAATCGCTTCAGGCCGGGGAGGGCAACCCGGCAGGTAAAGATCAACGGGAATCAGTTTGTCAACTCCGCGCACGGCGGTTGTGGAATCAGCGCTGAACATGCCACCTGTGATGGTGCATGCGCCCATGGCAATCACATACTTCGGCTCTGGCATCTGCTCGTAGAGCCGCACCAACGCCGGAGCCATCTTCATGGTGACCGTGCCGGCCACAATCAGAAGGTCTGCTTGACGCGGTGAGCTTCGGGGCACCAGACCAAACCGATCAAAGTCGAAGCGGGAACCAAGCAGCGCTGCAAATTCAATGAAGCAGCAAGCGGTTCCATACAAGAGAGGCCACAGGCTGCTCAGACGTGCCCAGTTATGCAGGTCATCCAGGCTGGTGAGGATGACGTTCTCGCTGAGGTCGTTGGTCACGGTCGGAGCACCGATCGGACCGCAGCTCGCTTCCCGCAGGTCGCGAACCGCCGCAATGGAGGGGGAGGTGTTCTCAGACATGGCTAGCTCCACTCAAGGGCGCCTTTACGCCAGGCATAGGCCAAGGCGACCAAAAGGATGGCGATAAAGATCAGGGCTTCGATGAAGGCCAACAAGCCGAGGCGGTTGAAGGCCACGGCCCAGGGGTAAAGAAACACGGTCTCGACGTCAAAGATGACGAAGACCAGCGCAAACATGTAATAGCGGATATTGAACTGAATCCAGGCCCCACCAATAGGCTCCATACCGGATTCGTAGGTGAGCTGACGCTCACCAGCGCGGCTCTTGGGTGCAACCAATTTGTTGGTAACGAGAGCCAACACAGGCACTGCTGCAGCGATCAGCAGAAACCCCAGGAAGGCGTCGTAGCCGGGCAGGGCAAACATGGAGGTCCCCGTAGTCCGATGCAGTCTGGCATTCACTGCCGGGAGTTGTCGTCGATAGAGTCATTCCGCCAAGCAAGACAGCGGTGAGCGACGAACAACAGTCCGTCCAGCCGGCAGAAACCACCGAAGCGGTGGGAACCCCGGTTGAAACCGCTCCAAAGAGCGACCCACGAACCCACCGTTTCGAATGTCGCAGCTGCGGCTACGTCTACGACCCGGATGAAGGGGTGAAAAAGATCGGAATCGAACCAGGCACGGCCTTCGTTGATCTCGACCCGATGTCGTTTCGTTGTCCGGTATGCCGCAGCAGGGTGGCCGCCTTCCGCGACATTGGCCCCCGCAGCAAAGCCAGTGGTTTCGACGAAAATCTCGACTTCGGTCTTGGCGTCAACCGTCTGACCCCAGGCCAGAAAAATGTTCTGATCTTCGGCAGCCTCGCCCTCGGCGTCGCCTTCTTCCTATCTCTCTATTCCCTGCGCTGAGGTCCCGTCATGAAACGTCTACTCAACTCCGTAACCCAATTGCTACTGACGATGGTGCTCGGCATCAGCCTCAGTGGGTGCGTCACCACTCATGTTCCGATAGCGACATCGAGTCCATGGCAAGCCTTGGACCTCGACACTCAAGCGAATCCATTGGATGTGGCCTTCACCGACAGCCGCCACGGCTATCTGGTGGGCAGCAATCGCATGATCCGAGAAACCAACGACGGCGGAGCTCACTGGAACGAACGCAGCCTTGATCTTCCCGACGAAGAGAACTTCCGTCTGATCAGTATCGATTTCAATGGTGATGAAGGCTGGATTGCCGGACAGCCCGGATTGCTGATGCACAGCGAGGACAGCGGCCAGAACTGGACACGACTTTTCCTCGACACAAAACTACCCGGCGAGCCTTACTTGATTACAGCTTTGGATCGTCACTCAGCGGAGCTAGCCACCAACGTGGGTGCTGTCTACGAGACCCACAACGATGGGTCGAGCTGGGAAGCGAAGGTGACCGATGCAGCGGGAGCCGTACGAGATCTGCGACGCAGCATTGACGGAAGCTATGTGAGTGTGAGTGGCCTAGGCAACTTCTATGCCACTTGGGAACCGGGCGATTCTGTCTGGCAAGTCCACCAGCGCGTGAGCAGTCAGCGCCTACAAAGCATCGGCTTTCAACCCGACGGCAATCTATGGATGGTCGCTCGCGGCGCCCAAATACGCCTCAACGACGAGCCCGGGGATTTCGACAGCTGGAGCAAAGCCATCATTCCCATCACCAATGGCTACGGCTACATGGATCTGGCCTGGGATGACGACGGCGCCATCTGGGCCGGTGGCGGTAACGGCACGCTTCTCGTGAGCCAAGACGGGGGCAACAGCTGGCAGAACGATCCCGTTGGCGACCGTCAACCAAGCAACTTCACGCGCATGATCTTCGACGGCGAGCACGCTTTTGTGCTCGGAGAGCGCGGCAATTTGCTGCGCTGGGTCGGCAACGCTGTGTAACTGAGGTGCAGCCTCAGCCTCACCTGACCAGCGCCACCTCCTAAGATCATCGTCCTGACACGCCAAGCGCCATGGCCGCCGGCTCAACAGGAGAACGTCCGTTCTTCGAAATCATCACGAGCATCCGTTACTGGGTGATTCACGCCGTGACACTCCCTTCCATCTTTTTGGCTGGGTTCCTGTTCGTGTCCACCGGCCTGGCCTACGACGCCTTTGGCACCCCACGCCCCGACGCCTACTTCCAGGCATCCGAAAGCAAGGCTCCCGTGGTTAGCCAGCGTTACGAGAGCAAATCCGACCTCGACATTCGTTTGAAATAAGCCATGACACAAGCTCCCCCCGTCTCCACGACGCCACGCAATTATCCGATTTTTACGGTGCGATGGCTGGCACTTCACACCCTCGGCATCCCGACGGTGTTTTTCCTTGGCGCTCTCGCCGCGATGCAGTTCATCCGCCGCTGATTCCGATTCATGGAACGCAATCCCAACCCCAACAACCTTCCGGTCGAACTCAACCGCACCAGCCTCTACTTGGGCCTGCTTTTTGTCTTCGTGACAGGCGTGCTCATGTCCAGCTACTTCTTCAATTGAGGTTTATTTCATGAGCAGCAAAAAATCCCAGTTTCCCGACGGAAGGATTCCCGATCGTCTTCCTGATGGTCGTCCAGCAGTGCCCTGGAAGTCACGCTGGACCGAAGGCGTACTACCTCTATGGCTAGTTGCCACAGCAGGTGGCATGGCAGTTTTATTTGTTGTGGGGCTCTTCTTTTATGGCTCTTACACAGGCGTCGGCTCAGCATGAATACTTTACGAACACTTATCAAGTCAATGCACAAAAGACTTAATGGCATTTATTAAATAGATTTAAATGCAAATTCACATATTGATTGCATAGCTCAAAGCTTCAATTGCTTTCTTCAGCAAATTGCCTAAGCAATGATATCATCCGACCATTAAGCCTGTCTGAAGCGGACAAAACCTCAGACTGAGTACGGCTAAGCAAGAAGAAATGCTCCAATTCTTCTTTGACTTGCTTAGCTTGGAGCTGAAATAATTCAGCCTCTTTGTTGGTATCGATGGCAGCAGCTTGAGCACCCTCAAGTTGCTGCTTTAATTGAGCTAACTCCTGATTAACCTCAGCCTTCTCATTGGTAAGAGCATCATGCTGCCTCTTCAACTCAGCTAACTTATGGTGAAGATCGACCTTTTCATTAATAAGAACGTCATGCTGCTCCTTCAGTGCAGCCAACTCATGCTGAACTTCACGCTTCTCTGTTGTTTCAACAGAAAGACTTTGATTAGCAGCTTCTAGCTTAGTGGTCGACTCAGAAAGCTGTAATTTGAGCTCATTTAAAGTTTGCTCCGATGCTATAAGGGCATCGACAGCATCGATTATGCTACGAATCTCCAAAAAACAAACTATACCCAAATGCCATTATAGCACAAGGTTGATCTTTATTTGAATATAGAGTAAAATAATAATTAATCTGGTGCAAGATTTGGAAAACTTTGAAACACTAAAGATTGCGCTGAAGATGCTCTCAGCCGAGCTGGAAGAAGAGCAAAAGGCAAACCAGCTATTCAGGGAAGCATGCATGGACTTATTTCCCTTTCATGCCTATACAAGCACACGACCCGATGTTGCTGAATGGGCCAAGAATGACAAAAGCAAAATAATCGATCATTTTATTACTTATGGCCACAAAGAGCTAAACATAAGAGAGGTGATTGAGTACGAGAAGAAAATGTTATCGAATAGAAAACTAGAAATAGTAGTCAAGCACTTCAGAGATGTATACGATAGTTTAAATGAAGAGGATGAAAAAAGAAAAAATAGCACCCAGCGAAATCTTATATTTAGCAAAACACTGGGAGACTATCGCAGCTTAGACGAGAACGAGGCCCATATATTTGCACAAAAAAAGACATTAGCCCACCTTAGAAGTAACAGCATATGCACTTGGATCCCAAAAAATGCTTGCTCAAATTTAAGATTTTCGATAGCACTTGAAAATGGATTTATATCATCAAAAAATGACATAGGGTGGATTCACAATAACACCGAGACCTTTTACGCATCCAATAAAGAGCTATTAAAAGCAGAATATTGCTTTGTCATACTGAGAAATCCATTCAAGAGACTACTTTCCTATTTTCTCGACAAATTATGCCACAAGAAGTCTGCTTCAGAAAATGATAAGAGCTACATGGGAGCGCAAGAACTATTCAATGTCACCGATGAAACTACATTTGAACAAATCGTATCAGCAATATGGAATCAGCCAGAGCTGATTGAAAAAGATATACACTTAATACCTCAATGTGACTTCTTAGTATACAAAGACTATGATGACTATTTTCAATTTGAAATGTACGCTGAGCTTAATTCAAGCCTGGAAAAGAAGTTAGGTCTACAAATCATTGATGTACGTGACTTTAATACAGTTCATACTAGCAAAGGACTAAAAACTTCTGACGCGATAAACCATAAAAACACAGTGAGAGAAATCAACAACCATCTAAAGAAAGGAGAAAAGCCAATTCCCATAAACATGTACACCAATGAAATGACAAAAAAAATGGGCGCAATATATTTTAATGATATTTTACTCTACGCAAAGAAATTAAATAATGGCGCAAAAGAATTAGAGCCATGGATAAATAAACTTGTGACACATTGAATAACGATGGTTCAATAGCTGCTAAGTCTTGACAATGCTGAAACACTTATAGGCAAGACCTCAAGCAGCTATCAAGCCGAAAAGAGGGTATTTCAGAGCATTTATATAATATAAATTACCAAAGTAAAATTTTTCGTATTAGAAGAAACAAGATTTATTAAATCAATAGAATATTAATGGAAGTCATTGAGAATAATCGGATCCATCAAAGCTGCAAAATAAGAGCGGATGATACGACCAATACCATTGTTTGCCAAGTAGTATTTTACCGCAAATAGACTTACTAGTAGATTAAGGTATACTCATTGAGTAAAAAGTAGGGACAAGGTGTTCGCGGAAATCAGATACTATGCAATCCCTAATAATTAAAAACGGCTTAATCAGGTAACTTAAAGGAGCAATCAAGTTGCTACTAAGGGAAAATATCTCCTTGGAGCGATCCATAATGCTTGTGCCATGCTAAAATAAATAATTGGTAAATCCAGCCAAGATGAAATCAATTTATATCACCAAGTCTATTTATGAGAAATTAATCGCGACAGGAATTCTTTTTGAGAGGCCGCATGGCTTTCAATTGCCTTTAGATAGTTGCTTTGAAGGCCCTTGCAACTTAAAAAGAATTGCAAGTGAAGCAAAGCTGACAATCGGAGCATTTAGCTATTGCGTAAGCGGCTATTTTTTTGGCGCTAATATTGGCCGCTATTGCTCATTTGGAGAGGGTGTACAAATTGGAAGGCACTCTCATCCTCTAAGCTTTGGAAGCACTTCCCCAATATTTTACAATGAACAAAGTGCTATTTTTGGGAATGCATTTAAATCCAATCATCTTTATGATAAATTCTCTTTCTCGGAGCCGCCAACTAAATTTAAAGAAACATTTATTGGCAACGATGTTTATATAGGACATGAAGCTTTAATCATGCCTGGATTAAAAATAGGCAATGGAGCAGTGATCGGTGCTAGATCTGTAGTAACAAAAGATGTGCCCGATTATGCAATAGTAGCGGGTTCACCAGCAACAATTCGTAAAAGTAGATTTTCAGAAACAATTGCCAACAAACTATTAGAGTCAAGATGGTGGGATTTTTCCCCTAAACAACTAGCGAAGGTCGAAATAGATAAGCCGGATTCATTTATTGAAGAAGTAAAAGTGTTGCGCAATGCTCACACAAAGACTTACGCCCCACAAAAAGTTTATTTATCGTACTTCCAATGAAAGCATCCCCTCGCATTGCCTTTCTCCATATACCAAAAACAGCAGGCCAATCTATTCATCACCAAATTTCTACTATGTATGATAGTGACGAAATCTGCCCAGCAAGAACAAATGATCAATTATATAAGATGAATATATCTGATATAAAAAAATATAATTTTTTTTCAGGGCACTTAGACTGGTCAATCATCAAATTAGCTGGACCATTTGATTACACTTTTACGGTTACAAGGGATCCCATAGATAGAATTATTTCTTTTTACTTTTACATTGCAAAAGAAGCAAAAAGATTTTTAAAGGCAGGATCAAAATTACCACCAGGAATGATATTTTGCCACGATAGCAGTCTAGAAGAATATTTTAATGCCAAAGACAACAATATGCGGCAATTCATACTAGATCACTACGATAATTTTTATTCGTATTATTTTGCATCTGGAACCTATTCAGGGAATCGTCTACTAGTAAATAATTTATCTGGAGATGATATTTTACGTCTAGCCCTTATCAATTGCAAAAGTTTAAGCAAAATTTATGATATAAGCGAATTAGAGAACATTAAAAATGAAATAGAGAGTAAATTTTCCGTGACGCTTCCTGAATTACAGGAAATAAATAAAAATTTATTGTCAACCCCAAATAGTAGGAGCAAAGAATTAGATCTCCTAGCTCAAGGCTGGAATTGGAAAGCAAAATTTAGTGAACTATCGAAATTAGATTATCAACTTTTAAATAGGCTAAGAGCAACAGGTTAAATTCTTTAACAACAAATAAACTATTAGTATGTATTCCATAAGAAAAGTTTCCGCCATAATTTAACAGGAGGCATATCTAAATTCCATAATAACTAGCATGTAAATTAGGTTCTTAATGCTAGAAGATATTGATTGATAAAAATTCTGATGAACGCACGACGTCTATTTTGATTAACGAGCATTATGTCAACAACTTAGCTATATCATTAGCTTGCATTAATGGTAGACAGCAAGGCTTGCTAAGTAACTTATATTCTTCAAGGTAATTAAGATTTCAAGTCAATTACTGAGTATGGCAAATAATCTTAGAAATATTTGATCATCAGCGTATTGACTAGTCAAAATCTCAATATATTATTAGTGCAAATATATTGAAACGACTTTTACATTGAATGACTCTATAATAATTGAAGTTAGTCATGATGCTGCTAGCTGCTGTTATGCTTAACAGTAAAGTTGCAAGACAGCGATTATCTAGTAAATAAATGATGCTTTGAGATCAATATTTAGTAACTTCTAATATTTGCTGGCAAATTTTACTTGCCATGTGAGAACGCAGAATAGTTCCAAAGCCTGACTGAGTGACACGTTCAGCTGGTGCACCGAGATTAACTACAAATGGCCATAGTTTATTATCAAATGCTAAGCTAAGCGTATATGAAAATGTTTCTGGCCAAGGTGACAAGAACAACGAAAATTGAACTTTGTATGTTTTAATAAGATTGGGAAAATCATTTTCTTCATAAGCTCCATGAATATAAACAAAAGAGAAGTTTCTGAGTTCCGTATTTTTACAAGTAAAGCCAATAATATATATATCAATGGGTAGTTCATGCGCATGAATATATCTACAAATATCTAAAAGTGTATATATGCCTTTATTAGGGCCAATCGCACCTATAACTGCAATTTTTATACGATTGAATTGATCATAGTGACTGATTTTGAATTTAGGATTATTTTCAGCATTATGAGTGCTGTCATCATGGGGTATAACATGAGATATATTTTCAATCTGATAAAAATTTGTGAAAATATCCATAGCTGCTTGTGAGGGGAATATTAATTCGTTTGCATGATTAATAATGTTCTGCATTGTTTCTTGGTAGAATACAGTATCTTTGTTTATCGCAATAGCTCCTTTTGTTGATTTAACTAAGTTCAAATCTGCCACTAAATTACATAAGCGATGTTCTCCTGTATATTGAAATCTAGAGTTAAGTAAATTTTCAAATATTGAAATCCAATGATAGTCATGAATGAAGAGGAATGAGTAAGACTTAGTAAGTAAATCCTTTGCCCACTTCCAAGAGCCATTGTCAGGGAAATCTATAAGCGAATGAAGTAGTGTATAGTCAAGTATTTCAAGACTCGATAAATTTATGATCTCATCTTCGGACATAATAGATAATTCAATTGTCTGAATGTGTGTATCTTTGCTTTTCTCTGGTTGAATGAGTCGCAGACTAATAAGCCCTGAATCCTTTATGGGAATCAAAAGACAATGAATCGCATCTGCATACTTTTGCGCATAGTCGATTATAAATTTATGCGTCCCACCACCTCTATTATGACATATATGAAGAATAATCTTTTTGCTTTGCTTGCTTTTGATATACTTAAGATAATTAAAAATACCTATATTTTTATACTTTTGCAAGGGATCATTGAGGCAATACATATAAATCATTTCATCATACTTTTCATGCATGATATTTAATTTTGCTAGATTTTTTTGCACTAAGTCATTCTTATTCGGGCCAAATGAAACTGATTCACTATGATAAATATATACTTCTGGGCAACAAATATTTCTAAAACCTTCTTTCGCGATTCGCCTTGAAAGATCGTTTTCTTCTCCATATCCCTTACCAAAAACAGGGTCAAAAAGTTGATTGAGTGAGAGCCTAGTGTTCATTATGAGAACACAAAAGCCATGGCAGCTAGGAACATCCACTAATTCAAGCTCTGATGACTTGAGAAGTAGATTATTCGTTTCTTCAATATTGATATGTGGAAGCAATGCTTGAATCTTGGTATTAGGAATAGGAAACGAAAATATAGATGCTTGATTACTTAAGGGTGTCACTGTAGCAACTATTTCGTCAGCTTTTGCGTATTCATACATTTTTTCTATCCATAATGTTTTTGGGCAAATAATATCAGAATTAACAAGAAGTATTTCCTCGTCATTTTCTACATACTCAAACATATTGTTGCAATTACCTATAAAACCAAGATTTACTGGATTGTCAATAACAGTAAATTGCTCATTAGACCCATATAGTTCAAGTATTCTTTCTTTCATCTCGTGGTTATTGGGATTATCAAGGCCAAGAATAAAACGCACATTAGATTTATTAATTTTGCTATCATTAAAGTAATTCTTGAATGAATCTAAGGCATTAATAGTTTCATTGATGCCATTATAAATAGGCATTAGAATAGCTATTTTCGGAGGATTTCCTTTGCTTGAATGTAACTCTGACTTTGGTGCTAGTATGTTGGCATTATTAGTTATTTTTGCTAACGATTTCCACTTATCAAGAGGCAGTATTTTTGCCATGAATTGGTGTTTATAATCAACATACTCAAGTACAAGATTCATCGAATCTACATCTAGATGTGATAGAGAATGAAAGATATTAATTGCATAACCCTTCATGCCTTTCGCCTTAAAAGTTTCGGTCACATCAGGCCTTTCGCAAATAATTTTCATTGTCCAAGATACTTCTTGTTGATTGATACGAAGATAAAATGGACGCAGTACAAAACAAGAACCTTCCACGACAATCCACCCAGATAGTCGTCCAGGCAGGGTATTTTCTATTTCTATAGCCCAAGCCTTACAAGGAATATTAAACTTAAAACTAGTATTGTCTTGGAGAAAGACACATGCAGCTACAGCTTCATTAGGAGCCAAAAGGGGAGGATATGGAATATTTAATTCAGATTCTTTATATTCACTAGTCGCAAAAACAGCTTGGTTCTTTACAATATTATTTGATTCGTAAATAATAGAAAATTTTGAGATTTTGCATGACTTTAGGCCAGCCAAATTAATCGTTATTTCGTTAGATATTTGAGATGCCTTAAAAAAGGTAGTCGCTATTTTTAGTGTAGACCTTGGATCGTCGTTATTCAGATTATCAGTGGTAAAAAGTGAATTAGTCATCGTTGGGTTTAAATTTTTAAAAAAGACGTTTTAAGAGCTAGTGGTTCGAAGTATTGCTCTGGGTGGATCCCGATAGATCAAAGCATTGAACATCGTACTTGGCAATCCGCCAGCCATTAGTGCATCGTTTTGGATGGTCGAGGGACAAGAGTAAGTTGGCAGATAAATCGTTATGAACGCTGTAGCGATGTTGCCATCTTAATTCTCTACTGATGCAAGTTGGCTTCATTGCACAATGAAGATCGTTACTAGGCCGATCGGTGACCTGTCTAATCGAGTCAAGAGAGTATTGCTCCCACTTAAGGAGTTGATCGAGTTGACGGCAAATGGTTTCCACCACCTAGCGATTGTTTTTCACAATGTCCTCCCACACAATAACTGCAGCCATTCGCGCAGTTGCGCACCCCCAACACCAGAGCAGCGGGGTGCCGCCAGGAAGTCAGCACCAATCAGAAAAGCCTGGGCCGATCCGTCCGAGCTTGATAGCACGGCGTAATCGACCGTTATGCTACGGAGGCTGCCATCTCCTAGCAATCACTGAATCCTGTGTGTCGTGAGGTGTCGTGAGGTGTCGTGATGATAGTTAGCTCGCAGATGTTGGCCAGAGCATCAGGGTGCTGAAGGTAGTAGATCATCGGTTTGTCGTAACTGATAACAGCTGTTTGCTGACGTCCTGGGTGATCGGATACAAGCGCGTACCGCTACCGGCAGGAAGGATGATTCACCGTCGCTTGAATGCGGTGCTCATCAGCTGGCTTACCAGCGTGAAGTCGGCGCCATTACAGCAGGAGTCTTCTTGCACTCAGCAACGTAAGCATCAAATACTTATCTAATCATTTTTCAAAATAAAAAAACAAATCCGTGAATAATATATAAAAAGAAGCAACAAGATCAAAAAAACACGAAAGAAGTAGGAAATCACCGCAACACACTATCAAACATAATCGACAAACCAATTTGCAAATTCACTAATCCCATAGACAATTGACGTGGAAGGCTTGAAATCGATCCACTCTTCAAGAGCGGATGTATCAGCGGCAGTCGCAACCACATCCCCAGGCTGCATTGGCTGAAAATCCTTAATCGCTTCTCGACCCAGGGCTTCCTCCATAACCTCAATGAAACGCAACAGTTCGATGGGCTGGCTGTTACCGATGTTGAACACCCGATGCGGTGCCGCCGCGGTAGCTGGATCGGGCTCAAGCGGATCGAACTCAGAATTGGCAGTTGCTGGCTTATCGCAACATCGCATCACGCCCTCAACGATGTCATCGATGTAGGTGAAGTCGCGTTGCATCTTGCCGTGGTTGAACACCTTGATCGGCTCACCGGCCAGGATCGCCCTGGCAAATAGCATCGGAGCCATGTCTGGCCTACCCCAGGGGCCATACACCGTGAAAAAGCGCAGACCAGTGGCCGGCACTCCATAGAGATGGCTGTAGGTGTGAGCCATCAACTCGTTGGCCTTCTTGCTGGCCGCGTACAGGCTCACCGGATGGTTCACCGGCTGCCGCTCATCAAACGGCAGGTTGCGATTGCCGCCATAGACCGAGCTACTGGAGGCATACACCAAGTGGCCTACACCGTGATGGCGGCAGCCTTCCAAAATGTGACCAAAGCCCACCAAATTGCTCTGGATGTAAGCCGCAGGATTTTCCAGGGAGTAGCGAACACCAGCCTGAGCCGCCAGGTTGACCACAACAGAAGGCTTCTCTTCAGCGAAGAGTCCCATTAGAGCTTCACCTTCTTCCAAAGCCATTCGCTCGAAGCGCCAGGCTCCCTTAGGCGCAACAGATTCGATCTGACCCAGACGAGCTTGTTTGAGAATTGGGTCGTAATAGTCGTTCAGGTTGTCGAGGCCGACGACCCGATCACCGCGTTGCAACAGCCGCTGCGACAGTGCCGCACCGATGAAACCGGCCGCACCAGTTACAAGAACAGTCTTAGCCATCAACCTTCTCCATCCCCCACACGCCAGAGGGTGAGGCCCGCCGCTCTGACCTGTCCGGGATCAGTAACAGCCCTGGCATCAAAAACCCATGCCGGTTTACGCATCTGGCCAGCCAGAACCATCCAATTGAGATCGCAGTACTGCTGCCATTCGGTGAGCACCAGCACGGCATCAGCCCCCATCACAGCATCTTCAACGCTGCCGGCCTCCACCCAATTGCCAGTTCCACTGAGAGCGTCCAGCTTGGGCGCTGCATCCTGTTGAAGGTCCTGGACCATCTGGTGAGCAGCCACCTTGGGATCGTGAATGGCCAGCTGAGCACCTTCCTCCAACAGGTCGCGGCAGATGCGAATCGCCGGCGCTTCGCGGGTGTCGTTGGTGTCGGCTTTGAAAGCAAAACCAAGAATCGCCAACCGCTTGCCGGTCACGGTGCCAAACAGCTTCTCCACCACTAGCCGAGCAATGCGGTGCTGTTGCCACGTGTTCAGAGCCACCACGCTCTCCCAGTAATCCGCCACCTCCGGCAGGCCGAAATGCCGACAGAGATACACCAGGTTGAGGATGTCCTTCTGGAAACAGCTACCACCGAACCCCGGCCCAGCATTGAGGAATTTCGGGCCGATCCGGCTGTCGGTGCCAATCGCCCGGGCCACCTCGCGAACATCGGCTCCACTTGCCTCGCAGAAGGCAGCAATGGAGTTAATCGAACTGATCCGCTGCGCCAAAAAGGCATTGGCCGTTAGCTTGGAAAGCTCACTGCTCCAGAGATTGGTGCGCAGAATCTGCTCCTCGGGAACCCAGTGGGCGTAGATCGCGGCAAGGGCATCGATCGATGCCGAATCATCACCACCAATCAACACCCGATCAGGGGCCTCCAGATCGCGGATGGCCGTTCCCTCCGCCAAAAACTCGGGATTAGAGAGCACCGAGAACGTGCGCTGATCCTCTCCCTCACTGGCTGCCTCCAGGATGGTTTTGATTGCGGCAGCCGTGCGCACGGGCAGGGTGCTCTTCTCCACCACGATCGTGTGACCGGTGGCCGCCTGAGCTACCTCACGGGCACATGCTTCCACCCAGCGGAGATCACTGGCCTGACCGGCTCCCAGCCCCTTGGTTTTGGTGGGCGTATTCACCGAAATGAACACCATGTCTGCAGCCGCAATCGAAGCCGCCACATCGGTAGAGAAATGCAGGTTCCGCCCCCGCGCCCGTTCCACCACGCAGTCCAGCCCGGGTTCATACACCGGCAACTTGCTGAGGTCGGCGTCGTTCCAAGCATCGATGCGCGCCTGGTTGATGTCCACCACTTGCACTTGAATCTGCGGGCAGCGATCGGCGATCACCGCCATGGTCGGACCGCCCACATACCCCGCACCGATGCAGCAGATCCGTTGAATCGTCACGTCCCGCAGCCTTTGGCGATTTCGAGGAGATTACGGAAGGAGTCGATAGTGGGAGCAAGACCCTGCTCCAGTGGCACAGTCGGCTGCCAATTCAGCTCCTGACGGGCAAGGTCAATAGCCGGCTGCCGCTGGCGAGGGTCATCCAGCGGCAAAGGTTTTTCCAGCAACGGCAGATCCGGCTTGATCTGCTGCCGCACAAGCACAGCCAGCTCTCGGATCGTGAATTCATCGGGATTGCCGAGGTTGATCGGGCCGGTGTGGTCGCCGTTCATCAGGCGGATCAAGCCCTCAATCAGATCGGTGACATAACAAAAAGAACGAGTCTGGCTGCCATCGCCATACAGCGTCAGCGGCTCGCCCCGCAGGGCCTGGACAATGAAATTGCTCACCACCCGGCCGTCATCAGGGAGCATGCGCGGGCCATAGGTGTTGAAGATGCGCGCCACCCGCACCTCAACACCATTCATACGCTGGTAGTCAAAACAGAGCGTTTCGGCGATGCGCTTGCCCTCGTCGTAGCAACTGCGCACACCGATGGGATTGACGGAGCCCCAGTAACTCTCAGGCTGAGGATGAACCTCAGGATCTCCATAGATCTCACTCGTGCTGGCCAGCAGCAGCCGCGCGCCTACCCGCCGGGCCAACCCCAGCATGTTGTACGTGCCGAGAAAGCTGGTCTTGGCGGTCTTGACGGGATTGAACTGATAGTGAATCGGCGAGGCAGGGCAAGCCAAATGCCAAATCCGATCCACCTCCAGTTTGATCGGTTCGGTGACGTCGTGACGAATGAGTTCGAACCGGGGATGGCCAATCCAGCGCGCGATATTGGCCTTGCGCCCGGTGAAGTAGTTGTCCAGACAGATCACCTCTTCACCGGCTTCCATCAGCCGGTCGACCAAGTGCGAGCCGAGAAAGCCGGCACCGCCAGTAACGAGGTGGATCTGCATCCTCAAGGGCTGAGCAGTCTCTCCACAATCGCGGCAACTGGCGCAAGCGCAACGGTGAATTCCTCAGCCTTCTGTTTCAGCGGCTTAAGGCGCACCTCACCACGCTTGGCTTCCTCATCGCCGAGCACCACGGCCCAGCGCGCCCCGCTGCGATCCGCCCGTTTGAACTGCTTGCCAAAGGCGGAGCCGGATGCATCCAACTCCACCCACAACCCAGCTGCTCGCAAGTGACGTGCCAAGGCCAGAGCAGCAGGCTCAGCGTCTCCACCACGATTCACCACATAGACATCGGGGAATACCCGTGCTGTCAGCTGGGCAGCAACACCCTGAGGATCAGCCTGCGCGGCAGCTTCCAGCACCAGCATCAACCGTTCCATCCCAAGAGCCCAACCGATGGCGGGGGTCGGGGCTCCTCCCAACTGGCCGATTAAGCCGTCATAACGACCACCACCGCACACGGTGGCCTGAGCCCCGAGTTGATCACTGGTGATCTCAAAGGCTGTGTGGCTGTAGTAATCCAAACCCCGCACCAAAAGCGGATTGAGCTGGAAGGGAATTCCCAAGGCGGTCAGCCCGCGCTGCACACCTTCAAAACGCTCGCGGCTGGCATCACAAAGGGCATCCGCCAAGGTTGGCGCGTCCTCCAGCAGCGCCTGAGTGGTTTTGTTTTTGGAATCCAGGATGCGCAGCGGATTGGTGCTCAGCCGGGCCTGGGAATCGGGATCTAAAGCGTCAGACCGCTGTTCGAGCCAGGCCACCAGTGCATTGCGGTAGGCCTGGCGGTCCTCCGCAGTGCCAAGGCTATTCAATTCCAGCTCCAATCCCCCAACCCCAAGGCTGGCCAGGAGGTCCCAAGCCAGAGCGATCACCTCAACATCGCTGCGGGCAGTATCAGCACCCAGCCACTCCACACCGATCTGGTGGAACTGACGCTGCCGGCCGGCCTGGGGGCGCTCGTAGCGAAACATCGGCCCCGCATACCAGAGCTTCTGTGCACCCTGGCTGAGCAAGCCGTGCTGTATGGCAGCACGCACCACCGATGCTGTACCTTCCGGCCGCAGGGTGCAGGAGCGATCGCCCCGGTCTTGAAAGCTGTACATCTCTTTGCCCACCACATCGGTGCCCTCACCGATGCCACGGCAGAACAGATCGGTCGTCTCCAGAAGCGGCGTCCGAATCTCGCCAAACCCTGAACGCTGGAAATGCTCCCGAGCCATGGCCTCCACCGCCTGCCAGCGGTGAAGCGCCTCCGGCAGCAGATCCACCATGCCCCTGAGGCTCTGGAGCTGACTCACGTGCAGGATGCAGGTACAGCGCCTAAGTCTGCCGGGTGGCCTCAAACGCCGATGCTGCCGCTGGCCACCAGATCCATCAAGGCCAGCTGTCGGGTAACGCAGGCATTCAGGTCATAGGTGCGTTCAACCGTGCGGCGTGCTGCCTGGCCAAACGCTGCGGCGCGTTCACGGTCCTGCAGCAGCTCTGCCACTGCGGCTGCCAGATCACCTGGAGAAAAGAAATTCACCAGCAGGCCGTTCTGGCCATGGCGGATGACCTCCCGCACCGGTCCCGTGTCCGAACCAACCACGGGGCAACCACAGGCCATGGCCTCCAGCAGGCTCCAGCTCATCACAAAGGGGTAGGTGAGATAGACGTGGCAAGCACTGAGCTGCAACAACGGGATGAACTGCTCGTAAGGGAGGGTGCCGGTGAAATGAACCCGAGTGGGGTCGTACTGGCCATCGATCTCCGCCAGAAACTGGTCTCGCCATTCCCCATCAGGGCAGGCCGCTCCATAGCTGACCCCCTCGGTTTTACCGACCACCACCAAGCGGGCCTCAGGATGCAGACGCTGCAGCTCGGGAATGGCACGAATGAAGGTGTGGCAGCCCCGATAGGGCTCAAGGCATCGGTTCACGAACGTGACGATGGGCTGCCCCTTCTCCAGCAAAGTGCCGTCGGGCAGGGTGAGCGGTGTGGGCGATGGATTAGGGACCGCCTTGCGAGTGTCGACTCCGTCATGAATGACACTGATCCGGCGACGACAGTGCTCAGGGAAGCTGCTGGCCTGGAAATGGGTGGGTGAAATGTTCCAATCCGCCTGCTCGAGGGTTAGATGGAGGTAGGCATTCTTCATCGTGAGTTTCGCCTGACCATGCCAGTCGCGATCCTCCTGGAATTCCGGATCGAAATTGGAATCGAATCCCTGCTCGTTGTAAAAGAACTCCTGGTAACAAAGAAGCGGTGAATCCGGCCAGATCGCCTTGAGGAACAGTGGTTCACCCCAGCCAGGGTGCGCACAAATCAGATCCGGAACAAATCCCTTGTCTTTAAGTTGTTGAGCAGCTCTGGCACAGCCTTCGGCACGGATCACCTTGGTTTCCGTTTCCATCACCAGAGGATGAACCCCCTCTGTGTTGCCGCGATCAAGGCGGTAGCGGAGATGGTTAAGGCTCTCGGGGATGCCACGGCCGTGGTCCAAGGCATTGAGGCCCAAGGCCACCAGCCGATGCTGACCGTGTTGGGCCAGGCGCTTAATGATATGGACGTACTGGCCTGGAAAATTCTGATGAACGAAGAGAATCCGCACCGGTCAGAGACGCTGCAGTGATTTCGCTTTGTCCTGAAACTCACCAAGCAGAAGCTGCAGGTAGGAGACCTTGCGCAACTTGATATTGGCTGTCAGGCTCATGCCCACTTGTAAAGGCAGCGAGGCACCAGACTGGAGCTTCAGCTGTTGATCATCCAGCTGAATCGTGACCGGGAAACTGAATTCCTGGCGCTGCTCCTGGGGATCCGGCTCCAGAGCATCAGAACCGATGTGGATCACCTTTCCCTTGAGAACACCAAAATCACTGGATGGGAAAGAGTCGATACTGATATCGGCATTCATACAGGCCTCGCGCTTCTCAGGGCAACCTGGGGGAACCTGCACAAAACCGATCTTGTTACTTGGCACCTCCACCTTGGCTTCGAGCGAACCCACGGGCACGACCTTCATCACCGTCTGGGTGGACTGCGCCGTGAAACCACGGGAAGTGGGCTTGAGATCAAAGACCACCCCATCCACAGGCGACTTGAGCTGCTGATAGCGAAGGGTGACCTTGGTCTGCACCAAGCGACCATTGAGATCGGCGAGCTCCGACTTCAACTGGGCGGTCTGTTGATCCAAAACGGCTATTTGACGCAGGCGGTCGGCCTTGCTCTGCATCAACTTGCCACGAGTTTCCTCAACGACATTCTGCTGATTGAGGTATTGCAATTCCGAAGTAGCACCCACTGCCTCCAACTGGTCAAAGCGTTCCAGAATTTCAGCGTGAAGCTCAAGGTTGTTCTCCAGCATCAACAACTGTTCCTGGTTGACCTGCAAATAATTGTGTTTTTCCTCCTCCTTCAGAATTAACTGCTCCTTCTTGAGCTTGATCGTCTTTTCCAGGCTGTTCCGCTGTTCCTCGCTGGATTCGGTATCCAGCTTCATCAGCACCTGGCCAGCCTTCACCTGATCCCCTTCCTTCACGAGGATCTGATCGGCCACACCACCCACAGGCATCTGAATGTCCTGCACGGAACCGATCGGCTTCAACTGGCCTGGCGCCACAACGATCTCCTCGGTCCGTGCCAAGGCCAGCCAACCCACACCGAACACGGTGGTGCCAATCAAGGTCCAGGTGACGGTGCCCATCCAGAAGCGCCCCTGCTGGAGAATCGACTCGTCGTAGGTCTCGACATGACTGACGTCTTGTGTTGCGCCAGGATCGAAACGTCGAAAAAAGTCTCGGGACGTCGCGAAGAGATTGCTAGAGCCCTGCTTGACCAAAGTTGTCACGTTTTGCGGATTGAGCTTCATGGTCAGGTGCTCTCCTGCTGGCGGTAAAGGGCGTAGTAGCGACCGCGATGCGTCATCAATTCATCGTGCGTGCCGACTTCAACGACGGCTCCCTGATGAAGCATCACGATCATGTCGGCCTGACGAATGGTCGACAGACGGTGGGTGATGAAGAAGACCGTTTGATCATCAAGATTGTCCAGAAGGTTGTCGCAGACCTTCCGTTCGGTTTCGTAATCGAGGGCGCTGGTGGCCTCGTCCATCACCAGCAGCTTGGGGTTGCTCAGCAGGGTGCGGGCGATGGCAACCCGCTGTCGCTGTCCCCCGCTGAGTGCTGCCCCACGTTCGCCCACGGGGGTGCTGTAACCACTGGGCAGATCCATGATGAAGTCATGGGCGTTGGCGAGACGCGCGGCTCGAACAATCTCTTCACTGGAGGCCTCCAGATTGGTAAGCGCGATGTTTTCGCTCACGGTTCCGCTGAACAGCAGGGGATCCTGGGGAACGATGCCGATCTGTCGGCGCAGGGAATAGAGCTCGACCTTTCCGATGTCGTAGCCATCGATCAGGATCCGACCTTTCTCGGGGTCGTAAAGCCGGGGTAGCAGCTTCATCAACGTGCTCTTGCCGCTGCCGCTCTGACCGACGATCCCCACAAAAGTGCCGGAGGGAATCTCGAGATTCACGTCCTTGAGCACCTGGGGCTGACCGGGGCGGAAGCGGAACGACAAGTTCTCAAACCGCACCTCTCCCTCCAGCGGAGGGAGCATCACCTTGGACTTGTCGACCTCATCGGATTCCTCCGGTGTATCGATCACATCAGCAAGCCGTTCAAAGCTGACGCGCAACTCCTGGATGTTCTGCCAAATCGTTGAGAGCCGCAGCAAAGGTTGGGTGACATAACCGGAGATGATCCGGAACGCGATCAACTGGCCGAGGCTGAGATCACCACTCAAGACCATGGAGGCACCGATCCAGAGCACCATCAGCTGAGAGATCTTCTGGAGCACCTGACTCGTCTGGTTCAGGGCCGTGCCGGTGATCGTTTTCTCAAAGGTACGGGCGATGTACTTGGAGTAGAACTCTTGCCAGCGCCAGCGGCTGACCATCTCAACGTTCTGGGCTTTCACCGTTTGGATGCCGGTCAGCACCTCCACCAAATGGCTCTGAGTCTTGGCGTTTTCTTCGGCAGCAGCCCGGAACTGACGGCGAAATAGGGGCGCCCCAAGCAAGGTCAGACCAATTTGAATCGGCAGAACGGAGAGGGCAAGCAAGGTGAGTAGCCAGCTGTAGAGCACCATCACCGCGATGTAGATCACGGAAAAAGCAGCATCCAGGATGGTTGTGAGGGCCTGACCGGTGAGGAAATTGCGGATCTTCTCCAATTCAGCCACCCGGGTTCCCAGTTCACCCACAGGGCGACTGTCGAAGTAGCCGAGGGGGAGACGCAGGAGATGGTCGATCACCTCTGCGCCGAGGCGCTGGTCGATCCGGTTGGTGGTTTCCGCGAACAGGAAGGTCTTGAGACTGCTAAGCACACCCTCCAAAATGGTGACGACCACAAGGGCAATTCCCAGCACCTGCAAGGTGTCCAGGCTGCGCTGGGTAATCACCTTGTCGATGATCACCTGGATCAGCAACGGGTTAGCGAGGGTGAACAGCTGAACCACAAAACTGGCGGCCAGCACCTGAATCAGCACGCCGCGATAGCGCTTCAAAGCTGGCCAGAACCAACCGGGCCCGAACTTCTGATCGGGGGTGGCGTTGGACCGCTCCATGAGCAAAAGCTCGATCCCTTCAGGGAACTGCTCAGTCAGATCATCCGGATCCAGAGTCACCATGCCCTGCTTGGGCGAAGCCAGCTTCAGACCCCGCTCGTTGCTGGCGATCACCAAAGCGAATCCACCCTGCCAGGGCAGCATGGAGGGCACCTGCAGCCGGGTCCCCGCTCCCGCCGGCACCCGTGCTGCCATCACGTGCAGACCCAGACTTGCCGCCAGCTGTCCGCAAAGCTTGAGATTGGGGATAAAACCGCGCTGAAGATAGTCCTGAAGCACCTTCTCGATCGAATCACGGCGAAACGGCAGCTTCATCAGCTGCGCCAGCATTTGGAAACAAGCCAGAGTTTCCTGAAGCGGACCATCTGCACGGATCAGCCTCAGGCTGTCGACCAAATTCCGCTCCGGGCTGTAGCTGCTCACGGGAGGCAGAACCTCAGCGTCCTGGATCGATGCAACGGGGGCGAGCGAACCGCTGTTTCCCTTCTCCTCTCCGGCTTGATCTGAGATACCAGAGGCGGGCAGAGACACCAGCCGAAGCGAAAACGGCTCGCAGACCGGTAGATCCACTGATGACCGGACCGGCTGACCGACCATCAGGTCGCCCCATGCACTGGTGACATACAGCAGCTTCCCTGCAGCTAAAGCAGCATCCACCGCAGCTGGTTCCGGGAAACAACGCTCGGAGTATTGAAGGGCATCCTCGAGCTTTTCAAGGGCGGAGCTGTCGGTCTCCGGGGTGTTCTTCTCAAGAACTTCCAACAACTTGAGCAGCTCCTGTGGCCAGAGCTGCTGATCACACCACTGACGAAAAGAAGCTTCGTTGGAATAAAGCTCACGCCAGAGTTCATCCGAGATGGCGCAGGCAATCACCTCCTCAGCGGCGATCACGTTCTCGCACGGGGCACCGCAAAGCAGGCTGGCGGCCCCGATCACACTGCCAGGGCCGAACTTGCCCACGGTGGTGAGGCGGCCGTTATGACGGCCGACAAGCCTGGCCTGACCTTGGAGGATGACCAGTATCCGGGCTGCGATGTCATTGGAGTCACACAGCTGCCCCCCGAGTTCGAAACGGAGCAAATTGCAGCCACTTTTCAAGGAGGAAGCCGAGGCATCGGACAAGTCACAGAACGCCGGATGCTCCAGCAACGGGAAATAGCGTGACTGGGTCATCGGGAAATACTGAAGTCGCTGAAATCGCTGATGGGCAGTGGTTCTGATGTCTCGGACGCCAACTTGCTCAAGCTCTTGGCGGTTTCCTCATCGACCCAGGCGTCGAACATTTCTTGGCACATTTGGTCGGAAACCTCATCGGTGAACGTTGCCGGCGAGTAACGCTCCAACCGAACGACCAGCCACCAGTCCGAGATACGAAAAGGTTCCAACAGGACGCCAGGCTGAGACACCCGTAATTTCTCGACCAAGATCGGATGCGCCTGAGTAAGGGAAACGGGGCCCACGATTCCGTTGGTGTTGCGTTCCGGTCCCTCGGCGTAGCGCTTGGCCAAATCAGCGAAGTTGGATTCACCGGATTCAATCTGTAAGTAAAGCTCTCGCGCTAGGAAGCTGTTCTCGATTCGCAGCAGGCTGTACACCACCTGATCCAATTCGCTCTTGCGTTCCAGGAAGCGTGCCTCCGCCTTGGCCGCGAAATGCTCCCGCATCAAGCTGCGGCGACGGATCCCGTGGCGCAAACGCTCCAAAACCTCCTCCTCACTGCGCCCTAGCTGCGCCAGCAGCTCCGCCCACTGCTCCATGCCGTCAAACCCACGCTGGTGGAGGAAGCCAAGCCGAGCCCGCTCCAACTGTTCTGCGGAGACCACAACATCGGCGATCGCCTCGCTGATCACCATCTGCTCCACCAAGGGCTTGAGCAGGTTGAACCGGTCGAGTAAGGCCTGGCCCTCGGCGCCAATTGCTTGTTGCAATTTCGGAACCACCTTTCCGGTGTTCACAAGTCCAGTGCAATAAGCGAAAACTAGGTTGTTTCGCTTAGGAAGGCAGGTTTTTGCAATCAAGCTGATTCAGAATCAGCTGATCAAAGGGACTGAAGATATGGGCCGGCGCTTCCTCATTACCGGCGGTGCAGGCTTCATTGGAAGTCACACCTCCGTTGTGCTGCTGGAGCAGGGCCACGAGCTTGTGGTCCTAGACAACTTCGACAACAGCAGTCCTGAAGCACTGCGTCGTGTGCAGGAACTGGCGGGGTCGAGCCAGCTGACTCTGGTGAAGGGAGATGTGCGCGACCCCAGCGCTGTGGATCAGGCCTTCCGCGCTGCCGGGGCTGTGGATGGCGTGATTCATTTCGCCGGACTCAAGGCCGTGGGCGAATCCGTGCAAGATCCGCTGCGCTACTGGGATGTGAACGTCAATGGCAGCCGGATTCTTGCGGCAGCTATGCAAACTCACGGCTGCCGAACCCTAGTTTTCAGCAGCACCTCAACCTCGTACGGAGAGCCAGACACCTTCCCGCTGCGGGAAGACATGCCAACCGCTCCAGTGCATCCCTATGCCCAGACCAAAGTGGCCGTGGAACAGATGCTCAGCGCCCTCTGCCGCTCTAGACCATGGCGGGTGGCTTCCTTGCGCTACTTCAATCCTGTAGGAGCTCATCCGAGCGGCCAGATCGGGGAGGACCCCATGGGCATTCCCAACAACCTGTTCCCCTTCATCACCCAGGTGGCCGCCGGCCGCCGTGAACAGCTGCGCATCTTTGGCCAGGACTACCCAACACCCGACGGGACGGGGATCCGCGACTATTTACACGTGATGGACTTGGCCGAGGCCCATGGAAAGGCACTCGAGCACCTGCTTCAGCAGCCAACCCCTTACTCCCTGACCCTCAATATCGGCACGGGCCGTGGGCTCAGCGTTTTGGAGGTGGTGCAAGGGTTTGAGGCCGCCACTGGGCTCACCATTCCGTACGAGGTTGTGGAGCGTCGCGCCGGCGATGTGCCCCGCCTGGAGGCCTGCCCCAAGAAGGCCCAGGACGTGCTCGGCTGGAGTGCCCGACGAACACTGGAGGAGATGTGCCGCGATGGCTGGGCCTGGCAACAGGCCAATCCATCCGGATACCGAGGCCCCACATGAGCACAGGCGGCCTGCTGGTCTTGGCCGGCGGAGGGCACAGCCATGCCCTTGTGCTGAAACGCTGGGCCATGCAGCCGGAACAGCGGCCAAAGCAAAACATCGTGCTGGTGAACCGCACCAGCACAGCGCTGTACTCGGGGATGGTGCCGGGCCTGATTGCTGGGATCTACAGCCCCAACGAACTCGCCATTGACCTGCGCCAGCTCTGCGATCGGGCCGGAGTGGCTTTCTTGAGAGCGGAAATCACCGGACTAACGCCTCAACAGAACTGTCTGAGGCTTCGTGACCGGCCCGAACTCCACTTCGATTGGCTCAGCCTGGATGTGGGCGCCGTAAGCCGACCGAGCGCTATGGGGATTCCGATCAAGCCATTAGAAGCCTCACTCGCCTTTCTGAAGAGCGAAGAGGCGAACGACCCTCGGCCCCTGCGGGTGATCGGGGCGGGAGCCGCCGGCCTGGAAGTCGTTCTGGCGCTGCGACGCCGCTGGCCGCAGAGGGCACTTCAGCTGCAACAGCGCAGCGGACAACTGGATCCAGCCCTCCAACAGGTGCTGCAACAAGCACGCATCGCCTTGGTGAACGACGACAGCCACCACAGCGGACCCAGCCTGATCTGCACGGGAAGTCAGGGACCGGCATGGCTCGCGACGTCCGGTCTGCCCGTGGATCCCGATAGCCGTATCCGCACGGATCGCTGCTTGAGGGTGGAAGGACATCCATCACTGTTCGCCAGCGGGGACTGTGCCGTCATCAGCGCAGCGCCCCGCCCGGCATCGGGGGTGTGGGCAGTGCGAGCCGGGCGCCCCTTGGCCACCAATTTGGAAGCAGCTTGCCAGGGCCAACCACTTCGTCCCTGGCAGCCACAACGTGAAGCGCTGCAGCTGATCGGCAGTCATGAGGATGCCGCTTGGGCGCGATGGGGGAGCTGGCGGCTGGGGCCATCCCCCCTGATTTGGCGCCTGAAGCAACGCATCGACCGCGCCTTCATGGCCGGCTTTCAGCGACCGCCGACGATGCCCGATGCGGCTCCGATGGCCTGCCGGGGTTGCGCAGCCAAGTTGCCCGCACAACCCCTAGGCGCAGCCCTGGAACGGGTAGGGCTGGGGGGGCAGCCGGAAGACGCCGCTCTTCTCCCTGGCAATCAAGAGCTGCTGCAAAGCATGGATGGCTTTCCGGCCCTAGTGAGTGACCCCTGGCTTAACGGCCGTCTGACGGCCCTGCATGCCTGCTCTGATCTATGGGCTTGCGGTGCTGAGGTCTCTAGCGCTATGGCAACGATCACGCTGCCGATGATCCCGGCCAACGATCAGCAGGAGCTGCTGGTGCAGACCCTCGCCGGCATCCGCTCGGTTCTGGATGAACAGGGCGCCGAGCTGATCGGTGGACACACGATGGAGTCGCGCAGCGCCGCACCCTTGCCGGCAAGCCTCGGGGTACAGGTCACCCTCACGGTGAACGGCAGCAGCAGCAAACCGCCCTGGCTGAAATCAGGGCTGCGGCCAGGTGATGCCCTGCTAATCAGTCGCCCCCTGGGGACCGGTGTGCTGTTTGCAGGGGCCATGAGCGGCGCCACGAAAGCTCCTGATCTGGATGCTGCGCTGCGGGGCATGGCGTGCAGCCAGCACACGCTGCTTCAGCAGGTGGAGCCGGTCCGGAAGGACATTCACGCCTGCACCGACATCACCGGTTTCGGCCTGCTCGGGCATCTGGGCGAGATGCTCCAGAACAAACCAGGACTCACGATCCATCTGGACGGCCCTGCGATCCCTGCCTACGCCGGAGCCCTGGAGCTGTTCGAACGCGGCGTTTCCAGCACACTGGCTCCTTCCAACCGGACCGCCTGGCGGTGGTTGGAGGGCCCCGTTCAGCTGGAGCAGCACCCTTCAGCGGCCCTGCTGGAGCTGCTGGTGGACCCCCAAACCTGTGGCCCCCTGCTGCTGGCCTGCAGCAGCGAAGCCGCAGCACAGCTCACTCAGAACGGCCCATGGCTTCAGATCGGCAGCGCAGCAGCCGCGCATGGGTGAGGTCAATGGCTTGCGGTTCACAGTGAAACCCCGCCTGCTCAAGCTGCGATTCCAGGGGTTTGAGCTTGCGCGCCATGGCCGGTGGCGGCCCGCTGCTAGCCAACCAGATCTGCTGCGGCTGATCCTGCTCCTGCAGCCGTTGCTTGAGATCCGCCTTTCCCCCCCATGGCGCTGAAGGCGAAGGGATCCGACCCATCGCCGCCTCCATCCGGTCGCTGAGGTTGAACAGACGCTCGCGGGGGCTGTAGCGATCAGCCAGCCCACTAGTGCGCTGGCTGATCAGACGGAACTGGTCCTGTTCCCGCACACCGCCGACGCCGGCATCGAGCTCGCTGAACCCCGGCCCCCACCAGCTGGCCAACATCAGCCCCAGCACAACAAGACCACAGCCACGGCCAAAGCGATTGAGCTCCAAACCACCGATCTGCGCCGCCAGGACGGGCACCACAGCCGGCAGCAGCACGACGAAGTAACGGCTGAAGGCCATCGGTTTCACAAACGACACAGCAACAACTCCGAGCACCATCAGCAATGACGGCATCAGACCGCTTTGATCGAGCAAAGCCGACTCTGGCCACGGCAAACGGCGCAGCCCTCCCCAGCTCCGCAGAGCAACCAGCAACAGCAGAATCAAGGCCAACTTGGGCAGCGGCCAGAGGCCGAGGCCGCGAGCCAAGGTCTCTTCAAGCAACGCGTAATCCGGTGCACCGATCCAGCTGCCGGCCCGGGAGCTGAACAGGTAGTCCGCGGCGTAGGCCATCCAAGCCAAGCCTGGGAGGGCGCCAATCAAGGCGGCAGCGGCAACGGTCCAGCGACGCTGCCAGCCATCCCAAGCCGCGGCCGACAACACCAGAAACAACCCATAAAAATGGGTTAGTCCGGCCAGCCCAGCCACAGCGCCATAGGCAAACGGCCGAGCCGAACGGCGCCACCACCAGGCAAGCGCCACCAGCAGCACCAGCACGGCATAACTCTTGCCCTCGATCGCGAACCGGATCGGATAGGGGCTGCAGAAGACCAGCAGCGCTGCCACCGCCGCCACCCTGGACCTGATGTCCTCCCGGCCAAGGGCCATCGCCTGACGGACCATGACCAGGCCACCCGCCAGATAAGCCAACCAGGACAGCAGGCGAAGGCTGACCGGGCTCTGGCCAACCAGATGCCCCCACAGCCAAAGCAGGCCGTAGTAGGCCGGGGGATGGGTGTCCTCCCGCAGCATCGCCAGCAGGCTGCTGAAGCTGGGCTGAAAGCTCTTGCCAACGCTGTAGAGCTCATCGCTCCAGAGCGCCGTGGCATCGATCAACAACAAGGCCCGCAGGCCAAAGGCCAGGCAAACAGCCACCACCAGCAGAAGCCAGCTGCGTTTCATCGGCTGCTGTCCTGGGCTGCGCTGCGCTGCCTACGCAACTCTGCACCGATCGCCGGGCCCGGCTGCCAACCAGCGGCGATCAGGTCGCGCGCCGTCTGCCGCGCCTGAATCCTGCGCCAGCGGCCCCACCAGCGCAGCAGCGGTTTCCATTGCCTTGGCCGGAGGGTCACAGCCAGCGCCACCGCCTCCGGCTGCCAACCCTGATCTTCAAGGGCCGTCGACCAGATCGACGGGCTGGCCTGCAAAGCCGGGGGGGTGTCGGCCAGCCAGTCGCTAATAGCCCCACACTGCTGCAGCCATTGCTGTTGCTTGCCAGGAATTTGCAGCCTTTGCGCCACCGCGACTGGGTCCGCTGCTCCCAAGAGCAACGCCGGCATCAAGGGGAGGCCCAGACGTCGAGCCCAGCGCAGCCGCTCGATGCGGTGTGGATCCTGCTGAAGTTGCGGATCCAACAGCGGCAGTGCCTGCCACTCCGCCAGCAGATCAAGAGCAGCCGCCCAGGGTTCCCGCTCCAGCAGCCGCTCCAGCTCCATCCGCAGTCGACTGGCCAAGGCCGGCGGTGCCGACAACACCGCATCGCCCGAAGCCCAGGGCCAGGGCCACTGCGCAACGGTGCTGCAAATCTGCGCACGGCTCTCCTCAGCAAGCTGGAAACCCAGCCGCGCTGCGTAGCGGGCGGCGCGAATCACCCGGGTGGGATCGTCGTGCACGCTGCTCCCATGCAGAAAACGCAGCTGACCTGAGGCCAGATCCTCCTGGCCATGGTGAAGATCGATCAGCTCACCGGCCACCAGATCGCGGGCCATCGCATTGATCGTGAAATCCCGGCGCGCGAGGTCAGCTTGCAGGGTGCCTGCTCGCACCACGGGATTCTCCGCGGGGCCTGGGTAATGCTCTTGTCGCGCCATGGCCAGATCCAGGGGGATCCCATCCAGCTGAAACGCCACCGTGCCGAAGGCCCCATGCTCTTGAACATCGGTGATGCGACGAGGACCGCACTGGCGGACCAGTTCCTCCAAGAGCGCAGCGGCATCTCCCTCCACCACCCAGTCCAGATCAGGAACACCTGACCAGGCGCGACCGCAGCGCTGATGCAGCAACTGATCCCGCACGACCCCACCAACCAGTGCCAGACGCGGAATGCCGAGGGATCGCGCAGCGCCCTGCAATGCCTCCAGAACCGAAGACGGCACACCTGGAAGATCCATTGCGTGGCGTGCAGGAGAATGGGTTGATCATCACGGATTACGTCCTTGTCCGCTCTCACCCGCTGCCTTCAGGAGGAAGCCTCAGCGATCGCCACCGCTGCCGAACGGTTGAGCAGCGACCAAGTGGAAGCGGCCCTCGCCCTGCTGGAGCGCTGTGCAGATCGCAAGGCCAAGCTAGTCATCACCGGTGTAGGCAAAAGCGGCATCGTGGCCCGCAAAATCGCGGCCACGTTCTCTTCAATTGGGCTCATGGCCCTGTTCCTCAATCCCACAGACGCGCTCCACGGCGATCTGGGCGTAGTGGCAGCCGAGGACGTCTGCCTGCTTCTCTCCAACAGCGGGGAAACCACTGAGTTATTAGAGGTGCTACCGCACCTGACCCGACGAGGAACGGGACGGATCGCCATCGTCGGGCGAGCTGACTCATCCTTGGCCCGCGGCAGTGACGTGGTGCTGGAAGCCGGCGTGGACCGTGAGGTGTGCCCCCTGAATCTGGCCCCCACCGCCAGCACAGCCGTGGCCATGGCCATCGGTGATGCCCTGGCGGCGGTCTGGATGGAGCGGCGCGGCATTTCACCGGCAGATTTCGCCCTCAATCACCCCGCCGGATCCCTGGGCAAGCAGCTGACCCTCACGGCAGCCGACCTGATGGTGCCCGCCAATCAACTGCACCCCCTCCAGCCCCAGACCCCCTTACCCGATGTGATCGGCGGCCTGACGCGCGATGGCATCGGCAGTGGTTGGGTCGAAAATCCCGACAGCCCCGGAGGCCTGCTCGGCATCCTCACGGATGGCGATCTGCGTCGTGCCCTGCAGGATCACAGCCCTGAAACCTGGACCCATCTGAGAGCCAAGGATCTGATGACCGCCGATCCGATCACGGTCAAGGCAGATGTGTTGGTGGTGAAAGCCTTAGAGCAGATGGAGCGCAACCGACGCAAACCCATCTCTGTGCTCCCGGTCGTCAATCAAGAGAAACAACTGATAGGCCTGCTGCGCCTGCATGATCTGGTGCAGGCCGGTCTCGCATGAACGGGCTGAGGTGGTGGTTGCTGCGGCGCCGCTTGAAAACAATTCAGCTGCTCGTGCTGGATGTGGATGGTGTACTCACCGATGGGGGCCTTTGGTTCGACGCCGAGGGGCAGCTGAGCAAACGCTTTGATGTGCGCGATGGCCTGGGAATCCGCCTGCTGCAACAGGCGGGGCTGCACATCGCCTTTCTCAGTGGTGGCCAGGGAGGAGCGACAGAGGTACGGGCCCGGCAGCTGGGCATCAAGCATTGCCTGGTGGGCATCAAGGACAAGCCTGCCGCCCTCACCGCCCTACAGAACCAACTGGGAGTGAGCACCGAGCAAACGGCTTTCGTGGGAGATGACCTCAACGATCTGGCCGTTCGGCCGGTGGTGAGCCTGTTGTTCGCCCCTGCCGACGCCTGTCGGCCCGTCCGCCAGGGTGCCGACGCGGTGCTTGATCGCCGGGGGGGCCATGGGGCCGTACGGGAGCTGGCGGAACGCATCCTTCAGGGGCGTGGCCGCTGGGGACGCCTGCGCCGCGACGGCTGGAAAGACCGCAACGATTGAAGTCAGACCATGGCCCGGGCCTGTTCCAACTGTTCGGCGGTGTCCACCGACAGCGATGTGCCCTCCACCGGGAAGGTGGCAATCGTGAGGCCGGCCTCGATCAGCCGCAGCTGCTCAAGCCGTTCCAGATCCTCCAACGGGGAGGCAGGCAACTGATCCCAGGCGGCGAGCACGTCTCCCCGGAAGCCATACATCCCCACATGCCCCCAGTAGGTGGTGTGCTGATGCCAATCCGCCTCGGCCACATCGCGCACGTGGGGGATGGCGGACCGAGAGAAATAAAGGGCGCGGCCGTCGTGGGCCAAGAGGGTCTTGACGACATTGGGGTTGTGAACCGATTCAGGCTTCAGCCCGTAAACAGGGGTTACCACCGCGGGCACCGGATCCTGACGCCGAAATTCCTCGACAATCGAGTCGATCACGGCGGGATCAATGAATGGTTGATCGCCCTGAACGTTGATCACGGCCGTCTCTGCTGCAACGGGATCCGCTTCCCCCCAGGCCAGGGCCATGAGGGGGTGGGCCACCGATGCGATGCGCTCGCTGCCGGAACTACAGGATTCCGCAGTCATCAGCACCGGAAACCCCCACGCCTCAGCGCGGGCCTGCAACTCGGCGCTATCAGTGCAGAGCACCACTGCCTCAACGCTGCGGGCCTGACGGCAGCGTTCCAAAACCCTCTGGATCATCGGTTGGCCGCCGATATCAGCCAACACCTTGTTGGGCAGTCGCGACGACTGAAGCCGTGCCGGAACGGCCACCACACACTTACGAATCGCCATCAATCCCAGAGTTTCATTGCATCGTCGCGGGCACTGAACCATTCAGCGGCCAGTGGCCCACCCATGGTGCGCTGTTCGCGAAACCAGGGACCGCCCAAGGTCCAGTGCAGCATCGGGGAGACCTGCTCGGACTCCGGCGGAGCCTGCACATCCACCAAATGATTCCAACCGCCTTGGATGGCACCGATCTCGTGGTCACCTTCCAGCCAGTGGAAGCGGTGCAACTCAAGCCCTGTTGCCGTGTTCACGTAGTCGGGCGTGAGTTTGGTGCAGCGGCTGCAGTTGAGCAGCATCAGGGAACTCCAGTTCTTCTTCGGGTAGGCGCTCTGCACCTCACCGAGAAATTTCACGGTCTCGCCTGGCACATGCTCGTGCTGAACACACATGGCGCCGTAAGCATCATCGCGCTGATCCCAGAGCGACTTGATATCAGCCCGGCACAGCATGTCGCAATCCATAAATAGGGCCCAGCCCTGATAGCCCATCAGATGGGGTACAAGAAATCGGGTGAAGGAAAACGCCGTGCTCTGCTTGGGATCCCTTTCGCGCCGGAACAACCCCTGGGCCTCCAGCTGGGGTGTCACCAGCGGGGTGATCGCCAGCGGGAGGCTGCTGTTCTGGTAAAGGCTATCGATCAGAACATTGGTCGCCGCCCGCTCTCTTGGGTCGTAGCCGATAAAAATAGGAATCGGCTGGCTGGAGGTCGACACAGTCCGTTGATGGCTGGGGAGGAGGTTAAGCGGTGGTCACGGGTTCAATCGGCGCTAGGCGCGGATCCAGGATCTTGGGTCCCATCCCCGCAAACTTGACCGCGATCGACACCTTCTCACCGCTGCCGAAGGTGTGGGTGATTTCACCAACCCCGAAGCTGGCGTGGATGACCTGATCGCCGATCTGCCAACTGCGGCCGGGGGCGGGGCCAGCCTGACGGCGACGCACGGCATTGGCGGGGGCCGATGAGGGCTTGTCACGGTCCACGCGCGTGAGCCGGTCGAGGCGGCGTTCACGCCGAAGCGCCGCACCACCGGTCTGCGGGATGTCTCCTTGAATCAAAGCCTCCGGCAGCTCAGAGAGGAACACCGAGGGCACGGCCGCTTCCCGCATGCCACCCCAGAGACGTCGCTCACTCGCATGGGAGAGGAACAGGCGTTCCTTGGCGCGGGTGATGCCGACATAACAAAGCCGGCGCTCCTCCTCCAGCGAGGCCGGGTCATCCAGGGAGCGATAACTGGGGAACAGACCCTGTTCAAGACCCACCAGACACACCACAGGGAACTCGAGCCCTTTGCTGCTGTGCAGCGTCATCAAGGTGACGCGATCGGCAGCGGAGTCTTTGCTATCGGCATCACTGGACAAGGCCGCCGTGGCCAGGAATCCTTCCAGGTCGCCCTCATCGTTTTCCTCCTGGTATTGCAGAGCGGCATTCACGAGTTCCTGAAGATTGCGGCGACGCTCATCAGCCTCATCGGTGCCATCGGCAATCAACTCGCTGACGTAGCCGCTCTTCTCCATCACCTGCTGAATCAGTTCTGACGGCGCCACATCACGGCTGCGGCCTTTCAGATCATTGACCAGGTCACAGAACTGCAGAAGACCCTTGGACGAACGGCCGCCAAGGGAGCGCACCGCTTCGGGATCACTCACCACATCCCAGAGCGGGATCCCCAGTTGATTAGCAGCATCGGTGAGGCGCTGAATCGTGGTCTTGCCGATGCCCCGTTTCGGCACGTTGATCACCCGCAGCAAGCTGACGGTGTCGGCCGGATTCACCAGCAGCCGCAGATAGGCCAGTAGATCCTTGATTTCGCGCCGGTCGTAGAAGCGCAGTCCCCCCACCACGATGTAGGGAATGCCCCAACGCACCAGCGATTCCTCGATTGAACGGGACTGCGCATTGGTGCGGTACAGCACCGCCATGTCGCCCCAACTCAGCTCTGGGTTGGCGGCTTCCATGGTGCGCAGGCGATGCACCACGGCTTCCGCCTCAGCAATCTCATCGTCACACCGAGTCAGCGTGATCAGCTCACCTTCCCCACGGGTGGGACGAAGCACCTTGTCGATCCGTTCGCTGTTGTTGGCAATCAGGGCATTGGCTGCCTCGAGGATCGTGGCGGTGGAGCGATAGTTCTCCTCCAGCTTCACCATCGTTTGGGTGCTGTCATCCGGCGCCTGATCACCGAAGTCGTCCTGAAACCCCATCAGGATCGTGAAGTCAGCCGCACGGAAGCTGTAAATGCTCTGGTCGGCGTCACCGACCACGAAGACAGAACGACCGGACCAGTCCTCAACATCCTGAGGCTCCTTGCCATCGGTGACCAACAGCTTGATCAGGTCGTACTGGGTGCGGTTGGTGTCCTGGTATTCATCCACGAGCACGTGGCGAAAGCGACGATGCCAGTAACTGCGCACCTGCTCGTTCTGCTGGAGCAACTGAACCGGCAGCAACAACAAATCGTCGAAATCAAGAGCGTTGTTAGCCGCCAAGGCTTTGCGGTAACGCCGATAAACATCGGCCGTGAGCTTGCCCCGCTGGCCTTCGGCATTGGCCTCGAGCTGGTCCGGCAGCCAACCCTGGTTCTTGGCATTGCTGATGGCCCAGCGGGTCTTTTTCGGCTCGAACCGCTTGGGATCCAACTGCAGTTCCTGGGTGACGATCTCCTTGACCAGGCTCTGGGCATCAGCTTCGTCGTAGATCGAAAACTGCTTGGTCCAGGTCAGTCCCTCCGCATCCTTGAACTTGTCGATGTCGTAGCGGAGCATCCGCGCAAACAGGGCATGAAAGGTGCCAATCCACAACTCCTTGGTCACCTCCCTGTAGATGCGTGAACGCAACTGGCGCTGATCCACCGGTGGCAATGTGCTCCAGGGCTGGCCGTACTGGTTCTGGGCCAGACGCTGCGCCAGGAGCAGCTCAAGCCGCTCCTTCATCTCGCGGGCGGCTTTGTTGGTAAACGTCACCGCCAGGATTTGAGCTGGATCGGCACCGTGCTCACCGATCAAGTGAGCGATCCGATGGGTGAGGGCGCGCGTCTTGCCACTGCCAGCGCCTGCCACCACGAGCAGGGGCCCCTCGTGATGGTCCACCGCCCGTCGTTGGGCGTCGTTGAGGCCGGCCAAAAAGCTCATGGATGGAGATTAGTGGTGCTTAGATGCCTCCAACGCAGCTGCGATGACCTTCCCCTGATCTTCGACTTGCCCCAGGCTCTGCAGTTCAGAGATCCCAGCGGAGCCACTTCAGGCGGACGCCACACCAAGGTCGTCGAGCTGGTCAAGTCCATACCCAATAAAGACATTCGCTAGGCAATGCGAAAGACAACAACTGTCTTTGAACGACGCTGGAGCTTCTGGCTGTCAACGCTGTCTGGCACCGCATTGATCGTCAGCGCGGTCCTGGCGCTCTGGCTGCAGTACGGCGCAAACGGATTCAGCACGCTTCCAGACACGACAAAGGAGTCTCTGCTGAGCCAATACAACGCCATCGCCCATGGTGGATTTGTCGCTGTTTTGGCTGTTCTCGCCGGACTACTGATTCGTTCAATTGTCAACGCAAGCGCACAGGAAACAAAACCAAGACCACACAAATCCTGGCCATTCGCAGTCACAGATTTCGTCAAACAACATCCAGTTGTCACGATCGTTCTCTCGATCTATGTGGTGCTGATGGTGCAGGAAAGCAGCTGGTTCTACAAGGAGATTCTCACCTGGTACGACGACATCTTCAGCGATCAGCTTCTGAACAATTTCAGCCTCAGAGAAAAGTTGATCAATGAAACGATGGGGAGAAACGACTTTCGCTTCTATCCACTCTCCCATCAAGATCTTCATGCGCTCAGCTGGGTGACGCCCTACATCAAGATCTGGTCACTGGTGAGCGCTCTTGAACTCATCGCCACCATCATCCTGGGCTGCAAGCTGATTGAACGGGTTAGCAAAAACCGAACCAGCACTTCACTCATCCTGATGGGAACACTGCTGTTCCTCTTCACCAGCGCATCCGCTTACAACTATTTTCAATTCATTTACAGCGAGAGATTTCTTACATTTTTACTCGCGCTATACGCCTATCACTACAGCGTTTACCTGAGCTCAGGCCGGCTGTACAACGGCCGACTCGCGCTGCTGTTCGCACTGTTCATTCCTTTCTTCAAAGACACCGCAGTGCTGCTGGCCGTGATCCCTGCAGCCACCACGATCGTTGCGGGCAGCTTCGGCGTCATGCCGAGCCGGCCGACATGGGGATCGACCAAAACCTCCCAATGGATAAACGCTTATGCCTTGGAAATCGCAATTGCCAGCCTGGCGCTCTTCTTCCTGGCTTCGTTTGCGATTCTCAGTGCGCTTCCCAGCCTTGCCGCTGATGTGCCGCGCTACGACGCACATCTGGGCTTTTCAGTGCTGGCACTCGACATTCGCCTGATCGTCTTCCTGGGCTTCATCGCATCACGCCTGTGGCTAATCGGCCGCAAACAAACAAACGTCACCGCACTCGACGGACTCAACTTTGCGGCGCTGGCCTATGGAATTGCCCTGTACGCCTTGGTAGGCCTGGAAGGCAGCAACTACATGAGCCTGCCCATTCAGTTTGTCGCTGTTCTCGACATTTTGATGATCTGGGAAAGCCTTGTAGCACCGAAACTGAAACAGCGCATGAGCAGCCGCCAAGCTCAGGCCTTGGCCCTCGGCACCACGTTGTTGCTTTTAAACATTGAAGATCGACAAGCCGCCACGTTTCGACAACGCGCAGAACTGATCAGCTGGAAACAACGTTCATGGCGTACAACCTTGAACGAAGCCAGAGCCATCACAAAACGCGCCAAAGAGAATGGAGAAACAGTCAACCTCATCTACTCAAAAGGATGGTTCAAACATTCCGACCAGATGAGAGCCCTCACCTACGACCGTCTTGTGTATTACGACATCGACACCAGGCGCTACATCATCAAAGCCGGAATCGGAAAAGGAAAATTTTATACACCTCAGTCCGGAGATTATTTAGTCGACATCGACACGGGCAAGAAACTAACCAAATACGGCATTGATCTCTCCAACTACAACGTGCTGTATCAAGAGGATCCAAACCGTCAGTACGCACGGATCTTTCGCCATCGTTGATCAACGGCGAGCAGATTCCGAGCCAGTAAGCCAGCCCAGCTGGCTTGCAACCAGGAGCCCTGAAGCGAATTGATTGAAGGCGGGTAGGCTCCCCGATCAATGGACGTGCTTGAAACTGTGGCGCATCAGATCAAGTTGGGCGACATCACGTTCGGGAACGATCGCCCCTTCGTCCTGCTGGGTGGTGTGAACGTTCTCGAGGATCTCGACTTTGCCCTGCGTTGCGCCGGCCACTACAAAGACGTCTGCGGGAGGCTGAACATTCCGCTGGTGTTCAAGGCCTCTTACGACAAAGCCAACCGCTCTTCCATTCATTCATTCCGCGGCCCCGGCCTCGAGGAAGGGCTGCAAATCCTGCAGGCGGTGAAGGACACCCATGGCATTCCAGTGATCACTGATGTGCACAGTCCGGAGGAAGCCGTAGCCGCCGCCAAGGTCGCGGACATCATCCAGCTTCCGGCCTTCCTGGCCAGGCAGACCGATCTGGTCCGCGCCATGGCGGAAACCGGTGCGGTGATCAACATCAAGAAGCCACAGTTCCTCAGCCCAGAACAGATGCGCAACATCGTGGACAAATTCTACGAATGCGGGAACGAGAAGCTGCTGCTGTGCGAGCGAGGAAGCAACTTCGGTTACGACAACCTCGTGGTGGACATGCTGGGGTTCGGCGTGATGAAGCGAACCTGCGATGACCTGCCGCTGATCTTTGATGTCACCCATGCATTGCAGTGCAGGGATCCAGGTGGTGCTGCCTCAGGAGGACGCCGCACCCAGGTGGTGGACCTGGCCCGTTCAGGCATGGCGGTTGGTCTGGCTGGCTTGTTCCTGGAAGCTCATCCAGACCCGGCGCAGGCCCGTTGCGATGGTCCCAGCGCCTTACCTCTCGATCAGCTGGAACCGTTTCTCTCTCAGGTCAAAGCCATCGACGATCTGGTAAAGGGCATGCCAACCCTGAACATCAACTGATGCACGTTGTATCGGCAGAACGTCTTGGCCTCTGACGCAACCTTCTTGCTCGGCGTTGGTGCCCAGAAAGCAGGAACCTCCTGGCTGCACGATCAACTGCAACGCCGAGGCGACGCCGATTTCGGCTTTCTGAAGGAGTACCACGTTTTCGATGCTCTCGAGCTGGAACGCTTTGCTTGCTTCCGGCCCAAGCACCCCACACCGCTGAAGTGGCGCACCTGGCGTCGGGCACGGTTCATCGAACGTCCCGAGCGCTACTTCGACTACTTCGCATCACTGCTCAAGCCACCCCAGATCTGCCTGACGGGAGACATCACCCCCTCGTATGCCGGGTTGAAAGCGGAGAGCTATCAGCGCATCCAGCAGGCCTTCGCGCAACGCGGCGTGCAAACGCGGGCGGTGTTCATCATGCGCGACCCAGTGGAACGGTTTTTGTCGCAGCAGCGCATGCAACTGCGCAAGCGTGGCTTACTCACACCCGCGCATGAAATCGAGCACCTGGATAAGGCCAGCATCAAGCTGTTCAAGCGTGAATCTCCTCGGAACGATTACCCCGCCACCCTCGATGCACTGCGGGGGGGACTCGCTGAATCGAAGGTCTTCATCGGCTTGTACGAAACCCTGTTCACGCCAGCAGCACATCAGGATTTATGCCGGTATCTCGGCATCCCAGAGCAGATCCCCGATTTGAGCCACCGGGTAAACGCCAGCCAAGCCACCACCTCGGTTCCGCCGGAGCTGTTGCAGCGCCTGGGCCGGCACTTCGCCCCTTTGGTGACGGCTGTGCAGGAACGCTGTCCGGATCTAGCAGTTGAGCAGCACTGGGCCACCGCCATGACCTGGCGGGGGGGCTAAGGCCATCAGCGGCAAAGCAAGTTGTTGGAATAGACCAGGCGGCGGTTCATCCGGGCAACGCCAGGCAGGAGCAAGCCGAGATGCGCAGCCGTTGGTTCTTGCGCCCCCAACCAGACACCGTCGTAAGCAATCGTGCGGCTGCGATCCGCATCGAAACGCACCCGGTTCCCCGCGAGGATGTGGCTGCTGCTGTTGAGACCAGGAGCCAGCATCGTCTCCTGGAAATCGATCGACAACCAGGCGCAGAGAAACTGCAAACTGCGCTGGGGCTGAAGCGCAAATTCCTCATAACCCAGACGAAAAACCGGGTACGGAGACTGGCGAAAAGCCCTTTCAAACTTGGCATTGACACGCCACCATCGGGCCAGCTGACGCGCTGCCGGCAAGCGTTGGCCTGCCTTACGACCTGCCTGGGCCCGGGAATGAACCCAGGAGCGCACATCACGCACGAGATGAATGATCCGGATGTCAAACATCGCCTCGGGCAGCCGCGTCATCTCCAGATCGTCCTGATACGAGTCCACATGCCACACCGCCTCACCGGCGTGGGGTGAACCCGTCAGCAGCCGCTGCACTTTCTTCTGCATCGACGTTTGGTCATGCAGGCGCAGCCACTCGAGCTGAGGTCCCCAGAGTGGGCACTCCGCGGCAATGGCACCACAGGTGCAACGCCGCTCAAACCGATGGGCACCACGAAGTTGACTGGGCCCGCGATGTTCGTCACCAGGCTGTGGCGTCGCCAAAATTCGCGCCGCCTCACCCAGGCCAATGATCTGCGGATGCGCCCCCAGGGCCAAATCAAGCATCGTCGTGCCGCTGTGGCCGAGACCACGGATCAGCAGCAACTTCAAACGCGTGCTGCTCATCGGCTGTGGCCCATCAAATCGTTGAGGAGCATTGTGATCTGATCCACGTGATGCGCCACGGTGAATTGAGCCTGAGCCCGACGGTGCCCCGCAGCACCCCAAGCAGCCGCGAGATCCGGGCGATCCACCAGCAAGGCCATGGCCTCCGCCATGGCCAGGCGATCGCCTTCCTCCACCAGCCGACCGGTTTGATGATCCACAACCACGTCAGGAATCCCACCATGGCGGGTTGCCACAACGGGCAGACCACAAAGTTGAGCTTCCATCACGGAGACCGGGCATCCCTCCTCATCACCATCCTCCGCTGTACGTGAATGCTGCACAAACGCCCGCGCGCGCCGCATCTCCTCCACCACCGCATCGGGTGGAAGCACGCCAGGGAACTGAACCAGCTGCTCAAGGCCGAGCTGGCGCACCCGTTCCTGCACGACAGGAAGCAACGGTCCATCACCCACCATCACCAGGCGGCACGAATCGGCCTGGTCAGTCAGGCCGCGCAAGACGGCAAAGGCTTCCAGGGTGTCCAACGGACCTTTTTTGGATACAAAGCGGCCGACCGCCAGAAACCGCGGTGGCATGGAAGCAGGAGTGGCCCCCTGAAACCGCTGCTCATCGGCACCGGATGGACTAATCACGAGCTGTGCCGGCGGAGCGCCAAGGGCGATCAAACGGCTCCGCATGATTTGGTTCTTGACGATCACAGCAGAGGTGAGCTGAAACAAACGGCGATAGCGCTGCTCGAGACGCTTCAGATAGCGCTCAGCTGAGGCATCGGCACCGCGGAAGTGAACCGCCAGGGGGACTCCCGTGCGAGCCAGCTCCATCACCCGAACGGCATGAAAGCCGAACTCCACCATCACCACATCCGGCCGGTGACGTCGAACCAAAAGCACAGCCACGATGGAAGCGGGCAGCGTGGCCAGTCGCAGCCAGCCCAACCGGGTGCAGACCTTGCTGATCAGTACCGCAAGCCCATAGAGCGCTTTAAGGGGCTCGCGGCAAGGAATCTCATCCCCGAAACAAGCCTCCACTGCAAACGGCAAGCGGGCCAGATTCGCGCGCACGAAGGTTTCCGTCCTCGCGCGCCGGGTCGGCGCCAACACCAGAACACGAGCGGTCATGACAACGCCAGGATCGACCGCCAAAGCGGTTCCAACTGGGGCCAATCCAACGAAGCGATGCGTTCCCTGGCCGCCGCACCCATGCGCCGACAACTCACTGGATCCGAGGCCAGCTTCATCATCGCGGCGGCGAGAGCAATCGGATCATCACTGGGCACGACCAAACCGCTCACACCCGGCTCAACCACCTCCAAGGGGCCAGGGGAAGCATCCGTCACGATCACCGCCAGACCGGCAGCCATGGCCTCCAGGAGTGCATTGGGCATGCCTTCAAAACGGGAGGGCAATACGAACACAGCAGCCTCCGCCAGGAACCGCTCCGGATCAGAGCGGAACCCCATGCATCGCAACCGACCCGAAACCCCGAGATCCTGCGCCTGCTGCTGCAACATCTCGCGCTCGGGCCCATCACCCACCAAGGTGACGGGCCATTCCGCTGCGGCTCCGCTCAGCCTTGGCAAGGCATTGATCAACACGTCCAGTCCCTTCTGCGGCACCAACCTGGCAACACTGATAAAGCCAACAGCGCTCGCTTGATCTCCACGTGCCCCAGCCCTGGGGGCACCCGGCAAGGGATTAGGCAGCAAGGCCAGCCGATTCCAGGGCCCCATGGATTCCAGAGCCGAAAGAACACCGGCTGTGTTGGCTGTCACCACATCCGCGCGGCGATAGGCAAAGGGGCGCAAGCGCTGCCACACCTCCGGGAGCAGCTGAAGTGAGGGATCGTTGCGCTCTGACACCACGAGGTGGATGGGAAGGTCCCAGGCAGCACAACAGCACGTGATGTTGGTGCGGGTGAGCAGGGCCAGAACCCGATGGGGCAGCTGACTGCGGAACTGCCGGCGCAGCTGCCGGAGACGAAAACCAGCCGTCGCCTCTGATCCCACACGAAAAAGCTGCATGGCAAGGCCCCGACCCCCTGGACAGACACGGGCTGCGAACCAGCGTTCGAGCCATCGCAGCTGCAGCTGAAACAACCAGCGGATCAGCTTGTCGAGCTGCGCCTGGCTGAAACGACCAGCGCGGGCCCACCAGGAGCGATGGGTCGGTGCCCCCAGTTCAAGCAGAGGGATGCCGTCAGGAAGGGCATGGGCCACAGGATGCCCTGGGATGAGCGTTACCAGCTTCACCTTCAAACCCTGAGCAGCGAAATGGCGAGCGGCTATCAAGGCAACTTTTTGAGCACCCCCGGCTCCGAGATGCGGCAGCACCAGCCACAGATCATCACGACCTGAATCCGTCAGCAGAGGCTGTTGCATCAAAGAGCCCCCATCCAATCGAGAAACACAGGTCGCAAGCTCTCAGGGGCATTGCGCTGGCGGACCACTTGAGCCTTGGTCGCAAAGGCCACGCGCGAAGCTGTGTCCTCCAAGGCCTGGCGCAAGGGTTGTTCCATGTCGGTTGAGGCGACTTGCTCGGACACAAGCCAACCGTTCAATCCTGGATCAATCAGGTCCGAAGGGCCGGTGGGACAGTCCACCGCCAGACAAGGAAGACCGGAGGCCATCGCCTCGAGCAACACATTGGGATACCCCTCAAAGCGAGATGAGAGAACAAACAAGGCACTGGCCTTGTACCAATCCCCCACATTGCCGACGTTCCCCGGAAGGATCAAACGTGAGGACTCGGTACCCATCAGAGCGCGCAGCCGGGCCGCCTGATTGACGCCGCGATATGGCGCGTCGTCGATGCCAAGAATCACCAGCGACCAATCGGGGAAGTCAGCCTGCAAGCCAGCGAACGCGGCCACCAAGCGATCAAAGCCTTTCTGATGAAGCTTGGTTCCAACCGCCAGGATCAACTTCTGGCCCGGCGGAACGCAACTCTCCGGATTCAGCCTGGGAGCCAGACGCGGTATCGGCCAAACAATCGCGTTGGGTAAAACCGCTGTGCGGCGGGCCAAACCGCGTTGATGGAGCCACTGAGCAATGCCCTGCGTTTGCACCAAATGCAAATGAGCTCTGGGATAGGCCAAACGACGCAACAGGCGCCAACGCCAAGCCAGCGGCCGAGCCGGAGGGTAGTTGCGCTCTGAAAGTACCAGGCATGACGACAGACCGACCGAAGCCAACGCCAACTTGATCGATGGCAACGTCGTCATCCCGATCAAGAGATCTGGTTCTTCTCGCTGAAGCAGCTTGCGCAAGCGCAAGAGCTTCAACGGCCAAAACAAGGCACGATCCAGCAAACCTGGCAGGGCAGGCTCCTGCACGCGGCGGAGACCAGCGGGGACTGGATAGAAGTCGTGGCTGGCAGACTTTGAGGTCAACAACGTGACACTCCAACCTCCCTCCGACAGCCATTCGGCCCATTGAAGGGTGACGCGCTCTGCACCACCGATTTTGAGCGAATCAATGAAAAGAAGTGCCGACCTGGGCGGATGTGCTGCAGCCGTCATGGCTCGGGCTCGGTGAGTTGCCTCTGAACCAACGCCGCGATCGTGTCGTTCAGACTTCCTTCAGAGGAGTGATTCAGCAGACGCGCCCACTGACGGCACGCCTGCGGGGTAACGGAACCACCCGCCCGGTGAAGCTCCATACAACTCTGCTGCAAAGCCTCAAGGAATAGGAGATGGTTTTCCTGAGGCGTCCTTCCCCTGACACGTCGCCTCGGGGCGAGCCCTGCAGCGTTGGCGGTCGTCCAAGCGTTCAACAAGGTCAACGCATCACTGCGAACCCTTCCGTATTCACGCGGATCGAGCAGAAAGCCAAGGGCAAGACCGCGCCCGAGGTTGCTGGACATGCGGAACAACGCATCAGCATTCATCTGATCCCTGTCGATCGCACGACTGAATTCAGCCAAGCGTTGCCAACACCGCGCCAGCAAAAGCATGTCCCCCTGAAGAAGAGCGAGGTGATAGAGAGCACTGCTGATCGACACATACAGCTTCCCAAGATTCTGCCGATTTGACTGCGGACAACAGGTTGTTGCTTCGTCGCTGCGCAGCTTCTCTGCGATGCCCTCCAAAGCGGCTACCAACTCCTGAGCGCGCGCCGAATTGTCTAGGCGAAGAATCAGATAAGCCTCAGCGACGAGCGCATAGGAGCGCCGGGTGAGGTCAAGGTCGGCACGATGCGAAAGCCAACGAAAAACCTCATCGCTTTGGTGGAGATCACGGGGGCGAGATCCGGTGCGAAAAAGAACCCGATCGACAGCCCGATAGTCCGACGCAATCAGGGATCGCTCAATCAGAGCAAAGGCCTCAGGCAATGCACCAGCCCTTAACGCCAGGGTGCACTGCATCGAGACAACATCGATCGCATTCGGCCACCGGCGCCACGCCGCATCAGCAATCCAAGAAGCCTGTTGATACTGATGAAGGCGAAGGCTGCCATCGAAAATTAGATAGCTCGTTGAAGCTGACGTCAGCCTCCCTTGCGTGAGCCGAAACACAGCAACTCCTAACGCGTGACCCAGGCGGCTGTTTCGACAGACATACGCCAACGGACTGGTCCAAAGCTGTTCACGCCGCTGGTTGAAAGATTTCAGCAACGCAAAAATCGGCGGGGCAACGCGATTAAGCCATCTCTTGACAGCAACCAGCTGGAGCGAGAGCTGCTCCTTCATCCAACGCATTCCCCTTGAGAACGCAGCAGCTTCAGCATGCGACGGGTTCGACTTTGATAGGTGTAACCCTCAATTCCGCTCAATCGCTCATCGAGACGTGGACCCTCTCCTGACAAAACACGTTGGAGCTGCTCGCTGAACTCCAACGGATCCGGTGGGCAGAGACAACAAATAGCCTCAAAGGCATGAAGGGCATGAATCCGCGTGGAGACCACAGGCAACCCAGCGAAGAGATACTCGAAAAATTTCATCGGAAACATCGCGCGGGTGTATGGATTGCACTGCAATGGCAACCAGGCGCACTGAAAAGCAGCCAAAAACTGTGGGAGTTGGCTGTAGGGCTTCGGGCCAAGCCAATGCACATTGCTGAGACCACACAACTGCGAGAGATCCGTGCTGGGCTCACCCTCTGACTGTGGCCCGATGAAGACGAATTGCCACTCAGGGCGACGAACGGCGACCGCACGAATCAGCGCAAAATCAAGTTTGTAGCTGCTGATCGCACCAACGAAACCAATTTTGGGCTCTGAAATTCCTACCAACTCCGGCGGACAGACGAACGTGGGGTCATGACGAAGTTCAAGTGATGCGGAAAAATGATCCCGGTCAGCAACATTGGGCTCGTAACAGATTCGTTCTGTATACGTTGTCAGCCGTTCAGTGAGATACGGCGACGTTGTGAATACCTGGTCGACGGAGCGACATAAGCGGGCTTCTTCAGATTCAATCAAACTCCTGGGCATACAGGGCTGCTCCTGAATCGCATCAACCGCGTGATAGATCGACAGTTCGAACCCTTTCAACGGCAAATAGAGCAACGTCAGCGGGTTGTATGTCCAAAGCCAAGGGGAACGGAAGCGCAACAACCAACAAGCCAGTGACACGCTGAAACGAATCATCAAGCGGTTCAGGCTTAGCGCAATCCCACGGGATCCACCGGGCACAACCAAGGGAGACAACACCCAGATCCCCGGTCGCACCGCCCGCAGGAAACGCAGCCCAAGAAACAGCCTCCGTAGGATCCTTCTGAAATCCTGTGTTTTGGTTTGAACCGAGCGAAGACCAAGGGATTCAACGTACAAAACTCGCTCACCTTCAGCGGCGAGTGCACAGGCAACGTGCTGCTTGTTCGTCCAAAGGGGATGATCCCAGTCAGCGGTGGATAGCAGAACGATATCTGCCATCAAGTGTTTTCAATGCGATACATATCCCTGAACGTTTCCGAATTCTCGCAGAGAGAGACAAAATCGCCCTGAGCGTGGATCTTGCCATTTTCAATCTCGACAATTCGATCGCACTTTTTGACTGTTGACAGCCGATGGGCGATCACGATGGTTGTGCAGCGACGCCCCACCAGATCCAAGGCCTGAAGAAGATCATGCTCTGTTCTGTTGTCAAGAGCACTTGTCGCTTCATCCAAGACAAGAATCTTGGCACCACGATAAAAGGCTCGTGCCAGCGCGAGACGCTGACGTTGCCCCCCAGACAACTTGACGCCATTTTCTCCAATCATGGTGTAGAGGCCATAGGGCATTTGAGCCACAACATCATCAAACTGAGCAGTCTTCAACGCAGCCCAAATATCCTCATCGTCGATCGAATCATTGTCCAATCCAAACGCCACATTGTCGCGAATACTTCCATCAAAAAGACGAATATCTTGAGGCACCAAGGCGCAATTGGCCTGCCACGCAGGCAAGTCTTGCGCACTCACAGGAATGCCGTCCAACATGAGCTGACCCGATGATGGCTGGAGCAAACCCAGCAACAGATGGGCAATTGTGGTTTTTCCACTTCCCGTGCGTCCAACCAAGGCAAAACGGGAGCCAATCGGAATCGAGAGATTGACTGCATCAACAATTAATTTTTCGCTGCGCCGATATAAAAAACTGACATTATTCAACTGAATCAGCCGGCGGGGCATTAACCCTTCTGGGGTTGGTACACCAGGAGAAGACAAAAGAAGTCGCTCAGGCTTCAGATCCAACAAGTCCAGCGCATCTTTTATTTCAGGTAGGCCACCACGCAAACGGTTCAGACTACGGAATGTGTTCTGCAGCGGCCCAGAAATCTTCAACAACGTGAACATGATTGCGAACAAATCGGGAATCGCATTACGCACATCACTGGAATCCCCATTCAAAACAGCTGGGGCCAAACCGACCAAAAACAGAATCGAAACACCAGCAGGCTCGATCAAAAAGCGCGGAACATCAGGCAGCAAGCGCGTCAGTCGATCGTACCTTTTTGCGATGACTCCATCCGAAGAAAAGCGAGTCACAAAATATTTATCAGCCGAGTACAGATGAACATCCCGTATGGATCGCAACGACTCCATCAGCAAAAGATTGATCCGTCGGCCGTAACGAACACGCTGCTTGGTCGCCAACCTTAAATAAGGAGTAATAAGCACCGAAGCCACTGCGTAGGCAATCAACATCAGCAAGAAGATGGCCAAGGCCTGATAGCCAAGGACAAAAACAACACCAACCAACAGAGACGTGACCGACAAAGCATTGCCGGCAATCGCAATCAAAGGAATCACAACCTTGGTTGAAACACTATTGAGAATTCGATTGAATTTTTCAGAGAGATTGGCCGTGCGGTTTTCAATAAAAAATTCATACCGCTGCTGGAGAACATTTTGGTAAACCTGATTGACGAGGTCATTCCATATCTCCGCACTCAGGAGACTTTGCATCAAAGACACAAGAAAACGCACGAAAGATGTAAGCCAGAATGAAGCAATCAATAAGGCCAAAAGCCAACCCGTTTGATCTAAAATTCCGCCACCAAAAACCCAAATTCCTGGCAAGCGATCTGCAAGCTTTGCGCCTGAAAAAAGGCCAACAAATCGGGCTAAAAATGCAATCAGAAGAAGATCAAGGATGCCCTGAAAAAACGATGCAAGAAGGACAAAACCGACCAACCGTTTCCGCCTTGCCGGCAACTTGCCCAGCAACGCCGAAATATCTTTCCAAGTCTGACTCTGCAGGGAAAATCTCGGAAACTGACGGCTCATCTTTCCCAAGCCAGAACCGACGCATCAACCTCTTCAGTGACCGTACGCGCCAGGGATCATGCTGCCCTAACGGGAAGGCCAGACGGGCAACCGATTGACCACTCGCTGAAGCCGTGAGAGCAGCTGCTGCAGCTGCAACCGCCACGTGGGGGCACTACTCAGATCTGGCCCGGATGCAGCTTCCAGGGCATCCAGAAGAGTGAAGGCGTCTCGCCAGCGCTTCAGCAGCTCAGCTTCTGAACATTCCTGCAGCAAAGCCTCCAAACGGTCGAATGAAGGGCGCCAGCTCTGGGGAGCAGCAACAGCGCCCTTGATCCGCTCGAGATCGAAACTCAGACGTCCACAACCGACCTGATGCACTGTGTGACTGGGATCGCCGTAGTCGGCCAGGGCATGATTCAGGCTGCTGAACACAACGCAGCCGCAAGCCAGCGCTTCCAGCGGCGGCAACCCGAAACCCTCGGTCACGCCGCGCCCGCGCCAGTACTCCGCTGAGTCGTAGAGGTACACCGTGGAGCGATTGAACAGTTCGACCAAGTCATCCACCCAGCCGGCCTGCACCTCCACCACAAGACCGGCCTGCCGCAACGCCGGCACCAACTGATTCAGTACATAGGGGCTGCTCTTGCGGGCTTGCACCAGCACATCGATGGATCGACTTTGGCGTGCCGAACGGTCGCCACGGTCAAGCCAAGCCTGGCCCAGGGCATTCGGAACCAAGAACAAGGGATTGCGGGGAGCCTTGTCACCCCAATAGCCCAGGGTGTTGCGGCTGACGGCCAATACCGGGACTCCAGGCGGCAATCCAAAGCCGTATTGGCTGCTGTGGGCGTGATAAACAACCCGACGGCCGTTCAACCGACGGATCAAACCAGGAACGTCAAAACCCCAGCTGACCACCCAGACAACTTGGGCATCAGGGGGCTCATGACGAAGACAATCATCCAGGTACGGATGATCGGGTGAACGCTCGCGGTAAGTGACCAATTCGGTCGGGCACAGATTCGCTACAAGTCGGGCGGTCTGCTGTTCGACGCTGAGCCCACCACAACGAAAGCGGCGACCGGTCCCGGGGACCAGAAAACGAATCAGTTCGGTGGGCACCAGCGAAAACTCAAGCGGCGGCGGCCTCGGTGCTGCCAGCCCGCTGACGTCGAGTCAGAAAACCGAACAGAACCTTGCCAATGGCGGCAACGAGATTGCCCTCAAGCTCCTTGAACATGTTCATGTTCAGGTGGAAGGCATGGTTGGCTTCCTCAACAATGCGATCAGCCGTGGCCTGATCGATCGGGAGACTATCCATGGCAGCCCGGTACTGGGTCTTGAACGCCTTCTCGTCGGCAATGTCATCAAAGACATAGAAACGAAGACCATCGTCTCCATCCATATTCATTGCCTTCTGAGCGATGTTCTTGAGAATCTGACCACCGGAGAGATCACCGAGGTAACGGGTGTAGTGGTGACCCACCAAGAGCTCAGGGGACTCCTTCGCAACAGCATGAATCCGTTCGACATAAGCCACTGCCGACGGAGACGGCTGAATCTGCTCTTTCCAACCCTCACCGAAGTAGTAGGTGAGGTCTTGCTCGAGAGATTCACGACGATTGAGCTCTTTCTTGCCAATCGGTCCAACAACAGGATGATCACCCAGCTTGTCGATCTCCTCTTCCATCGCCTCATAGACGAAGTAAAGGTCTGCAACAAGCTTGCGATAGCTGGATTTGTCGACGACGCCTTTTAAGAAGCAACTCACAAAGCCGGTGTTTTCGGCCATGGTGTGAGACTTTTTCGTGCCTTCACGGATCTGGGCAGCCAGTGCAACGGACATGAATGCTTGTGATTGGACCGATAGAAGGACCCTATAAGCAGTCCACGTAAGGGTGGCCTTGAGCGTTGCGAAGGGTTACGCCGCTGTATCAGATACAGCATGTCCGTCGAACAGTTCAAACAACTGGCGACAGATCTGCTGAAGCTGCTTCACCTGCTGCTGCTGGGGCAAATGGCGGCCTTCCGGCAGCCACTCACCGACCGTGGCCAGGCGCCAGCGTTCGCCGTCGTAGGTCATGCCCCGCATCAACACCCCCAGCAGACGCAGCTGTTCATCGTCTCTCTCTTCGCTGATGCGCAATTGCATCAGCAAACTGCGGCATTCCAGCCGTGGACTCCAACCAGGAAAGTGGAATGAAAGATCCAACGATTCCTCCTCACTCCACTGCCGGGTCTGCGGGTCATCCCGCCAGGGGCTGAGGTTGGCCTGTGCAGCAGGAAACTGTTGACGCACCAGCGTGATCGTGGAGGCCAGTGCTCGCATCCGGGCCACGCTGTGTACCGACTCACCCGCGTTCACTGGACCCTCCGACTTCCGCACAGTGTGCAGGGAGATGCAAGAGGTCGCCGTTACGGTTGCCCGAGGTTTAAGAAACCATGACGCAACCGCTGCACATTGCCCTGCTTGGCGCGATGCCGGAGGAGATCGGCTCCGATCTGAGCCACCTCAAGGACCTGAGCTGCAGCGAACATGGAGATCTCAAAATCCATCGGGGATCCTGGGGTGACAACGTGCGCCTCAGCCTGGCCTGGAGTGGCTGGGGCAAGGTGAGCGCTGCGCGGGCAGCCACACGTCTGCTCGCCAGCGATCCCAGCATCGATCTGCTGTTGTTCACCGGTGTCGCCGGCGCTGCGGATCCAGCCCTGCGTCAATGGGATGTGGTGTTGGCCGATGCAGTGGTGCAGCACGACATGGATGCCCGACCCCTGTTCCCACGGTTCACGCTGCCAGCGCTCAATCAGGACCAGCTCCGACCACAGCCGGCCTGGTTTCACTGGGCCGAGACCGCTCTTCAGGAGGCTCACGGCGCCAGCGAACTGGACGGATTCGCATGTCCACGCAGCGGTCTGATCGCAACGGGGGATCGCTTCATCGGCGATCCCGCGGTGCTGCAAACGCTGCGGGACGCCCTTCCCAATCTGCTGGCTGTTGAGATGGAAGGCGCCGCCGTCGCGCAGGTGGCCGAGCAGGAGGGCGTCCCCTGGCTTGTGCTGCGGGTGATTTCCGATGGTGCCGATGAGGCGGCAGCCCAGAGCTTTGAAGACTTCGTCAAACGCTACGAGGAGAAAGCATGGCGGCTGATTGAGGCCCTGCTGCAACGCTGCAACGACACGCCCCAGCGATGCGCATGATGCCTCTGCTGAACCGCTTGCTGCGGTACGGCGTCGTGGGGGGCACGGCCGCCGCGGTTCACATTGGCGTGCTGCTGCTGCTGGGCCAGTGGATGACCCTGAGCCTGGCCAACCCCATCGCCTTCCTGGCCGCCTCAGTAGCGGGGTATCTCGGCCACGCCTTACTGACCTTCCGGGAAGAGACCGGTGGTCGCCAGTTCGCCCGTCGCTGGCTGCTGCTGCAGTACGTCGTCAACATCAGTGTCTGCGCTCTGCTGCCGCTTCTCAAAGCCCCGATCTTGGTGCTGGTGTTCACACCCACGGTGCTGAATGCACTGATCTGGAGTCGAGCGGCCCGCTTCAGTGCCAAGTCCCGCCACCAACAAAACGGCCAACCACCGCTGCTCCATGCCGACGACCTCGGGTTGGCTGAGGGGGTTGATGCGGCGATCATCGATCTCGCCCGAAGGGGACAGATCCAGGGAGCCAGTCTTCTGGTGAATGGTCCAAGTGCAGCTGCCGCCGTCGAAGCCTGGCGCGACCTTGCTGATCCACCACCACTCACGCTTCACCTCTGCCTGACCGAAGGGCATCGCCTGCCCAACTCTCCGGATCTGCCAACCGGATTCGGCACCTTGCTGCTGGCCTCGATCCTGCCGTGGCAACACCAACGCATCGCACCCCAGCTACGCACCGTTCTGCTGCAGCAGATCAGCCGCTACCGCCAACTCACCGGGCTTCAGCGGATCCGACTCGATGGCCACCAGCACATCCATCTCGTGCCCCTGGTGCTGGATGCCGTGCTGGATCTGGCCCGTTCCGAATCGATTACCTGGGTGCGCACGACGCGGGAACCACTGCCGGAAGGCTTGTCCCTGAAACTCTGGTGGCGCAGCCTGCAAACAGGAGGGCTGATCAAGTGGCTGGTACTGCAGCTGCTGAGCGGGCTGGCCATCCCCCGGCTACGCCGGGCCGGGATTCCAACCAACCAGCGCTTCGCCGGTGTGTTGTTCAGTGGATCGATGTTCGGAAATGCGTTGCGTCGCAGCTGGCTCACGGCCCACAGCCCCAGCACGATCCCTCGCGAATCAAGGCCCGTTGTGCTCATCCACCCGGCCCGCCGCCATGCCGCATCGGGCATGGATCAGGAGACCTTTCAGCAGTCCGTGGCCTTTTTCAACTCCTCCCACCGCCAAAAAGAGTGGACTTCAGCGCAACAGCTCTGAGCCCTGATGCACGGCTCTGACGAAATAGTGCGGCCGCCGTTTGACATCGATGTAGATCCGGCCGATGTATTCGCCCAGCACACCGATGCCAATCAACTGAATCCCCCCGAGGAACAGAACAGCCACGATCAGTGAGGCATAGCCCGGCAGATCCACACCAAAGACCAGGGTGCGCAGAACGATCAGTGCGGCATAGATGAAGCTCAGGAACGAAATGAAAACACCGATCACGCCCCAAACCTTCAACGGCTTCACCGTGAACGAAAAGATGCCGTCCAGGGCATAGCGCCAGAGCTTGAGAGAGCTCCAGGATGTGGCACCAGCGGCGCGAGCCACACGGCTGTAGGCGATCTCCTCGCTGCGATAACCGGTCCAGGGCATTAACCCCTTGGAAAAACGCGTGGCCTCACGCAACTGGGTCACCGCCTCAACCACGGGTGCACTCAGCAGACGGAAATCACCGGCCCCCTCCTGAAGCTGGATCGAATCCACCAGGCGGTTGAACACCCGGTAGAACCAGGATGCCGTGGCGACCTTCACCAGCCCTTCGGCATCGCGGTCATCCCGCACGGCGGTGACCACCTCGGCGCCATTGCGCCAGGCCTCCACCATCGCCGGAATCCGTTCGGGAGGGTGCTGAAGATCGGAATCGATCAACACCGCCGCGGCACAGCGTCCGTTGGCGTAGTCCAGCCCCGCCAGCATCGCCGCCTCCTTGCCGAAGTTACGGGTGAGCTCCAGCAGCGTGACGCCCTGGTCGGCATGCCTCTGCTGCCAGGCTTGGATCACCGCCACCGTGGCATCGGACGATCCGTCGTCAATGAGCAGAAGACGGTCAACATCCGGCAAGGCCATAACCCTCTCGATGAAGGCGCTGATCACCTCGGCTTCGTTGAAGCAGGCCGCCACCACCCACACCTGCTCGCTGGCCATGAATGCGCGGTTTGCACTATCGGGAACCGTAGGGCTACCGGCTCAGTCATAGGCTCGGCCTGCTGACGCCCGACCAACCGCCATGGCCCAGTTCGAGAAGCTCACCGCCCCCAGCCAGGGCACACCGATCCGCTTCGAGAACGGTCAACCCGTGGTGGCCAACAACCCGATCATCCCCTTCATCCGGGGCGATGGCACCGGCGTTGACATCTGGCCCGCCACGCAAAAGGTTTTGGATGCTGCCGTGGCCAAGGCCTACAGCGGCAGCAAGAGCATTGAGTGGTTCAAGGTGTATGCCGGCGATGAAGCCTGCGACCTCTACGGCACCTACCAGTACCTGCCCGAGGACACCCTCGAAGCGATCCGCAGCTACGGCGTGGCCATCAAAGGCCCCCTCACCACACCAGTGGGCGGCGGCATCCGTTCGCTGAATGTGGCCCTGCGCCAGATCTTTGATCTGTATTCCTGCGTGCGCCCGTGCCGCTACTACGAAGGCACCCCAAGCCCCCACAAGCGTCCCCAGGATCTGGACGTGATCGTCTACCGGGAGAACACCGAAGACATCTACATGGGGGTGGAGTGGGAAGCCGATGACGCCGTCGGCCAAGAGCTGCGCAAGCACCTCAACGAAGTGGTGATCCCCGCCAACGGCAAGCTCGGAAAGCGCCAAATCCCCGAGGGATCAGGCATCGGCATCAAGCCGGTGAGCAAAAACGGCAGCCAACGCCACATCCGCAAGGCGATTCAGCACGCCCTTCGCCTTGAGGGCAACAAGCGCCACGTGACCCTGGTGCACAAGGGCAACATCATGAAATTCACGGAAGGGGCCTTCCGCGACTGGGGCTATGAGCTGGCCACCACCGAATTCCGCGATGTGTGCATCACCGAGCGGGAGAGCTGGATCCTCGGCAACCTCGAGAAGGACCCCAACCTGAGCGTGCAGGCCAACGCACGGATGATCGAACCGGGCTACGACAGCCTCACACCAGAGAAGAAAGTCGACATCGATGCGGAAGTGCAGGCGGTGATCGACGCCATCGGCAGCAGCCATGGTGACGGCAAATGGAAAGAAATGGTGCTGGTGGATGACCGCATCGCCGACAGCATCTTCCAGCAGATCCAGACCCGCCCCCAGGAGTATTCGATCCTCGCCACGCTCAACCTCAACGGCGACTACATCTCCGATGCCGCGGCCGCGATGGTGGGAGGCCTGGGCATGGCCCCTGGCGCCAACATCGGCGAGAACGCTGCCATCTTCGAAGCGACCCACGGCACCGCCCCGAAACACGCCGGCCTCGACCGGATCAACCCCGGTTCAGTGATCCTCAGCGGCGTGATGATGCTGGAGTTCCTCGGCTGGCAGGAGGCTGCTGATCTGGTGACCAAGGGTCTCAGTGCCGCCATCGCCGACAAGCAGGTCACCTACGACCTGGCCCGACTGATGGAACCCCAAGTGGACCCCGTGAGCTGCAGCGGCTTTGCCGAGGCGATCATTGACCGCTTCTGAACAATCAACTGCTTGAGATTCGTGATTATTAATCACTCAAATAAATTCATATTTTTTGCCAACCGGAAGACAGCATCGACATCAACAGCGATTGCACTGTCCAGCAGCTGCAATCGCAAAGACGTCATTACGCCATTAGGTCGAGACGAAAAGATTCGCCGGGAGCTTGGCTACCAGGGACCCACAAATTATATTCCCTGGTGGAACAAAATCAACTACTTTGCAATTAAAGCAAAGTGCAAACTACAAAAAAAAGGCGTCAGCCGCTATCTCAAATCAATTGGGTTGCACACACACATTGAGGCAACAACTGCCCTTAGCAAAAATTACATCAGTGCATCGACATTCGAGAGCTATTACAGCTTCTGCTTCATTCGAAACCCATGGGACCATGCTCTTTCCCAGTTTTTTGAACTCAAAAAAGACCAGAAGAGGCACAAAGACCTCGATCTAGACACTTTTATCAACGACGGTCTTCTAGAAAATTTCGCAACTTCTTGCCGATCAATTTATAGCCACAAAGGAACAATCCTCGTGAACCACTTATATCACTACGAACAACTTCAGGAAGCCATTGAAAATCTATTTAACGATCTCAATCTAGCCGGAAATCCACAACTTCCGAAAGCCAAATCCACCTTACGCACCGACAAAAGGCCCTACAAAGAAATACTCAATTCAAATCAAAAAGACGCAATTGAGCGCATCTTTTACCAAGAAGTGGAATGGGGAAAGTATCAGTTTTAAAGCCTTCCAGGCAATGAAATCGTCAAGCAGTCAGACTTGATTGATGGGACTCGAATCCGGCTCTTCATCTCGCACCCAACTCCCCGGACTTCCCGCCGGTGCCGCTGACCCCTGCGTGCACTGCGGCTTCTGCTTGCCCACCTGTGCCAGCTATCGGGTGCTGGCCAGTGAGATGGACTCCCCCCGCGGCCGCATCCATGCACTGCGGGCAATTGAAGCCGGCGAGCTGGAACTGGATGCCACGGTCGCCAGCCATTTCGACACCTGCCTTGGCTGCTTCGCCTGCGTGAGCGCCTGTCCTTCGGGGGTGCGCTACGACCAGCTGATCGAAGCAACCCGGCCAAAGCTGATCGATGCGGGCCAGCGAAGCCCATGGCAGGTGGCCTTCCGCCAGCTGTTGCTGCAGGTGCTGCCCTACCCCAAGCGCCTGCGAGCCCTGCTGCAACCCCTGAGGGCCTATGCCGGCACACCACTGCAACACCTGGCCCGCCGCTCCGGGCTCACCCGTCTGTTCGGGCCGGAGATCGAAGCGATGGAGCAACTGCTGCCCCCCCTGGTGCCGGAAAGCTTCAGCGACCAACTGCTTCAGATCAATCCCGCCACCGGCGAACGCCGCGGCCGCGTGGCGCTGTTGCTGGGCTGCGTACAGCGCTGCTTCGATCCCAGCGTCAGCACCGCAACGGTGAAGGTGCTGCAGGCCAACGGTTTTGAGGTGGTGATTCCGCCTGACCAAGGCTGCTGCGGTGCCGTGAGTCATCACCAGGGTGAGCTGGAGCTCACCCGCCAGCTCGCGTCGAATCTCATTCAGAGCATGAATGCCATCGAAGGAGAGTTGGATGCGGTGATCGTGGCCGCCTCCGGCTGCGGCCACACGATGAAGGCCTACGGCGAGCTGCTGAACGGCGACATCCAATTCCGTGCTCCGGTACTGGATGTGCAGGAGTTCCTGGCGGATCGTGGCCTGCTGGAGACGTTCCGCACGCAACTGCAACCTCTCCCCGTGGTTGTGGCCATTCATGACGCCTGCCACATGATTCACGGCCAGGGCATCCAGGCCCAACCTCGCCAACTCTTGCGAGCCATCCCCGACATTCAGCTGAAGGAAGCGACCGAAGCGGGGGTGTGCTGCGGCAGTGCAGGCATCTACAACCTTGTGCAACCGGAGGAGGCCGCTGAACTGGGGCGGATCAAGGCCGATGACCTCAGCGGCACCGGAGCTGAACTGGTGGCCAGCGCCAACATCGGTTGCACCCTGCAGTTGCGGCGGCACCTAGGCGATCGAGCCCAGGTACTGCACCCGATGGAACTGCTGGCTGCCTCAGCCGGCCTCCATGCGCTGCCAGGCGTCCCGCAGGGTGTCGGCACCACCAAGATTGCCCGGGAAGGTGAGAATTGGCAGATCGCTGCAGGGTCCCCCTGACGGGCGCACGAGCGATAGTCCCGGCAACAGCTGCCCTTCCAGCTGCACCGACTCAAGTGACAAACCACCGGCCAGCAGGGTCTGGGTGGTGATGCCCCCTTTGCTGATCAGATAGCCCAAATCAGGGGCGAAGGCGGCCGCAAGTCTCCCCATCAACGCAGCCAGTGCGCAGGACAAGCGCCGGCCCTCGTGCTCTGAAGCACAGCGCAGCTCACCGCGGCTGGTGAACAGCACCGGTGTGGCGCCAGCGTCGAGCAGCGCTCGCAACTGCTGCAACCAGACCCGCTCCAGGTCTGCCAACAACAGATCGGGTGTTGGTCCCTCCAGCACCCTGGCGATGCGATGCACCGGCAGCTCTAGGCCAGCACAACCGGGGGCAGCCAGGAGCCGGTCGAGTTGCCGATCCGCCAAGGGCACGTGCGAGCCCACCATCACCAATCCCGGCAGAGCCGTTCCGTGGGCAGCCCGTCGCCGCAGCGCCACAAGGCCTTTTGCATCCAACGGCGGTGGGCCGGGATCCGCCAGGGCCTTCACCATGCTGGCGGCAGAGCGGAACAGAAAACGTTTCTCTCCCTGAAGGGCACGCACCGCTGCGGCTAAAGCATTGAGCTGCTCCTGACGCTCGGCATCCACCACCACCGACACATTGGCCTGGAAACAGCGGAGGCGATCAATCAACTGCGGCAGGCCAGCACCACAGGCGGCATCGAGCTCACGGCCAGACATCCGCAGCACCGAAGCCGCGGCAATGGTTCCATCGCTTTTCTCCTCCAGCCAGCCGGCCAGATCACTACTGCTGAAACCAAACAGCCGGTCTTTGGCAAACGGCGTGGTGTGCACCGGTTCGCCGTGGAGGAGATGTACCCCGTTCACGGTGGTACGGCCTCCTTCCAGAAAAGCCGGCACATGCAAGGTGGCATCAAAGGGGCCGAAGGACGCCTGCAAGGCCTCAGGCTCTCGTACCCCATGGCCGCGCAGAGTCGAATCCCCGCGACTCACCAACAGCACCTGATCGCGCGCCAAACCCTCCCGCAGCAACGCCTGATCCAGCGCTGCGGCAATGCTGCGGTTGCGTTCAGCCGCATCCGTTGGCGTCAGCGCCCGGGTGTCCGCCAGCAAAAACAACAACGACGAGGGCTGGCGCAACCCCCGGCGCAGGGTTTCGACATCCCAGCGCAGCAGCAGAGGACAGCTGTGCACCGTCTGCGAGCCGGTGGGATCGTCGTCAATGACCACAACCTTCATGGCACCATCGTGCCGTGAGCCATTCCCCCGCTACCCGCAGCGATCTGATCGACCTGGTTCGCCAGTGGCATCAGAGCGCCACACCCTGGACGCCCAGTGGCCTGGAAACACGCCTGGACTGGGGCCCGCCGCTCAATCCCAGCCACGAGGTGCTCTCGTGTCGTCAGCTCAATCGGGTGATCGACCATGCGATGGACGATCTAACCATCACGGTGGAAGCCGGCCTGCCACTGCAAGACCTGCAGGATCTACTGGCGGAACAGGGGCAATGGCTACCGATTGACTGGCCCCGGGCCGGCGCGCCCGGAACCATTGGCGGACTGGTGGCCCGGGGGCTGGCGGGGGGACTGCGTCAACGCCATCTGGGGGTGCGCGATCAGATCATCGGGATCGGCCTGTTGCGGGCTGATGGCGTCGAAGCCCGGGCCGGTGGACGGGTGGTGAAGAACGTGGCGGGCTACGACCTGATGCGTCTGCTCTGCGGCAGCTGGGGCAGCCTGGCGCTGATCACGGAACTCACCCTGCGGCTCCAACCGCAGCGCCCCGCCCGCAGCAGCCTGCTCGTGGATGGCGACCTTGCAGCCCAAGACAACTTCCGGACTGAACTTCTGCGCTCCAGCCTGACGCCAGAACGCTGTGACTGGATCAACAGCGGCGATGGCTCCTGGCAGCTCCGGCTGGTGGTGAGCAGCGTGTCGAACCAGGCGGTGGAAGACCAGCTGAACCGGCTGGAAAGCTTGGCGCTGCAACAACAGCTCAGTGCAGAACGCCAGCCTTGCACCGATCCGCTGACCACACCCCTCCATGCCAGCCAATCAGCCCAGCTGGTGCGGCTGGTGCTGCCGCCAGCCCAGTTGCAGTTGTTGCTGCGGGATGACGCCATGACAACCCTCAAGCCATGGTGCTGGGAACTGGCCGCCGGAGCCGGCTGTGGTGATGGCTGGTGCGACATCGCCACACCGGATCACCAGCTGGAGGCGCTGCGCCGCAGCGTGAGCCGCCTCGGCGGCGAAATGACGCTGTTGAAACGCAACGCCGGATCAACCCTGCCAGCGTGGGTTGATCGTCCCTCCCGACCACTGATCGAAGCGGTGAAACGCCAATTCGATCCCAAGCTGCAACTCAGCCGCGGCCGTCTGCCCGGGGTGCATCAGGAGACGCTGTAGCGACAGGCGAGGGTCTGCTCAGCACCAGGCTCCAGCACCAATTTTCGATCACCGCTGATCAGGGATTGGCGCGGCCCCGTCCAGGGTTCCAAGCAAACCATCGGGCGAGGCGGCTCGGTCCAGACCACGGTGAGATCCATCGGATCCTGGTGCTGGAGCTGCAGCTGGGCGCCATTGGTGTCATCGATCAGCGTGACTGAACCGGCTGGGCGGCAGAGAAAATCCACCCCTTCCGGCAGACGGGTGAGCTGATCAGCCGTGGCGGCATCAGCCATCTCCAGATGATTGAGGCAGCGCTCCGCCAAACCGGTGAGCCGGGTCTGAGCCAGGTCACTCACGTTGAAATAGGGATGCAGCCCGAAGCTGAAGGGCATCGCCGCAGCGCTGCGGTTGTGGATGGTGGTGCTGATCTCCAGAGCACTGTCAATTGGCCGCACGTCCATCTCCACCAGAAAGGCGAAGGGATAAGCCTTGAGGGTTTCATCGGTGCTGGAGAAGCTGAGACGAACCCCGCTCTGGTCGTCTAGCAGCTGCAATGCCCAGGGAAGATTCCGGGCAAAGCCGTGCTGCTGGAGCGTGTGGTCGACCCCATCGACCGTGAACACGTCGCCGGGGAGATTGCCGCAGATCGGAAACAACACCGGAATACCGCCGCGGATGCTGTTCGCAGGATCGGCATAACGCTCCTGATCGAAATAAAGCACCTCGCGCTCACCGCAACGCCACTCGCTGACGATTCCTCCCCGCTCAGGGATGATCCGCAGCCGGTCACCGCTGGTGGGGTGCACATACTCCCAGTGGGCATAGGGAGCGGCTTGCTGGGTGAGGGTCATCGGCATCCGCCACGGTGCGGAAAGTCTGGCCTAATCAAGTAGCGGAGTGCTCCGGATATGTCGGTGCTGTGGCCGACGTCAAGCCCGCCAGCCACTCCAACAGAGCTGCATTCACCTGCTCAGGCACCTCATCGTGGGGGCAGTGACCCGCCTCCAACACCACCTCAGTGGTGGCAGCCGGCGCATGGCGCTGGAAGGTGGAACGCCGCCCGGGCGCATTGATCCAGGGATCACGAATCCCCCACAACAGCAGCAATGGCGCCGTGAGTTCAGCGAACAACTCATCGAGGGGCTGGCCGCGGGGAATGTCGAACACCGTGCGGAACACACCAAATGCACCGGGATCCAGTGACGGGCGGCGGATCGACTCCACCAGCCAGTCATCGACGTTGGTCTTGTCCACATACACCTGGTTAAGCGTGCGGCGGATCGTGGCCGGACGTCGAAGGTTCTCGAACATCAGCCGCTGCAGCACCGGGCTCTTCAGCAGCGCCGTGCCGATGCTCTGACGGGCGATCGCCCCCCAACCTTGCGGAGGTTTCTGCTCATCACTGAACGGACCGGCGGCATTGAGCAGCACGACCCCCGCACAATCCGATCCCAATGCGGCCCCGGCGGCGAGGGCGGCGAATCCCCCCAAGGAATTACCGGCAATCACGGTCGGCTTACCAATCCGCTCACGCACGTAGGCCACCAGCTGATCGCGCCACAGGGCGCCGCCATAGTTCAGCTCCGCCGGCTTGGCACTCCTGCCGAAGCCCAGCAGATCGATGGCGTGCACGACATGGGTCTGGGCCAACACGGGAATGTTGTGCCGCCAGTGATCTGTGGAGGCCCCGAACCCATGGACCAACAGAAGAGCCGGGCGATCTCCAGAGGCGTCAGGCTGTTGCTGCACCGCATGAACGGTGTGGCCGAGATGGTTCCAGGGCGTGGACTCCACAACGTCGCGCAAGAGCCGCGATGCTAGGCAGCAGTTTCGGGGAACTGGATGCAGGAGACCGGTGTATTCATCAGCCCACTCGCCGATGGGGGGGTGTGGCGGGGTGCCCTGCTCTGGGCCATTGCCCTTTACATCCCCTTGAGTGCACCTCTGGCAGCGTTCGAAACCAGCCTGGCGGATGGCCCCCTGCCGCAGCTGTGGCGCCAGATTGTGCTGGTGACCAGCAGTCTCCTGCTGGCGCTGGTGGTGGGATTGATCACCCAACTGCTTGCCAGCTGGGCTCTAGGCCCAGGCTGGGCTTCCAGCCTGGCGGCCATCGCCATTGGCTGGAGCCTGCTGTTGGTTGCCGTCAATCGCGAGGATTAACGCTTAGTTGCCAGCCAGTGGATCAGCAGCAAATTCTTCAGGCACCTGATTGCCATCCTCGGGGGGCTTGCCTTTCAGAACGATGCGCAGCAGCACCGGCGCCAGGAAGGTGGTGCCGATCACCATTAAAAGAATCGCCGCTTCAAGGCTGGGGCTGAGCAGACCGGAGGCGGTTCCCAAGCCCAAGAAAATCAAGCCGACTTCGCCTCGGGGCATCATTCCCAGACCCACCACCAGATGGTTGGTCTTTTCCTTGCCAAAGATGGCCCAGCCGGCGGCCACCTTGCCGATGATCGCCACCACGAACAGGAAGGCCGCCACCACCAGGGCGGAACGGGCACCGGGTTCAGAGGGATTGATGACTGACAGATCCATGCCGGCACCCACCAGCACAAAGAAGACGGTGGCGAAAAGCCCAACGATGGGGGTCACCGCCGCCTGAATCTCGTGGCGGTGCTTAGAGGTGCTGGCAATGAGACCAGCAGCGAAAGCCCCGAGCGCCGCTTCCAGACCGATGGCAGACGCCACAAAGCAGCTAGCGGCGAGCAGCAGATAGGAACCAATCAGTTTGGCGCCGGGGGCCTTGAGTTGATCAATCACCCAGTCGAATGCGGGGGCAGCCTTCTGGCTCAACAACAGGGCCACCACCACAAACAGCACTGCTGCCACCACCAGCTGAACGATGGGGCCGACCTCCAGGCTGCCGCCGGCCGCCAGGGACACCACGATGGCCAAGATGACGATGCCGAGGATGTCATCGAGCACGGCAGCTCCAATCACAATCTGGCCCTCCCGGGTGCGCAGATAACCCAGTTCACCGAAAACGCTTGCGGTGATGCCGATGCTGGTGGCCGTCATCGAGGCACCGGCAAAAATCGCTGGGATCGCATCCACATGGAAGATCGCCATCAGACCAAGGGTGCCGAGGGCGAAGGGCAGCACCACACCCACCACAGCGACGCTGAAGGCCTGGGCCCCCACCGCCATCAGTTCCTCCAGCTCACTCTCCAGACCGGTGAGGAAAAGCAGGGAGTAGAGACCCAACGTGGCCACCGCCTGGAGGGCTCCGAAGCTCTCGTTGTAGAGGGCAGGGATTTCGTCTACAGGCACATGCGACAGGCTGGAGACCACCTCTGAGAAGGCTCCTGAGAGTTGCACCTGAGTCTCCGGCGGCACCAAAAGATGCAGGCCCGAGGCACCAATCAGCACCCCAGCCAGCAGTTCACCAAGAATGGTCGGCAGCTCGAAGCGCACCAACACTTCCGCGAGGGAACGGGCCGCCACAAAGATCAGCATGAAGCGAAGGACGCCGATCAGCGTTTCCGCCAATTCGAGGTCATGGCTGCTGATTTCGCTCAGCAGGGTGGGCAGCAGCATCACGCCGGGCATCTCTCACGCCGAACCTTAGTGGTGATTCCGCCGACGAACTGTTCGCTGGACGATCCCAATTGACCGGGAATGCTGTAGAAGCACGCTTTTTTGCAGGCAGCCCCAGTTGTGATCGCTACGGTCCGGGTAATTCATCGAGTTGGGCTCCGAGCACCCCTGGCCTGTCGGTGATTCCACGCTCCTTGGCTCGCTGCCCCCCCCATGACCACGTCCCAACCGTTCGATCTGCGTCTGCCGACCCCCGGCTGTCACAACGACCCCGAACGCGCCGGCCTCGATGCCAAGAGCGTGTTCGACGGCATGACGGAGCACCTGTTCTTCACGCTCGGCAAACTCGCGCCCACCGCCAGCCGCCATGACCTCTACATGGCCCTTAGTTACGCGGTGCGCGACCGCTTGATGATGCGATATCTGGCCACCACCGAAGCGATGCGGGCCCGCCCGCAGAAATCGGTGGCCTACCTGTCGGCGGAATTCCTGATCGGCCCGCAGCTCCACAGCAACCTGCTGAACCTGGGGATCCAGAAGGAGGCCGAGGAGGCACTCAAGAATTTCGGCATCGAGTCGTTGCAGCAAATCCTTGATGTAGAGGAGGAACCGGGTCTGGGCAACGGCGGTCTCGGTCGCCTGGCGGCTTGCTACATGGAGTCGCTGGCGAGCCTGAAGATCCCGGCCACCGGTTACGGCATCCGCTACGAGTTCGGCATCTTCGACCAGCTGATCCGCGATGGCTGGCAGGTGGAGATCACCGACAAATGGCTCAAGGGTGGCTGGCCCTGGGAACTGCCGCAGCCCGATGAAGCCTGCTTCGTCGGCTTCGGTGGCCGCACTGAGAGCTATATCGATGACAAGGGCAACTACCGCTCGCGCTGGATCCCAGCGGAGCACGCGATTGGCATCCCCCATGACGTGCCGGTGCTGGGCTACCGGGTCAACATCTGCGATCGGCTGCGACTCTGGCGTGCCGATGCCACAGAAAGCTTCGACTTCTATGCCTTCAACATCGGCGACTACTACGGCGCCGTAGAGGAAAAGGTGGGCAGCGAGACGCTCTCCAAGGTTCTGTATCCCAACGACGGCACCGACGAAGGTCGGCGGCTGCGCCTGAAGCAGCAGCACTTCTTCGTCAGCTGCTCACTGCAGGACATGCTGCGCAGCCTCGATAACCGAGGACTGGCCGTCGAAGACTTCGCCAAATACTGGACGGTTCAGCTCAATGACACCCATCCGGCCATCGCCGTGGCAGAGCTCATGCGCCTGCTGATCGATGACCGGCATCTGGAGTGGGACAAAGCCTGGGATATCACCTCACGCTCCGTCGCCTACACCAACCACACCCTGCTGCCAGAAGCTCTGGAGAAGTGGGATCTCAACCTGTTCAGCAGCCTGCTTCCCCGCCATCTCGAGCTGATCTACGAGATCAACAGGCGCTTCCTGCAGCAGGTGCGACTGCGCTATCCCGGCAACGACGCGATCCAGCGCAAGCTCTCGATCATTGATGAAGAGGGCAGCAAAGCGGTACGCATGGCTCACCTGGCCACAATCGGCGCACACCACGTCAACGGTGTAGCAGCTCTCCACTCCGATCTGGTGAAAACCGACCTGCTGCCAGAGTTCGCAGCGCTATGGCCTGAGAAGTTCACCAACGTCACCAATGGCGTCACCCCGCGGCGCTGGGTCGCCTTGGCCAACCCCGAGATGTCTGCCCTGCTGGATGAGCACGTGGGACCAGACTGGGTCTCCAACATGGAGAATCTGCGCAAGCTGGAGGAGCGGCAGAACGACCACGGCTTCCTCGAGCTCTGGGGCAACACCAAGCTGTCAGTGAAGCGCAAGCTGGCCACCTACATCCACCGGAATACAGGCGTGCTCGTGGATCCCGCCAGCCTGTTCGACGTGCAGGTGAAGCGCATCCACGAATACAAGCGGCAGCACCTCAATGCCCTGCAGGTGATTACCCAGTACCTGCGGATCAAGAACGGCCAGACCGATGGCATGGCACCTCGCACTGTGATCTTCGGCGGCAAGGCCGCTCCCGGTTACTACATGGCGAAGCTGATCATCCGCTTCCTCAACGGCATCGCCGACACCATCAATGCCGATCCCGACATGGATGGCCTGCTGCGGGTGGTGTTCCTGCCCGATTACAACGTGAAGTTGGGCGAGCAGGTCTACCCCGCCTCCGACCTGTCTGAACAGATTTCCACTGCCGGCAAGGAAGCCTCCGGCACCGGCAACATGAAGTTCGCCATGAATGGTGCCCTCACCATTGGCACCCTCGATGGCGCCAATGTGGAAATCCGAGACCTCGTCGGTGCCGAGAACTTCTTCCTGTTCGGGAAGACCGTGGAGGAGATCACAGCTTTGAAGCAGAGCGGCTACCGCCCAAGCGACGTGGTCGCCGCGCTGCCTGAACTGCAAGAGGCCCTGCGGCTGATCGAGATGGGCCACTTCAGCAACGGCGATGGCGAACTGTTCCGCCCTCTGCTCGACAACCTCACCGGCAATGACCCCTTCTATGTGATGGCCGACTACGCCGACTACCTCCGGGCCCAGGAAGCAGTCAGCCACGCCTGGAGCGACAGGATGCACTGGAATCGAATGTCGCTGCTGAACACGGCTCGCACAGGGTTCTTCTCCTCCGACCGATCCATCAGTGAGTACTGCAACAACATCTGGGCCGTGGATCCACTCAACGTGGAGATCACCTGCGACGTGCGCTAATAGGCGAGCTCTGCCTGGTGATCAATCTGGGCAGTTCAAGCCTCAAGACGGCCCTGGTGGACTCCACCGGGGCTTTCGTCTGGAATGAGGGACAGGATCAGAACACATGACCTGCAGCTTCAAGAGGAACTGCGACAGGTCTTGAGCTGGTGGGGAGACTTTGACGTGATTGTGGTTCCCGCCGATGAAGCAGGAATGATTGCTCGGTTATGCCGGCGCCACAGCACACCTAACAACTCCTCTAAATGCACAGCTGGATCAGCTGCGATCGGGCAGGTCCGGCGTCTGATGCAGCAGGCGGTTCAGCCGCAGGCGGTCAACATTCAACGGGTCTGGAGCCAACTCACCGGCCAGTTCGCGGAACTTCTGTTCGATCTCCTCAGGGACGCGAACATCAAACACACGTTCCATCAAGGCCTCGATCGAGAACAGATGGGCGTTGATGTTCTCCAGATCAGCAATGGCCTGCTGAAGTGAATCTCCCGATTCCTCGGGCAGTGGGGAACTCGGTGCTGCCGGCTTGGCAGCTGCATCAGCGGTCTGGCGGGAGCTGTGCTGTCTCTGGAGATCTTCCAGCACCCGGCCCGAAAGAGTTCGAAACGATTGGAGGGCTGCCCAGTTGAGCTCCTGCTGCTGACGAAGCGTGGGCGATTCACGGATCAGCCGGTCATGCTCCCGGTAAAACCGTTGGCAATCCGGGCACTGGCAGGGCTCTTCCGGCAATGCAGTCCCTCGCGGTCATCTCCCACTATGCCACCGATCAAGCAGCCTGCTGTCCCAGATCTTCCTCAGGTTGAGGGCCATCCTCTCCAGCCGTGTCAGGCAGTGGGATCTCAATGGAGGAGACCACACCGATCACATCCCGGAGCCGCATCGAATCGGCAAACCATCCCATGGCCTGTTCGGTGTCACACCGACGTTCGGCATCACTGGCTTGGTCCTCATGAGCTTCAGCCAACAGAGCCAGCCAGCAGAGGCAACGGGCCTGAACCACCGATAGTTCCAAATCCGTGGGCTGGGTCTCCGCAATCCGCTCGCTTTCCTGCTGCACCAACAGACGCAGACGTAGATCGTGAAGCTGGGTCATGGCACCCACACGGTTGAAGCAACCCTAGCGGTGGTGAGCGATCTGCCCACCCCACCAGATGTAGCGTTAACTACTTCTTCAGCGATCCTCACGGGGCTGGCGGGACTCGAACCCACGACCTACGGTTTAGGAAACCGTCGCTCTATCCAGCTGAGCTACAGCCCCAGACCTCTGAATTATGCCCACGAGGCATGATGAGATCTGAAAGTAGGCGAGGTGGTTGCGGCCGATCTCTTTGAGTGTCGGCTGAGGAAAGTCCGGGCTCCCTGATGGCCAGGCTTGCTGGGTAACGCCCAGTGCGGGTGACCGTGAGGAGAGTGCCACAGAAACACACCGCCGATGGCCGGTTCGCCGGCACAGGCAAGGGTGCAAAGGTGCGGTAAGAGCGCACCAGCAGCATCGAGAGGTGCTGGCTCGGTAAACCCCGGCTGGGAGCAAGGCCAAGGAACGACGGCTGGCCATTGGCCCCGTTCCGCTTGAACGCGCCGCTTGAGGCCGTCGGTAACGGCGGTCCCAGATAGATAACCGCCCACCCTCTACAGACCAACCTCTGCGGAGGAGTGAACAGAACCCGGCTTATGCCCTGCTTTCAACCATTAAAGATTGAAGATAAAATCAAGATGAGAAGTCAGACTCAAGCGGAAGGAGGCCTTGTCGACTGGGGCGGGAGAGTTGAATATAAAAAGTAAAATATCAAATTGCACAAGTAAGCGAGTACGAAAAATAAGCTATCCGAAAGTCAAAACGACACCCAAACTCAATAAAAAAATGGTTTCTCAACGCAACGAGAAGTCAAAAAACAAAAGGATAGCAATTGTGGGAACATTTGATGTGGAAAATTATGGTGACTTACTTTTTCCAATTATTGCAGAAAAGAAATTGAGAGAGCAAGGATGGGATCTGACAATAGTTACGCCAACGGGAAACGAAGTTTCTTACTCAGACTGCAAAAAGGGAATCAGCATTGAGGAGTGGGCCAAAAATATTAACGATTATCATGCATTAATCATAGGCGGAGGAAATCTAATTCATTGGAATGACTGGGGAAAAGATATCGATGGATACAACGAAGACACCTATAGAAACATATGGATAAATACGTCGGAGATTGCAAAGAGAAACAGCATACCAGTTTTATGGAATGCACCAGGCGCCATGAATCCGAGAGATCGAAAAAAATACATAGAAAGAGCCATACATAGCATAAAGTCATGCGAGTACATCTCTCTTCGAGATGGATATAGCGCAAGAGTCATCAAAGAATGGACGGGAAAAGATGCATATGTGGTACCTGATACAGCCAATGAAATTGAAAACTTGTGGAGCAAAAAAGAACTGGAGCAAGAATATGAGAAGATAAAGAATAATATCCGGACAAATGAAGGCCAAATACTTATATCGGTTCATTGCAAACGAAGAAGTATTCAGGAGATGGGTGAAGACAAATTCACAGCGTTACTAAAAAGAAAACTTGAAGAGACGAACAGCAAAGCATTGCTGTTGGCCCTAGGAAGGTGCCATGACGATCATATAGTAAATCAGCAAATCAAAGAAAAAATACCCGACAACAGCATAGACCTAAGTGAATTAACATCTCTAAAACAAATTGCGACAATCATTGCATGCAGTAAGGCATATATTGGGTCTTCGCTACATGGTGAAATAACAGCCTGTAACTACGGAACACCATCAAGACTAGTTGCCAATAACGGACTCCACAAATACGAGGGACAAACGATATTTTTGAACAATAACGTCAATATTGTAAATAACTGGGAAGAAGCAATTGAAAGCATACCTTGGCTATTGCAAAGCAAAACCCCCGAGGCAAATCCAAATATGAAGAAAATACTGGAGCAACACTGGAAGAAAATAATTGACATAATAGAGGAGGGATCTATGCATCTAAACAAAAGGGATAGGGATTCGAACGTGGAAATAGAAAAAAAGACCGAACACAAGGAACAGATCGACCCAACAGGGGATGCAAACGTGGAATATAGAATTCGAATAGATCAACTACTGAATGAAAACAGGCTTGATGAAGCAATGGAAGAAACAGAGATTGAACTGAAGAAAGATAAAGATTCAAGCAAAGCAAATATGTCTAAATTGAAGATTTTGATAAGGCAAAACAAGCTAGAGCTGGCATTAATTGAAAGCAAAAAGATATTAAAAAGATTAAATAAAAATCCTTGGATATGTAAATTAAGATTTGAATGCTTGAATGAAGCAGGGCGACCAGAAGAGGCCTTTAATGAGTTTGAGGAGTATTATGATAATGGAAGATGGGAATCAAAAGAACTATATGCAGTGATAAGAGAAGTAATGAGGAAAAGAAGTGTCGATGATCAATACAAACTTCTGAAAGATCTGAATCAAAAACACGAAAACGTATGGACATTTGAAATAGCACTAGCTATGAGAGCATATCAAGCTCATGATCATGAATTCGCATTCGAGTTGTTTGAGAAAGCAAGAAAGAAAGAGAAACTACCGGATTTTGCAATAAGAGTGTTAAGGAAAATAGAGTATGTAGAAGCAATGAGCATCGAAAGGGAAGCAGTAGAAGCCAAAGAAAAATTAAAAGCAAGAAAGGAAGAATTAACTTTCACAGATGAATGCAGACTCTCAAGATTTAATGCAATGGAGGGCAACTTTAAACAAGCAATCACAAGAATAAAAAGTGCAATAATGAGAAGACCTGGAGAAATGCAGGGACTATACATAGCAAATAGGATATTCATGTCAAAGAAGGATGAAAGCGAAATATTGACGATGGCAGTTGAACATGAAAAAAACAATACAACTCAACCATCATGGACACTACAACTTGCACTATTCAGCCTCAAAATGGGCAAAGTAGAATATGCAAAAAACAAACTAAAGTCATTACTTAATGTGGACTCCGAAAAAGGATCAGCCAGAGAAATAATAGAGATGATTGACTATATAAGCCATGAAGACATCGAGGACAGAATACTTGAGGGAAACCAAAACATAAGTATAAATAAGTGCGAGGATGCAAAGGCTACGTTAATAGTATTTGGCAACTTTCTTGGAGCAGCAGGATATCTTCCATTCTACTTATCGAAAAGATTGCTTCAAGGCAGACAAATAAATACGATATATCTAAGAGACCCATATTCCCTTAACTATAGAAAAGGGATACCAGGCTATGGGAAAAATATAGAAGATTTTATAGAGGCAATTGGGAAAGTATGTAATACGTTAGAGGCAACAAAATTAATCACCTTAGGAGTATCTGCATCAGCGTATGTAGGATTAAAATTTGCGATAAAACATCAAGCAACACATCATTTTTCGTTAGCTGGACTATACAAGCCCGATAGCATAAGAATAGGGGGTCAAAAAAGAATTAAAAGACAGCACAAAGGATTATTTGGTGAACCTATAGAATACGAAGAAGTCTATGAACAAGTAGTATCTAAGTCATCCCCAAAGGTTGTACATTTTATTGGTGATAGCTTTAGGCCGGATATAGAAAGGGCAGAAAGCTTAAAAAGTCCGAACTGTAATGTCGTAAAAATAGAAAACGTGGCAAGTCATAATGTTATTATGCGGGCTGTTACTTCTGGACTGCTGATGCGGGAGTTAGATAGAGCATTAGAAACCAACGAAATAAATTATGAATAGCAAATTTAGCGAACACATTGAAGATAGATTAAAGAATTGGAAAGAAGAAGATTTGGTCGGATATTGCTCAATATGCGGACATTTTGGTTTTTGGCAAAGGGGAGATGGAAAATCCTTTAGAGAATCATACCAGTGTGAAAAATGTCACTGTGCTCTACGATGGAGGGATCAAGCATCGTTGATTGTCGACAACTTTAGTGATGGAAGAATTAGCAATCTCGAAGCGATGGTAGAGTTAGGTTATATGGACGGTTTAGATATATATGAAATAGCCAATAGGGGCCCATTCGTAAAAAGATTGAATAAACTGGAAAGATATACACAATCATACTTCCAAGAAAATATGGAGAGTGGAGAAATAAATGAATTAGGAATAAGGAATGAAGACATTCAAAATTTATCGTTTGATGATAAATCATTCGATCTTATAATATCCAGTGATGTAATGGAACATGTTGAAGACTACAAAAGAGCATTTAAAGAAATATTAAGAGTATTAAAAGATGATGGGGTTTATATCTTTACTATACCAATTGGATATCCATTTCCAGAAAAAACAGAAACACGAGCCAGAAGAATAGAAGGCCGAATTGAGAATTTTAAGGACAAAAGATATCATATTGGAGGAGATGGATCAAAATGCTTGGTTTATACTGATTTCGGTGCAGACTTAAAGAATATTGTGGAGAAAATGGGGGGGAAACTCAACGCAGTACGAAGAAACTTAATGCATCCTGCCACTATAATTAATATAACCTATACAATGAGAAAGGCGTCACTTTATTATTAAGGGAATGAATACTGAAAAGGTAGAAACGACGGAATTTGAATGTCCAATATGCAAAAGTGTTGCATTTGATGAGCTAAGTTTAAGGTGCTTGGGTTGCAGATCTGTTGAAAGGCAAAGGTTATTATATTTAGTAATTACATCCAGAATGAAAATAGATAAGGGGGCAAATATACTACTGATCGGCAAAAAAGAAGATATAATAGAAAAAGCAATCAGAAAAAATGGGTGCGAGAATCTAATGGTCATGGATATAGATTGCTCCATCAAACAAATTGAAGATAAGTACAATACAATTAATGATAGTCTGGGGAAATTAGAAGAATGTAGTTTTGACTTGATCATTCATAGCCATATAATTCAAAAAGTAGCAATAGATCTTAATAGCTTCATTAAACATAGTTTTAGACTATTAAAACCTGACGGACTACATATATTTACTGCACCCGCAAGAGAAATGCATGCCGAGTTAGAGAAATCTGAAACGATCAATGAGGATCAATGTTTAAAATTATTTGGACACAGAGATCATGTACGAATAATTGGGTTAAACGACATGGAAAGCAAGCTTAAAGCTCAATTTAACAATAAATCCTGTCTTATTGAACCATACCATGAGATTGATAGAGAAAAACTTAGACTTTCAGGTATATCTAACAAGACTTGGTTTTCAGGTAATGGCGGACGACCTAAAGTATTCTGTGCCAAAAAACATAATAAATTGAGGAAAATATATTCAACTGGAAGTGTAAACGCTGACAAATACACTTTAAAGAGAATTAACATGAATACTTACAATTATTTTGGAAGAGAAATTATTCAACATATGAATGCTCTCGATAAAATTAAACGTGACAATCCATGGCCCGATATTAGTGATGTCAAGCAGGCTCCGTTCGTGCTGGCTTTAGGGTTAGGACAGGATGCAGGGCGACATCTCATAATAAATAAAATTCGAGAAGCTGATATCAAGTTAATGATAGAAATAGGAGTATTTCTGGGGGGATCGACAATTCAGTGGCTTGAGAGTAAAAATAATCTACAGGTCATTGGTATTGATCCATGGTCAGATAGTTGGGGCGGGTACATATACAATATGATTGGGTGCCATAATATGTCAACTCACGTCAATCAATTTAGCATTGAAGAACTAAAAAGTATTGTCAAGTCATTGGACAGACATGGTAATTACAAGATCGCACTTAACAACCTACTAAGATATAAAGAAAGATTTATACCAATAAGACAATATTCTCCCAGGTCACTTGTCTATTTAAAAAAACATGGCATTGAGCCTCAGCTGATATACATAGACGCATTTAAACGAAAAATTGATCTAGAGGTAGCATATGCGTTATTCCCAAATTCAGTTCTGTGCGGGGATGATTGGCAGTGGAAGGATGCAAATGGTGAATTTGGTATGCAGAAGATTGTAAAGGTATTTGCATCTAAATATAATTTTGAGATTGAAGCCGAAAGGCAAACATGGATCTTACATAGGCGCTAAAAAAGGAGTTTCTTACAGCTTAGAAAGCACAGTAAATCTATAGTCGGCAACTACCTTGCTTATTTCTCTAGCATAAGGCTTAAAACTATTATTCTCCAAAAAACTAACAAAAGGTAGGACAGTTGATTCATAAATACTATAGTCACTGACTATGTTAAAGCCAAATAATTGAAATTGATTGGCATACTCGTGATAGTCATGAATTAAATTCTCTCTAGGAATAAATGATGACGGTGAATGGCCAATAATATCGGTCAGAATCAAGAGTCCGTCTTTTACCAGAATTCGATGGGCCTCGGCTAAAAAAGAAGCTCTAGAACGAAAGTGCATAGCTGATTCAATGGCATTAACAACATTTATGCTGGTAGAAGGAATTGGCATATTGATAGCATCTGCACAAATGAAAGTTAGATTAGAAGCCGATCGATATTTAGATTGTGCGTAATAAATCTGACGTTTTGAATAGTTGATGCCTATCGTTTTGGAAAAAGGGAAGTTTTTAGAAATTAAATAAGTGGATTCACCTAAGCCGCAACCTACATCAACTATAGAGCTCTTATTGCTATGCATGGAAGTAGCATCAATATGTAATTCAACAAGTTTATAAGAAGCCTGCTCCAAAGAAGTTCCAGTATCTAAACCAAACCAATAACCATAATTATATAGATCACTAGTTCCGTATAAACGCCTAACGCGTTCATTGAAGATGGTTTTATCGTAATCGTATGGATCTAGTTTTAAAAGATTGTCATGTTCCATGAAAACATGTTAGCATGGTTAGGATAAAAAGAAAATTGAGCAAATGGAGAAGAATTCCAGCGAAATAATGGAATGGATAGTCAGCTACATCACAGATGTGCTATCTGTCCCACGAGGCTCTTTCTCAACCGAAGATCAATTTATTGAGTGCGGAATGGATTCCGTAGAAATAACCATTATGGCAGGCATGATAGAGGAGCAATATAATATTGAAATAAATTTGGCAGATATCATTGAAAATCAAAACACAGAATTACTTGCAAAATTTATTGCATCAAAGCTAGCGGAAAATAGCGTAGATGAGTAAAACTATATGCATATCAGGGATGTTTGATATGAATAATTATGGAGATCTTTTATTTCCTTTAATAGCCAAGTACGAGCTTGGCAAAAGGGGCTTTGAAGTACGTGCGTTATCTCCAACTGGTAAGACAACTGATTATAAAGATGCACTACCCTCAAGTGGTATTTGGCAATTTCTAGATGAATCAAGGAAATGTGATGGAATGTTGATCGGTGGTGGATACATCGTACATTCGCATAGAATGAATTTTCTCAAAGAATATAGTGAAGCTGGTGTGGGAGCTTCAGTAGGGCCGTCTACATGGCTAGGCGCAACAATGATTGCAGCCTCGAGAGACGTACCAGTGGCATGGAATGCACCAGGAGTGCCACATCCAATCAAAAAAAATCTACAGGAGCTTTCAATAGCTGCATTCAGAGCAGCTGATTACCTTTCGTTTAGGGATAGAGCCTCACGAAAGCTTGCGATAGAAGAAGAGAACCTTCAATGTAATATCTTGCCTGACCCAATAATCAATATATCAAGTATGTGGCCACAAAAAGATCTAAAAGATATATTTGACTCATTCTTAAAATTACACAATATAAGCAGAAATAAGAGATTTATCGCAGTCCACCTAAGGAAAAGATCTCTTAGGGGTCAAACCATTAAAAGCTACGCTAATAACCTATCAAAAATATGCAAAAATTTGGAAGTATATCCTTTACTTTTAGGGCTTGGTAGCGCACACAATGACAATAATATAGCAAAAACTCTAAAATATTTGTTGAAAGAACAGGAAATTGATTGCCAAGAGATTGTGCCTCCAACAAGCCTTAAACTAATTACGGCATCAATCGCAAACTCAGAAATGTATATTGGATCATCACTTCACGGATATATTTCTGCGAAGTCATACGAAAAACCAGCAATAATTGTTGGATTCCCTTCCTACAACAAATTCGACGGCCTAACCTCACAATTAAAAAGCAAAGATGAATTGTTCGACAGTTGGGATAAAGTTTGGAACAATATTGGTGCACGGATAAGAAACCCTAAAGCTCTGCCCGAAGACGTCAAAGAAAATATCAATTATCATTGGGATGAAATAACCAAAGCAATTATCTCGAACCCTGAAAACAAAAGGAAAGAAAGATTGGCATTTTTATCACTGGTGCTAAAAGAAGGAATAGAGCAAAAAGGAACTGATTGGATTACAACATCATTCACAACTGAAAAAGATAGAAAGGCGGCAGCAGTGTTTAATGAAAACCCTCAACCTTTTTAAGCCTTTATGCACAAAGAAAACGGAAATTTATCTAGCTCAATGTATATCGATTTCATGCGCGATGGATTCGTTAGTCCGATTGACTTATTCTCAACAATAGAAATCGAAAAAATTAATAATGAAATCAAACGATTATCTGCCACTAAAACGGGAAAGTTATCATCTATCAGTAGAATCAACACTCATCTATTAAGCCATATATTCTGGGACCTAGTTCACGACAACAGAATTCTAGACATAGTGGAAAAACTAATAGGTTCAAATATTTATTGTATAGGTTCAAGTATCATAGATAAGCTTCCTGACTCTCAATCATTCGTTGCTTGTCACCAAGATGCCACCTTCTGGGGTCTGAGTAAACCAATAGGAGCAACGGTTTGGATTGCGCTGACTGCTGCTAATAAACAAAACGGAGGTATGTACTTCGTCAAACACTCACACTTAAATCAACTTCCTCACTTTGATACCAAAAACGAGCACAACATGCTTGGTGCAAGGGAATCAGTCATTAAACTACCGGCAGAGTCGGAGAAGACTTACAGTGATCTAAAACCAGGGCAAATATCTATTCACCATCCTTTAGTCTTGCATGGATCTCCTAATAATTTAAGTTCAGAGAGTAGATTAGCCTTCGTTATTAGATATATACCTTCTTCGGTGAAGCAGGATAATGCATTAGTTACTTTAGTGCGCGGCGCTAATTTATCTAAGATGAAATTGCTATCGCGGCCAAAAACCAATGCTTCATATCAAATGCTAATTGAACACGGTCGAGCAATGAAACAAAATGCAGACGTAATAAAAAGAGCAAAATATATACATTTAAAAGAGAATAATGGGTATCACAATGAATGATCATCATTACAATTTCAATAAAGACGGTTTCGTGTCTCCAGTCAGAATATTTGATGCGGTCGAGACTGATCTCGTGCGTCAGCAGCTAGAGTACTATGAAAGGAAGCTAGGAAAAGACATATTTTCGAATTTTCAACTTAAAGGCCATCTAATTTTTCCATTCTTGTGGGAAATTGTTCATGAGTTGAAAATAATTGAGATCGTAGAGACGCTTATAGGGCCAAATATTGTCTGTTGGGGATCGAGTTTTTTTGTAAAAGATGTCGGAACAAGTGACTTCGTACCATGGCATCAGGACGGAACATGTTGGGGACTAAATGGAACAAATGGACTAACAGTTTGGCTTGCATTGACACCAAGTAAGGAAGATAATGGGTGCTTGCGTGTACGACCTTGTACCCACACAAGGAAATATGAGCACATAATCAATGAAAACCCGAACTCAATGCTTCCATTAAAAGAAGAAGTAAATCATTCCCATAGCAAAATAAATACAGTTGATTGCATTTTGAATCCGGGAGAGATATCTATCCATCATATGTATGCTATTCATGGATCAAAACGAAACGAGAGTAGTGCAAGGCGAATAGGATTTGCGATACGCTATATAGATGGATCAATGAAAAATACAAATGGCTTAAATAGCCATGCTACTTTGATAAAAGGGCATGATTTCGGAAACTTTATCCATGAGAAAAAACCCAAGTATGATCTTGATGCCCAAGCACTAAGAAGACATTCGAGTATAATATCAAGTTCTGAAAAGATTGTGCGAGCAGAGTCAGATAGGCTTATGAAGCGGATTCACTAGTAACAAGACAATTTTTTTTAGCATCATAAAGCCAGCCGATTTGCTTTTGCTTACGGGGCATTTGGCCTCTAATTTTAAAATAGTTTCTTGTTGCATCCTTAACTGCCTTGAGTGTTTTAGTAGGATTTTGGGTAGTTGTGCCATCATGGTATTGATGATAAGTTGCGCAATTAGAGATCCGAATTAATTGCGTTTCCTGAAGATTAATTGCTCTTTGAAAAACGTCAGGATTACACATACCACCACCAGCCTCACTAAATTGAGGATCATATCCACCAAGTTTCTCCCAAGTTTGCTTGCGTAGAAAGAGAGCATTCGTCTCCAACATGGGGGATGAAATGGTTGGCTCTTCGGACCAAGAAATTGCGTCAAGATCAGCGTGAGGGGAGGGCCAACCAGATGAGAATAAGAGCTTATCTTCGAGTTCCTGACAATATCCATGCTCAGCAGCTGATGACTGTCGCATGCTCCCAAATTGTCGATTTGGGACCGCAATTACTGGTGAGGGATGAAAGGTCTGGGCTTGATAGACGGAAGAGACGAGATTTGCAGAAGCCAATCTTGCACCATCAATCCAAGCTCCAATTAAGCTTGAACGTGCAGCCGAAATGGCTGTATTCATAGCCAAGACAGGAGAAGGACTAGGATTCGTCAACTGTATGAATTTAGGGACAGGTTCGATCTTTGGTATATTTGGTTGATGAATCGAGCCGTTATCAACAACAATTATCTCCCAGGAAATATGACCAGAATTGAGTTGAAAATCTCTAGAAAGTGAATAAAGAGTTCTTGGCAATTCACGGCTCATCTCCCAAGAAACAACAGCTATACTAAGGTGAGGGAACATAAACAGACAACCTGCATTAACCTTAAACAAATTATACTACCATAAATATAATAATGAATGATTCTAGAGGCGCCATTATGATTGACTTATCTCCAGACAATGATCCAATAAAAGTAGCAGAACCAGTCAATATTGCTCCAACAATATGGAAAATTTCAAAGCTCAATGATGTAAAAACAACATTATTAAATCCCCAAGTATCGATAACAGATTTGCTTTCGAAAGACATACTAAGGCGAATCCAGGACTGCGATGATTCGATTGAGAAGACAATGCTACTTTATGAGGCAATTGGCAGAGGGAATAGAGTGCAGAGCGATCAATCACGCCTTGCACACATAAGCATATCGAAAAGTTTATCGAATGCCTTGAATCCAGCTTTCATAAATGAATTTGTTTTTCATGCCCTTGATGAAAACAAAGAATCTATTGAAGTGATGAGTGAAATTATCTGGCCAATCATAAACCAATGGAGATGCATTGTTTTGAAGACATCACAAAATAAATGTCTCAAGTTAGATGAGAAAATCTGGGATTTTTTTCTTGCTTCAGAAAAAGCAAACCTTAGGCAATTATCGAAAATTGAACATATATCCAGGGAAATATATGAGCTAGCAGCTCTTATAAAATTCCCTTTAATAGATGGGCAAAGAATTAAAATTGAGGATTGGGTTAATCCAGCTTTCTTGGCACTCCGGCCACTTGCCTATACATCATCTCTCATGTTTAGGCATCTTTCAGAAAATAGAGAGATCCTGAGGGAACTTCAATCAAGCAAGCACTTACGCATCTGTTACATTCAAGAGGTTGAACGGATGATGAATTCATTCCGCTATATATTCCGGCAAGTAACTAAAGGGGATATTATTATTGGTAAAAAAAGAATTCCAAATGGGAGCAATTTACTTTTAGATCTAGTTGCAGCAAATCGTGATCCTAGTCGCTGGGACAATCCTACTAATTTAAATCTTGGAAGAAAGTATATCAAGCCAGCCTCGTTTGGGTATGGAATGCTTTGTTGCACAGGGAATAACATAACAAATCGATTTTTACATGTTGTTTTGGATGCTTTTTTAATAAGCTGTTCCCAGATCAATCCATCAGGTGAAGGTTATCCACTAAATTATGTTTACAACAATTCTTCATCCTTGAGAGGCATGCAAAGGCTGTACTTAAATTTCACAATTTAAATAAAAGAGCATTAGTCTTAATTGGCAACAACAAGGCCAAGGGCAAAAACTCTAAAGAGTTTAATAGTTAATATTAACATCGAATTTATCCTTGCACTCCTTGATACTATATGACACTACTTCTTTTTTCAAAGCCTCCGAATTAAGCGAGCTTCTCATATAGATTTTGATAGCTTTGATCATTAATTCACGTGAAATAAGCTCGGCTTTATAAGCTTGGCAATTCGATGTTAGGACTGAAGAAGCGGACAGAAAGTGGCAAACTTCAGGATGATCAGTGCAATACTTATTTGCTTGTTGTTGAATAGTTGTTTTTGAGTAAGACGATGGTGTAGTGACGATCGACAATGCCATACCTAGCATTAAGTAAATGACTTTCATTCTAAAGAACATACTTTAGCGCAAATAAAATAATAAAAAGGCAAAATCAGATACATGCCTTTACTGAATTACGCTGTTGCCAGATAGTCTCTATTTGAGCCTGCTAAGAAGTTTCGCCTGTAAAGGGAGGGGGCCGCGAGTCTTTGTTAAGGAGCAAAAGCAGGAATAAGACAAAACTAAGGAGTATAATAAATTCAAAGAGCAATACAAGTCAAACAAATAACTAATAAAAGGCCTATAAAATTGAATTGCAGATTGAAATTACATTAAAAGCCAAGGCCAGGCACAGTTTATTTATTCTCTATTTTAGCGACAATCTCTCCCCAAATTTGAGCGAAACGAGCTTTCCAAGAAGATGATTCTACAATAGATTTATCCAAATGATAGATATCAACTGAATCCAAAATCCTATCTATGCGTGATAAGAAGTCATCGTAAGTAGTTTCCACGTAGACGCCATTTTTAATATCTGAAATATTCTTGACATTGGTGGAGACCACAGGAATATTAAGTGCGCGATAAACAAAGATCTTAAGTGGATTCATAAAACCAGATAGATCAGAATCTAAATGGGGAACAATTCCAACATCAAACTTCGAAATGTATTGTCGGGAAATTTCATACTGAAGTGCGCCATACCAAGTTACATTTGGCAATTTATTAATCAATTCAATAGCAGTGGTTTTCGAAAGTGAGCCTATCAGAACAATATTCCATTGAGGTCTAGATCTGGCAAGAAACTCAATTAAAGAGAAGTCGAATCGATAATTCATATTACCACAATAGCCAATAACAACCCCAGAATCAGTAATGTCTTTGGGAATTATGGATACATTTTTTATCGGCCGATCATCAATACCATTTGGCACAAGAATAGGAGCAACACCAAGTTCTGAAATTTGATCAATCATAGGAGCGCAATTACAAATAGATACATCAGAGATAGAAGCCATGAATTTATAATCACGCTTGATAAGAAATTTTTGTTTTAAATTAGATGTAAATAATGACTGATCATCAATAAAATCAGAAACGACAAATGGAAATTTAAGGCGATTATAAACTGATTCAAATCCAAACACGCTAGGACAAACCCAGGCAACCAAATTTTCATTCATACCAAGCTCCTCAATCCATGAAGCAACAGTATTTGGATAGCTTGAAAGATCAGGAAAAGAAAACTGCGAAGATTTTTTATCAAATTCAGAATAAATAAATGTACGGTAGAAAATATTATCTTTATCGAGAAATCCATTGGCGCGAGCTATCGCAGAGGAAGCTCGATAGTTAGCGACAGATAAAGATATACCAGGGTGATAAATTGAAGATGACTCAAACTGCAGACTTGCAGAACAAACAGGAGAATCAATATGTAAAACATTCGAAATATCCGCATGAGACGCTATTTCATTCAATAACATGTCTTGACGACGACCAAATAAACCAGTATCATTTTGCTTCCAAAAAAATATAATATTAAATGGTTTATTTACTGTAATTATTGGACTAATTCGTGAATAATTATATATCGTGCTAGGGATTAAATTAGTATTTGTATCCTCTAAGTGGCCAGGCATGTACTTTTCAAGAAAAGTAAATAATCGTTTTGTCAATGCACTAAAAGAGCATGATTTACGACGAGACAACTCTATATTCAATACATCATCTAATCTGGACTGGATAGAACCGTAAGACAAATGATTATTGAAGAACTCAAAAGCATCTTGATTTCTTTTTTTTACTGAAAATTGATCGATTAAATATTCTGATAATGGGGTATCAAGAGGGATTTTGATAGCAGCTCCAGCTTCAATAAATGAAGAAAAAGGCCCAATATCACTTACATACACGCGACATCCTTGTGATAAAGCATCCGTCAATTTTGCAGGGGTTTGAAATAGTGCGGCTGGACTTGTTGGATCTTGTAGCAGGATAATATCATCGGCAATTGCGGTTATATTTAAATTTTCTGAATAAGGATGTGAATCAATTAATTTAATGCGGACACTATCAATCGATAATAACTCTTTTTGAAGAGCGACATCTTCAAAAATACCTGCGACTGCAAAAATTATATTTGGTTGCTTTAGAGAAGCAAGTGCTTTTGCAATTTCAAGAACACCTTTATGCCTTCTGATAGTACCGTTAAATAGTATAATATGATCACTATTATTAAAGCCAAGACTAGATCTCGTTGTTTCGCGCAAACAAGATGCATTTAAAGCCGCAGCTGCTGATCGGCAATGAGGAATCAAAATTGCATTGAATTTGTTGACTAACAGATCATTACACGCCGTTACAAGGTCAAATTCTTTAATTAATAGCTGGGCCAGTTGCGTCCATGAAGCACTAAAAGGTTTATTCCAGTCTTCGTATGAAAAACTATGGAGGAATTGATCAAAGTTCTCAAGAGCGGGAGCATTAACAAATGCAAGCTCATTGTCATCTATATCACAAATTATTTTTGAACCATGTATTGCGCGATATATTAAACCAATAAAAACACTAGGGAAACGGGATTTAGAGACCCAGACACAATCCGCAGGCCATATTTTTGCAAGTAACAAAGCACCATTAAAAAGATCACAAACGTTCTCTGAATGCCAACCACAAATAGGAACAGATAGAACAGAATTTTGCAACGGAGACCAAAGTTTTTGCCCATATTGGGCAAACATAGGCCCAGCAATTAGAACATCTTTTCTATCACTTATTGCTTCTGCCATGGTCACCCCACGACCAATACAATTATGACAAAGATCCCAACAGGCAACTAATACCCGTTCATTTGGGGATCCATATGATTCAAGGGGCTCTTTCAAGCCCCAATAGTGAAATGTAGTTTTTTTATTTCCACTAATATTAATAATCTCTTTCAATGCTTTCAAATATCTATCATGAGCATTCAGTAATGGTTGATAGTTGGGAAAGAGTTGAAGAGCTGACTTATAAATTTTATTTGCTTCGTCAAATTTTAAATCTTGCTCAAACTGCTGAGCATCTCGAATTAACTTGCCTGCCATATATCGGATGCAAGCATTACTTATATATTCATCTTGGCTATTTTTGTCAAGTGCAATTTCATATAGCTGATAGGCAGAATTGAAATTTAATCTCTGATCTTCTATTCTGGCTTCGTAAAATGGAATGAGTGACCAGTCAGGATAATGACTTTTAAGAAGAGAAAAATATGTTTCCGCATCAGCAAAATACTTAAGATGAAAACAACATTCAAGAACATGTCTAACGGCACCACGTTCTGGAGGGTTATCTTGCAAATATTGACGAAAACAATAAAAAGCTTCTAAATAATTTCTTTCTTTGAAAAGTCTATATGCTAGTTCAATATTTCCCTTTGGCGACATGGCTATTTATACGAGCATACTCTAAAGTATAGCTATACCGTGTGACTTTCAGTTTAACACGCCGAATCTGGAATATAAGTGAATCTCCTGGAGTCAATCAGCGCATTTTCAACAGTGGGTATTGCCAAAGCATCACATGCCAGAAGCAAAGCAAATTAGAAACCTATCTTAAAAATACTTTGCGCAATTGCATTGGGGTATCTGAATACATGCCACCATCCCTTGATGAAATAAGAACAAAAAAACTTAACAGACCTAATCAAGCTCCTCGACGCTGAAATCGCGGTCGATTCGAGGCTGCTGGCCCTTGTGGATTAAGCCCTGACCCACGTGTCGACCGGCCGCAATCGAGTTCATTGACCTCCACGACGGAGATCTCTCGGTAGGTGCCTGCTTCAACCTACGGGCCCAGCCAGTCAGCGACCGCTGGCTGGCAGATGTAGGTGCCTAGCTAGCCATCGTAAGCATCTTCTACTGGGGCGGAACGCCCAGGGATATCGGTCGGCCAAAACCAGGCTGCGGGCCAATGCCACCGATGAGTACATCGGTGGCATTGGCCCTGGGCGACCTTGAAGTCATTCCCCGCTGAATAAGCCCGCACTGGCACTCGACAGTCCAGGCTGTTCTGGCTACACCTCACCAGTTCAACCGTAAAACAGCACTGCAGGAAGCGCACCAGCAGCATCGAAAGGTGCTGGCTCGGTAAACCCCGCTTGGAGCAAGGCCAAGGAACAACGTCTGGCCATTGGCCCCGTTCCGCTTGAACGCGCCGCTGGAGGCCGTCGGTAACGTCGGTCCCAGATAGATAGCCACCCACCCTCTGCGGAGGCGTGAACAGCACCCAGATTATGTCCTGCTTTCACTCCTATAAAAAGAAGCGCGAATAACTCAAATAGCTCAGAAAGAATATAAATAAAAATTGACAATATATATAAATAATAGATGCCAGCCTCGCGCATATCAATGCTTTATTTACTGAAACCGGGAAAAATTGTCGTACTAGCTATGGATTGACCGCTTTCAATGTAGCCTCAAGATACTCATGGCCATAACACAGATCCGGTTCTAAATAATTTCCTTCAGCCCATTCATTCCAGGACTTAACGAACACGATCCTCATTCCTTTTTCTCTTTGCTTCACAAAGTCAATCGCATCCAGCAAATGCCTTTTGTACAATTCAGGCTTAGATCCTAAATAAACATATCCATTCCGCTTAGACCTTGGCGTATTATCCCAATTTGGGACAACGCACGGAAAAGCATTGTCACCATCAAAAGGAGCTGGGGAGACTTTCTCAATGTATTCTCTATACGAAAGAACACAAGGCCCTTGCGGCCCCAATGAATAATTTTTACCATTCATGCGAATTAATTTGATTCTTGTTTGTCGTCTCCAAAAATCACAAGGCGGATTTGTAGTGAATCCATCATAAGAATAAGGCTGACGAGACCAGGGATAATTCTGGATTGCTAAAAAGTAAAAATCTGGCGCAGACTCTTTACGAGCAAGCTCTCTCCATCGATCCATAAACTGGTTTGCGCTAGGCAGATCAGCAGGACAAAAAATAGCAAACAAATTCTTTCCTTTGATTTTAATATAGCGCCTATCTTGGAATGCCTCTAAAAGAGCATAAAAATGTTCATCCACATCATCCATTCCGGGATAAGTCTGTTCTATCAGTAGTCGATCAGGACAACCATGCCATACACCTGTCCAGCTTTGATTAGCCCACGCCAAACAGAACGGGAAATCAGGAGCCTTCGACTTCACAACTTCCTGAAAAGGCCTCTCCAAAAGCCGCTTCCCCCCGCCAAACCAATAGTGCCAATACACAAAACCCTCGATTCCATAATTGCGGGCCAAGGAAGCTTGCTGCTCACGCAATTCTGGCAATCGCAAATCATAAAAGCCAAGATCCGCAGGAACTATTGGTTGAACATGCCCAGGGAATAGAGGCCTTGCCTTAGCGACATTTGTCCATTCAGTAAAGCCTGGCCCCCACCAATCATTATTTTCAGGAATTGGATGGTATTGCGGAAGATAGTGGGCAAGAAGCCTTGCCTTCATTACTCACACGAATATCAACAGAGACTCTACATCAAAGAGGCCAGACCTGAACGCCAAAAAATATTAAAAGCGCTACGGATGACAAGCCAATATCTTAATAAAGCCTCTTGCATTGCTGACATTAAACAAACAAATTTTGCAAAGGAACATGCACCCACATCGAGTAAATATTTAAAATACAATAGATCTAATAAAGTGACTCCTTCTCGCAGGAGCTCGCTGCTCAAGTTGCTACAAAGGCGTGAATCACCCTGACCCAAATCAAGCGGACTCTGACACACATTAGACCTGGGCTGGATCACAACCACAAACGGCTCGAATATCTAGACGATGCTGTGCTGCGTCTCGCCGCCACCGATTCATCAATCGTCAGCGCCCAATGTTGAAGGTGGGGGCGTGCTCAAATCCGCGGGCGCAACCGTTAAGCGACCGCTGACTGGCGGAACTAAGGCAATTCTGGAAGAGAATATTTTATTTCATCTTGGGGAAATCATTTAAACCTATGGAGTTGAAGAAGATGACGCTGCCTTCTTGGCAGCCATTAGTGCAAACTTAGCGACCGTACGGGGAGGCAAATTCCCATAATACGGATTATAAGATAAAAAATCGCTCCAATCTTGAATTGCGCCTGCTTTTTGCCTCCAAAACCTCCACATAGCATCATAATTCTCCTTGTGAAGAGCATGATGACTTGGATGTATAGTTGACTCCATATCAATCTTGTATCCAAAGATTGAAATTGCCAGAGCAAATCCAGACTTATATATGAGGTCGTCAGCAACTGCACTAGGCCTTATATTTTGATCAAGCCTGTAGCGATCACCCCAGCAATGAGCATTTACGAGTTTCTGAGCATGACTTCGTCGAATCATATAGCAAGTACAACTAAAATCATTAACAAAATGTGCATGCAATCCCATCGTTAAATCAGTAGGGTTGATTAGACACAGCTGCACGACATCCCAATGAAATGGAAGTCTTCTTACAAAATCATGCCAGCAGAATCCCCAGAAATTTACAGTCGACATATCGCAATCATCTTCCATTACCATAAGCACATCTTCATCACATTTTTCAATCCAACTCTTCATTACTTTTAGATGCGACATGACGCATGCGACTTCCTTGAAGTCCATTTTTAGAGGAAAATCACCAACAAGAGCTTCCCTCACATACTCCTCATCTCTTCCATCAACCCCATCAATTCGTTCATAATTAACAATCCCTAACCCCTTGAACTGAAGCTCCATATACTCCCTTCTCTGATTGCTACGTTGCAAATTGATATAATAAATTCCTGGAAGACCTTCTAGTTTAGAAACATGGTCCATTGGCCACTAAATCAATAACTATATTGCTAATATACCAAAATAGCTATCCTCAAATCCAGACACCATCCACCATTGACGAAATACTATCCACTACTATTCTAGATGCATGCAAATAACAGACTACCAACCAATTAGATTCCTGTCAGCAGTTGTAAGACTAAGGCAACGCCGCTTGTGTGCAGGAGCTTCGATTTTCTTGGACTGGCAGTCACCAGTGATTACAGCATGATGCACTATTAAATCGTGCTTAGCCACCAATACAAAAACCAACAACATCGAATGCCGCAGGCACTAGTCGACTGCATGGTTGCTACTCAACAAAAGCAGTCGTGGCTTAGTTAACCAGAGAGATCGGACCAGGTGGACTTAATTCAAAAATACAAACCCTTATGCCACTGCTGTTAAGCAACTGAGGACTACCTATCAGTCATATTCATTATAATAATGCTTAAGCTGCCTGCATTATTCGGATGCGGTTAGGTCCTAGGCACTTCATTAAGCTTTCGGCGTGTCGATTACTCACCAACGGCACCGGGGCATGCCAATCGCTCACATTTTCTCTGAATCAATCAGGCAAGATTTTCTTAAAGCCCACTCATGATTCTGCCAACAACCACTGAAGCCAATAATCGATTCTCCTTATATTGAAACGATAGAAAACACCTCAAAAATGAGCATTCCATGAATGTCTCTACCTGACAAAGAAATAAACCTTGCAGATTAAACTCGCAATACCGCGGTCGTTGAAAAGTTTTCCAGCACGGAGAAGCCGACAGATCTATCCATATTGATGTCCCCCTCAGCAAAAGCAAAGGCGGAACAGTCTGGTTCAATCAGCGTCTCTGTCGTTGGCCTGATACAGCTTCACAACCGTGCGCTTCATCTCCGGACGGGCCTTGAACGTTTCAGTGGCTTCACGCGCTGGAATGACTTTCGTCTTGATCTTGAGACCTGGGAGTTTCAAATCCTCACCAGACTCAACAGAGGCTTTGATGCTCTCCACTAGGGCTTTGGCCACCTTGCGAACGGTTCCTGCAGGGATGTCGTTGTTGGAGGAGATCGTGGAAACGAGGTCTTTGAAGCTCATCGTTAGTGTCCTCATCGAGGCGCGAAGTTGGGAGGGGCATTGCTCTCAGCAATAAAGCCAGGCCACTGAATCAATGCGAAGCAGGAGGCTTCCCTACGGTTTGGGAGACGCCTTGCCGGATGCCTCTTCTGTGGATGAGACCCGAATCGCAGAGCTCACTGGCCTGATCCAGCGCATGCACGCTGAGATCCCGATCGAAGCGGAGTTACTGGTCCAGGTGGATCAAGCTCTCACCCACGTGTCGACCGGTCGCGCCCGCAACCTCGAACGGCTGGAGTTTCTCGGGGATGCGGTGCTGCGGCTTGCCGCCACCGAATTCATTGACCGCAACCACCCCCATCTCGCGGTGGGGGCCTGCTCCAACCTGCGGGCCCAGCTCGTCAGCGACCGCTGGCTAGCGGAGGTGGGTGCAACGCTTTCCATCGAGACACATCTGCTGCTGGGGCGACATGCCGAAGGGGATCGTTCCGCTCAGGCCAGGCTGCGAGCCGATGCCACCGAGGCGCTGATCGGAGCCTTGTATACCGCCCTTGGCGACCTGCAGGCGATTCACCGCTGGCTCACTCCCCACTGGCGTGTCACAGCCGAAGGGGTACTGGCCACCCCCCATCAATACAACGGCAAAACAGCCCTGCAGGAGTGGAGCCAGGGCCTGGGCCTGGGACTACCCCACTACATCACCGAGGAATGCAGCCGCCAGCACGGCGACCCCGAACGCTTCCGCTGCCGGGTGAGCGTCAGCAAAAAAGAGCTGGCGCAAGCCAAAGGGCGTTCCCGGAAGGAGGCCGAGCAGAAGGCGGCAGCCGCCGCCCTTCAGAGTCTGGAGGGCAGGGACGCACCACAGGCATCGCAATGACGGGCATCCTTGCGGTGCCCCTGCCGTCCGCAATTGCCACAGGTCAGATCCACACCTCGCTGCTGGTGATGCCGCACCCCCGACACGGTCAAGATCCCAGTGGGGATGGCAATGATTCCGAAACCCAGCATCATCACCGCTGAGGCCAGCAGCCGCCCCAGCTCGGTCTGAGGGACGACATCGCCGTAGCCCACGGTGGTCATGGTCACGATCGCCCAATAAACGCCGCTCGCCACCGTCTGGAACTGGGAATCCGGCCGGGCGCTCTCGATCACAAAGATGCTGTAGCCGAGCACCACTTGCAGCAGAAAGACAAAGAACAGGAAGACGCCAATGGTGCGGGCACTGCCCCGCAGCGCCTGACCCAGCACGCGGGCCTCATCAATGAACTTGAGCAGCTTGAACACCCGCAGGATGCGGCCGAACTTGAACACCCACAGCAACAGCTCGCTGCGCACCTGTGGCACGAAGAAGAACAGCACCGCTGAGGCGTCAATCAATCCGGTGAAGCTGAACAAATAGCGCCAGGGCTTCTCCACCAAGGCCAGATGCAGCACAAAATCCGCCGCAAACACCGCAAGACAAACGTTTTGAACCAGATCGATCCAAGGCACATTCGTCTGGCGCAGGGCTGAGTTGCCCAAGGGGTCGGGCTCCAGCAGCAACGCCAGAACGCTTAACAGAATTGCCCCGAAAATGACGGCGTTGTAGGCCTTGCCCGCTGGGGTACTGGCTTCCAGCACCGTGGCCCGCAGGCGTTGTCGCAGGCTGCGGTCTGCGTTCATCGCCCTAGGCCGGCTGGAGGTCTTTCAAACGCAAGGTCACCAACTTGTCCCAGTTACCGCCCTCAAACAAAACGGCTGCACGGTCACCGCTGATCCGCTGCACGAAGCCGGTGTAGCCGTTGTAAATCGAGGTGGCATCAGCCACGGTCACCGTGGAGCCAGGAAGGATCGGAGCAGGTGCAGACGCCATGGCTCGGTCGCGGACGGATCTGGCGCCATTATCGGCAGTATGTGCTGCGGATGGCATGGCAGAAAGCGACGACTGGCTGAACGTCGGCAAGATCGTGGGGGTCCAAGGGCTGCAGGGGGAACTGCGGGTCAACCCCGCCAGTGATTTCCCAGAGCGCTTCACGGCACCGGGTCCCCGGTGGCTGCGCAGCAGCCAAGGGGGTGAGCCCACGCAAATCCAGCTCAAAAAAGGCCGGCAACTGCCGGGCAAGTCGCTATTCGTGGTGCGGTTGGAAGGAATCGATAATCGCAGTGCCGCCCAGGCCCTAGTGGGGCAGGAGCTGCTGGTGGCGGGAGACGATCGGCCTGAGCTGGCGGAGGGGGAATTTCACCTGCTCGATCTAGTCGGGCTGGAGGTACGACTCACAGCTGATGGCCCAGCCATCGGCACGGTGACCGACCTCATCAGCGGCGGCAACGATCTGCTCGAAATCAAAACCGCCGATGGACGCAAGCTTCTGATTCCATTCGTAGAAGCGATCGTTCCGGAAGTGCAGCTCGAGGACGGCTGGCTGCTCATTACCCCGCCGCCGGGCCTGCTGGAGCTTTAACGCGAATCCATCACCTCCAGGGCATCGACAGAAACCCCTGAGGCAAGCGAATCTGGGTCACCGCCTTCAGGACGAGATGGCCGCCACACCGCTGATTCCTGTGATCCTCTGCGGAGGAACCGGCACGCGCCTGTGGCCGCTGTCGCGAGCGAGTTATCCCAAGCAGTACTGGCCGTTAAGTGGTGACGGCGAAGCGACGCTGCTGCAACAGACCCAGCAACGCCTCAATGGTCTGGAGGCCCTCGCTTCTCCGCTGTTGCTCTGCAACGAAGATCACCGCTTCATCGTGGCCGAACAAATGCGGCAGATCGGGGTCGAGCCGAACGCGATCCTTCTGGAGCCGATGGGCCGCAACACCGCCCCCGCCGTGACGGTGGCTGCCCTGCAGGCCACGGCCAACGGCGACGACCCCCTACTGCTGGTGCTAGCGGCGGATCACCTGATCCGCGATGCCGTCCAATTCCGCCGGGCCATCGACGCAGGACGCAAACCGGCCGAGGAGGGGCGCCTTGTGACCTTCGGCATCGTGCCGACAGCACCAGAAACCGGCTATGGCTACATCGAGGCCAGCGAACCGTTCTCGCTCAATGGACCCGAGCATGTGCCGATCAAGCGGTTTGTGGAGAAGCCCGACCAAGCAACGGCAGAACAATTCCTGGCCACCGGCCGCTTCACCTGGAACAGCGGCATGTTCTTGTTCCGGGCCAGCGCCATACTGGCGGAACTGGAGCGGCTGGCCCCGGAGGTGGTGAGCTGCTGCCGGGCGGCTCTTGAGCAGGACACTGCTGACCTGGAATTCCATCGGCTGGAAAGGGAGGCCTTTGCCAAGTGCCCCAACGTGGCCATTGATGTGGCCGTGATGGAAAAAACGGAACTGGGCAGTGTGCTGCCGCTGGATGCGGGCTGGAGCGATGTCGGCAGCTGGAGTGCCCTTTGGGAAACCTCAGAACAACGTGATTCCCAAGGGAATGTGCTGCAGGGCCACGTGATCTCTGAAGACAGCCGGGACTGTTACCTGCGCAGCGAACACCGCCTAGTGGTGGGGCTAGGGATCGAGAACCTGGTGGTGGTGGAAACCGACGACGCCGTTTTGATTGCTGATCGTTCCAAGGCCCAGGAGATCAAGACCGTGGTGAAGCAGCTGGAGGCCGAGGGCAGCCCGGAGGGCAAAGCCCACCGCAAGATCTATCGCCCCTGGGGCCACTACACGGGCGTCACCGAAGGGACCCGTTGGCAGGTGAAACGGATCTCAGTGAAACCCGGCGCCAGCCTCTCGCTCCAGATGCACCACCACCGTGCCGAACACTGGGTTGTGGTCAAAGGCACTGCCCTGGTTGAGCGCGACGGCACCGAACAGCTGGTGGGAGAAAACCAGAGCACCTACATCCCCATGGGCTGCAAACACCGCCTGTCCAACCCCGGTCGGATCCCGGTGGAGCTGATTGAGGTGCAAAGCGGGGAGTATCTCGGTGAAGACGACATCGTGCGCTTCCAGGACCGCTACGGCCGAAGCGACCTCAGCATCAGTACCAGCTGAGGCTTATTCCACCGTGACGCTCTTGGCCAAATTGCGGGGTTGATCCACATCCAGGCCGCGATGGGCGGCGATGTGATAACTCAGCAACTGCATCGGCACCACGGTGAGCAAAGGGCTAAGCCACTCGCTTACAGAAGGCACCGGCAGCAGTTCATCAAACAAATCGGTATCGGGCCCTTGGGGCGCAACACCGATCAGCTGTGCATCGCGGGCCTTCGCTTCCTGAGCGTTGCTGAGCACCTTTTCGAACACCACACCGGGCACGGCGATCGACACCACTGGCACCCGGGAATCCAGCAGGGCGATCGGTCCATGCTTCATCTCACCCGCCGGGTAACCCTCGGCATGGATGTAGCTGATTTCCTTCAGTTTCAACGCTCCTTCAAGAGCAATCGGGTAGTTGATGCCCCGGCCCAGGAAAATCACATCCTGAGTGTCTGCAAAGCGGTGGGCCAGGGCCTCCGAGCGCTGATCATGCAGATCAACCAACTGACGCAGCTGCTGAGGCAAGGTCCGCAATTCATCCGCCAGGGCTTTGATCTCAGCCGCGGAGCGTGCGCCACGACGGGCAGCAAACGCCATGGCCAAGCCATAGAAAGCCAAGAGCTGGCCGAGGAAGGTCTTGGTGGCGGCCACGCCGACCTCGATACCGGCCCCGATATCGAGAATGTGCGGCACCTGACGCGACAGGGAGCTTTCCGGACGGTTGGTCACCCCCAGTTGGCGGGGGGCAAAGGCTGGATCCCCATGGGCCAGACGCCGCTCCGCCTCCATGGCCAGGGCGGCCAGGGTGTCTGCTGTTTCACCGGATTGGGTGACGCCAATGGTAAGGGTGTGGGGAGCCAGCGGCGGCGGGGCATAACGGAATTCACTGGCGTAATGCACCGATGTGGGTATTCCTGCGAACTGCTCCAGCAGGTAGGCCCCCACCATCGCGGCGTGGCGGCTGGTGCCGCAGGCCAGGATCTGAATCCGCTCGATTCCTGCGTAGAAGGCCTCATCCATCGGCAGCGCCACCGGCTGCTCAGTTGCCAGCCCCTGGGGCAGATGACGGGCCACCCACAGCTCAGCGGTCTCCGGTTGCTCATGGATTTCCTTGAGCATGAAGTGGCGGAACTCGCGTTTGTCCGCCACATGATCCACGCCGCTGAGCTGGGTGGGCATGCGTTGCTGGCGCACCCCTGCTGCGTCGTAAAGCTCAACGCCAAGGGGTGAGAGCAAGGCCACCTCGCCGTCTTCCATCGGCAAGATCGTGCGGGTGAAACCTGCTAAAGCCGGTGTGTCGCTGGCACAGAGGAATTCCCCTTCACCCAACCCGATCAAGAGGGGTGCCGCCTTACGAGCCACCACAAGTGCACCCGGCGCCTGATTCCAGATCACCGCCAGGGCATAGGCCCCTTGCAACTTGGGCAGCACCCGCTGCAGAGCCTCCAGCAAAAGACCACCGCCTGGGGCTCCGCCCCCTGCTTGCAGCTGCTGAAGCTCCACAGCAAGAAGATGGGGTATCACCTCGGTGTCCGTCTCCGACTGAAACACCACCCCTGAAGCCTGCAGCTGCTCCCGCAGGGAACGGTGATTTTCAATAATTCCGTTCTGCACCACGGCCACAGCCCCATCACTGCTGCGGTGCGGATGGGCATTGCGCTCCTCCGGTTTGCCGTGGGTGGCCCAGCGGGTATGGCCAATGCCGCATTGCCCGGGAGCCCCTTGAGCTTCCACAAGGGCGGTGAGGTTGCGCAGCTTGCCCTTGGCCCGCAGACAGGTCAGCACCCCTGGAGCGTCAACCGTCGCAATCCCGGCGGAGTCGTAACCGCGGTACTCCAGCTGACGAAGTCCCTCCAGAAGCTGGGGTGCCGCTTCACGGGAGCCCACCAGGGCAACGATTCCGCACATACAAAAAAAGCCCGGCTGAAGCCGGGCAGAGCTTATGAGGTGAAACGGTTCAAATCAGTAAGCCAGGCCCATGGAGCGGGTCGTCTCATCTCCGAGATAGACGCGGATGCTCAGGAAGTCGGTAGGGCAGGCGGTTTCACAGCGCTTGCAACCCACACAGTCTTCGGTGCGCGGAGATGATGCGATCTGGCCGGCCTTACAGCCGTCCCAGGGCACCATCTCAAGCACGTCGAGAGGGCAGGCACGCACGCACTGGGTGCAACCGATGCAGGTGTCGTAGATCTTGACGGCGTGGGACATGTGCCCGATTCATACGAAGGCTTGAAGCAAACGTACCCCTCCCTGAGATGTCCTTGGCCATGCCGTCACCGTTGTTAACGGCGGGGGCACTTCGCGAGGTGATCCCTGAGGGCGTGCCCGTAAGATGCAGCGTCCCGTTGCCACGGCTATGTCCCAGGAAGCGATCCTCGAGAAGGTCCGTTCGATCGTTGCGGAGCAACTGAGTGTTGACTCCGGCGAAGTGAAGCCGGAATCCAACTTCCAGAACGATCTGGGTGCTGATTCTCTGGACACCGTGGAACTCGTGATGGCCCTGGAAGAGGCCTTCGACATCGAGATTCCCGACGAAGCTGCTGAAGGCATCACCACTGTTGGCGACGCCGTCAAATACATCGAAGACAAGCAAGCCTGAACAACGCAATGGTGGATGGTCTCCATCGCGTCGTCATTACCGGCCTCGGCGCGGTCACACCGATCGGCAACACGGTTCAGGATTACTGGAACGGCCTCACCTCCGGCAGCAACGGAGTAGAGGCCATCACCCTGTTCGATGCATCTGAGCACGCCTGTCGCTTTGCGGCGGAGGTGAAGGATTTCGATCCGACAGGTTTCATCGAACCGAAGGAAGCCAAGCGCTGGGATCGGTTCTGCAAGTTCGGCGTGGTGGCAGCCAAGCAGGCTGTGGCCCATGCCGGCCTTGACATCAACGACGCGAATGCGGATCGGATCGGCACGATCATCGGCTCCGGCGTCGGCGGACTGCTCACGATGGAAACCCAAGCCCACGTGCTCGAGGGCCGCGGTCCGGGACGGGTGAGCCCGTTCACGGTGCCGATGATGATCCCCAATATGGCCACAGGTTTAGCGGCGATTGCCCTGGGCACCAAAGGCCCCAGCTCTGCCGTGGCCACCGCCTGCGCCGCAGGCTCCAATGCTGTTGGTGATGCCTTCCGGTTGCTGCAGCTGGGCAAGGCTGACGCGATGGTTTGCGGTGGCGCCGAATCGGCGATCACTCCCCTAGGGGTTGCCGGCTTCGCCAGCGCCAAGGCCTTGTCGTTCCGCAATGACGATCCGGCCACTGCCAGTCGTCCGTTCGACAAGGAACGGGATGGCTTTGTGATCGGTGAAGGTGCTGGCGTGCTGGTGCTCGAAACACTCGAGCATGCCCAAGCCCGTGGCGCCACGATCCTCGGCGAAGTGGTGGGCTACGGCATGACCTGCGATGCCCACCACATCACCTCACCCACGCCCGGCGGCGTCGGGGGAGCTGAAGCGATGCGCCTGGCCCTGGCCGATGGCGGGATCGATGCTTCGGAAATCGACTATGTCAACGCCCATGGCACCAGCACCCCGGCGAACGATAAGAACGAGACCTCCGCGATCAAGAGCGCACTGGGCGACCGTGCGCTGCAGATTCCCGTGAGCTCCACCAAATCGATGACCGGTCACCTGCTGGGTGGCTCCGGCGGCATCGAAGCCGTGGCCTGCGTGCTGGCGCTGCAACACGGCGTCGTGCCCCCCACGATCAACCACACCACCCCGGATCCCGACTGTGATCTGGATGTCGTGCCGAATACGGCGCGGGATCAGACACTGGGAACCGTCTTGTCCAACTCCTTCGGCTTCGGCGGCCACAACGTCTGCCTGGCTTTCAAACGCGCCAGCTGAGCCTTACCGCTCACGCCGTGCGTCAAAATCGCTCCAACTTTTCCTACTAACACCATGGTCGCTGCGCCCGCGTCACTCGACACGCTCTGCATCAACAGCATTCGGATGCTGGCTGTCGACGCCATCAACAAGTCCAACAGCGGCCACCCCGGTCTGCCGATGGGCTGCGCACCCATGGGTTATGCCCTCTGGGACAAGTTCCTCAAGCACAACCCAAAGAACCCCAAGTGGTTCAACCGCGACCGCTTCGTGCTGTCTGCTGGCCACGGCTGCATGCTGCTTTACGCGCTGCTGCACCTCACCGGCTACGACTCGGTGACGATCGACGACATCAAGCAGTTCCGTCAGTGGGGCTCCAAAACTCCCGGTCACCCCGAAACCTTTGAAACCCCGGGCGTTGAAGTGACCACCGGCCCTCTGGGTGCCGGCATTTCCAACGCAGTGGGTCTGGCCATCGCTGAATCCCACCTGGCGGCCAAGTTCAACAAGGCTGACGCCACCGTGGTGGATCACTACACCTATGTGGTGATGGGTGACGGCTGTAACCAAGAAGGCGTCTCTTCCGAAGCTGCATCGCTGGCTGGTCACCTCAAGCTGGGCAAGCTGATCGCCCTGTACGACGACAACAGCATCACCATCGACGGCCGCACCGATGTGTCCTTCACCGAGGACGTGCTGAAGCGCTACGAGGCCTACGGCTGGCACGTGCAGCACGTGGCCGAGGGCAACACCGATGTGGATGCCATCGCCAAAGCGATCGAAGCCGCCAAGGCAGTGACCGACAAGCCGTCGATCATCAAGGTGACCACCATCATTGGCTACGGCTCCCCCAACAAGGCAGACACCGCCGGCGTGCATGGTGCTGCTCTGGGTGAAGAGGAAGCGGCCCTGACCCGTCAGCAGCTGGGTTGGGACTACGCCCCCTTCGAAATTCCCCAGGACGCCTACGACCAGTTCCGCCAAGCCATCGACCGTGGCGCCAGCCTCGAGGCCGAGTGGAACCAGACCCTGGCGACCTACCGCACCAAGTACCCCACGGAAGCCGCCGAGTTCGAGCGGATGCTGCGAGGAGAGCTACCCGAGGGTTGGGACAAGGATCTGCCCACCTACACCCCCGAAGATGGTGGATTGGCCACCCGGAAGCACTCCCAGATCTGCCTGGGTGCTCTGGGACCCAACCTGCCCGAGCTCATTGGCGGCTCCGCTGACCTCACCCACTCCAATTACACGGACATCAAGGGTGAAACCGGCTCCTACCAGGCCAGCAGCCCTGAGAAGCGCTACCTGCACTTCGGTGTGCGCGAGCACGCCATGGCCGCCATCCTCAACGGCATCGCATATCACAACAGTGGTCTGATCCCGTACGGCGGCACCTTCCTGGTGTTCGCCGACTACATGCGCGGCTCCATGCGCCTATCTGCCCTGAGCATGCTGGGTGTGATCTACGTGCTCACCCACGACTCCATCGGCGTCGGCGAAGACGGCCCCACCCACCAGCCGATCGAAACCATCCCATCGCTCCGCGCGATGCCAGGGATGTTGGTGTTCCGCCCTGGCGACGGCAACGAGACCAGTGGTGCTTACAAGGTGGCGATCCAAAACCGCAATCGCCCCAGCTCCCTCTGCCTCAGCCGTCAGGGAATGGCCAACCAGGCCAATTCCTCCATCGACAAGGTGGCACTTGGTGGCTATGTGCTCGAAGACTGCGCGGGCACTCCCGATCTGATTTTGATCGGTACCGGCACCGAGCTCGACCTCTGCGTTCAGGCAGCCAAGCAACTCACCGCTGAAGGCAAGAAGGTGCGCGTGGTGTCCATGCCCTGCGTCGAACTGTTCGACGAGCAGACCGATGCCTACAAGGAAGAGGTGCTCCCCAACGCCGTGCGCAAGCGCATCGTGGTTGAGGCCGCTGAATCCTTTGGCTGGCACCGTTTCATCGGCCTGGATGGCGACAGCGTGACCATGAACCGTTTCGGTGCTTCCGCCCCCGGCGGCACCTGCCTCAAGGAATTCGGTTTCACCGTGGAGAACGTGGTCGCCAAAGCCAAAGCTCTGCTCGGCTGATCCCCAGAGAACCCTTCAATGCGAAGCCCCGCTGCCTAAGCAGGGGGGCTTTTTAGTGGCTTCTACAAAAAAGCCCGACGTCCGAAAGGACGCCGGGCAAATGACTGGATACAAACGACGTGATCAATCAGCTTTGTCGAGCTTGACCGGAGTGAGCTCTGCAGCGCCTGCTTTGGTTTCGAGGACCTTTTGAAGACCTTCAAGGTCCTCGTCGGTGATCTTGGTCTGCATCGGGCAGTGCTTCGGTCCACACATGGAGCAAAACTCAGCCTGCTTGTAGATATCAGCCGGCAGGGTCTCATCGTGATACTCCTTGGCGCGCTCAGGATCAAGCGATAGCTCGAACTGCTTGTTCCAATCAAAGGCGTAACGGGCCCGGCTCAACTCATCATCACGATCCCGAGCACCCGGGCGGTGACGGGCGATGTCTGCCGCATGGGCAGCGATCTTGTAGGCAATCAAGCCTTCCCGTACATCCTCAGCATTGGGGAGACCGAGGTGTTCCTTCGGAGTCACATAACAGAGCATCGCTGTGCCATGCCAACCGGCCATGGCCGCACCGATTGCCGAGGTGATGTGGTCATACCCAGGAGCGATGTCAGTCACCAGGGGGCCGAGCACATAGAAGGGCGCTTCGCTGCACTCCTCCATCTGCTTTTTCACGTTGAACTCGATCTGGTCGAGGGGCACGTGACCAGGACCTTCCACCATCACCTGGACGTCGTGCTTCCAAGCCCGACGGGTCAGTTCGCCCAAGGTGTGCAGTTCGGCCAGTTGAGCGGCGTCCGACGCATCGTGCTGGCAACCAGGGCGCAGAGAATCACCCAGCGAGAAGGTGCAGTCGTAGCGCTTGAAAATCTCGCAGATGTCGTCGAACCGTGTGTAGAGAGGGTTCTGGCGATGGTGATAGAGCATCCATTGGGCCAGGATGCCGCCACCACGGCTGACGATGCCCGTAATGCGTCCCTTCACCTTGGGCAGGTGCTCGATCAACAGACCGGCGTGGATGGTCTGGTAATCAACTCCCTGCTGGCAGTGCTTCTCAATGATGTGGAGGAAGTCATCCTCATCGAGCTTCTCGATTGAGCCATGCACGCTTTCCAGCGCCTGATACACCGGCACTGTGCCGATGGGCACCGGAGACGCGTTGATAATCGCGGTGCGCACCTCATCAAGATTCACTCCGCCAGTGGAAAGATCCATCACCGTGTCGGCGCCGTACTTCACCGCCAACTTGAGCTTGTTCACCTCCTCGGCAGCATCCGACGCATTGGGTGAAGCGCCGATATTGGCGTTCACCTTGCACTTGCTGGCGATGCCGATCGCCATCGGCTCCAGGTTGGCGTGATTGACGTTGGCCGGGATGATCATTCGCCCCCGAGCCACTTCCTCCATCACCAGCGACTCGGGCAGGTTCTCCCGTTTGGCCACATGGGCCATTTCTTCAGTCACTAGCCCCTGACGGGCGTAGTGCATCTGAGAGACGTTGGCCTGGCCCTTGCGGGACTCAACCCAGGAAGCGCGCATGATCTGAAGTGCGACGGATTGCCCAGGGGTCGACTTTTTGGCCGTAGATCACGCTCAAACACTTCCCTGCGCCGGCATAACCCGGGATCAGGTTCGGAGGGTGTGATCTCAGTCTGAGCGCGTTTTGAACTCAGACACCCCTAGTGATGTCTAAAAGCTAGCAACGTTCCTGAAAGCAAGGTTCAGCTTGATTGCAGGCCGTTTAGAACTGCTGCCACGACACGGTGATCACTGTCCTGCTGCAGAGATTGCAACAAGCTTCTGGCCTGCAGGGCAATGGGATCGTTGCCCCCTTCCCGGACGATCCGACTCAGGATTTCAGCTCCACTGACCCGCACAATGCCATCGGCATCGGCAACGGCGAGAGTCGCCAATTCAAGCAACCAACCCAGATCAATGCCGGGCTGCTCCGCCAAGGCGGACAAGATGCTGCAGCGCACCAACCAGGCGTTGTCCGCCTCGAAAGCCGAGAACAGCAGAGGCCAGGCCCGCTCGACCCCATAACTGGCCAGAGAGTTAGCTGCTTCGGCCCGGACGTTGGGGTCCTCATCCGCAGTGATCAACTCACTGAGCACGGCCCAGCCCTGCTCAGTGCGCTTGTAGCCCAGGCCGCTGCAACTCAACGAGCGCACCAAAAAGGGTTTTTGCTGTGTGCCCAGCACCAGCAACGGCACCGCCTCCGCATCCGAGCAATGGCGAAGCTGGGTGATCGCTGGCATCGCCTTCACAGGGTCTCCGCTAGCAATGGCCAGGCGCACAGTGTCGAGATCAGGCTTCTGGGGGTCGGTCTCACTCATGGGTTGCTGCCGGGGGTGCGCGCCCGCTGAAGATCGGCCAACAGCCTGGCGCGGCGACGCTGCCGACCGAGAGCGCTGCTGATCATCAGGCCCGAACCAACCAGCACCGCCGGAAGCACCTGCACTTGATCTTTCCCCTGACGCTGCTGTGAGGCCAGCAGGGCCAGCAGGATCAGCAGTGGTGCCCCAAGGGAAACCCAAATCACAGCGCGGCGTTGGTTCATGACGAAGCGTTCTCCGCGATCCAAGCCAGCAAGGTGGCAGTGAGCACGGCAATACCAACACCGAGGGCATCCTCCTCCAGGGCAAAGGCCCCGTTATGCAACGGGGCACACCCTTCAGGCCCAGCAACCCCCAGCCGCACCATCATTCCCGGCACATCCCGAAGCAACTCAGCAAAGTCTTCCGCCCCCAAGGAGGGTTGCTCCACCTGCAGCACCTTGTCGCGGCCCAAACAATCCACCGCACAGCGCTCGAGGAGATCCGTGAGCTGCGGATCGTTGTGCACCGGCGGCGCAATGCAGCGGTAGTTCACCACAGCCGTGCCGCCTCCGCTAGCGCAAATCCCCTGCACCGTCTCTTCGATCCAAGCTGGCAACTGGGCGTGCTGCTGCAGATCCAGGCAGCGCACCGTGCCCAGCAAGCGCACTTGATCGGCAATCACGTTGAAGGCGCGACCGCCGTCCACCTTGCCGAAACTAATGACCACCGGCTGCAGAGCATCCAAGCGGCGAGCGATCGTCTGCTGCAACTCCGTGATCACGCGGGCGGCAAGCCAAACAGCATCCACCGACTGATGGGGGCGGGCACCATGCCCCCCTTCCCCCTGCACCACGACCTCCAGCTCGCCGGCCGCCGCGGTGAGACAGCCCCGTCTGATCCCGACCGTGCCCACCGGCAGATTCGGCACCACATGGAGCCCATACAAGGCACCGAGGCCATCTACAGCCCCCGCATCCCGCATCCACACCGCCCCCTGGGCCAACTCTTCAGCGGGTTGAAACAGCAGCCGCACCCGGCCGCCCAACTTCGGCTCCTGGGCCAACAACCGCGCCACCCCCAGCCCCGTGCAGGTGTGCAGGTCGTGGCCACAGGCATGCATCAGCCCCTGGCGGGTGGAGGCATAGGGCAGACCGGTGCGTTCCTCCACCGGAAGTGCATCCATATCGACTCGCAGCCCCACCGTGGGCCCTTGCTCTGGCCCCAGTTCGGCCACCACCCCCGTGCGACCGACCCCCTCGCGCACGCACCAGCCCAACTGGCGCAACTCCCCCGCCACCAGGGCAGCCGTCTGGTGTTCCTCACCACTGAGTTCAGGGTGAGCATGCAGATGCCGGCGCAGCTCCAGCAACTCAGGCAGCTCACGGCTGAGTCGGTCGGAAAGAGCCGATGCCTCGGTCATCTCAGGCTGGCTCATCTCAGGAGGCCTCCAAGGCCAGGAATGCCATCAGATCCGCCGTCGGCTGCGGCGGCCAACGGCGCACTTGTTGCAGCCAATCCGCCTGGCGGTAGCGCTGGTCCAAACCCGCTGCCGCAGCCCAGTGGCTTTCGGCTTCACCGCTAGATCCCTCACGCCAGAGCAGGCCACTGAGGGCTGCCCGAGCATCGGCAAACAAGGGATAGCGACGGATCAGCTTGCGCAATTCCGCCTCCGCCCAATCGAGATCTCCCGACTGCCAAGCCGCCAGGGCCTCGCTGGAACGGGCCATCGCAAAACCAGGACGGGCAAGGGCAGCCTGGCCGTAGAGCGAACGGGCCTGAGGCCAATCCCCCTGCGAGCCGCGCACATTGGCCAGGTTGTAAAGGGCTGAGGCATCGTCTGGATACCGCTCCAGGATCCAGAGATAGTCGTCTGCCGCTGCGGACCACTCCTGAAGCGCCTCCTCCGCCGTGCCCCGGTTGAGGCGTGGGTCGCTTTCCTCCGGCGCCAAAACGATCGAGGCGCTCTGGTCTTCGATGGCCCCTGAAGCATCCCCAAGGGCAAGACGAACATTGCCGCGGTTGCTCAGTGCGGCTGCATCCTCTGGGGCCTGCTCCAGGAAGCGGTCCCAGAGGGGCAACGCCTCAGCAAAATCTCCCTGACGGCTCGCCGTCAGCGCCTGCTCATAGAGCCCCTGAAGATCCAGGGCCTGCACCGGCAGCACCAGCACCAGCACCAGGCTCAGCAACAGCACCAGAAGCCGGTTCATGCCGCCTCCGCCAGATGGCTGCGGGCCGCATCCGTGACCATCCGGCCGCGGGGGGTGCGCATCAACAGCCCCTGCTGCAACAAAAACGGTTCCACCACCGTTTCCAAGGTGACGGGGTCATCTCCGAGGGCCGCCGCCAGGGTCTCCAGGCCCACCGGGCCACCTCCATGGTGGTCAATCAGCAGCTGCAATAGCCGACGGTCACTGGCATCAAGGCCGCGATGGTCGACCCGGTGGAGGCTGAGGGCCTCTCCCACCAGAGCCTGATCAATGGTGCCATCGCTACCGCTCATGCCACCACCGCGGACGCTGGCCACATCCCGCACCCGGCGCAGCAAACGATTAGCGATCCGCGGAGTGCCGCGACAGGAGGCCGCAATGCTGCTGCGAGCCTCAGGCGTCAGGGTCAACCCGATCAACCCTGCGGTGCGTGACACAATCGCCTCCAAATCCGACTGGCCGTAGAACTCCAACCGCTGAATCAGGCCGAAGCGGTCCCGCAGCGGGGAGCTCAGCGATCCGGCGCGGGTGGTGGCCCCCACCAGGGTGAACGGCGGCAGGTCAAGGGAGCGGGTGCGCGCCGTGCTGCCCTTGCCCACGGTGAGATCCAAGCGACGGTCTTCCATCGCCGGATACAGCAACTCCTCCGCAACCCGGCTGAGACGGTGAATCTCGTCAATGAACAGCAGATCGCGGGGCTGCAAGTTGACCAACAGACCAACGATGTCGCGCGGGCGTTCCAGGGCCGGCGCACTGGTGACCTTGCACTGAACCCCCATCTCCTCGGCCAACACCATGGCCATGGTGGTTTTGCCCAAACCCGGCGGGCCGTAGAGCAGCACATGATCGAGGGCATCGCCGCGGCCGAGTGCCGCTTGCACCGCAATGCCCAGCACCTGCTTCAGCTCGCTCTGACCGATGTAATCGGCCAAGCGCTGGGGCCGAAGCTTGTCTTCCGGCCGACTCACCGCCTCTTCAGGGGCCGGCTGGGGGTCCACCAGCGCTTCGGGACGGCGTGCTGGCTTGCGACCGGAACTGGAGGAGACAATCGCCATGCGGGCAGGGTACCCAGACCTGGATAGGGTCGGAAGACACAGCCAGAGCCATGGCCAAGGGAGGAGCGAAAAAAGCAGCAGCAGCCGCAGCACGGGCCGCTGCCAATCGGATGCTGGCCGACAACCGTCAGGCCCGACATCAATACGAGATCCTCGAGACCCTGGAAACCGGCATCGAGCTAGTGGGCACCGAAGTGAAGTCAATCCGGAACGGCAAGGCCAACCTGCGCGATGGCTTCTGCCTGATCCGCAGTGGGGAACTGCAATTGCACAACGTGCACATCTCACCCCACACCCATGCCAGCAACTACTTCAACCACGACCCGCTGCGCACCCGCAAACTTCTGGCCCATCGCCGCGAGATCGACAAGCTGCGCGGTTTGGTGGATCAGAAAGGTCTCACGCTGATTCCCCTCAACCTTCACCTCAAGGGGTCCTGGATCAAGCTCACCATCGGGCTGGTCAAAGGTCGCAAGTTGCACGACAAGCGGGCCGCCGAAAAGGAGAAGCAATCCAAGAAAGAGGTGAAGGCGGCGATAGCTCGCTACTGATCGTTCGAATCCAGCCCCGGTGGCCTCACCAATTCCCCCGTGGCCGAGTCGGGCAGCGGATCCAGGTCCACTGCCGGCAGGGGAGGACGAGGACGGTCTGCTCTACAGGACAAGGTGAACAGACCGGAGGAGACCCCCTCGTTGGTGATCAGCACCTGCAGGGGTGAACCCGCCTCAGCGGCAATCCTGGCCACCCGCAGCGGGCCGCGCTCCTCCACCACCTGCCCATTCGCACCGAACACCACCATCTGCATCAGCGGAGTGCCGTTGATGCCAAGGGCCAGGGCATCACCGTCCGGAACCTGCACCAGCACGAGGCGAGCGCCACCGGCAGGAATGCGCAAAGACGTGTTGGTGGGTTCCAGAGGACGCGCCTTAAGTCGCACGATTTCGACGTCATCAAGACTCTCCATCGCCGCTGCAATCCAAAGCTGACGGAAGGGTTCCGCTGGTTTGCGGCCCTGCATCGTGCCCGGCAGCAGATCCTGAGCCGCGGCACTCACCAGATGCTCCACCACCCTTGGATGAACACTCTGTTGCTGCAGCGCCAGACGCGGCTGCTCCCAGTCCACATCCCGCAGACGCCCCAACCGGGCCCGGATCGCCGGCGGCAGCTGCTCGATCCGGGCCAACCATCCCTCCGCCAGCTCGCTCCAGACCTGTCGCAGCGCCGCATCATCTAGCGATTCCGAACGGAGGCTGTCGCCCCCCGCAGGGAAACGGCTGGTCAGGCTGGCATCCACCAACTTGAGGAACCAATCGCGATCCACCTGAAGGGCCCGCAACCGGCTGAACAGCTGCTGGCGCTGATCCAGCTCCGCCGGCGGCAGGCTGAGAGCAGGCTGCTGAATCGCCCTATCTCGGCCTATGCGGGGGCCCTTTTCTATCGGGGAAGTGCGTGGGAGCAGCAACCAGCCGATAGCGGAACCCACCAGGGCCGACAGGGCCAGAGCAATAACCACGGGCCAGAGACGACCCTCCGCTCCCTGCTCGCGGGCCATGGCCCGGCTGGTTCGCGGCGACACGGTGAGCTCCGGGACGCTGGGATCAGTCACTGATGCGGGCAACACAACCGAACCCAAAGCCTTGAGGACATCGGATGCTTCGCTGAAACGGCGCTCCGGTGCTTCAGAGAGAAGGCGCTCCAACACCTGGCGAAATCCCGGCTCAAGCGAAAGACCCTCCGGCCAGGACCCGTCCTCGCCATTTGTGGCCATCAGGGCTGATGACTCCTTGCCGCTGAGCAACTCCAGAGCGGTGACCCCCAGGTCATGCAGATCCCTACAGGCAGACTCCTTCGAGGTGGCGCCCTCCCGCTGCATCCGACCACCATCCAGCAGTACAGGCAGGCCATCACTGCCGCGACGCAACAGATGGCGGGGATTCACATCACCGTGAACAAGCCCGCAGCCATGGAACATCTCCAGCAAAGGCAGGATCTGGCGCAGCAGCAACAGCACATCGCCGGCACCGAAGCGCGTTTGCCGTCGCAGCACGTCGTAAGCGACGCCGTCCTGCCAGTCGCGAACGAGCCAAATCGCCCCATCCAACTCGAACAGCTCTCCGCAGCGGGGCAACTGGGGATGCGTTAACGACTGCAACTGGGGCCAGATCCCCTGCAGTCGCTGCTGGGCTGCCGTGGTCTCCAGTTGGCGGATGGCCACTGGCACATCACCAGCCATCACATCCACGGCACGCCAAAGGGATCCCTGCACCGGATCGGGCCCACTGAGCCGCTCCTCCAGGCGGTAACGCTCCACCAGCAGAGTGCCGGAACCGCTCAAGTAAATCAGCCAATTCAATGGGCTGATGGTACCGATGGTCTGCAGCAGCCCCTAGGGTCCGCAGAAGATTGGCCGGACCCGTGCTGCTGGACACCCTGCTGGCGGTGCGGCGCCGCAGCGAAGCACTGATCGCACCCCTGGAACCGGAAGACCTGATGATTCAAGGGATGGCGGATGCCAGCCCACCCAAATGGCATCTGGGCCACACCACCTGGTTCTTCGACACCTTTGTGCTTCAACCCCACGCACCTGGGCACAAGGCCTGCGACGCGCTCTGGAACTATCAATTCAACTCCTATTACGAGGCCGTCGGAGACCGCCATCCCCGACCACAACGAGGCTTGCTCAGCCGCCCGGCCATCGGCGCGGTGCTGGCCTGGCGCCAACGGGTGGATGCCGGACTGGAAGAGCTGCTGCAGAAGCCACCCGAAGACTTAATAGCCCTGGTGGAGCTTGGGCTGCACCACGAACAGCAGCACCAGGAACTGCTGCTGATGGACCTATTGGATGGCTTCCACCGCCAGCCTCTGGAACCCACCTACAACCCAGACGCCGAGCTGACCCTGCAGATGGAGCCAGACCAATGGCTCCCCTGCCCTGGCGGCCTGGTGGAGATCGGCCACCAGGGCGACGGCTTTCACTTCGACAACGAGACACCGCGGCACCGGGTGTGGCTGGAGCCGTTTGAGCTGAGCAGCACCCTGGTGAGCAACGGCGCTTACGCAGCCTTCATCGCTGACGGGGGCTATCAGCGCGCCGAACTGTGGATGAGTGAAGGATGGACCTTGATCCAGCAGCACCAGTGGCAGGCTCCGCGCTACTGGGGCGGAGACAACGACGAGTTCACCCTGGCGGGACGCCGCCGCCGCGACCCCCAGGCACCCGTGCGGCATCTGAGCTGGTTCGAAGCGGATGCCTATGCCCGCTGGAGCGGTACCCGTCTCCCTACAGAAGCGGAATGGGAGCACGCTTGTGGCGTACACGGCAGCGCCATGAAGCAGGCCCACCGGGTGCTGTGGCAGTGGACCTCCAGTGCCTACAGCCCCTATCCCGGCTTCCTCCCGGTAGAGGGGCCCATCGGCGAATACAACGGCAAATTCATGAGTTCACAGATGGTGCTGCGGGGCAGCAGCTGGCTCACCCCTCCAGGCCACGAGCGCGACACCTACCGCAATTTCTTCCAGCCGGCGAGCCGCTGGATGGCCGCGGGCATCCGTTTAGCCCGATGAACATCACCCTGCTCAACCTCCACCCACCCCCGGCGGATCTGGTGCGCCTGGTCGACGAGGGTCTGCGGCGCAGCCCCCGCCAGTTACCAGCCTGGATGCTCTACGACGCCGAAGGATCACGGCTGTTCGCCGAGATCTGCCGGCAGCCGGAATACACCCTCACCCAACGGGAAATCACCCTGTTGGAAGACCATGCGCCCGCTATCGCCGCCGCAACGGGACCCGGGCTGGTGGTGGAGTTCGGCATCGGCAACGCTCGCAAAGTGGATCCGTTGCTCACGGCCCTCGGCAGCAGCGTCTTCGCCGCCTTGGACATCAGCCTCAGCGCCCTGGAGGAGGCCCTTTCCGGTCTCGCCGCCCGGCACCCGAAGACCGCCATGGTGGGCATCTGCTGTGATCACACCCGCCTTCCACAGCTGCCGCCACACCCCGCTCTAGAGAAACAACGGCGCATCGGCTTCTTCCCTGGCAGCTCCCTGGGCAACTTCACCCCGGAGGACGCCGTGCACTTCCTCCGCAATGCCCGGCAGCTGTTGGCTGGAGGCCCGCTGCTGCTGGGGTTGGATCAACCGCGAGAGCCAGCACTGATGGAAGCGGCCTACGACGATGCAGCCGGCGTGTCCGCCAGCTTCGCCCACAATCTGCTGCAGCGACTCAATCGCGACCTCCAGGGCGATGCCGATCCCGCGCAGTTCCGTTACCAGGCCAGCTGGCAACCGCAGCAGCAGCGGATCGAAATGGCCCTTATCAGCAGACGGGATCAGACCGTGCACCTGGCCGGCAACGCCTGGTCCTTCCGGGACGGCGAGGCCTGGATCACCGAACACAGCGTCAAGTATTCGCCGGGGGCCGCAGCCGCCCTTGTGGCACGGGCTGGCTGGCGGATTGAGCGCCGCTGGGAGGATCCACACCAGCAGATCGCTCTGCATCTGCTTTTGCCGGCAAACTGAGCTCAAGAGCTCACGGCGGCATGAAAAAAGACGAACGGCGTCAGGCGATCAAGCAGCAGCGCGAGCAGCTGATCAAGGAGCTGGAGGCGGTGTACATGGCGGCCTTTGATCGCCTGGGGGAATTGGAAGGTGAAGTGGGCGAGGTCAAAGCGGCTCAACTCACCATGATGATTCTCAACTCCAAAACAGCCGCAATCGAGCCCCTGGAAAAAGAGATCGAAAAACCGGTGATCACTACACCCGGCGAAGCATGAGCAGCTGGCTGGAGCAGTTGGAGCGGGAGCTGGACGCAAGGCTCTCCGCCTTTCTGCGCAACAACCCCGTCCAAGACAACCTGTTCAGCGAACAGCACCTGAGGGATCGAGCCGGAGCCCTGCAACGGCAACGCCAGCAACTGCAAAGCGAAGCGAAGCAGCAACGCCAGCAGCTGCTCCGGCTTGCCGACGACGTGCGGGGTTGGCGCAGCCGGGTTGACCGCGCCAGGGCAGCTGGAGCAGACGAGCTAGCCAAGCGGGCCGAACAGCACCTCAGCAGCCTGATGAACCAGGGACGAGCCCTCTGGGCCGACCTGGAAGACCTGGGACGCCGCTTCAATGAAGTGGAACGGCAGCTGGGTGAGCTTGTCCAGCAACGGCAAACGCCCAGCCCCTCAACATTGGAGAAGGACTGGGCGTTGTTTGAAGCGGAGCAAGAGTTGGACCAGCTACGCCGCGACTCTGGACTGACTTAACTCAGGCCTTGGGAGCGGGAGGCTCAAGGCTGACACCCTCGGGCGGAGGTGTGGGGTCGGGATCAGCGATCAACATGTGCTGCAGCACGATCTCCGGTCGCTCACTGTCGCGCCAGCGGATGCGATAGGCGGGCATCTTGGTGCCGCGGCTGGTGGTCTGCTCGACCGGCTCCATCACCCATCCCCTGCGGGAACGGCCCTGGGGATTCCGCTTGACCACTGCATCAGCGTGCTTGAAGCGAAACCCGACGCGTTCTCCACTCATGAGGATTGGACTATGCCACTCCCTTCATTATTCCACTGAGGGTGTGTCCTGCTTGCGAACCTCCGGTTTCAAAAGTGGGAATGCGATCACATCGCGGATCGAGGGACTGTCTGTAAGGAGCATCACCAGTCGGTCAATACCAATGCCCAAACCTCCCGTGGGGGGCATGCCCACCTCCAGGGCCGTGACGAAATCCTCATCCAGGCCCTGAGCTTCAAGGTCGCCGGCCGCCTTGCGCTCCTGCTGGGCCTCCAGTCGCTGACGTTGATCCACAGGATCAGTGAGTTCACTAAAGGCATTGGCGTGCTCGCGCCCGACGATGAACAACTCGAAGCGTTCCACCAGTCCGGGCTTGCTGCGATGTGGCCGGGCCAAGGGCGAAATCTCCACTGGATAATCGGTCACGAAGGTCGGCTGAATCAGGGTCGTCTCCACCGCTTGCTCGAAGGCCTCGTTGAGTAGACGGCCCACCGAATCGGCCAGTTCAGGCGCATGCAAGCCCTGAGCAGTCATCGCCGCGGCAGCCGCCGCCCGACTGCTGAAACTCGTGAAATCAAGCCCCGTCGCCTCCTGCACAAGGTCGTGCATCGTGGCTCTGCGCCACGGAGGCGCGAGATCGATCTCGGTGCCCTGATACGTGATGGTGGTTGTCCCGCAGACCTCCTGACACACCGCGCTGACCATCTGCTCGGTGAGCTCCATCATCCCGATGTAATCGCTGTAGGCCTGATAGACCTCCACCGAGGTGAACTCAGGATTGTGGCGGGTGCTGACCCCCTCATTGCGGAAGATCCGGCCCAGCTCGTACACCCGCTCAAAACCGCCCACCACCAAGCGCTTCAGGTGCAACTCCGTCGCAATCCTCAGGGTGAGGGGGAGGTCGAGCGCGTTGTGATGGGTCTCGAACGGCCGTGCGTCGGCACCACCGGGCTCGCTCTGCAAGACGGGGGTCTCGATCTCAAGAAAATCCCGCTGATCGAGCCAACGACGGATGCCACTCACCAAGCGGGCACGGCGCCGGAAGGTCTCACGGCTGTCAGGGGAGACGACCAGGTCGAGGTAGCGCTGGCGGTAGCGCTTCTCCACATCGGCCAGACCATGCCACTTATCCGGCAGCGGTTGCAGCGCCTTCGTGAGCATGCGCCAGTCGCTCACCTTCACCGACAGTTCTCCACGGTCGGTACGACGGAGGGTGCCGGTCACCCCCAGCCAGTCGCCACTGTCCACAAGAGAGGTGATCTGTTTGAACCAACCCTCCTGCTGTGCCTCAAGACCCGCCTTCTCCAAAAACAACTGGATGGATCCCGTCTCATCCGCAAGGGTGAAAAAGGCCAGTTTTCCCATCACCCGGCGCGTCATCACCCGTCCTGCCACGGAAACGCTGACGTCCCGTTCTTCGCCCTTAGGCAGATCGGCATGGGTCTCCTGCAGCTCAGCCATGCGGTGGCTGGGGTTGAAGGTCAGGGCATAGGGCCCTTGCCCCAGCTCCTTTAATGCCCTCGCCTTTTCCAGACGGGTATCGCGCAGCTCAGACACAGCAGCAGATCAGTCGGGCGCCATCCTGCCCGGCCGCGGGTTGGTCAAACCGCTGCGGAGGCCTCGCCCATCCGCTGGGAGGCATAACCGATGCCGCGGACCGTGAGAATCAGCTCCGGATTACGGGGGTCAGGCTCCAGTTTTCCTCGCAGCCGAGCGACATAAACATCGACCACCCGAAGGTCAGCAGCGCGACGTGGGGGATAGCCCCAAAGTTGTTCGAGGATCTCCGCCCGAGGAACCACATGGCCTGGCTCACGGAACAACAACTCAAGCAAGCTGAACTCTGTATATGTGAGGTTGATGCGCTCCGAACCACGGGTGACTTGACGTCGATTGGTGTCGACGACCAGATCGCCGAGGCGAAGCACACCCTGACCTGTGGGTATTTCGCGGCTTTCAACGACAGCGTTGCCCCGGCCCACCCGGCGCAGAATTGTAGAAATACGCGCTTCTAATTCCTTAGGACTGAAGGGTTTGGGCAAATAATCATCGGCGCCTAAATCAAGACCAGCGACCCTCTCTGAGATCGCCTCAACAGCCGAAAGGAAGATGATCGGCACACACGATTCAGCCCGAAGGCGGCGACACACTGCAAAGCCATCCAGCTTCGGCAGCATCACGTCGAGCACCACCAAGTCAGGAGACTCGTTGTGGAACATTTCCAGGGCCTGCTCACCGTCCTCGGCGCAGATGACGCGGTACCCAGACAACTGAAGGCGCATAACCAAAACGCGCCGAACAGCAGCCTCGTCATCGACGACGAGAATGGTCGCTTTCGGTTGTGAGGGCAGGTTGCCCATCATCCGAATCAAACCCTTAACGAGCTGCAACCATACCGGTCAGGGGTTGAAGATCGACGCAAACAGCCTGGCGCGCAGGTGGTTTACTGATTGTCTTAAGAATTGGAGTCAGTCTCTGGCCAGCGTGAACGGGCGTAACTGTTCCATTCCGACGCGGCATCTGTTATGGCCTGATCAGGGCTGACCTGGGCCAACATCGCCCGCTGCATCTGGGTGTAGATGATCTTCTGCAGGCGCTTGATGCCCGGCAACGCCGGCACCAAAACCCGGGCTCGATCCAGGGTGCTGGCGGATAACAGGCGGGCCTGTCGAATCTGACGTTCCAAAGCTGAAGCCGGCACCTCCTGCTCCAACTCCGCACGCACCAGGGCCAAAGCCTCAAGCGACGACGGCAACACCCGGGCCTCGGCCGCAAAGCGCGCCTGTTGATCTGCATTGGTCAGAAACAACGCCAAGTCCACGGCGTCCTGAGCACGCTGGCTCTGACGCGGGACAGCCAACGTCATCAAGGCCACATTGGCGGTGCCATCAACACCGGTCACCGGGGGATGGGGTTCTGTCACCGCCGCCACCCGTGGGGCGTTGGTCTGGATGCTGCGCAAAAACTCCGCCCCCGTGGCCGCAAGCGCCAGATCGCCGCTCTGGAACAACTCGATCGCCCGACGCTGGCCTTGACTCACCACCTCCCGCGGCAACAGCCCCTCCTTATACAAATCACTCCAGAAGCGGAAGGCCCGGCGACCCGCTGGGCTGTCAAAGGCGGCCCGGCGTTTGGAATCGAGCAGGGTCACCCCCATCTGCACAAGGGTTTCCAGGAGCTCCGCCGAGTCATCCGGAACCGTAGTGAGGAAAAGGCCGTAACGGCCCGTGCGCTGCCGGATGCGACGCGCAAAAGCCGGCACCTGATCCCACCGGGTTGGCGGTGCAGCAATCCCGGCTTGATCCAACAACGCACGGTTCACCAGACTCAACCGCACGGTCAGGTACCAAGGCACCGCGATCTGCCCGGCATCGGGATCGCGGCAGGCCTCCCATACCGCCGGCAGATAACGACCAGCAGCGTCAGCCGGCAGAAGGGGGGTCAAGTCCGCCAGCCCCCCCTTGCTGGCCAGATTGGCCGCGAACGGCGGATTGAGGTTCACCACATCCGGAGCCGTTCGTGCAAACACAGCCGCCAGCAACTTGCGTTCCACCGACCCCCAGGGCAGATCGGTCCAACGCACAGGGGCGTCGGGATGAAGACGGGTCCATGCCCCGAGAAGATCCGCGAAGTAGGGATTGAACTTCGGTGCCAACTGCAGGGTCCACAACTCCAGTTCCCTGGCCTGCGGCTTGCTTCGCCCACAGGCAGCGAGCCCTAGGGCCGCCGCCCCCAGCAGTAAATCCCGACGCGTCAGCCTCATGAGGGGACCCTCCTGCGCCAGAGCAGCAACTGCAACGACACCAACACTGGCGCCAGCAAACCCGTTACCAAGGCCTGACACCACAAGGTCTGCAGACCCCAGCTCTGGGTGAGGGGATCCAAGACTCCACCCTGACGCAGCCAGAGCTGCAGGATCAACGACAGACCGAGACCCACCGAACCAAGCCAGGCCAACAACCCCAGATTCAGGCTGCGTTGAATCGGTGCCGCACGCCGCCCCAGACGTCCCCACCACCAGCCCAACAGCAGCAGAGCCGGCACCTGACTCAAACCGCTGTGGTTGAGACCATCCAGCACCAGCCCCAGAGCCACACCAGCCAACGCCCCCGATACAGGACCGTCCACGAGAGCCCAAGGCAACAGCCAAAGCACAGCCCAGGCAGGACCAACACCATCGATGGCCAACCAGGCCGGCGATGCCAAGGCCAGCAACGGCACCAGCAGAGCCGAAGCCACACAGATCGGTTGGCGGTGCAGACGACTCATCTCAACAGCTCATCTCAACGGGTCTGCACCTGCACCCAGTCGATCGCCTCCGGCGCTGCGATCAACTGAACAACCGCTGTGGGTGCTGGAACAGCCTGCTCATCCACCGACTGAATCACCCCCACAGGCACATTGGGGGGCAACAGGGTGCTGGCTGGCGAGGTAGCCACCAAATCCCCAGGCCGCACATCCGGGTCCTTGTCGATGAAGCGGAGCGACAGGCGGCTGCTGCCGCGGCCCACCAGCAGCCCATGGCGACGGCTGCGGGGCAGCCAGACACCGATCTCGTGGCCTGGCGCGGTGAGCAACTTCACCCGCGCCGTGGCGGGGGTGACGCTGGCGATGCGTCCCACCAAGCCTCCAGGCCCCAGAACAGCGTCGCCCTGGCCCAGGCCCTGGAGCGAACCTTTGCCCAGCTCCAGTTGCTGCCACCATCCCCGCGGCGAACGGGAGATGACGGCGGCAGGCACCTCTCCCTCTGCCGCTCCCTGTTGCTGAAGCTCCAGCAGACCCCGCAAGCGACGGTTGTCGTCTTCTAAAAGCTGCAGGCGGGAGCGGTCCTCCAGATCCGCAGCAGCAGTGACCCATTCCCGCTGGGCAGACCCAGGCCAAAAGGGACGGCTAACCAAGGCATAGGCGTCGCTGAAACCAGCGCCCTTGCTCAGACGCACCAGCAACAAGGCCACCACCAGGAGAAACCAGGGGGTGAGTTGCCCCAATCCACGCCAGCGGCTCTTGCCGGGACGGAGCGTTGGGGCCATAGCTTCAGGCGCCTGCGGCGGAGCGGACGAATTCCGGGGTATCGACCACCCGCTGAAGGCGCTTCCAGTCCTCCAGCACCTGGCCGCAACCGTTCACCACACAAAGCAGCGGGTCTTCGGCGATATGGACAAAGATGCCGGTCTCGTGGCTGATCAGATCGCTGATGCCCCGCACCAACGCACCGCCTCCGGCAAGCATGATGCCGCGATCCACGATGTCGGCCGCGAGCTCGGGAGGGGTGCGCTCCAGCGTGCGCTTCACCGCTTCAACGATCACGTTGAGAGGTTCTGCAATCGCTTCACGCAGATCACCAGCCTTGAGGTTTATCGTGCGGGGCAGCCCTGAGAGCAAGTGCAGGCCCCTCACATCCATGGACTGCTGATCGAATTCATCGTCAGGGAAAGCAGAGCCGATGCGGATCTTGATGTCCTCGGCCGTGCGTTCACCCACCACCATGTTGTGCACTTTTTTCAGATAGACGCCGATCGCGTCGCTGATCTCATCGCCCGCGACGCGCACGGATTCACTCAACACTGTTCCGCCAAGGCTCAACACCGCCACCTCGGTGGTGCCGCCCCCGATGTCGACGATCATCGTGCCGACAGGCTCGGTGACCGGAAGGCCCGCACCAATCGCCGCCGCCACAGGCTCATCAATTAAGTGCACCTCACGGGCACCGGCCATACCTGCTTCCCGCACGGCACGACGCTCAACGCCTGTCACTCCACTGGGAATGCCCACCACCAGACGTGGGGCCAAGATGCCGCGGCCCTCGTTGCCTTTGGTGATGAAGGTTTTGAGCATCTGCTCAGCGGCATCGAAATCCGCAATCACCCCGTCGCGCAGCGGACGGACTGCCCTGATGTTTCCGGGGGTACGCCCAAGCATCAACTTGGCTTCATCGCCCACCGCCAGGGTGGCGCCACGCTCCAGATCTAGAGCCACCACGGAAGGCTCCTGCAGCACAATGCCGCGACCAGAAACATAAATAAGGGTGTTGGCAGTGCCGAGGTCGATGCCGATGTCACGCGACAGCTGGAAACGACGAAAGAACACAGACACCGCAGTCAAGACCGCCGGATCATAGGGGCGTTCTTCACAGTTGCCTGTTACACCCGGCGGCCTTGGTGGAACTCCTTAAAAGCAGTCACCCAACCGGTGCCGCATCATGAATCCAAATTCAGGAGATTATTTGTCTATGGGCGTCAATTCCGTCACTCTCGTCGGCCGTGCCGGCCGCGATCCCGAAGTGCGCTACTTCGAATCCGGAAGCATGGTGGCCAACCTCACCATGGCGGTGAACCGTCGCAGCCGCGACGACGAACCCGACTGGTTCAACCTTGAGATCTGGGGCAAGCAGGCCCAGGTCGCCGCGGATTACGTGAAGAAGGGATCCTTACTCGGCATCATCGGCAGCTTCAAGCTGGATCGCTGGACCGACCGTGCCAGCGGGGAAGAGCGCAGCAAGCCTGTGGTCCGTGTGGATCGACTGGAACTACTGGGCTCCAAACGCGACAACCAGGAAGCAAGCGGCAGCTTTGGTGGCCAGGCCTCCGATGAGGACATTCCCTTCTGAGCCTTCTGAGAAAGCGCCCAGCGCCGGTGCTCAGTCAGGCGACTGACGCCGGCGCCAGATGCGCAGTCCCAACCAGATCGAGCCCGCCAAAACAGCCACCACCAGCAGCACCTTCACCGCCTTTGAGACCGGGTCAATCCATAGCTCGACATTGCTATAGCCCTCTCCCAACACCATTCCGGCTACGGTGAGCAAGGCCGTCCAGATCAAGCTGCCGGCCGTGGTCCAGAGCAGGAACGGCGCCATCGGCATCATTTCAATGCCCGCTGGCACCGAGATCAGTGTGCGAATCCCCGGCACAAGACGTCCCCAAAACACCAGGGCTGTGCCGTAACGGCTGAACCAGCGGCGACTACGGGCGAGCTCATCAGCACTGATACCAATCCAACGTCCGTGGCGCTGCAACCAGGCTTCGATGCGTTCCTCGTTGATCAAGCGTCCGATCCCATACCAGGGCAGGGCACCGAGAACCGTGCCCAATAAACCAGCGAGCACCACCGGCACCAGATCCAGCTGACCCTGCTGCACATAAAAGCCCCCGAGGGGCATGATCAGTTCGGACGGAATCGGCGGGAAAAGATTCTCGAGAAACATCGCCGCGAAGATCGCGATGTAACCCAGCCACTGGTTCGCCTCCACCGCCTGGCCGATCAACTCGGGCAGTTGTGTGATCAGATCAGAAAGCCCCATGGAGACTGCGCTGTATGGCGCAAGTCTTCCATGGGGCCATGACGATCAGCGTGATGGTGATCAGTAGCGGTAGTGGTCGGGCTTGTAAGGACCTTCCACCGGCACGTTGATGTAGTCGGCCTGATCCTTGCTGAGCTCGGTGAGCTTGGCGCCGATGCGGCCGAGGTGAAGACGGGCCACCATCTCATCGAGGTGCTTGGGCAGCACATACACCTCTTTGCCGTACTCGTTGCCCTTGGTGAACAGTTCGATCTGAGCCAGCACCTGGTTGGTGAACGAGTTGCTCATCACAAAGCTGGGGTGACCGGTGGCGCAACCCAGGTTCACCAAGCGGCCTTCAGCCAACAGGATGATCTTGTTACCGCTGGGCAAGGTGATGTGGTCGACCTGCGGCTTGATGTTCTCCCAGTCGTACGCTTTGAGGGAAGCGACATCGATCTCATTGTCGAAGTGGCCGATGTTGCAGACGATGGCCTCGTCCTTCATCTTCACCAGGTGCTCGTTGCGGATCACCTGGTAGTTGCCGGTGGCGGTGACGAAGATGTCCATCTCCTCGACAACGTCTTCCAGACGGACAACGCGGTAGCCCTCCATGGCGGCCTGCAGGGCACAGATCGGATCCACTTCCGCAATGCAGACGGTGGCACCAAGGCCACGCAGGGACTGGGCCGAACCCTTGCCCACATCTCCGTAGCCAACCACCAGGGCCTGCTTGCCCGCCACCATCACGTCGGTGGCACGCTTGATGCTGTCCACCAGTGACTCGCGGCAGCCATAGAGATTGTCGAACTTGCTCTTGGTGACCGAGTCGTTGACGTTGATTGCGGGGAAAGGAAGTTCACCGCTTTTCTGCATCTTGTAAAGACGCGCCACACCCGTTGTGGTCTCCTCGGTCACACCCTGGATTTGGGCCTTGGTGCGGGAATAGAAGCTGGAATCTTGCGCCAGCTTCTTTTTGATGGAAGCGAACAGGAAAGTCTCCTCTTCGTTCCCGGGATTGTCCAGAACAGTGATGTCCTGCTCTGCCTTGCTGCCCAACATCACCAGACCGGTGGCATCGCCGCCGTCGTCCAAGATCATGTTGGGAGAACCGCCGTCGCTCCACTCGAGGATGCGGTGGGTGTAGTCCCAGTACTCCTCAAGGGTCTCGCCTTTAACAGCGAAGACAGGAATTCCGCTAGCAGCAATTGCCGCAGCAGCGTGATCCTGAGTGGAGAAAATATTGCAGGAGGCCCAGCGAACCTCAGCCCCAAGCTCCACCAGGGTTTCGATCAGAACGGCGGTCTGAATCGTCATGTGCAGAGAGCCGGCGATGCGGGCACCCTTGAGAGGCTTCTCGCTGCCATACTTCTCCCGCAACGCCATCAGACCAGGCATCTCGGTCTCGGCGATGTCGAGTTCCTTGCGGCCAAAATCAGCCTGATTGATGTCGGCGATGACGCAATCGACGCCGAGCTTCAGCTCAGCCGGGGACGTGGGCGCTGCCACCATGGTTTTAATGCTCCCTAAAACAAACGTGGAGTTGAATCTCTGCAGAGGCGCCGAGGCTTCGGGCTCGCTTGAGCCGGACTCTACAGGGCATGTCTGGCCCCTTGAGACCCTTGAGATGACAAGAGCCCTTGGCCGAATGCTTGCGAAGCAGCTTCCAAACGGAGCGATTCTGCTGCTGAGCGGCCCCCTGGGAGCCGGCAAAACATCTTTTGTTCAAGGTCTCGCGGAGGGCCTTGGGATCACCGAACCGATCACCAGCCCCACCTTTGCCCTGGCACAGCACTACCCCCAGGGAACACCGCAGCTGGTGCACCTCGATCTTTATCGCCTGGAGCAACCGGCTTCCGCCGATGAACTGTTTCTGCAAGAGGAAGAAGAGGCGCGCGCGGCAGGGGCATTAATGGCGGTTGAGTGGCCGGAACGGCTTGGCCTCGACCTACCGGAAGCCTGGTGCCTCAATCTGCGTCACCACGACAAAGGCCGACTCGCTCAGCTCACCCTCCCCAGAAAAGCCTCCACCTGAGCTTGCGTGGGCTGCGGATCAATACCTCCAGCACCACCACAAACCAACGCGCCACAGGCGGCCGCAAATCGAATGCGCTCATGGGGCGGAGCAGCCCACCGGTGCAACAGCCCGGCTGTGAAGGCATCGCCGGCACCAGTGGTATCCACGACGGTGGGGGGCTGAAAGGCGGACTGCCGGCCTGAGTCGTCCCCCAATTGCCAACGCACCGGGGCCGCACCATCAGTGACCACCACATCCGGCCGCTGGGGCAGGGCCTGCTGAATCGCGCCGGGATCATCAGTGTTGAAAAACCAAAGAGCTTCCTCCCGCGCCAGCTTGATCAGAGCCGCTTGATCCAGGAGGGATTCAATCTCCGCCTTCGCCGCTGCGGACGGCCCCGCCCCGGGATCGGCCGTTGCGTGCCAGAAAGTGGGGCGCCAGTTCACATCGAGGGCAATCGCCGTGCCCTGGCTTCGAGCCTGGCTCACGGCCGCAAGCAAAGCAGATGCCGAGCATGGTGCAGCAAGCGAAAGCGTGCCAATCAACAACCATTGGGCCTGGGGCACTGGAACGGGATCAAGAGCCTGGTCGGCGAAACCAGCCCCTTCATCCCCGGCAAAGCCCTGAAACTGCCTTTCACCATCGCGCGAACGGCGCACCAGCACGATGCGACTGGGACGCTCCGCATCCCGCTGCAGCAGTGCAGTGTCCAAGCCACGCTCGGCAAACAAACTGACAAACGCCTCACCAATGGCGTCCTGCCCCAATCGACCGGCAAAGGCCACTGGTGTGCCCAAGCGGGCCAAGCCACAGGCCACGTTCGCTGGCGCACCGCCCAGACGATCGTCCACCGGCACATCCACAGCCGGGTCACCGCCGGGAGGACCGAGCCGATCGATCAGGGCTTCACCAAGACAGACGACAACAGGATCAGGTGCCATCCGACCTCACAAGGACCTTCCCTAAGAGTGGGCAGAGCAGTCCAACCTGCCAAGCAAGGCCTCAATAATCCGAGCGTTGGCCGCCGGAAAGGCGTAAGTCCCTAGATCAATTGGCCGCACCCAACGCACCTGCTGGCTGGCGAGGGGCTGCGGCTCCCCCGAGACCCAGGCGCAGAGATGCACAACGAACCTCAGCTTCTTGTGGCTGTAGGCGTGATCAACAGTGATCAATTCATCGCCAACCGTCACGGCAATGCCGAGTTCCTCCTCCAACTCGCGGGCGATGCAAGTTTCAATCGTTTCGCCCTCTTCCTTTTTGCCACCGGGGAACTCCCACATCCCTCCCAGCAAGCCTTCCTCCAGCCGCTGGTCAATCAACACATCCCCTGCCACGTTGAGAACAACACCCACACCGATCACCTGGAAGGGCAGGGGCTTGGGGGCGTCGGTCACGGGCCAGCGACGAGGATCGCCGGCAGCGTAGGCAGCACAGTGCACCCGCCAGGGGCATCGATCACAAGATGGAGAGCGCGGCGTGCAAACCGTGGCCCCCAGATCCATCAACGCCTGGTTTACATCCCGTGGCCGCACCGGATCGAGCACCGCCTCACTCCAACCCCAAAACAGGGCGTCATCGCGGGCCGGCGGTCGCGAATGGGCCGTCAACCGCGCCAGCACCCGTTTTACGTTGCCATCCAAGATCGGCAGCGGAGCATTAAAGGCACTGGAGAGGATGCTGCCGGCAGTGGTGCGACCGATGCCCGGCAACGCCATCCAGCCCTCCAAGGTGCGGGGCCAAGGCCCGCCCACCAGCAGCTGCGCCGCCTCATGTAGCCGGCGGGCCCGCGAGTAATAGCCGAGGCCCTGCCACTGCAGCCGCACCTCATCCAGCGACGCCGCGGCCAGGGCTTCAACTGTGGGGAACGCCGCCATCCAACGCGTCCAGTAGGGGAGCACCACCGCCAACTGGGTCTGCTGCAGCATCACCTCAGCGATCCAGATGCCGTAGGGGTCCAGGTTCTGCTGCTGAGCAGGACGCACACCACCGTGCAACAGCTTCCAGGGAATACCGCCGCGGCCATGACGCTCCCACCAAGCCAGCAAGGCTGTCGATAAAACTGCCGCATCGGCCTCAGTCAGAGCGCCCATGAGTTCGCGATTCGCGTCAAAACGCCGACATCTATCGCCGACATTCCTACGTTCAGCAGATACCAGCTGTCCACTGCCCACCATGGCCATGCGATCAGCCACGAAGGCAGCGCTGCTCGTCGCCAGCGGTGTGGTGCTGAGCCTCAGCGGATGCGGGACAAAGCCAGCCAAGCAGTTTCTCTCGATCCAGACCAGCCGGATCGAGCAAGCGACATTCTTCCCCGCGATCGAAGCGATCAGCCCGCTGGAATCCACGAGCAATGTGGAGGTAAAGCCTCAAATTGATGGCACCGTGGTGCAGATCCTTGCCACCGCTGGCCAACCCGTCAAAGCGGGCCAGGTGATCCTGGTGCTCGACAACGTTCAGCAAAGTGCCGCGCTGGATGCGGCCCGCAGCGAAGCCCGCAAGGACGTCCTCAATGCTGAACGCTACGAGTATCTCTACAAGCAAGGTGCCGTTTCAGCGAAGGAGCGGGATCGCTACGCCAACGAAGCGGTGAAGGCTGAGGACGAAGCCCGCTCGGATGCTGCGGAACTGGGCTACAAGTTCGTCCGCGCACCAATCGACGGTGTGATCGGCGATCTGGATTCGGTGAAGCTCGGCGATTACGTCAAAACCGGGGAGACGATTACCGGCATCGTCGACAACTCCACCCTGTGGACGCTGATGGAGATTCCCGCCTCCGAGGCTTCAGCAGTGAAGGTGGGCCAAACGGTCAAGCTGGTCTCCCAGACCACACCAGCGGTGAGCGGTGAAGGCGAGGTCACCTTCGTGTCTCCTTACTACGGCATCAGCGGCAGCAACAACGCCCCGAACACCCTGATGGTGAAAGCGGAGTTCCCCAACCTCACCGGACAGCTCAAAACCGGCCAGTTCGTAGCCTCCGAAATCATCACTGGGAACCAATCCAGCCTGGCGGTGCCGGTGCAGGCCGTGATGATGCAGGCCCAGCAACCCTTCGTCTACAAGGTTGTTCCCCTGAACAAGGCACTCCCCAAGATCAAAGCCTCAGCCAATGCCTCGGAGCAAGTGGTGAAAAAGCTGGAACGGCTACCAGCGGACACCCCGATCGTGGTGCAGACCAAGGTGCAGCTCGGCGATCTACAGAACAACGCCTACCCCGTGAAGGCCGGCCTGAACGCTGGTGATCAGGTGGCCATCAGCAACACCAGCCGCCTGCGCAGTGGCATGCCGGTGCAGGTGAAGAGCGGAGCCAACTGAAGCGATGTCTTTCTCCGACAACTTCATCAAGAAGCCGGTTCTCACCACGGTCTGCAGCATCCTGATCGTGCTGGTGGGGCTGATTGCGATCCCCACGCTGCCGATCGCCAACCTGCCCAACATCGCCGATCCGCTGATCCAAGTGAGCGCGACGTATGCCGGTGCTAACGCCGAAGTCACCGAGCAAGCGGTGACCAACCCGATCGAGCAACAGATCAATGGAGTGCCCGGGGTGGCTTACATCGCCTCCACCAGCGACATGACGGGCTCCAGCTCGATCAACGTCTACTTCGATCAGACGACCGATATCGATATCGACCAGGTGAACGTGCAGAACCGGGTCTCCCTGGCATCGCCGCAACTGCCGGAGCAGGTCTCGGCCACCGGGGTCTCGGTGAAGCAGAGCAACCCTTCGATTCTGCTGGCCTACGAGATCAGTTCATCTGAGGGCCAGTACGACGCGGCCTACCTCAACGGCCTGGTCTACGAACAGCTCTATTACCCCCTATCGCGCGTTGAAGGCGTGGCCACGGTGAGCGTGATTGGTGGAGCCAACCCCGCCTTCTGGCTGTTCGTCGATCCCGACAAACTCGCCGCCAACCAGCTCACCGCAGAGGAGGTTCTCAATGCTGTGGGATCCCAGAACAGCTTGGCGGTGGGGGGGCTGGTGGGAGGGCCTCCGGCATCCGGGGATCAGGCCTACACCTACCCGATCGTGGTGGAGAACAACGGCAACCTCACCTCCCTAGAAGACTTCAACAACCTGATTGTCAACCGCTCCCCCTCAGGCAACCTGCTCAAACTCGAGGACGTGGGCGAGGTGCGCTACGGCACCAACAGTTTCGCCGTACAGGGCATCGACAAGAACGGCCATGAGGCGCTGACCCTGGCGATCTATCAAACCCCGGCCAGCAATGCCCTGGATGTGTCCAATGCGGTGATGGCACAACTCGATCAGTTCCGCAGCCTTGTTCCCCCCGGGGTGACGGTGAATCAGATCTATGACATCGGTCAGTTCATCGAGGCGTCGGTGGATGGGGTAATTGATGCCCTGGGTCTTGCCATCGTGCTGGTGCTGGTGATCCTGTTTCTGTTCCTGCAGAACTGGCGCGCCACGGTGGTACCCAGCCTGGCCATCCCGATCTCGCTGATCGGCACCTTTGCCTTCCTGAAAGTGTTCGGCTTCTCAATCAACCAACTCACACTGCTGGGGTTGGTGCTGGCGACGGGTCTGGTGGTGGACGACGCCATCGTGGTGATCGAGGCCGTGTCCACCAACATCGAGCAGGGGATGAAGCCCCGCGAGGCAGCCCTGGCCTGCATGGGCGAGTTGTTCGGTGCCCTGTTAGCGACAGCTCTGGTGCTGATGGCGGTGTTTGTTCCCGTGGCCTTCTACCCCGGCGGCATCGGCATCATCTACAAGCAGTTCGCCCTAACGATCGCCTTCTCGATCGCCATTTCGGCCTTCAACGCCCTCAGCTTCTCGCCGATGCTCTCGGGTTTGATCCTGCCCCGGGAGAAACCCCCCGAACCGCGCGGTCGCGCCTGGATTGTTGTGGGTGTGATCGTGGGTCTGGCCTTCGGGCGATTCAGTGCCGCAGCCTTCGGCAGCTGGACTTACATGGCCGGCGTGGGCATCGGCGCCCTAACCGGAGCCAACCTGCCGCGCATCTTCAAGGCGTTCAATGCCGGCTTTGACCGGCTACAGCGGGCCTACGCCGCCCTGCTCACCCGGGTGATCGCCCTGCGCCAGCTGATCCTCGGCGGCTTGGCCGTGGGCATCGTGCTGACCGGCTTCGCCTTCACAGCCCTGCCCACCGCCTTCATCCCCGATGAAGACCAGGGCTATGGCCTGGGCATCTTCCAACTCCAGAACGGCGCCTCCCTGGTGGAAACCAAAAAGCTCGGCATGCAGATCGCCAAGGTGCTTAGCGAGGAAGACGACGTGGCCAATGCCGGAATTATCAGCGGCTCCGGCTTCAACGGCTCCAGCCCTGATCAAGGCTTCTTCTTCTTCGGATTGAGGCCCCTGGAGGACCGCAAAGGAGCCAGCCACAGCTCGGACGCGATCATCAAGCGCTTAAACACCAAGTTGATTCAGCTAAGCGAAGGGCTGGCGGCGGCATCAGGGCCGCCAGCGGTGCCGGGTTTCTCATCTCAAGGCGGTTTTTACTTCCAGTTCAACGACCTGAGCAACGGCCAGTACAGCCTCAATGAACTGTCGGATCTGGCGGATCAACTGATCAAGGAGGGGAATGCCAGCGGTGATTTCTCCACGCTTTACACCCAGTTCAACCCCAGCTCTCCTGCCGTCGGCCTGTCGGTGAACCGCGATGTAATGGGGGCTTTGAACGTCGACTATCAGGAGGCGATGGACAGCATCGCCGCTCTCACTGGCGGCAACTACTCCGGGCTCACGTATGAGAGCGGTCAGGTGCGCAGCATCTACGTGCAGGGCACACCAGATCAACGCCAGACCATCGACGACGTGCTGAGTTATTACGTGCGTGATCGCGATGGCGAGCTGGTGCAGGTGTCGCAGTTCGCCTCGGCTGAACTGAGCAGTGCGCCACCGGTGATCAGCCATTACAACCTCTACCGCACCGTGCTGATCCAAGGAGCAGAAGCGATCGGCAAGAGCAGTGGTCAGGCCCTGACCAAGATTCAAGCGCTGTTCAATGCTGCCGACTTCACCAACATCGGCTCCGCCTTCACCGGACTGGCTGAGCTGCAACTCTCCGCCGGTAACGCCAGCGTTCTGGTATTCGGCCTGGGCGTGCTGATTGTGTACCTGGTGCTCTCCGCCCAATACGAGAGCTACATCACGCCCGTGATCATCCTGGCCACGGTGCCCCTGGCCATGCTCGGTGCCTTGACCTTCTTGGCGATGCGCTCGATCGACCTCAACATCTATGCCCAGGTGGGACTGGTGACCCTGATCGGCCTGGCCGCCAAAAACGGCATCCTGATCGTGGAGGTGGCCGAACAGAAGCTGGAGCAGGGCCTGAGCATCACCGAAGCAGCGGTGCAATCCGCGGAATCAAGGCTGCGACCCATCCTGATGACGGCCATTGCCGCCCTGGCGGGCTTCCTGCCTCTGGTGGTGGCCAATGGCGCCGGCGCCCACAGCCAGCAATCCTTGGGCACCGTGATCTTCGGTGGTCTGGTGGTGGCCACCGTGCTGTCGCTTGGAGTTGTGCCGCCGGTGTATGTGCTGGTGAAAAACCTCGAACAGCGGTTGTTCAGTCGCCAAGATGCACCGGCACAGCAAGGCAAGGCGTGAGCCCGAGCAACAATCTCTGGAGCTGGAACCAACGATCCATTGGCTGGAGCCTGATGGGCGACCCCCATGCTGCTGCAGCGGTGCGGCTGATCCACGGCTTCGAGGCCAACACCAACTACTGACGCTTCACCCTGCCGGCGCCGGCCGAACAGGCGCCCACGTATGCCATCGATCTATTGAACTTCCGGTGCAGTGATGAACCCCGGGCTAACCAGAACGATGAACAGGTAACACCCGATGAAATACTTAAAGTTTTTGAACACTGAAATCGGCGATTCTCCGCCCTTACAAGGCTGTGATTAATCACTAAAGCTTTTTATGTCAAAAGGCAAATGGGATTTACCAATTACATCGAGCATCACCAAGAAGACGATGCAGCGGACATAGTGCCAGCTCAAAAAATAGGCATTCAACTAAGCCGACTAACACCTAAAACACCTCAAAATGCAGCTATCACCTTCAGTACAAAGCAAAACTATCAGAGAATAGCGACAACTTACTAAGCTTTTTTCAGGCCATTGATGTTGAGCGCCATAGATATTCGCAAGCCATTCTGATTACGACCAGTCTCCACTTGATGCATTAACCATGAGGGGAATAAGAGCAAATCTCCCGGCTCAGGTGACACAGGAAATCTTGGGACCAACGAATCAAAAACGTTCCCAAGACTGGATTGAAGCTGTGACATTTCAGCCTGAGGCCGAGGGTCACGAAACACAATTCTTCCAGACTCAGGCGGAACTGAAATGTAGAGAACACCACTAATCTCTGCACCCGGATGAACATGTGCGCTGTTATGAGATGCAGCGAGACTGCAATTCATCCAGCAATTGACCCTAAAAGCACTTTCCAATGGCAGCGCCGAACTGAGCATTCCAATAAGGGCTCTACGTTCAGAGTCATGTAAATAAGGACTCTCTCGAAGCATGCAACGACGACTCTGCGAACCCAGAAAATTAGATCTGTTAAAGCCCGGATTGATTTCACCACTCGACACATCTGTCTCAACCTGAGCTGCAATTCTCTGCAGTGATGCTGACAACGCGTCAGGCCATTTCAATCTCCAAAAAGGAGTACCGAACAGCAATTGAACACGAGATTGATAATCAGCCATCCTTCAATCATAACTCGTCAAGCCAGGAAGACTCTATTCGGACTGATCCAATCAAACTGCAGAGTCTTCGTAAGTCACAATCGCATCTAACCTAGCTCTTGCCATTTCCTTTTCGGCCATGTCTGAATCAGCCTCAGAGTTTTGGACGTGGCGCTCACATCGGATAAGGTGGAGTGTAGCGGGCAACCAAGACAATTCTGAGCTCTGTGTGCTGTTAATTCATGGTTTCGGAGCCAATACCCTCCACTGGCGTTTCAATCAACCACTGCTAGGTGGCACAACAGCTGCCTTTGCTATCGACCTGCTGGGCTTCGGCAGCAGTGATCAACCCCGTGCTGTTTTAGCAGGTGAATCATCAGATACAGGTACCAAATACAGTTTCGACCTCTGGGCAGAGCAAGTAGCGGACTTCTGCAGGGAGGTAATCAGCAAGCCGGTCCTGCTAGTGGGCAATTCGATCGGTGGAGTCGTTGCCTTAAGGAGTGCACAATTACTCGAGCTGAGAGCAGGAGCCAGTCCTTGCAAAGGAATCGTGCTTATCGACTGCGCACAACGACTGATGGATGACAAGCAACTGGTCCGTCAACCGGCATGGATGAGCTGGTTGCGTCCAGCACTCAAAGTACTGGTACAACAGCGATGGTTGAGCTCAGCGCTATTCCGCAACGCTGCACGACCCACGGTGATTCGCAATGTGTTGAAACAGGCATACCCCAGCGGGAAAAACCTAGACAATCAGCTGGTAGATCTTCTCTACCAACCCAGCCGCAGGCAGGGATCAGCCGAAGCCTTCCGCGGCTTTATCAACCTGTTTGATGACCACCTAGCACCAGATCTGATGCAAAATCTCACCACTCCCGTGGATCTGATCTGGGGCGAACAAGATCCATGGGAACCTGTGGAGGAAGCCAGGCGTTGGCTCAAAACAATTCCCTGCGTGAAAACGCTCGAGGTGATTTCTGGCGCAGGTCACTGTCCCCATGACGAAACGCCTGAGCCTGTGAATACACTGCTACTCGAAAGGATTAAGAGGTTGCAATTGACGCTTCGGAATGTTGAGTAAAAGCAGCGTCGCACATATGGATTGGCAGCAGTTCCTAGATGAATTTCGTAGCTTCGGAGGAGTGGCAGAGAACATAATTCAACGCCATGGAGAGATTGGACTTGGCATCTTTCCCATCGATCCGCAAGAACCACTCGAAATCAAAGTTCCAGAGCACCTGCTTGTACCCGCCGACAACGTCGATCTACGAGATGGAGCAGTCGTAATCAAAGACCACAGCCGGTTCCCTATGGGATATCCCGACTGGTTTCAGCGCTACCAAGCCCTTTACTCCTGGGGTGCTGATGGAGAGGCTTCTGTCACTCGCTTCGAGCAAGGACTTCTCGACCTTCCAGAGACAGTACTCAAAGCCCTGCAACAGCACGGTCTTTACAACCAGGCTGAACGACTCACAGGAACGAGTTTTCAGCTGAGCATGCTGCAACAGTTCCTAAAAAGTAGATGCGTCGGACGACGCGGCCGCTTACTGGTGATGCCGATCGTTGAACTGATCAATCACTACTCCAACGCAAATGGATGGACTGACGGCAGGGACGGCAGCATTGGTGTGAAGGGCGCATACACCACGGAAGTTCTTGTGCGTTATTCGTACACGGACCCACTGCGACGACTGATGACATACGGTTTCAATAGTGCGGAACCCATGGCCTTCAGTCTGCCGTTGCGTGTAGTACACCGAGGAAAAGAGGTGATTATCTCAGGGAGAGGTGGGGGAAAGTGGTTCAGTCCTCCAAAAATGAAGCTAAAGAACAGCAAATTGGTGATCAACAAACCTCTACTGGGGTATCAGAGAATGCCAAAACTGCCCAAAACCCTGTTTTTAAAGGCGTGTGAAGCTGAATACCACATTCATGGAGCTGAACTCTTTGACCAAATTCGCCATGCCAATACCGCAGCCATTATCGATCTTCTACGTGTGCTGAAGCACCAAGCGGATCCAGTCGCCAATCAACTGATGCAGGGCTGCCTAGACCAGCTGGATGCCCTCTCACAGCAGATAGGTCAAGGACGAAATGGGGCTATCCGACCACATTGAGGAGGAATCCGCACCGAAGCCGGCCGCCTCAACTGCGGGGACTCGTGAGAAACTAAATTGGTTTTTCCTGAATCGCGATGGGTTCCGCAGCTGATTGGCATGCATTTCTCGACGAGTTCCGAGCTTTTGGTGGCAAAGCCGAGAATGTCATGCAGCGAAAAGGCTTGTTCGGAATGGGATTGTTTCCAATTGACTCTTCAAAACCGATTGAGCTTCAAGTTCCCAATCGACTTCTGGTTGCAATCGACAATATTGAATTGAAAGATGGCGAAATTATCATCAAGGATACCAACACATTCCCCGATGGTTATGCCGACTGGTTCCGCCGCTACCAAAGCAACTATTCCTGGGGTGCGGAAGGCCGCGAAAACACTCTCGCCATCGAAGAAGGGTTGAAATCTCTACCCGATGAGGTCCAACAAATTCTCAAGCGATCCGGCCTTTACAATTCTGATAATAGGTATCCCGAGCAAGATAAAGACCAGGAGTTACTCCGTCGATTCATCCAAACACGCTGCATAAACTTCAAAGGTAAGCGAGTGATTATGCCAATGATCGAGCTACTCAATCATGGGACATCTGCTAACCCCTACGACATGAGCGGTGATGGCATCGCTGTTGGAGGGCTGTTCGAAGGAGAAGTTCTAGTGAAGTATTCAATCTCCGATCCGATTCGTCGCTTCTTCGGCTACGGATTTAATGCCCAAGAACCCTTCGGATATAGTCTTAGCTTTAGATTACAACATCGCGATCAAAAGATCTTTGTACGCGGTGGGGGTTCCGCCGGTAGTCCCACGCGAGACCTTAATGTTCAGATCAAGGGCGACACCATGGTCGTCGAACAGCCACTTCTGGCATCAACTAATTCCCCCAAGATTCCTCGCACCTTGTTCGTCAAGGCCTTCCAGAAGTTCAACGGTGTGGATGCAAATGAATTATTCGATCAGATTCATCAGCGCAACTCACGGGTATTCATTCAGCTCATCCGACTACTAAACACTGTGGAAGGCGATACATCAGAGAATCTCCGCACAGCCTGCCTTGATCAACTCTTGGCTCTCAGTCATCGCATCGGCCAACGGGATGACTTGCTCGATCAAGCTGCTCCTACTCCTGAGGCTGCCTGAAGCTTGACAATGCCGTCGAACCAGAATGTCCACAATGTCAGTCAGAAATGGCAACACCTTATTGAGGGCTTCAGAGATCTCGGCGGCACCGTTGAGAACATTATTCAGAAGCAAGGAGCTTTTGGTCTTGGGCTATTCCCCATTGATCCAACCCAGCCGATAGAACTAAGGGCACCGGCGGAGTTGCTGGTGCCAACCAATCAGATCAAACTGGTCAACGGAGACCTAAGCCTTGCGGACCCAGCCAACTTTCCAGCTGGATACGATGAATGGTTCGAAACCTTTCAGCGCGATTTCTCCTGGGGTGCAGATGGACGCAATTCCATTCTTTCTTTCGAAAGGGAACTTCGATCTCTTCCAAAAGTTATTCAACAGCGATTAAATCCATTCTGTTCCGTTCCCATCGCAGAACGGCTTCCCTCTGAAGATGATGGGACGATTCTCCAACGCTTTCTGCGCACTCGACGGATTAGCTGGAAAGATCAAACGGTTCTGATGCCAATGATTGAGCTGGTCAATCACTCGGCTCAGCAAGCCTCATGGAAGGTTGAGGAAGATGCCATCCGCGTAAGCGGTAGCTTCGCCAACGAAATCCTTGTGCGGTATTCATTTGCCGATCCTTTGCATCGCTTCCTTCAATATGGTTTCGGCTGCGTAGAGCCCACAGCCTTCAGTATGGATATGCGCGTCAAGCACCACGAAAGATTGATCATCGTCAAAGGCGGTATTAATCATCGACCGATGCACCCCTTGAAGGTGTCGATCAACGCCAAACAGGTGATGATTGATCGTCCGCTCTTGGGCTGCAAACCTTCGGTCAAAGCACCGAAACGCCTGTTCCTGGAGGCACTCTCAGGTGTTGAAGGAGTGGAGCCAAATGAACTTTTTGAACAGATTGTCCACATTAATCGCAAGCAAATTCTCAATCTGCTCACCGCAATCGACAGCATCAAGCAACCACTTATACCAGAACTCAAACAGACCTGCCTGGATCAACTTGTCGCCCTGACTTGGTCAACCAGTTGATTAAGTTGAGCCAACCCTCATCGGCAAGTTCTCACGTGACTGGATGAGTGACAGAATCCACAACAGTTTTACTCCTGCAGCCTGTTCAGGCGAAGCAGTGTGTAATGGGACTAAAACTTTTGCTGTTGTGGTGATACTACAGGCCTTGAATCAAAGATTACTGAAAATCGGCGAGCTCGAGCACATGAGGAGGCAGGGGTCATCATCGCTAACTCGGGTGCATACGCAATCAATTCCACGACAGCATCATTGAGTGCAGTTAACACTATCCCGACAAACCAAGAAGAGCTGGGGTCAAAGCGCGGCAGCCATCAATATGAATGCATATGATGACATCTTTGGCCACTCCTACAATCCTCTAAAAAACTGCACAAATCCCGCAATACACCCTAGATTTCGATCCAACATATCGATCGAATGAAGATCACCTTCCAAGGCTCCCATCACCTCGGCCACTGTATAACCTACTAAAACGTCGTCCACCACAGCGAAACTCAAAAGACAATGCCACTTCGCAAGAACCGACACAAGACAAGCAACGAATAAATCACCACTATTGAAGAATGCCATCAGGGATGGCAACAAAGAGATCTACTCTTAATTAAACAAACCTACGCTGGTGGAATACCTTTTCATCACGAATCCGAATCGAACTGAAGAAAGCGTTATCCTTTACCTAAAGGACTTTAAATCAAGCGTTAAGGGAACTTGCATCTGTGCCTTCAAAAGGTACTTGAAGCATGGGAAACGCCAACAGCATTCGACCCGGACTCTCCCTAACCGCGTGAACCAAATGATGAAACTCCTCAGAAAGACCTACTTTTTAGCCCGCCTACATCTTTCCCATAGACGATTTGCAACAGCAGCTATCGATGCAGAACAAAACCGTTAGTAAATGAAAGTTCGCGTCACAAAGAATAAAGACGCCAGCCCCTCTCCCCGAACAAAAGCATATCGACCTCAGCTTAAATCCTGCCATCAAGGAATGTGACGCCTAGAACACTAAATAGAGTGCAAAAAACAAAATTATAACTAAAGCTATCATCCACATAGAATATTTGGTCAAAATAATTGAGAACTTCTTGCTTGCCAAGCCTTAACATTGCAAAAACGGAATTAGGCGAGATTTAAGCTGCAATCACTCCACCATAAGAAAAATTACTTTCTTTGAAAGTAATGATTAAAATTAATTTCGATAATAAAAAATACTAGCGACAAGGCATCAAACAAACGAAATATAACTGGCCTTAAAAAATGCTGGCGAGTGCAGAAAAGAACATAATTATTTCAACTTGCAAGCCTAATTTAGGTCAATTAACATGTGATTTTAACTAGCTATGTATGCTTCAACCTGATCACTCACTCGGCGCAGACCGGCTAAACCATCTCGCTCTAGATTGCGGACACGATCTCGGCTCATACCCAGGATGCGGCCGATACCGGTAAGGCTCATCGGGTCTTCCCCATCCATGCCATAACGCATCCGCAGCACCTGTTCCTGAAGGTGAGGCAACTGCCCCAACAAGCTGCGCAGATCACCTTTCAAGCAATCCTCTTCGACCTGATCGCTGGGCAGATCACCATCGCCGGAGAGCAGCTCCAACAGCTCGGTGTCATCGCCATCACCCACTTTCATCTCCAAGCTCACGGGCTGGCGGGCGCGACACATCAGATCCTTGACGTCATCTTCCGGCAGCTCGACGTACTCAGCGAGCTCGATGACGGTGGGGGTGCGACCCAGCTCTTGGCTTAGCTCCCGCTGGCCCTTCTTGAGCTTGTTCAGCATCTCAGTGATGTGAATCGGTAGCCGGATCGTGCGGCTCTTTTCAGCAATGGCACGCGTGATGCCCTGACGGATCCACCAGTAGGCATAGGTGGAGAATTTATAGCCCCTGGTGGGATCAAACTTTTCAACCCCACGCACCAGGCCGATGGTTCCTTCCTGAATTAGATCCAGGAGCTCCATGTTCCGCTTGGTGTATTTCTTAGCGACGCTGACCACCAGCCTTAGGTTGGCGGCCACCATGCGCTCTTTAGCGCGACGGCCGTGCTGAAGCTTGCGCTTGAGCTGCACTGAGGAAAGCCCCGAGGCCTTAGCCAGCTGATCTCGGCTGGGCTTCTCACCTTCCTTGCTCTCCAGCTCAGACTCGATGGTCTCAATGTCCATTAACTCTTGGACTTGACGCCCGAGAGTGATCTCCTGCTCATGGGTGAGAAGGGGGACACGGCCGATGTCACGTAAATAGGAGCGAACCAGGTCGACGTCTGCCGTGACGGTTTTCGCGGCAGTTTTCGGCTTGGGAATAGCGGTCGCTGCCGGAGCCATGTCGCTTCTTTGAGTTATGTAAAGAGTACTCCTAAGAAACGTAAACAGACTCTCAGAAAACGCCCAAGGCAAAGAATTGGGTAGAAATACCTGTGGCGTGAACCAGCTGCGGCAGGTGGACCAACAGCCACCCCGCCGTCTTCAGGTAGATCAACGTGCCCGCCACGTCTGTACAGGTGGTGATGAAGGGCGTGGACATCAAGGCCGGATCCAGACCCATGCGGTCGAACAGCAGCGGAAACGCTGCACCGGCGGTGGCCGCCAAGGTGGTGATCGCCAAAAGACTCATCCCTACTGAGAGGCCCACCAACGCGCTTTCCCCTCTCCACCAGGCAAAGGGCACTACTAACAGCATCATCAAAATGCCCAGCAACGCCCCTGCCATCGCTTCGCGGGTAATCGCCCTCAAGGGTCCGAGGCTGGAGATGCTCTGGGTGCTCAAGCCACGGATCACCACCGTGGAGCTCTGGGCCCCCACATTGCCGCCGGTGCCACCCAACAACGGAATGAACGCCGCAAGCAGCACGACCCGCTGCAGCACGTCTTCGTTGGCGGCAATCACTTCCGAGGTGAAGAAGCTGGCGAGCACCAGCACCGCCAACCAAACCACCCGGCGACGGGCGACGGTGAACAGGTTGCTGCTGAAGTAGTCGTCATCATCACCGGCCTGAACCGCACCGGCGGCGTACAGATCGCGGGTGGCCTCCTGCTCGATCACATCGATCACGTCATCCACCGTGACAATGCCGACCAGACGCTGTTCCAGATCAACCACAGGAACGGCGAGGAAGTCATAGCGCTGGATCGTGCGAGCCACCTTCTCCTGATCCGTGTCAGTGCTGACGCTGAGCACTTCCTCCGTCATCACATCGCCGATGCGAGCCTGGGGGTCTGCCGTCACCAGATCCCTGAGCGACAGGATGCCGGTGAGGCGGCGCTCGGCATCCGTCACATAGAGGGAATAAATCGTTTCGGTGTCGCGGGCGCGGCGGCGCACGATTTCCAACGCCAAAGCCGCCGTCTGGTTTTCCTTCAGGGCGATGTACTCGGTCGTCATCAAGCGACCGGCCGTCTCAGAGCGGTAACCCAGCAATTCAGCGGTCACCTTGCGCTCATCGGGGCTGAGCTCGCTGAGCAGCTGGCGCACCACCTTGGCCGGCAGTTCCTCAAACAAGCGGGCACGATCATCCGGCGACATCTCCTCCACCACCTCCCGCATCTCACCGGAACGCAGCAGGCTCAGCAGACTCTGCTGGGTGGCGGTGTCGAGGTACTCATAAACACTGATGGCTTCGTCTTTGCTGAGCAGACGAAAGGCAATCGCCTGCAGGTTGGCTGGCAGCGCTCCGATCGCTTCAGCGATATCGACCGGCTGAACCGGTTCCAGCAGCAGTTTCACCGCGTCGTAGTTCCCCGCCTGAAGCATGGCGGCGAGCTCATGGGTGACTGCTTCGGCCAGCATCTCGTGCTCTACCGTCACGCCGCTGCTCAACCCCGATGCCTCCGTCATGCTCCTCCGGCCGGGAGCTCAGTCTATGGCCGTTACATCCGGTTAACGTCAGCTCTCCCTCAGTGTCCAACCATGGCGATCAGCGTCAGCTCCGTTTCCGTCACCACCCCCGACGGCAGCAGCAAATCCCTTGGCGATTACGCCGGCAAGGTGCTGCTGATCGTGAACGTGGCCAGCCGCTGTGGCTTCACTAAGCAATACGCCGGGCTGCAGGCCCTGAACGAGGCCTACGCCGCCAAGGGTCTGGCCGTTCTGGGTTTCCCCTGCAACGACTTCGGCGCCCAGGAGCCCGGCAGCCTCGACGAGATCAAGAGCTTCTGCTCCACCACCTACGGCGCCGACTTCGAGCTGTTTGAGAAGGTGCACGCCAAGGGCAGCACCACAGAGCCCTACACCACCCTCAATGAGATGGATCCCGCCGGTGATGTGGAGTGGAACTTCGAGAAGTTCCTGGTTGGCAAGGACGGCACAGTGATCTCCCGTTTCAAGAGCGGCGTCACCCCCGAAGACCTCAAGTCGGCAATTGAGGCGGCTCTGGCGGCTTGATTCGGCGCCCCAGGCTGAAACCAAGGGCCGCGGCGCCAAGCCCCAGCCCAAGGGTCAGCCCGATCAAACCCAACGCGGCGGCCCAATCTCCGGAGCTCAGGTGCTTCATGGCCGCCAACATCCAACTGCTGAAGGTGGTGAGCGAGCCGCAGAAGCCAATGCCCAGCAGCAACTGTCGACGCGGGGCGGCGGGAAGCCCGGCCAGCATGCCCAACAGCGCGGCCCCCAGGACGTTCACCAGCAGGTTCTGATCCCCCAGATGCAGGGCCAGCTGCCAGCGCAGCAGAGCTCCGGGCACAGCACCCAGACCCACGAGCAGCAGCTCTTGCAGTTCCAGTTGAAGGCTGGGTTTGGTCTCAGGCATGGGTCCCCAGTCCGTAACCAACGGCCGAGGCCAGCAAACCCGCCCCGATCGAAGCGAGCGCAAGCACCAACGCCGTTAGAGCCTGGCCGGCACGGAGCTCGTTCAGCAACTCCACCGCAAAGGTGGAAAAGGTGCTGAGGCTGCCGAAAAAACCGACACCCATCAGCAGCGCGATGCCGGTGCTGGAGGTGCAGGTTTCATTGAGGGCCAGCACCAGCCCCAGGGCGAAACAGGCCACCACATTCACAAGAAAGGTGCCCCAGTGCTTCTTCGGCACCATGGGCTGAAAGTGGTTCACCACCTTCAAGCGCAGCCAGGCCCCGGGGATCGCCCCAAGACCAACCAACAGAGCCTCAGGCGCGGAGCCAGCCACGGCGTTGCTCTCCTGAGACGGTTTGCACGTGCAGCCAATCCTGGCCATCGGCGGCAGACCAACGGCGCAGCAGGCGCAGGGAGGATCCCGCCTTGAGGGTGCGCAGCCGTGGAGCAACCTCCAGCGGGCTGAGGTGCAGGGGCTGGTCGGTCGACGTGTGCAACGGCCCAGACGCCTCGCGGCGACGGTGCTGCGGTTGACGCCGATCAGCACCACCGGCGGGCAAGGCCGCCGGGGCCATCAGCGCCACCCCCAGCAACCAACTCCACCGCAGAACACCACCCATCCGAACAGGCACCATCAAATGTCGAGGGCTGCCATGTCCAGCTCGGCGCTGTGGGTTTCGATGAATTCCCGGCGAGGAGCCACCTTGTCACCCATCAGGATCGTGAAGATGCGATCGGCCTCGAGGGCGTCTTCGATCTCCACCCGTTTCATCGTGCGGGTGGTGGGATCCATGGTGGTTTCCCAGAGCTGCTTGGGCATCATTTCGCCAAGGCCCTTAAAGCGCTGAATCGTGTAGTTGGCCTTCTCGCCAAAGCCGGCCAGGGTCTTCTGCAGATCGCCCTCGTTGTAGCAATAGGTGTGGTTCTTACCTCGCTCAACTTTGTAAAGCGGCGGGCAAGCGATGTAGATGTAGCCGCCCTCCACGAGCTCTTTCTGGTAGCGGTAGAAGAAGGTGAGGAGCAGGGTGCGGATGTGGGCACCGTCCACGTCGGCGTCGGTCATGATCACGACCCGGTGATAGCGCAGGTTCTTCACGTCGAAGTCCTCGCCCTTGATCCCCAAGCCCAAAGCGGTGATCAGCGCCTGGATCTCGGTGTTTTTGTAGATCTTAGCGTCGTCGGTTTTCTCAATGTTGAGGATCTTGCCCCGCAGCGGCAGGATCGCCTGGAAGCGACGGTCGCGGCCCTGCTTGGCGGAGCCTCCAGCGGAGTCGCCCTCCACGATGTAGATCTCGGATTCGCCGGGGTCGCGGGAGCTGCAGTCGGCCAGTTTTCCGGGCAGGGTTGAGCTCTCCAGAACGCTCTTGCGGCGCACCAGTTCGCGGGCACGGCGGGCGGCTTCAGCGGCATTGAACGCCTGAATCGCCTTCTCCAGGATCAGACCGATCACGGAAGGATTGAACTCGAGGAACTGCCCCAGCGACTCGCCCACCAGGTTGTCGACGATGCCCCTCACTTCGGTATTGCCGAGCTTGGTTTTGGTCTGACCTTCAAATTCCGGTTCCGGCACCTTCACCGAAAGAACAGCGGTGAGGCCTTCACGGATGTTCTCCCCCGCCAGGTTGGAATCCGCTTCCTTGCGTTTGCCCAGCTTCTTGGCGAAGGCGTTGAGGGTGCGGGTGAGCACCGTCTTCAGACCTTCGATGTGGGTGCCCCCATCCACGGTGCGGATGTTGTTGGCAAAGCCAAGGATGCTGTCGGAGTAGGCATCAGAGCACCACTGGAGTGCCGCCTCCACCTGAACGCCATCTTTCTCCGAATTCACGTAGATGATTTCGGGGTGAAGGGCATCCTTCTCCTTGTTCATGTAGGCGACGTATTCCTTGATGCCGCCTTCATAGAAATAGGTCTCCTCATGGGGCTGACCCTCCTCATCCCGGGCCGACTCCCGCTCATCACGGAAAACAATCCGCACACCGCCGTTGAGATAGGCGAGTTCCCGCAATCGGGCCGAGAGGGTGGCGTAATCGAAGACGATGCCGCCGGTGAAGATTTCAAGATCTGGCTTGAAGCAGACGGTGGTGCCGGTCTCGCCGGACTCCGCCGAGGGTTGCGACTCTGAGGCAAGCGCCCCAATGGCAGTGCCCCGCTCAAAGCGCTGGCGATGAATCTGGCCCTGGCGGCGCACCGTTACCTGTACCCATTCACTCAGGGCATTCACCACCGAGATGCCGACGCCGTGCAAACCGCCGGACACCTTGTAACCACCGGCGCCGAATTTGCCGCCGGCATGCAACACCGTGAGCACCGTCTCCAGGGCACTCTTGCCAGTGCGTGGATGGACATCGGTGGGAATGCCACGGCCGTTGTCGCTCACCGAGGCAGAACCGTCGTCCCCCAAGACGACAACAATTTGGTCGCAATGACCTGCCAGAGCCTCATCGACCGAGTTGTCAACCACCTCGTACACCAGGTGGTGCAAGCCCCGCGGCCCCGTGGTGCCGATGTACATGCCCGGGCGCTTGCGAACGGGCTCAAGCCCCTCCAGCACCTGAATTTGCTCAGCGCCGTAGGCGTTCTGGACCTTGGAAGCGTCGCTCATTCAGTAAGTCTCGAGCCAGGAAACCGGGTCATGGGCGGGCGCAACGGCTCTAAACCTCGACCTGACAATGCCAATCTACCACCGGCTGTCTATAGAGGCTTGCAGAGGCCTCTCAGAGGTCGTTCCAAGCCGGGCTGCACCCCCTAACGCTTTTGAATAGCTCCAATCCCCTGGTGATCGCCCTGCTCGGGCCCACTGCCAGCGGCAAGACCGCCCTGGCGTTGGACATCGCCGAACGGCTGGATCTGCCGGTGATCAACGTGGATTCCCGCCAGCTCTACCGGGGGATGAATGTCGGCACTGCCAAGCCGACGGCGGAGCAGCAAAAACGAGTACAGCACCATTTATTGGACCTGCGCGGACCGGACCATCCGATCACCTTGCAGGAGTTTCAAACAGAAGCCAATCCCTGCATCAACCATGAGCTGGAGCGACGTGGCGTGGCCCTCCTCGTGGGCGGCAGCGGCCTGTATCTCAAAGCCCTCACCTCCGGACTGCAACCTCCTGCCGTCGCCCCACAGCAGAAGCTGCGCCAACAACTGACGGCATTGGGCCAGGGCATCTGCCACCCCCTGCTGCAAGCCGCAGACCCAGACGCCGCCGCCAAAATCGCTCCAGCCGATGCCGTGCGCACCCAGCGCGCCCTTGAAGTGCTCTACGCGTCCGGACAACCGATGAGCCGCCAAGCCACCGCCACACCGCCCCCCTGGAACGTCCTGGAACTGGGCCTCAATCCCGCCAATCTGCGCCAGCGGATCCAGCAACGCACCGAGCAGCTGTACCAGGACGGGCTCGTGGAGGAGACCCGGCGCCTTAGCGAGCGCTACGGCGCGGATCTTCCGCTGCTGCAGACCATCGGCTACGGCGAGGCGCTGCAGGTGATCAGCGGCAGGCTGACCAACGCAGACGCGGTGCGGATCACCAGCCAACGCACTCGCCAGTTCGCCAAACGACAACGCACCTGGTTCCGGCGTCAGCACAACCCCCACTGGCTGCCCGACCAGGCAACGTTGACGGATGCGATGACGTTGATCCAGCAGCAACTAATGTGAAGGATGCAGACGTTATATCCCTCGAAATTGTCTGCACCTGTCCCCGTCACCGCCTGAATGCCCCCACGTCCCCGTTTTGACCGTCGTGCCCCGGTTCGGGAGCTGCCCAACATCAACGATCGGATCAACTACCCCCAATTGCGGGTGGTCGACTCAGACGGCGCTCAGCTGGGCGTGATCAGCAGGGAAGAAGCCCTCGACGTGGCCCGTGACCGGGAACTGGATCTGGTGCTGGTGAGCGAGAAGGCCGACCCGCCGGTCTGCCGAATCATGGACTACGGCAAGTTCAAGTTCGAACAAGAAAAGAAAGCCAAAGAGGCCAAGAAAAAGTCGCACCAGACCGAAGTTAAAGAGGTCAAGATGCGCTACAAGATCGACCAGCACGACTACGACGTGCGGATTGGTCAGGCTCAGCGTTTCCTCAAGGCTGGCGACAAGGTGAAGTGCACAGTGATCTTCCGCGGCAGGGAAATTCAGCACACTGCCCTGGCGGAGACCTTGTTGCGGCGGATGGCTAAAGACCTCGAGGAGAAGGCCGAGATCCAGCAAGCACCCAAACGGGAGGGCCGCAACATGATCATGTTTCTCACCCCGCGCAAAACGCCGCTGGTGAAGAAGGAGGAAAAAGAGCAAGCCGCCAACAAGGCCGTGCGCACGATTCCGGCACCGCCGCGGCCTACTGCCGCCAAAGTCTCCAGCCAATCGAGCTGATCAGAATTGCGGCATGCCACCTGATTTCGTCACTGGGTGTCCTTTCCCCGTGACACTTTTGATGTCAGAGGACGGGTTCCAGAACGATTCGAATCAACCGCTTGGCAGACGATCAGCAGGAGAATCGTTTCTGCATGCCTACCTCCTCCATAGTGGTAATCGAACCCACCATTTAGTACTGCCCAACCGTCAGGGGGGCGCCTACTTCGAGAAGCTGGCACGAACCGCTGACCCGCACACCGATATCCGAGCGGTGGATTTCCGACAGTGGGCAAGAGCAGCTCGCGACACTGGCACCTTTCACTTGCCCGACCCGAGGCTGGGGCGTTGGGCTTGGAAGCGCATGCCCCTTGGCGATGGGATCTTCTCGCTGATGGGAATCGTCCACACCCTAAACACCACTGCCGTTCAACAGGGATTGACTGAGTTTTGCTCAGCGCCAGTACGAGCCTGGGATGCACTGATCTGCACCTCACAGGCCAGCCAACAGGTGGTTCAAGGGTTTCTTGATCGACAGGAGGCTTACCTGCGCTGGCGCCACGGCGCCCAACGCTTTGAACGACCGCTGCTCCCGGTGATTCCCCTGGGAATCCATCCGGCGCAATGGCAGCCACGGAATGGACTGAACCGTTCGGAGATCCGCCGCGAGGCACGCCATCAACTCTGCCTGCCTCAAGACGCCACTTTGGTGCTAGTAGCTGGCCGTCTCGACAACATGACCAAATTTCAGCCAGATTCACTTTTACGAGTGCTGGAGCACCTACGCAACGACGGAAACAATCAGCTGGAACTTGTGGTGTACGGAGAAGCGTTTGATGAAGCTGAACTGCAGCGTTGGAAAAATGGCGCACAACAATTGGCACCTAACCTGCCCATTCACTGGATACCAGGCCGCAAATCCGACCTTGCAGCTCCGGTGCGCTGGGCCTCAGATCTCTTTGTAAGCCTGCCTGACAACCCACAGGAAACCTTTGGCATCACGCCTTTAGAGGCCATGGCTGCTGGCTTAACCTGTGTTGTAAGTGATTGGGACGGCTATCGAGACACCGTGGTCAATCCCGGAGAAGCGGAAGAACCAACCGGTGTTCGGATTCCCACGCGGATGCAAGAAGGCCTCGGTACACAGGAAGCACTGGCAAGCCTGAATGAAGTCATTGGTGAGCGCATGGCGCAGGGTCGAGTGTCTCAAGGCATCGCAGTTGACCCTGAAGCGCTGCGACAAACCCTTAAGGAACTGATTCATGCACCCGCCCGGCGTGAGGCCATGGGTGCAGCAGGGCGAGAACGGGTTCTCCGCTATTACGACTGGAAAATCTTGATCGAGACCTGGCGCGAGCTAGTGCTGGAGCTCACCCAACGACGGTTGCAGGCCGTTGAAAAAGGTTGGACACTTAAGCCTCAACTGCCTCCCTGGAGACCAAATACCAGTACGGCATTTGGCTGCTATGCCAGCGAAGTTCTCGACAGAAACTGGGAGCCCATTCCACCACCAGAGGCACTTGAAAAGGAACGGCTACAAAACCCTTTTCAGACCTGGGACAAGGACTTACTGAGAAGCGAAAGCCCCCGCAGACGGGGCTGGTGGCTGAAGCAGGGCCTCGTCAAACCCTGATCAGTCCTCCAATAGCAACCTCCATCCCAGAGCGGAAGCTTGGGGGTTATAGCTACTGCGGGCCTCACACATGAAGCCATGATCAGCTCCATCGATCTCCAAGTAGCGGAGCCGCTTAGTGGAGGAATCGCAGGCCTTCAGCGCAGCCTCGATGGCCGCTTGATCTTCAGCCGGAATCAACGGATCAGCAGTTCCACACAGACACGTGAGCCGCCCCGCCACCTGCGGCAACAGCTCAAGAGAAGGCGGCCCACCCCCGGGCCGCATCCGGCTGACGCCGGCGCCATAGAAATCAAAGGCGGCCGCCACGCCAGGCAGAGTGGCCGCCAGGAAGGCTGCATGCCCCCCGAAGCAGAAGCCCACCACATGAACGGCTGCTTGCGGGTAACGGGCCCGCAGCCAAGAGAGGGCTGTAGCGACATCACCGAGGATCTGATCGCTGGTGGTGGCGTCCTTGTGGCGACGACCTTGGGCCAGATCGGACGTTTCATAGGCCAACTCCAGATCGGGGGCCGTTCGGGCAAACAAGGGCACCGCAAGGGCCGGATAACCATGGGCGGCCAGCCGATCGGCCACGCTGCGCACCCAGGCATTCACACCGAACACCTCAGGCAGCACGATATAGACACGATTAATAGACGAATCCATCTCGATATCGCTCTCGCTCCCCTGCGGCTCCACCCACCAGCAACGCAAACAAGCGGGACTGTTCAGGACTTCAACCCACATTCCGCCGGCCGGCTCAAAACTTGCCATAACTGCATAGGACACAGAAGTAATTGTCACCAGGGGAATCGCTCCGTATGGTGGCCGCATTCCGACCTGTCCCACCGGCGTGCGATTCCATATCCAACAGGAAAGCGACATTCCGGCATCGACGCAGCTCTACAACCAGATCTGTTTCGCTATCGCAGCGCGGCATTACCCGCCGGGGCATCGCCTCCCGAGCACCCGCCAGCTGGCGATGCAGACCGGATTGCATCGCAACACAATCAGCAAGGTTTATCGCCAGCTGGAAACCGATGGCGTCGTGGAAGCCATGGCCGGCTCCGGCATCTACGTACGCGACCAGCAGAAACCACGGGAAATCAAAACGCCACCGCACATCCGCAATCGGGGCGTCACCGACCTCGACCGTGAAGTGCGCAAATGCGTGGATGGCCTGCTGAATGCAGGCTGCACTCTTCAGCAGACCCGGGAACTGCTGACCCGGGAGATCGACTGGCGCCTGCGCTGCGGCGCCCGTGTGCTGGTGAGCACCCCCAGGGAAGACATCGGCGCCTCGATGCTGATCGCCGAGGAGCTGGAACCCTGCCTCGATGTGCCTGTGGAGGTGGTGCCGATGGAGGAGCTGGAGAGCGTGCTGGAGAACTCCAGCAACGGCACGGTGGTGACCAGCCGCTATTTCCTCCAACCGTTGGAGGAAATAGCCAAGAATCACAGCGTTCGGGCAGTGGCCGTTGACCTCAATGACTTCCGCCAGGAGCTGGCCATGCTCAAGGAGCTGCGCCCCGGCAGCTGTGTGGGCCTGGTCAGCATCAGCCCCGGCATCCTGAGGGCGGCTGAGGTCATCCTCCACTCGATGCGCGGCAACGAGTTGCTGCTAATGACCGCCACGCCGGATGTGGGCAGCCGCCTGCTGGCACTGCTGCGGGCCTCCAGCCATGTGCTCTGCGATCGGCCCAGCCTGCCCCTGGTGGAGCAGAGCCTGCGCCAGAACCGCTCCCAGCTCATGCGCATGCCCCAGGTGCATTGCGCCGAGAGTTACCTCAGCACCGATACGATCGATTTGCTCCGCAAGGAGATTGGCCTGCAGACCCCGGCGGCCGCCAGCTGACCCCCCTGCGATGTTTGATCACATCCGTGCCGACCTCGCGATCATCCGCGAGCGCGATCCTGCTGCCCGAGGCTGGCTGGAAATTGTGTGCTGCTACCCCGGCTTTCAGGCGATCAGCCTGCACCGGATCAGCCATCGCCTTTGGACCTGCCGCCTGCCCCTGAAGCTGGCGGCCCGCTGCCTCAGCCAGATCGGTCGTGCCCTCACCGGCATCGAGATCCACCCCGGCGCACGCATCGGCCACAGCGTGTTCATCGACCATGGCATGGGAGTAGTGATCGGCGAAACCGCGGAAATCGGCAACCGTTGTCTGCTTTATCAAGGCGTCACCCTGGGGGGAACAGGCAAGGAACACGGCAAGCGCCACCCCACCCTGGCGGAAAACGTTGTAGTGGGAGCCGGAGCGAAAGTGCTGGGCGCGATCACAATCGGCACCAACACCCGCATCGGCGCCGGCTCAGTAGTGGTGCGTGATGTGGATGAGAACTGCACCGTTGTGGGCATCCCCGGCCGGGTGATCCATCAGAGCGGCGTGCGGATCAACCCCCTAGCCCACTCGGCGCTGCCGGACGCCGAAGCCAACGTGATACGCAACCTGATGGAGCGGATCGATCAGCTCGAAAGCACGGTCAGCAATCTCAAACGCTGCCTGCAGGAGGTGGCTGCTGGGCGCCAGCTGCTGGATGAATGCACCGGTGCCGCTCAGAATCTCAAAGACCGGGAAATCCTTGAATTCCTCGGAGAAGAGACCAGTGATCGTTGACCACGATCTGAAGCTGGTGGTTCTGCACATTCCCAAGTGTGCCGGCACCGCACTTCGGAGGGCCTTTCTCGAGGACGGCGTTGACCGGCGAATGGAGAGCTGGTTCGACTTCAGCTACGACCCGGTGCTGAAACGCCAAGTGGACCTAGCCCATCGCCCCTTGATGGATCTGCGCCACACCCGACTGTGGCGCTGGCTGCGCCGATACCAGGTGATTGCCTGCATCCGTCATCCCTACGACCGCCTGGCCTCCGCCTGTCGGGAACACCTGCGACAGAAAAGCCGCTCAACCGAAGTGCAGGTCCGCAACCAGCCACCCAATGATGAACAACTTCTGGATTATCTGCGGCGACTGCCGGCTGCGATGGATGCCCATGACCTGCGCTGGGTGCATGGCTTTCCGATCCACTGGTTCACCCACTTCGGCAAACGCCCGATGGTGGATCAACTGATCCGCTGCGAAAAGTTCAGCAGCGATCTCGAGCAGATGGGGGAGACCCTCGAATTACCCAAGAGCCTGCGGGATCGCCTGATTGCCGTGGGAGAAGGTGCAGGGCGCCGGGAGGCAGCGGACATGACAACGATCCGCAACCATCCCGATCTGCAAGCCCTTGCCAATCAGCTGCACCGCGAGGACTTCCCTTGCTTTGAGTATGAGCAGAACAAAGCAGAGTTCTGCGACCCGGAACTGAAACAACTGATCGAAACCTGTCTCTGCATCGGCCCCTCCCATGACCTGCCGCTGACCAACCTCACGCCGGAAATGCACTGGTATTACGGACGTGTCAGCCAACGGCCGGAGCTTCGGCTCCAGCCCAAACGAACAAAGAGGGCCGCAAAATGATGCTGGTGCTCACACTGCTCTGCCGGGATGAAGCCGACATCCTTGAGAGCATGTTGAGCTTCCATCTGGCCCAGGGGGTGGACCGGATCATCGCCACCGACAACGGCTCGGTGGACGGCAGCCTAGAGATTCTGCAGCTATTCGAACGTCGCGGTCAGCTGACGCTGCTGCAGGAAGCAGAACAGACCCATGATCAAGCCGTATGGGTGACCCGGATGGCGCGCATGGCGACAGCCATGGGGGCGGACTGGGTGATCAACAGCGATGCGGATGAGTTCTGGTGGCCGCAGCAGGGAAATCTGAAATCCAGCCTGACCCAGCTCTCCGAAAGCGTTGAAGGCATCTTGGTGGAACGCACCAACTTTCTGCCGCCACCGCGAAAGAGCAACGATCAGCGCCCCTTTTATCAGCGACAGACCCTGCGCGAACGGGTCTCACGCAACAGCCTTGGCGCGGCCTTACCCCCCAAGTTGATTCATCGCGCCCATCCGGGCGTGGAGATCACGGACGGAAACCATGGGGCTAGCGTGGATGGAAAGCCCATCGCAGCGGTCAAAGACGCCTCAATCGAGATCCTTCACGTTCCCATCCGCAGCTACACACAACTCGAACTCAAAATCCGTCAGGGAACGGAAGCCTTACAACGCAACAAACGGGTTGATCCAGGCGTCGGTGACAGCTGGCGAAAGATCTACGCCAATCACCTCAGCCAGGGGAGCCTGCCGAGCTATTACGACAGCCTCCGGCCCAACCCTGCCGCAATCGCAGCGCAAGTTGTTCGCGGTGAGCTGATCGACGACCGGCGGCTGCAGAAAGCACTCGGCAATTCTTTGCCCCGGGTGGCAGTAATCACGCCTTATTACAAGGAGCCGCTGGCCCAGCTGCGCCAATGCCATGACAGCGTGCTGGCCCAGAGCGAGCCCTGCCTGCACGTGCTCGTAGCCGATGGACACCCTCGCCGACGAATCAACCATTGGCGTGCCGAACACGTACGCCTACCGCGCAGCCATGGCGACATCGGATCGACACCGCGCTTGATCGGCAGTTATCACGCGATCGGCCTGGGAGTGGATGCCGTGGCCTTCCTCGATGCCGACAACTGGTACGGGCCCGACCACATCTCCAGCCTGCTGAAAGCGATGGACGAGCACCGGGCTGACTTCATTTCATCCAGCCGGACCCTCTGCCGCCTGGACGGATCGGTGATGGGACCCTGCCCGCTGACAAACCCAGATCGCTTTATCGATACCAACGCCATGCTTGTTGGCCGAAACGCCTTCCCACTACTGCACCATTGGGTGCTGATGCCTCCCTACGGCCACCTGATCGGTGATCGGGTGATGCTGCACCACGTGCGCCAGTCCGGCCTGCGCCACCATCACCTGGATCTGCCGTCGGTGTTCTACCGCTGTGCCAAAGCGGGGCTCTACCGCCAGATGGGAGAAGCGATCCCCGAAGGCGTCCAACCGCGGCCGGATTACGAGGCCTCCTTCCGCCAATGGGAGGCGGATGGTCAGCCCCCACTGAGATAGAGCGATTCGGTCTGCTGCCGCCTGGACCAGTGCCGGTCACCGGGCAGAACCTCACTGCTGGAGCCGATCTGCAGTTGAGCCTGCACATCCTGTTCCTGCAGCACCTGCAAGCCGGCCTCCGGCGCACCGGCCGCCAGCAGATCGCGCAGCAGACCAGGGCCGAAGTCGCGGTACACCCGTTCACCCCGCCGGGACAGCAAGGCTGACGCCATGCGATTCCAGGCCGCCGCCAGCAGGGGATGGCCTGGAGCGGCGGCATGGATGAAACCGTTCCACACCTTTGGATGCTGCTGGTGGGCACGGCGCAGCAACACCAGGGGCTGACGCTGGTTTAACCAAGCATCTAGTGGTTGCCGGCAGGTGGTGGCGGCATCGATCCAAACGCCACCGCGCGCATTCAGCATCGCAATGCGGAACACATCGGCCTGCATCGCCGGTAAGCGGATGTCCAGAAAGGCCTCCTCCAGCGCCGGGCCGTAGGTGGAACCGATGAAGCGGGAGGCCGAGATGCGGTCGTAACGCTGATAACGCCAGCTGGGGTGCAACTGCTTCCAGCGCTCCATCCGCTCCAGGAGCACAGCAGGCGGAACAGGCTGATCCCAGTACTGGATCAACTGGGGCTCAGTCCTGGGCGTGAGCTCGTAGCCAAAACGCTGGAAGTCCGCGGCGTAAAACTGCTCCGCCAGCTGGATCGACTGCAGATCCCAGGGCCCATCCGCCAGAGGCGTGCTGGCGTTGTGCTGCTCCGCCACCACGCCAGTTGGATCGAGCTTCAACAGCTGCATCCAACGCTGGAGATCCTGCTGAAACCTTTCCTGCCGGCCACAGAACACCAGATCAGCCAAAGGATTGGGCAACTGATCGAGCCAATGGCAAGCCGGCTGAAAATGGGGAATGCGTTCGGCGATCTGCGGCAGCCGCTGGCAGCACTCAGCCAGGGTCGGCGCCTGCTGCTGCAAATACCGCTGGTGCGCCGCGTCATGCGGAAACACCCCCTTGCGGCGCTGATTCAGGCCACCACCGAGAAAGTAGCGATAGCAGCTGCTTAGGCGCCTCAGGGGGTGGCGCATCATCACCAGCGCTTGGTCGTAATGGCCAAGGCAGCCTGGTTCCAGCGGACGCAGCTCCACCCGCTGGCCATCGCAGAAGCGCAGCAGGGTGCCGTTGTGCACGCAATCAAAGGTCGAGAGGGCTTGCGTCGCCTTGAACAATCGGCGCAGGCTCGTACCGCCTGTTTTAGCAATATGAACTAACAGCAACCGGGTCATTAAACAGGAATCACTGCTGTGGAGCTGCGGGCTGGAACATAAACATCGAATAGATCACATTACGGCGCATGTTGGTCATCATCTCCAGGAACATGTCGTAGCCCTCGTTCTTGTATTCGATCAGGGGATCCTTCTGGCCGTAACCGCGCAGGCCCACCGATTCGCGCAGGGCATCCATCGCCTGGAGGTGCTCCCGCCAAAGGGTGTCGATCTGCTGAAGGATGAAGAAACGCTCGGCCTCCCGCATCAGCCCCGGGCGTTGCTGTTCGATCTGGCCCTCCTTTAGGTCGTAGGCGTTGCGCAATTGCTCCTGCAGGAAGGCCTTGAGTTCCTCCATTCCGAGGCCCTGCACCTGATCGGGGGTGAGATCCTCCAGGAGGTAGATGAATTCCTTCACCTTGCCCACCAGCTGGTCAAGATCCCATTCCTCCGGCGGCAGGTCGGGATTCACATAGGCCTCCACGATTTCGCCCATGGTGCGTTCGCCGTAGCCAATCACCTGCTTCTTGAGGGCGCGGCCATCGAGCACCCGCCGGCGTTCGGAATACACGGCCCGGCGTTGGTTGTTCATCACCTCGTCGTACTCGAACACCTGCTTGCGGATGTCGTAGTAGTAGGTCTCGACCTTCTTCTGCGCCCCCTCCAGCGAGCGGGTGAGCATGCCCGATTCGATCGGCATGTCTTCCTCCACGCGGAAGGCATTCATCAAGCCAGCGACACGGTCACCCCCGAAGATCCGCAGCAGGTTGTCTCCCAGGGAGAGGAAAAAGCGGGTGGAACCGGGGTCGCCCTGACGGCCAGCCCGGCCGCGCAGCTGGTTGTCGACCCGGCGGGATTCATGGCGTTCCGTGCCGATCACGTGCAGGCCGCCGGCTTCCCGCACCCTGGCCTCCTCCTGCTTTACCACCGCGTCGTATTCCCCCTTCACCTGCGCGATCGCCTCCCGCAGGGCCTGGATCTGCGGATCGTCGGTGGGAGCTTTCTCGGCGGCAGTGGCAATGCGCTCCTCGAGCTCAATCACGCTGAGGGCGCGGTCGCCCCAGGCCTTGACCAGATCACGGGCCAGCTGGCCGAGGGCCTGATCGGTGTCGTCGGTGAGCGGGCAGGGGTAGAGGCTTTCACCGCTGCGGGGCGGCGTCGGTGCTGCGGCATCGGCGAACCCATCCGCGTTCGTGCGTTGCAAGGGCACCGGTGATTTGTGGTCGTCCTCCGGTTTCACCAGACGGCCCAGCAGCACTTCCCGCAACTTCAAACGGGCCATGTAATCGCTGTTGCCGCCGAGGATGATGTCGGTGCCCCGGCCCGCCATGTTGGTGGCGATGGTCACGGCACCGGCGCGGCCGGCCTGGGCCACGATTTCCGATTCCCGCTCAACATTCTCCGGCTTGGCATTCAACAGGTTGTGGGGGATCTCCTGTTCGGCCAGCAGGGAACTCAGCAATTCGCTCTTCTCCACTGAGGTGGTGCCCACCAGCACCGGTCGTCCGTTCTTGTGGATGTCGGCGGTTTCGTTGGCCACAGCCCGCCACTTGGCGGTTTCGGTTTTGTAAACCTGATCGGCCCAGTCCTGCCGTGCCCGCACCCGATTGGTGGGAACAATCGTGGTTTCGAGTTTGTAGGTCTTCTCGAATTCCACCTCTTCCGTTTTGGCTGTGCCGGTCATGCCGGCCAAACGGGGATACAGCAAGAAAAAATTCTGATAGGTGATCGAAGCAAGGGTCTGGGTTTCCGGCTGGATCGCCAGAGATTCCTTGGCCTCGATCGCCTGGTGCTGACCGTCGCTCCAACGACGCCCCGGCATCACCCGGCCGGTGAATTCATCAACGATCACCGCTTCACCGTCGCGAACGATGTAGTTCACATCCTTGACGAACAGCTCCTTCGCCTTAAGGGCGTTGGTGATGTAGTGAGCCCAGGGGTCCTGGGGGTTGAACAGGTCCGCCACGCCAAGCATCTTCTCGGCCTTGGCGAAGCCTTCATCTGTGAGGGTGCAGCTGCGCTGCTTTTCATCCACCTCGTAGTCGCCTTCAGGGTCGATGCCGTCCTTGCCCAGCTCCGCAGCACGGGCCAGGGCATTGACCATCTCAGCGGCCTGTTGGTACTTCTCTTGGGGCCGTTCGACCTGGCCGGAAATAATCAGGGGGGTGCGGGCCTCATCGATCAGGATCGAATCCACCTCATCGATCACGCAGTACTGAAACTGCCGCTGCACCACCTCCGAGATGTCGGCGGCCATGTTGTCGCGCAAATAATCGAAGCCCAGCTCCGAGTTGGTGGCGTAGGTGATATCGCAGTTGTAGTTGCGGCTGCGCTCCTCGGGACGCATGTCCTGCTGGATCAAGCCCACCGACAAGCCCAGAAAGCGATGCACCTGGCCCATCCACTCGGCATCGCGGCGCGCCAGGTAATCGTTCACTGTCACCACGTGTACCCCCCGGCCGGTGAGGGCATTGAGGTAACTAGGCAGGGTGGCCACAAGCGTCTTGCCCTCGCCGGTCTTCATCTCAGCGATCTGACCCTCGTGCAGCACCATTCCACCAATCAGCTGCACATCGAAGTGGCGCATGCCGAGCACCCGTTTGCCGGCTTCCCGAACTACAGCAAAGGCCTCGGGCAGGATCTCATCGAGGATCGGACGCTGGTTCTCGAGGCTTCCAGCGTTGGCCAAACGCTCCTGAAATCCGGCTGTTTTGCCCCGCAGCTCATCGTCTGAGAGAGGAGCAATCTCCTCTTCCAAAAGATTGATGTCGGACACGATCGGCTGGTAGCGCTTCAGCTTGCGGGCATTGGGATCACCCAGCAGGAGCTTGAGCATGGTGACAGCGACTACCAATTTACTGACAGAAGCCTACTGAGGATGCGCTGGTCCACTGAGGCTATCGATGCCTAAACGACGACTGGATCGCATGAAACTCGGCATCCAAGGGAAGAGCTGTTATCCGACGCCAGCAGAATGAATCCGGTCCTTCGCTCTCCGGTCGGCAAGTGCCTTGCACAACTGCTTCGAGCGTGCGCGAACACACGGCTTTAGATGGAATTGTCCCTAACCACGGGCTGCCCCCGCACCCTCAGCAGCAGAGGAACGGTGAGGGTCGCGGCATGACTGATGCCGTGCTCCCAGAGCCCATCTTCACCCCAGCAGTCGCCATGGTCTGCGCAAATCAAAATCGTACTTCTGCTGAAACGGGCCAAAAGCCCCGCCAATTGTTGATCCACCCACTCCAAACAAGCCAGCTGTCGCCTGGCGCTTTCAACAGCATCACAAGCCTCCCCACCGAATGCAACGCAGGGACTGGGCCGTTGGGGCCAGGGCGCACCTTCGTACCAGTACGGAACGTGGGTCTCTCCCACATTGAGAAAAAGAAAGACCGGCTGCCCGGTGGGTGTGCGCGACAACTCTGCTTCGATCCACGCAAGCTGGCGAGCAAGGCTCCAAGTGTTACCAGCAAATTGGAACCTGTCGAAAGGCTGCCCCAACACGGCACCGGTGGGGGTGGCTGGGTTGAACCATTCCACAGCCCCACTGCCGATGGTGCGATATCCACGGTGGCGAAAGCCCTCGATCAAATTGGCGCCTTGCAGCTCAAATCCATTCCGATCAGATCCTCCATGCCCGGCGAACGCCATGCGGAAGAGCTTGCCTGCCTTCGGATTGATCAGAGGCTGATCACTCTCAGCCACACCAGGCGTGAACCCCATCCAAAACGCCGCATGGCTGCCGTAGGTGAAGTGACTGGGAGCTTGAGCCCGGTGCAAGGGAGCCACAGCCTGGAGATTGGGGATAACGTCCGCCGAGCTAGCCGCAGCAAACGTGTCATACCTACAGGAATCCAAGCTGATGAACAGCACTGAATCACAACCCATCGGAGTGCTGACCATGTGCGAATCCGTTGCCGGCGGCCCACTAATTATCGGGAACCCGCCCTTACCAATCTCAGCTCTGCAAGTAAGTTGGTGTGCCTTCAAGCCCACGGACCTACCGATCTGTGCCCGAGACTGCAACCTCCTCACAGATTCTGAGCGCGATTGACGAAACAACGCTCTCGCTACTGCGTCGGCACGCACTACTTCGCAACCTGATCAGCGCCGAAGTCAAGGAATCATTGGTCGATCCTGACCCCTTGGATCCCGATACCCTCAAAGCAGCTGTTGGGAATTACCGCAAGCGCAACAACCTTGTAACTCCCGATCAGCTGAAGACGCACTTGCGTCGACAAAACTGGTGCCAAGCAGACCTGCACTGGTACGCCAGCCTTCCCGAAAAGATTCGTCGCAGCAGCCGGCAGCGGTACCAGTCAAAAGCTGAAATGCACTACCTCACCCGGAAGGAGCAGTTCGATCAGGTCACCTACAGCCAATTGAGTGTCCCAAATTCATTCTTGGCCCAGGAGCTCTTCCTCCGCCTCAAAGAGGCGGAATCAACCTTTGCTGAGTTGGCCGCTCAGTTGAAAAAGGGTGGAACAGAAAAAGTGCAAGGACGCTTCGGACCTATTCCTATCTCTAGGGTGCCTGCCGCTTTGGCTAAACCACTCCGCAGTTGTTCCCCCGGAACACTGCTCGAACCCGTGCAGGTAGATAACAGCTGGTTGATTGCGCGTTTGGAGAAGTTTCAGCCCACCAAATTTGATGACGCAATGGAACAGCGAATGTGCTCCGAACTGTTTCAGCAGGAAGTGGATCGCATTGTGGACAAGCGATTGGCATCCCTCAAGACGGCATTGACGGAAAGCAGCGGACAGCCCGACCCAACATGACCAGCAGCACAGCCATGACAGATTCTTCAAATTCTCTTCCATCCGTTCTGATCTCCCTCAAAGGAGACCCATCACGGCATCGCCGCTTCAAGCCCGGGCAGCCTCTGACTACCGACACGGCTCTACCAAACCAGGTGCTGTTAATTCTTGAGGGCCAAGCGCGTCTGCTGACTCGGGAACGCGATCAGCCGGCCACATTGCGCAAACTCAGCACCGGCGACGTGGTGGGCCTGGCCTCTCTCATTTCGGCTGCACCCTGTGAAACGGTGCATGCCAGCACCAACCTCAAGGCCGCAATTCTGCCTGACCAGGAACTGGTGAAGTTGCTTGATAACACACCTGAATTCTTGGAATGGAGCCTGAACCAACTCTGGGATGCCGAACTGGCCCGGTTGCTCAAGCCACTTCGAGACAGCTCTGCCGAAGATTTGCCCACGCTGGCAAGCCAACTCGATTCCGTACGCGATCAGGCCAGGCTGCTCTCACAGGACCCTGTGACTGTTCAGCAGGCTCTAGAAGAGAATCAACGAGTGTTTGTGGCCTCCGCCAACAGCGATTTGCCGCTGGGCCAGGAGATCACAGACGGCAACCAGATCAGCCTTGAGATCCGACCTCCCTTGCCGCTTCGGTTGATCGCTTTGCCAGCGGCGGCGGTTGATGCACTACTCACCCCGGCTGCACATCTCGAGTCGTCTAAGAGCACCTCCCTCGGTACAGCCAAAAGCCACATCCCGGAGTCATCAGCTCTGGCGGTCATAGAACCAGCGCAAGCGGGCCTACCCCTCGCCACAACCGCCGGCTTCGGCCAGAAAGATCCCCGTGCTGGTCTGCAGCTGATACGCGCTGAGGGAGAAGCCGAGGAGTTGATGGCCTGCATGCAGATGCTGGCCCAGCTGATGGGGCTGAAGCTGAGGCGCGATGCGATTGAAAGGGTGCTGAATGATGCCGTCACTCGCGGCCAGGGCATCAATCTCCAACTGATTGGCCAGCTGTCCACGATGTTGGGTCTGCATGCCGTCGGTGGCCGCATGCAGCCAGATCAGGCCCAGCAGCTGCAGACACCCTCAATTGTGCGGATTGGAACCAGCACCGCTCTGGCTATCGCGAGCAATGAAGCCGGACTGCTGCTGGCTTCACCAAGCCAAGGCTGGCGTGAAGTGAGCGTGGAAGAGCTAGCTGAACTGGCGCCAGAGGGATTTGATGTAGCTCTTGTAGAACGCACTAGCGCCACCCAGGAACAACGATTCGGTCCGAGTTGGTTCTTGCCGGCGATTAAGCGCCACCGCAGTGCACTGATTCAAGTACTCGCGGCATCGTTTGTCGTGCAGCTTTTCACTCTGGCCAACCCATTGCTGATCCAAGTGATCATCGACAAGGTGATCAGCCAGCGCAGCCTCGACACCCTTCAGGTTCTGGGCATGGCCCTAATCGCCGTGACCCTGTTTGAAGGGGTGCTCAATTCCCTCAAGACCTTCCTGTTCCAGCAGACCACCAACCGCATCGATATGCGACTGGGCTCAGAAGTGATCGACCACCTGCTGCGCCTGCCGCTGGGCTACTTCGATCGCAGACCCGTCGGAGAACTTTCCACACGCATAGGTGAGCTGGAAAAAATCCGGAACTTCCTCACCGGACAGGCTCTCACGACTGTTCTTGACGGCGCCTTCTCAGTGATCTACATCGGGGTGATGTGCCTTTACAGCTGGCAATTAACAATAGTGGCATTGCTGGTGGTGCCGATCCAGATCACATTCACGATTCTTGGAGCGCCTCTTTTCCGCAAACAATTCAGAAATGCAGCCAAAGAAAACGCTAAAACACAAAGTCACCTTGTCGAAGTTCTCACCGGGATCCAAACGGTGAAAGCCCAGAACGTTGAAATGGTGAGTCGATGGAAATGGCAGGAGTACTACAACCGCTACATCGCAAGGAGCTTCGAAAAAACCATTACCGGAACCACGCTGAATCAGATCAGCACGGTGCTGCAGAAGATTTCACAGCTGCTAGTTCTCTGGATCGGGGCCTCAATGGTGCTTGGCGGTGAACTCAGTTTGGGACAGTTGATCGCCTTCAGGATCATTTCTGGGTACGTCACCCAGCCACTGCTGCGGCTCTCAGGGATCTGGCAACGAATCCAGGAACTAAGGGTGAGTTTTGAACGACTTGGCGATGTAGTGGACACACCGATGGAATCAGATGGTGTGGATCAAAGCAAGGTGGCTTTGCCTTCTGTTAAGGGACGGATCAAATTCGAAAATGTGAGTTTTTGCTTTGGGCCGAGCAAACCTGACGTACTCAGCCACGTGAATCTAGAGATTCAGCCGGGCAGCTTTGTAGCAATTGTGGGTCAAAGCGGCAGCGGTAAAAGCACATTGATGAAGCTACTTTCCCGCCTGTATAGCCCCCGCGAAGGTCGTGTACTGATCGACGGCTATGACATCGACAAGGTGGAACTTTATTCGCTCCGCCGTCAAATCGGAATCGTGCCTCAGGATCCATTGCTCTTCTCCGGAAGCGTTCAAGACAACATCGCACTGACATCACCTGATGCACGCAGTGAGGATGTGATATCAGCTGCTGAAGTGGCCTGCGCTCACGAATTCATTATGGAAATGCCTGATGGCTACAGCAGTGACGTGGGTGAACGAGGGGCAGGTTTAAGTGGTGGCCAACGTCAACGCGTAGCCATTGCACGCACCTTATTGAGCCGCCCAAAGTTGGTGATAATGGACGAAGCTACAAGTGCACTGGATTACGAGAACGAACGACGCATCAGCGAAAACCTCAGAATGAGCCTGCAGGACTGCACAGTCATGTACATCACACACCGCCTCAGCACCGTAAAACGTGCTGATCAAATCGTGATGATGCACCAAGGTGCTGTTGTAGAGCAGGGAACACACAAACAATTGATGGAAGCAAAAGGTCGTTACTACGCCCTGTATCGCCAACAAGAATCGGAATGAAAAACATCACACCAACCAGCTCTGAAAACAACCAAAGCTTCAAACCACTGGGGCGTGACACAACTCCGACGACAACTGAATTGCTAAAACCATCCAGATCATGGTTACAGGCAACCATCTGGACAATGTTGGCGACTGGAGTATTTGGCATCGCTTGGCTTGCCATTGCCAAGACAGATGAAGTTGTTGTGGCCACAGGAAAACTGGAACCACTGGCGTCAGTCAAGGATATTCAAATGCCCGCCGGTGGTGTAGTGAAGAATATCCTTGTGACGGAAGGACAAGAGGTGAAAGCTGGTGAGGTACTTCTGGAGCTGGACACAGAGGCAGATCTCGACCGACGCGTAAGTCTTGAAGAAACCATCGAACTCAAGCGAAAAGAACTAAGCTTGAAGCAAGAAGAACGCAAGCAATACCTCGATTTGAACAGCACTGAGCAGGAGGTTCTGAGGGAGAACCTAGTTCTGCAAAAGAATCTGATGGCTCGATACAGAAAACTATCCGAACAGGGGGCATCATCAGAAATTCAATTACTGCAACAGGTTGACCGAGTTCAGCAAGTGGAAGGCCAGTTGGAGAAAATCGAAGTTGAACGGGAGAGACAACTTGCACTAATCGACCAACAGCTACAAACCTTAAAAAGTGAGCTGTCTCGACTTAGAACCGACCACATAAGCCAAATAGTTAAATTACGGTATAAAGAAATTCGCTCACCAGTTAATGGTCTTGTTTTTGACATGAAGCCCACATCCAAGGGATTCGTTGCCAATGGCACTGAACCAGTCATGACGATCGTCCCGATCGACATTTTAGAAGCAAGAGTAGAAGTTCCAAGTAACAAGATCGGTTTTATTCATAACGGCCAGTCGACAGACCTGAGCATTGACTCGTATCGCGCAACTGATTTTGGCGTTTTAGAAGGAGTTGTACGCAAAATCGGATCCGACGCACTGGAACCCGACCCCTCAAAAGGGATCCCCGGCTATCGATTTCCGGTGGACATAAAGCTGAAAAGTCAATCGCTTGTGCTGAAAGATGGACAGTCTCTCCCTCTCCAGGTTGGCATGACCCTCACTGCGAATATCAAACTCCGCAAAGTGAGCTACCTGCAATTGCTGATAGGAGGGCTAAGAGACAAAAGCGAGTCACTCAGGGAGTTCTAGGGAAATTTGATTAGCAAGACTTCCTGCATTAAGAAGCCCAGCGAACAGAAAATTCGCAGCTCTTGCGTTAACTGCATAAGTTGCTAGACCACCATTACCGACACCAAACCTGTGCCATTGATGGTTCTGTCACCATCAGTGCATAGCCAGCTTGACCAAGCATTCTGAAACGATTAATCTTCCAAGGAAGCCTTATTAACGACCCTTGGCTACCATCCTGCTCAATGGCGTCGAGACCGACGCCACAACACTGACCGGTACAGATCTCGCCGACAAACTGACCGTCAGAGGCGGCGTGGACGGCCTGGAAGCTCGTCTTCTCGGTGCCGACGACCTGATTGAAGTCGAAGCCAATGGCGAAGACTCCAACGCAACCCTGCGTGGGGGCGAAGGTGATGACGTAATCAATGTCAGCGCCGATGGACCCGATGTAATTGAATTTGTTACGCCTCAGAACATCAGTGGCAGCTTGATTGGTTACGCCTCAGAACATCAGTGGCAGCTTGATTGGCGGCCCTGGTGATGACACCATCTCCATGGGCGATGGCCTCGCTGTTCTGACCGGCACAATCAAAGGCAACGAAGACGACGACACCATCACCCTTGCAAATGCAGATGGTGGTTTTGTTCAGGGCAACTCCGGTGATGACACCATCACCCTCGGTTTCGGCGATGGTTTCGGCACTGCAGCCGGATCTCGTGCTGCTGCATCCATCAATAACGCATCAATCAACGGTTCTGGTGGTGATGACACCATCAACATCACTTCTGATGTTGCGCTGACCGACAGCACCGTCCGCGGCAATGAAGGCGATGACACGATCACTGCTGAAGCTGGAGCTATTGCCAGCGGTTCTGTTGCCATCGAAGGCAACGCCGGTGATGACACCCTGAACGTTGCTGACATTGAGGGCGGTGCAACGATTCGCGGCGGAAGTGGCGATGACACACTTCGAGTTGGTAACGGTCAAGTTGTCTATGGCGGAAAGGGCGCCGACACCTTCAGCATCGAAGCTGCTGGTGGCGTCACCATCATGGATTACGACCGCCTGGATCTGACCTATGAAGAGTTCAAGCCAACCGGAGAGTATTACGGCGAATACGGCGAATGGAATGGCACCAAGGGCGAAGACGGTTTCTGTGATGACCAGATCCAGATTGATGGTCACAAGATCTTCCACACCACCTACAACTACGGTGTAAGTGTCGATAAATACACCAGCGCCAGCAGCTGGACCGGTGATGTCAAAGTAAAGGCTGTTCTTGATCAAACTGCACTCGATGCAGGCACAGCAACTGCTTCGATCATTGACACCAAGACACAAACGATCACAGCGATGGCTGTGGCCAACATCTACATCTCGCAAACCGAAACAGGATTCTTCACCCTTCCTGAGGTTCAGTATGCGCAAACTGGTGTAACTGAGGATGGATCTACGTTCCTCAACGGCCTGAGAAATCTCACCGGTTCGTCTAACAACAACACCTACGCTACCCCTGGCGATGCCATGCTTGGCAGGGGTGAAGGTCAAGGTTATGCAAAAGCCACTGGTTATTGGACAAGCAATCAAACCATATCGTCTGGATTGGCTCGCCAGATCCAAGGCCAGGTTCGTACGATCATTGCTCAGACCAACACTGCATTCCAGAAAGGTGATTTCAGCTTCCTGGGTCTGACGGATACCGCGAAAGTTGGCGTCACCTCCAAACAGGTGCTTGTCTACAACGACATCACCCAAGCCACTATCAAAAACCACTGGGCTTCCTACAACAAGGTCAAGTCTTCAGCGGATGCCAACCTGTATGACCAGAACTTTGGTACCGCAGCGTTTGACACCATTACCACCGGTAAGGTCTACCAGATCGTTCAAGATCTCGAAGACAAGACCTACAAGACAGAAACCCTCGGCACAGCTGCTGTTGGTGCAACAACCACGGTTTCTGTTGACCTGAAGCACACCTTCAAAGCTTGGAAGGTTAATTACAACGAAACTGGAACCGTCACCGGTGAAACCCAGAACGAAACCTTCACCTCCGAGAGTGGCGAATACACCAAGATCAGCATCGATTCAGGTGCGAAACTCTTCGCCCCTGTAGTCAAGACCACTTCTGAAGGAGGTACTACCTCTTTCTCAGCATCAAACCGATTCCAGACATCAAACGGTAAGGCTGCTTGGTTCACTGGACTCACCTCAACCAGCTTGGGCCAGTCGTATTACTCCGCTATTGTTACGCTCGGTAGCAACAGCACCACTGGTTACTTTACGGTCAGCGGCAGCAGCTGGTACGGCTACAGCTCCTCCTTCCTCTCCTCCACGAGCACCTCTGGCACACTCCTGACAGCTCAGGAACTGCTCTGGAGCACTGTTATGGCACGTGGTCTGTTCACTCTGACCACAACGGCTATCCTTCCCGCTTCAGCAGGAACATCCGAAGCCGGTCCATACGGGTCTAATAACAACTCTGACGGTGCTACGTACACCCTCATTCGCGGTGTAGATAACACTAACCGCACCGTCAACTTGTTTGACACTGGTTCCGGTAAACTCGGCATCAAGATTGCTGTTTCTGAAACAGAAACTGTTAAGGCAACTGAAGCCATTAGCAGCATTGTTGCGCGCACGACCATCACTGGCACGACGTTCGACATCAGCAAGCTTCTTCCCTTCCCGGGTACAGGGGAAGTTATTGATGGCATTGGTGACACCATCACCGGTGATGTCAATCAGAAGTACGTCTGGACTGGTTCTAACAACAACCTCCAGAGCAGGTTGGGGATTGGTTACGGTTACACAGAGCAGATCGGAGCTATTTATGCTCCCTACGGTGAATTCGGATACTGGGCAGAGAGCCATACCTTCCGAGCAGAAACACCTGATGGACGCACTGGCTTAAAAGCCACTAATTCCAGCTTCTGGTATTCAGGGTCTGGCTCGACACAGTTCTATGTGCCGATCTTCGAGAAGACGATCATCACGAGCAACTACGACACCCATAATGCTTCTGCGCTGACCGTCCTGAACTTCGGTACTACCTCTGAAGGTAATACCAATAATGGTTTCTTCTCAGCTAGCTCCTTCAACACCACAAACCTTGCTGCTGAAGGGTTCGGTCAAGGTGCGGTACGCAAGATCGCCGATATTGAGAGCATCGCAACCTCCGATGTCACCGCTGGTTACGTTCCATTCCGTGTCCTGTTCTTCGACAACGATGCAACTGACAACGGTCTGTACGTTTACTCCGGTGTCGCCGACTACAAGTCAGGCGAGCTGACTGCCATTAACACCAACCCAACTGCCTCCTCGGCAATCGGTGGTAAGCACACCATCGTCAAAGTGGATGATGGCAAAGGTCAACCCATCTCTCTGACGGACATCAACCTGGTCTGATCGACGATCCTTCCAGTGTTCAAGGCCCCGGGGTACTCCCCCGGGGCTTTTTTGTGTCTGTTTAGAGCCTGACCGACCAGTGCTGGACGTGGATGGACGACTCCCGTAAGGTATCAACGATTAAATTTCGAATCGCGAATATGGTCGTCGATATCAGCCGGCTAACCCAACAGCTCAAGCAAAACAACTTCAATGCAGTTTTGACGGCAGCGCAGTCCGTGCCGGAACAGAACAAAACAGACGATTTCAAACTTCTGGAACTGGTTGCGCGGGTCAAAACAGACCAATCCAGCCCGATGGTTCAGCACTACCTCAATGAATCCGCCGGCTGGTCCTTTGAGCATCCGGAACTGCTGCTACGAGAGCGTGCCTTTCTCGCTCTTCTGAACAATGAAGGGGCCCCAGCCATTCGGTTGTACAAGGAAATCGATCAAGCAGAGCTCACCGGTATTGATCTAAATCGACTCGGGACCGCCCATCTCTTGATCAGCGATTTTAATCAGGCACTCGCCTACTACGACCGCGCCATTGAACTGGAGCCGGATGAGCCCAGTCACCGCAACAACAAAGGTGGCGCACTCGCACGATTGCAACGCTTCGATCTAGCGCTTGATGTCTACGACGAATGCCTCGAGCTTGATCCTAAACACAGCACTGCCAAGGAGGCACGGCAGAAGCTGCTGATCAAGATGAATCAGTCAGAAGATCTGCTGGAGGATCTCAAACAGAAACTCGACGACGATCCCGAATCGCTCGAGAAACGCCTGGCCTATTTCAATGCCTTGGTTCAGTTCACCCAATACGGTGAAGCAATCAAAGTGATCCAGACGCAGCTCAAGCCTGTCGACGAACTGAAAACCATCCCACTACAGAATGACCCTGAGGATTACAAACTGGAGCAAGCACAAATCAACCTGCGTACAGCGCTATGTCAACTGTTTGAAAGCCGACAGATGTGGAACAAGGCGCTAGTTGTGACCAATCAGCTTCTGAAGATGTTTGAGGAAGCCCCCTATAACTTATTGTTCAGCAAGGCCGACATATTATCTGAAATTGGTCAGTACGACGCCGCCTCCAAAATCATCGATGAACTCGATGACAAAGTAAACGATAAAGAACGGATCAAACTGGCTCGAGCCTTATTGCTCTGTGAGCAAGGAAAGGAAACCGAAGCTCTTGAACTGTTCGAAAGTTTTGATAAAGGCAGTCGCTTTTACCGTCAAATCCTGCATAAAAAGGCAGACATCAAACTGACCCTTGGACGCATTGAAGACAGTCACGACGATCTGCTTGAACTGCTGGACACAAACATCATGGTGGCCGTTCAGCTAATCAATTCCAAGAACTACAAGCCCGATGATTCGATTCTTGAAAAGCTCAAGCTGATTGCCCGGAATCCGTTCACTGCAGAACAGCAACGCGAGAACCTCTGTTTTGCTCTGGGCCTCGCCTGCGACAAACGCAAGGAGTTCGCGGATGCTGCTGAATTCCTCCGCGAAGCAAATAGCCTGAACCGAAAGAAGATCAAATACAACCCAGAAGAATTCACCCAGCGCTGCAACCGCCATATTCGCTTCTATCAAACTGCACAGGGGCCCCAACGCGCCAAGCCACTAGCAGAAGCTACCCCCAACCCAATCTTCATTGTGGGCATGCCCCGCTCAGGTACCACACTCACGGAAACAATCATCGGCTCGCACTCTCTGGTAGCTCCTTGCGGCGAACTCTCGAGTATTCCCAAAATTTCACGCTTCATAAACCAGAACTACAAGAAATTGAAGCCCTACCCGGAATGTATCGATGCACTGACACCCAACATGCTGTCTGCCATGGCTGAGACCTACATCCGCAACCTACCGGAGGAAGGAGAAGGTGCGACCTACACAGCTGACAAACTTCCTCACAACTTCGTGAATGTGGGTTTGATTCATCGGATTTTCCCTGATGCACCGATTATTCACGTGATGAGGGATCCACGCGACAACGGACTCTCCAACTTCCAGCAAAATTTTGGGGCTAAGTACGGTGGCATGGGATTTGCTTTTGACCTCGAACATCTCGCCAACGAAATCAACAACTACTGGCGCTTGATGAAACACTGGCGAAAGATCGGGATACCCATGATTGAATTCTGGTACGAGGATCTTGTAGCTGAACAGGAAGTGATTTCCAAAGCACTAATTCAATACTGTGGCCTGGGGTGGGAAGACAACGTTCTGGACTTCCACAAACTTAAAAGGCGCGTCAAAACCGCCTCCGTCGGCCAAGTCCGCAACAAGATGTATAAGACATCAGCACAAAAGTGGCGCAATTACGAGGAACTTTTACAACCTATGATCGAGGCACTTGACACGTCTGTTGTTGAGTTCTACGAGCCGGGCGAACAATCCTCCTGAAGCTCAAAAGTCAACAGCCAAGAACATTTTAGGGCTCATACGCCGAATGTTCTTGGCTGCTCCAGGTCTAGTTGAGGGACTAAAACCCTATACATCCTGGAAACACTTTTACCTAAGCCTTAATGAACTGCAACAAATGGGCAGCTTTAATGTAAAAATCAAAAGCGGATGAAGAGATTCGAACTCTCGACCCTCTCCTTGGCAAGGAGATGCTCTACCACTGAGCTACATCCGCAAGTTGACCTCAGAACGTTGTCCTGAGGACCAATGGATCATGCACCACCAAGGGGCCCGTGGTCAATCCACCTCTGGCATAAAACCTAACCAAAACGTCGAAACCTGGTGCTTGATCAACTGACCTTCCGATAATGCGCCAAACCACGTCAGGATGGTTTCGTCGTTCCAGCTCAACATGCAGGTCTTCTTCATCGTCGGCGCCCAGAAATCCGGTAGCTCCTGGCTGCAGAAGAGCCTGAACAGTATCGAAGGGATCCACTGTCTCGGTGAAGGTCACTTCATCGACAAGCTGCTGATGCCCATGGCCCAAAGCCTGCATGAATACAACAAGATGATGCAGGTTGTGGAACAAAGGGTCTACGAAGGAAAAGGGTTTTATGGCCCCGTTCCGGATCAGGAATTCATGATGACCATGCGGAACTGGATTCTCAGCATGATGGTGCGCAATGCAAAGGTGCCCCAGAACAGCATCCTTGCTATCGGCGACAAGACTCCGGCCAACAGCTTCCACATCCCCACCCTGAAGAAGCTGTTTCCCCGCTGCCGCTTCATCCACCTGCTGAGGGACGGCAGAGATGTTGCCGTCTCTGCCTATCGCCATCGCAACCGAATCCAAGCAGAAACGGGCCAAACTGGAACTTCGCTTGATGATGCAGCACCACAGCTGTTGGCGACCTGGGCTGGATGCACCCGGGCCATCCGCAAGGCAGAGATGGCCGGGATCCCGATTCACACCATGCGCTACGAAGCGATGCTGGACAACAGCGCAGCGAGCCTCCGAGGCTGCGTGAATCACCTCCTGCCTCAAAACAGCATCAGTGATCAGCAGATCCTGGCGGCCATTGATGCGAACAGCTTCCAGGTGCTCAGTGGCGGCCGGGCGGCCGGGACCATCAACGAGAACTCCAACCTGCGCCGCGGCCAGGCCGGCAGTTGGAAGGATGAGTTCAGCCCAGCGGTTGCGGAACAATTCAATCCTGAAGACAGGGAGCTGCTGGAAAGCCTGGGCTACACGGCCTAACCCGTCATTTTCTGCCGCAGCTGCTTGACCCGATCCCGCAGGGTCGCCGCCTTCTCGAAATCAAGCTTCTTAGCCGCCTCCTTCATCTTTCCCTCCAGCTGATCAATCAACTCCGGCAGCGCCTCAAGCGCCAGCCCGGCATCGGGATCGTTCTCTAAGGCCTGGGCTGCTTTGCCCACCACCTCCACCAAATCGGCATCGGGCCCGTCCTGCTTCAGCTTTCGGCTCAGCTCCAGGAAGCTGAGGATCGAGTTACTGGCCTTCTTACCCGCCGCCGTGGGCACGATGCCGTTTTTCTCGTTGTGGGCCTGCTGGATCGCCCGGCGACGCTCGGTTTCGGAGATGGCCTTGGCCATCGAGTCGGTCATGTTGTCGGCGTAGAGCAGCGCCACCCCCTCCACGTGCCGGGCCGCCCGACCAATGGTCTGGATCAGGGAGCGCTCAGCCCGCAGGAAACCCTCCTTGTCGGCATCGAGGATTGCCACCAGGCTCACCTCAGGCAGGTCCAGACCCTCCCGCAGCAGGTTCACCCCCACCAACACGTCGTATGCCCCCAGGCGTAAATCTTGGATGATCTCGATCCGCTCGATCGAGTGAATCTCCGAATGCAGATACCGCACCCGCACCTCGTTCTCCGCCATGTAATCGGTGAGGTCTTCCGCCATGCGCTTGGTCAGCGTGGTGACCAGCACCCGCTGATTCTTGCTGGCCCGATCGCGGATCTCCCCCAAGAGATCGTCCACCTGACCGGCTGTGGGCCGCACCTCCACCACCGGGTCCAGCACCCCGGTGGGGCGGATCACCTGCTCAGCCACCTCGCCGCCGCTCACCTCCATCTCCCAGTTGCCAGGCGTGGCTGAGACGAACACCGTCTGCCGCGCCTTCTCCCAGAACTCTTCGCCTTTGAGGGGCCGGTTATCGGCGGCACTGGGCAGGCGGAAACCGTGCTCGATCAGCACCTTCTTGCGGGCCTGGTCACCGTTGTACATCGCCTGCAATTGCGAGCAGGTGACGTGGCTCTCATCCACGATCAGCAGCCAGTCGTCGGGGAAGTAATCGATCAGGCACTCCGGCGGCGTACCCTCCTCGCGACCAGCCAGGTGGCGGGCATAGTTCTCCACCCCGTTGCAGTAGCCCACCTGACCCAGCATCTCCAGGTCGTACTTGGTGCGCTGCTCTAGCCGCTGGGCCTCCAGCAACTTGCCTTCGCCGTTGAGCACATCCAACCGATCCCGCAGTTCCTGGCGGATCTCACGGATGGCGGTGTCGAGCCGATCTTTGGGGGTGACGAAGTGCTTGGCCGGGTAGATGTTCACTGCATCCATGCTCTGCAGGATCTCGCCGGTGGTGGGGTCGACGTAGCGAATTGCCTCCACCTCGTCGCCGAACAGCTCGATCCGCACCAGCCGATCTTCGTAGGCGGGGCCGATCTCCAACACATCCCCTTTCATCCGAAAACGACCGCGGGCGATTTCGGTGTCGTTTCGGCTGTACTGGTTGTTCACCAGCTCCCGCAGCTGGCCGCGGATGTTCAACGTCTCCCCCACCTCGAACTTCACCGCCGCCTTGAGGTATTCGCTGGGAATCCCCAAGCCGTAGATGCAGCTGATCGAGGCCACCACGATCACATCGCGGCGCTCAAACAACGACCGCGTCGCCGAGTGGCGCAGCATGTCGATCTCTTCGTTGATCGACGCCGTCTTGGCGATGTAGGTGTCGCTGACCGGTACGTAGGCCTCCGGCTGGTAGTAGTCGTAATAGGAGATGAAGTACTCAACGGCGTTCTCGGGGAAGAACTCCCGCAGCTCATTGCAGAGCTGGGCCGCCAGAGTTTTGTTGTGGGCCAACACCAAGGCCGGCCGGCCGGTCTGGGCGATGACATTGGCCATCGTGAACGTCTTGCCCGTGCCCGTCGCCCCCAGCAGGGTCTGATAGCGCTCACCACCGTTTACCCCCTTCACCAGCTGCTTGATCGCCGTCGGCTGGTCGCCTTTAGGGGTATAGGGCGCCGTGAGGTCGTAGGCGGGCATGGGTGCTGTGCCAAACGGCGGCCGTCAATTATCACCGGGGAGCAAGATGAAGTGCTGCGGCTCCCCGACCCGTGACCCCGATCCGGCTGGTTCACCATGCGCCCGGAGCCCCTGGCCTGCGCTGGATCGGCCTTGGGCCGGATCTTCGCCCCAGCCGAGCGCTGATCAAGCTGCAACGGCTGTTCGACCGCCATGCCTTCTGGGCGCGCGGCCGCAGCTTTTCCCAGTTGCGGCGGCTGCTAGCCGGTAGCGATGCCGTGGTGAGCCTTTGGCGCGGCAAGCGGCTGGTGGGCTTTGGCCGGGCCACCTCCGATGGCTTCAGCCGTGCCGTGCTCTGGGACATCGTGGTGGCCGGTGATCTCCAAGGCCATGGCCTGGGCCGCCGGGTGATCGAAGAACTCCTCCACACCCCGCCGGTGGTGGGCGTGGAGCGGGTGTATCTAATGACTACTAAAAGTGCCGGCTTTTACCGGCAACTGGGCTTCCAGGATGCGAACCCTCAACAACTGATGGTGCTGCGCCGCTGAGGCATCTCAATCCTGTCAGGCCCGGTACGATCCGGATTCGTCAGATCAGCCGATGCCCCGGTCCGCGTCCCAGCCCCCTGACGACGCCCTGCAGGGCAATCTGTTTGGGGCTCCCGAACCGGCCGCACCGGCTGCGCCCGCCAGCGAACCTGAGACGGCCAGCCACGATCTCAGCGACGACGAACTTGGGGCCGATGCCGCAGCCCGGCCCCGCCAACGCCAGGCCAACGCCAGCGACACTAGTGCTGACAGCCCAGGGGCCAGCGATCCCGAACCCAGCAACGACGAACCGGCCTGGGCCCACCACAGCCAACTGGATCCGCAGCAGCTCACGCCGATGCTGCGCCACTACGTGGAGCTCAAGGCCGCACATCCCGAGCGGGTACTGCTCTATCGATTAGGCGACTTCTTCGAATGCTTCTTCGAAGACGCGATCGAACTCTCCCGGGTGCTCGAACTCACCCTCACTGGGAAAGAGGGGGGCAAGGCGATCGGCCGGGTGCCGATGGCGGGCATCCCCCACCATGCCGCTGAGCGCTACTGCGCCGAACTGATTAAGCAGGGCTACAGCGTTGCCCTGTGCGATCAACTCGAAACCACCCCCACCAAGGGCGCCCTGCTCAAGCGGGACATCACCCGGGTACTGACCCCCGGCACCGTGCTTGAGGAGGGCATGCTCAGCGCCCGCCGCAACAACTGGCTGGCGGCGGTGGTGGTGGAGTCGGCCCAGGGCAAACAACCGCTGCGCTGGGGCCTGGCCAGCGCCGATGTGAGCACCGGCGAGGTGCAGGTGATGCAGCGGGAGGAAAGCAGCGCCCTGCACCAGCAATTGGCCCAGCAGGAGGCCTCCGAACTGCTCTGGGCCGCCGGCCACGACGCGGACAGGCCGGCCTGGTGCCCGGAACGGCTGCGGCTGACGCCGATGGCCAGCACCCCCTTCAGCCCCGCTGAAGCAGAGCGCACCCTGCAGCAGCACTACCGCCTCAGCAGCCTCGATGGCCTGGGTCTGCCGGAGCATCCCCTGGCACTACAGGCCCTTGGCGGCCTGCTGCGCTACCTGCAAAACACCCAGCCCCTGGAGGACGACAGCCGCATTCCCCTAGATGTGCCGGCGATCGTGCACCGCGGCGATGCCCTGGTGCTGGATGCCCAGACCCGCCGCAACCTGGAGCTCACCGCCACCCAGCGCGACAACCAACTGCAAGGATCGTTGCTCTGGGCCATCGATCGCACCCTCACCGCCATGGGCGGCCGTTGCCTGCGCCGCTGGCTGGAAGCACCCTTGATGGACCGCCTGGCCATTCAGCAGCGCCAGGATCTAGTCAGCAGCCTGGTAGGTGAACGCAGCCTGCGGCTGGCGATCCGCCAGCTGCTGCGCCCCATGGGAGACCTGGAACGGCTGGCCGGCCGGGCCGGCGCGGGCCATGCCGGTGCCCGCGATCTGGTGGCCATCGCCGATGGTCTGGAGCGGTTGCCCCAACTCACAGCACGGCTGGAGGCTGCCATCAGCGCGGGACCCGACTGGTTGCAGCACCTACTGACCCCCGATCCAGCCCTGGCCGAACTGGCCCAGACCATTCGCCACAACTTGGTGGAGGCACCACCCCTATCGCTCTCAGAAGGCGAGCTGATCCATGACGGGGTCGACCTTCTCCTGGATGGGCTACGCAACCAGCTGGATGATCAGGATGCCTGGCTCAACCATCAGGAGCAACAGGAGCGCCAGCGCAGTGGCATCAGCACCCTCAAGCTGCAGCACCACCGAACCTTTGGCTACTTCCTGGCGGTGAGCAAAGCCAAGGCCACCTCGGTGCCGGACCACTGGATCCGGCGCCAAACCCTGGCCAACGAGGAACGCTTCATCACCCCCGACCTCAAGGAACGAGAGGGCCGCATCTTCCAGCTGCGGGCCCGCGCCTGCCAGCGGGAATACGAGCTGTTCTGCCAATTGCGGGAGCAGGTGGGCGCCATGGCCGCCCCGATCCGCCAGGCGGCCCGCGCCGTTGCCGCCCTTGATGCCCTTACCGGCCTGGCCGATGTGGCCGCCAGTGGTGGCTACTGCGCCCCCAGCATCACCGACAGCCGTGGGCTGCAGCTGGAGGCCAGCCGCCATCCGGTGGTGGAGCAACGGCTGGTGGAAACCGCCTTCACCCCCAATGATGTGCAACTCGGTGATGGCACCGACCTGGTGGTGCTCACGGGCCCCAACGCCAGTGGCAAGAGCTGCTATTTGCGCCAGATCGGCCTGATCCAATTGATGGCCCAGATCGGCAGCTGGGTGCCGGCCCGATCCGCCAGCGTGGGCATCGCCGATCGGATCTTCACCCGGGTGGGTGCCGTGGATGATCTGGCCGCCGGCCAGTCCACCTTCATGGTGGAAATGGCCGAAACCGCCAACATCCTGCACCACGCCAGCGATCGTTCCCTGGTGCTCCTCGATGAAATCGGGCGGGGCACCGCCACCTTCGATGGCCTCTCGATCGCCTGGGCCGTGAGTGAGCACCTGGCCGGCGATCTTGGCAGCCGCACCGTGTTTGCCACCCACTATCACGAGCTCAACAACCTGGCCTCCGAGCGCGAGAACGTGGCCAACTTCCAGGTGCTGGTGGAGGAAACCGGCGACGACCTGGTGTTCCTCCACCAGGTGCAATCCGGCGGCGCCAGCCGCAGCTACGGCATCGAAGCGGCGCGGTTAGCCGGCGTGCCCAAGCCGGTGGTGCAACGGGCGCGCCAGGTGCTCGATCAGCTGGCGGCCTGAAGCATCAAGCCGAAGGCAACGCGCGCATCAGGCTGCCCATCTCCAGGGCCTCCAGCCCATAGCTCCAGCCCAGGTTGCTCTTGATGCCAGCCCGCTCCAGCGCCTGCTGCATCGTGTCGGTGGTCAACACACCAAAGATCACCGGCACGGACGTGTCGCGGGCCACCGCCGCAATGCCCTTGCTGGCTTCTGCAACCACCACATCGAAATGGGGCGTGTCGCCACGAATCACGGCACCCAGAGTGATCAGCACCTGGTACTGACCGGAGCGGGCCATCTGCTGGGCCACGATCGGCAGTTCAAATGAACCTGGCACCCAGGCCACATCGAGCTGTGAGCTCGTCTCCGACACATCCACCCCATGGCGCTTGAGGCAGTCGAGACAGCCGCTCAGCAGCTTGGCGGTGACGAGATCATTGAAACGAGCCACGACGATGCCGACGCGCAGCCCAGATGCGTCAGAAAAACGTCCTTCGAACGTGGCCATTGGGAAGGTGCCGACTGAATCTCAGCCATCGTGGCACCCGCCGGTTGCGGCTGATAGACGAAATCAGACGACGAAGAAGCTCACACCCCAGTTCAGCAACACCAGGGCGACCCAAACAGCACTGCCCAACAGGATCAGACGGTTGGAGCGGCCGCTGTCCTCACTGGAGGCGTACAGCACCGGCACCGCAACGATCAAGGCAAAAGACGCCACCACCAAGGCCAGAACGGTCAGCGTGTTGATGAACTGCATGGAACTGGAAGTCAGGGTTCGATTTTCACATGTGAACGGATGGCTTCGGGGAGATGCGAGCCACTCTTCACACCATGAAGGCGTTCAGCCACTGCACCCCCATCAAAATGCTTCCAATCGGCCACACCCGCTGAATGGCAGCTCCCTTACCTGACTTCCTGGGCCTCGGCACCCAGAAAGGCGGAACAACAACGCTGCATCGCTTACTGGGAGAGCACCCGGACGTTTATTTACCTGCCTGCAAGGAGGTTCATTTCTTTGATCAGAACTATGGCGCCGGTGAAGGCTGGTACCGGGAACACTTTCAAGGAGCCCAACCGTCTCAACGCTGCGGAGACATCACGCCCTTTTATCTATTCCACCCCGATGTGCCTGGGCGGATTCATCAACACCTCCCCAACTCCCGCTTGATCGTGCTGCTGCGCGATCCTGTCGAACGCACCATCTCGCAGGTGTTTCATGCCCAAAGACTCGGCTTTGAACCACTCTCGGTGGAAGAAGCATTGGCGGCTGAACAAGCCCGCCTCTCGTCCGGTGACCCTTACAGCTTCCAAAAACACAGCTACCTGAGTCGCAGCCGCTACCTCGATCAGCTGGACCGCTACGAAGCCCTCTTCCCCAGGGAGCAGCTGTTAATCATCCGGAGTGAGGACCTGTTCACAACTCCGCAGCGCATCTGGCTTGAGCTGCTCAACTTTCTCCAGCTCAGGTCCATCGCTTGGCCCGGGGCGTTACCACGCGCCAATGCCGGAGACGGGCTGGGTGAACGTGTCGACCCAGCCCTTCGCCAACAGCTCAGGCACCAACTGACTGAGACCGTAGCCGGCGTCCAAAGCCGCTACGGCATCCACTGGGAGTGGACCTGAGGCGAACGAAGCCTCAAACGCGGGTCGCGACGGCGTTGCCCAAGGCGTCGCGCAGACCGCGCACCACAGCCAGCATCGCCAGTTCATCCTGGAGGCGGTTCACCGCTGAACCGACACCCACGCCGGCGGCACCGGCGGCAATCGCCATCGGCAGCGTCACCGCCGAGAGACCCGAGGCACAAAGCACGGGCACGTCGACAGCACGGCTGATGCTGTGGGCCGCCGCCAGGGTGGGAGCAGCCTTCTCGATCAGGCCGAGGTGACCGGCGCTGAAGGGCTTGGCACTGGTGCCGCCCTCGGTCTGAATCAGATCGGAACCGGCCGCCACCAGATCGATGGCCAGCTGTTCCTGCTCATCCATCGGCAACACATGGGGCACCGTGACGCTCAACACAATGTTGGGCAGCAGTTGGCGAGTGCGGCGGGTGAGCTCCAGCACCTCAGCGGCATCAAAAATCCGACCTTGGGGATAAAAAGCGTCGTAATTGCCGATCTCCACCATCAACGCACCTGCCGCCACGGCCGCCGGGAACTGCTCGGGCTCCACCGACGACACACACACCGGCACGCCACCGGAGGCTTCGATCGCCAAGCGCACCAGGGCGGGGTCGCAGGCCACATCGATAAGGTCAGCACCACCACGGCCTGCTGCACGGGCAACCCGCTCCACGCTGGCGGCATCAAAATTCATCAGGCCAGCGATCACCTTGAGCGCAGAGCGCTGCTCGAGGCTGCACTGCAGAGAAGCGGGCAGCTGCTGAAGACGGGTCATGGGGGACTGGACAGCAATGCCCCAATTCTCACACCGTGGGGGAAACGCACCCTCTTCCTTGGGCTGGACGTCCTGGCATGACCGCCTACACCGGCGCCTGCTTCAGCAGCCGCAGCTGCTTCCGCAGGAGAGCGCCCTGCTTCTGGCAGTATCCGGCGGGCAGGACTCCATCGCCCTTCTGGCTCTGCTACAGGATCTGGCGCACTTGCATGGCTGGAGCCTGAGCCTTTGGCATGGCGATCACCGCTGGCACGACGGCTCCAGCCGGATCGCCGCCGAACTGAGGGCCTGGTGCCAACAGCGCCAGCTGCCCCTGCAGGTGGATCAGGCGGCGCCTGGGCAAGTGCCCAGCGAAGCAAGCGCCCGGCAGTGGCGATACAAACGGCTAACGCAGCGGGCCCACGAAGCAGGCGCCGATGTGGTAACCGGTCACACCGCCAGCGATCGGGCCGAAACGATGCTGCTGCAACTGGCCCGTGGGTGCGATCTCGCCGGCCTGGCGGCACTGCCCAGCGTCCGCCCTCTCAGCCCGGAAGGGCCCCAGCTACGCCGACCGCTGCTGCACCTGCAACGCAACGACACCCTGCAGATCTGCCAAGACCTGGCCCTACCCATCTGGGACGACCCAAGCAACCAATCCGTTGATTTCTCCCGCAACCGGATCCGAAAGGAGGTTCTGCCGGTGCTGGAGGAGTTGCATCCAGGCAGCACGCAGCGGATGAGCGATCTGGCGGAACGTATGTCCCAGGTGCGGGACAGTCAGAGGGAACTCAGCCATATGGCCCTGGAGGTTCTTCACACCCAAGCTGGCCTGGACCGTCGCAACCTGGGGGAGTTGAGCTCAGCAACCCGCCGGCTGTTGCTGGCGCAGTGGCTGCAAAAGCACGGGGTTCCAGCCCTGCCGGCCAGCCAACTGGACGAGCTCAGTCGGCGACTTGAAAACGGTGGCCCCGGCGGTGCAGCCGATCTTGCCGGGGGCTGGCAACTCAGCTGGAAAGGGGGGGAGCTGGTGCTGCAGCAGCACGAAGCAAGTTCGTAGCAACCAACGCAACTAAAGCTAATCAACTCAACTCTTAATGCTCTGCTGTGGATCTAGAGATGACAGCATCACGAAGCAGTTTTTTGGAAGTCGCCAACAAACGTCGCAAACCATCCAAAGCAATATTCTCTAAGGGATAAAATAAGAAAGCATAAACCTGCAAGATCAAACACGAATAAAAACTCAAGATCGGGCACACAGACGATGCCTGGAAGAAAAATAGGTAACAACGACATACAGGAACGAATCAGCATTAGATTAACTAGCCCACAATTCCGAAGCTAAGTAGGCCAAGTCGCCTAGAAACCATGGCGGCACGAGACAAAGTCAAAACGCCATGGATATGGCACAATAAAATAGTCACGTATAGCGCTCATGAATAGTGAGGTTGAATACGAATTATGGGTATATATTGGTCCGGTGTCGTTATGCCCAAAGCCAGAGAAAAATCGACCATTCTTAGTGATTACTGGCGACCAAGACGAAGCAACAAGTTCTCTAACACAGAAGCGAATCAATAGGAGCACAAAAGCAAGTAATATCACAATCAAACAATACACAATAGGAAGAACTAAAACCAAAAAGACATGGCACAAATTCAAGCAATCAAGCTTGAACGGAATCAGCAGGCATGATTTGGTAGAATGGTATAATTCAGAAAAAGAATACGAATATATTGGATGGCACGAAGTTAAAAACAAAAAACTTTTAGAGATCCTAAAAGAAACCAGTTATGCCAAAGACAATTTCCACTTAATCATTGCACAAGGAGACCCATATCTCACTCTAAGGCGCTCTAAAGAAACCCTCAGAAACTGCCTATCGATTGACCTATCACTGCACCCTTTGGGACTTATATGGAAAGAAGAGATAGACAACTACCTCAAAAAATACCGCTTCGAACAAGTCAAGAGAGGTGCAATGACTTGGAAAAAGGTTGGGTCAGTGCGTGGGATTGAGCCACTTTCAACTCCGAGTATCTCAGAGCAATTCCTGGACCCAAAGATCCAAGAAGCTGTAGAAGTCATAAACTTTGCAGCATTCAGGAAAGCGGGAATCAAAACAAAGCATTTGCGTCTGGTACAGCAAGTAATGCGCCTAAAGCATCAAGCTATTACAGACTTAAGAAGTAAGATTCAAGGACACATTGATGAACTTCGGAGCAACTGGAACCTTCGAGGGTGGTTAGAAGCCTCTGGCAGCGGTAATGAACCAATAAATGTGACGGTAATCTGGGAAGAGAAAAATTTAATTGTTGGACAAGGCGAAGCCAATATAGTACGAGAAGATCTAGAAATAGATGAGATCAGAGAACGGAGAGGATTCGAAATTGAACTCAAGGGGCTGAAAAAAGTCTCTTTAGAACAAATACTAAATAAGACGATCAGCTTAAAGGTTATCGAGAGCAATCGAAAACAAACTGTTAATCTAGATCCATGGATCCTGGATGTTCACACAAAAGAGGAGATCTTAAAAGACTTACTATCGCACGAGCTAACAGACAAAAGGAAAAAAGAGCTAAAAGACTACATAAAAAACCAAAACAACCAAAGCTATTTGCTAATAATACGCCAGCATATAATCAAATTCAGTGCAACACAATGCCTCATAGGCTTATGGACGGAATTGCCAGTACTCGATGTCATCAAGTACCACGATGAAAATGCAGGACTTAACCACGGGACAGAGCAAGAATCAGCAAGCAGAATAGAATATATACTAGTAGCCTGCATCAAGCTGATACAAATACTGGACAAAGATAACATTTTTGGACACTTTACCCAAAACCCAAGTGAAAATAAAAAAACGAACAACAATGAACTTGAAAAGATTGAATGGGGAATCAAAGAACGATCTTATGTCACGCTCAAAACATGGGAATTCCAGCTCCTCAACGAAAACATACTACAGCTTATGGACACACTTATTTATATTATTTTAACACAAAATGATAGAATTAAGCTTGATAATCGAACAAAAAATCTACTAGATGTCGTCGCAAGTTCGCTAGGAGAGATATACCAAGCGAAAGCATATGCTTACAAAATTCATGCAATACTCAAAGCAGCGAATATAAATTATGACGATCACTCGTTCGGCAAATCAGCTTATAAATACGGAGATAATTTTGCATATCTGCTCAATCAGAGCTTTCAAGATACAGGGCGAAGTAGGTCTCCTAAAAGTTATATTTATTATGCAGCAACAATAGAGTTTGCAACACTTTGTCCAGCCATTCATCGCAATATTACAGATAAGCTTCAAGAGACAGCATATAATTATCTAGAAGAAAATCCAGGAGGGAAAAAGCATAGCTTTTGGGCCGAAAAACTCGGATTAAGCACAGATACAGCCTCGCAAATACTAGTACAAAAAATGCTGACTCAAGGATTTTCCAGAAAAAGTATAATAGATGTGCAGCAATATATGATCAAGATTCAAAAAGACCTGGTCAATATTCTATGGTGCAACTCTCACTTAGATAGTAAAATAATCAAGTCAAAAGAAATGGAGTGTAAGTACAAAAAATGGTTAATTATTGGAGAAAAAAGCCTAGATCAATGCTGGATGTACCGTGTCAAGCAAAAAAAGACTTATCTCGAGGGCCTGGGATGCGAAGTTCGCTGTGTTGACAAAGAAGAACTGCGATCTTGGTCATTTACTCATAACATTATCTGGGCAGATGCAATAATTTTCTGCCGACTACCAGCACAATATCCATATTTAAGAGCAGTATCATTTGCTAAACATTGCGGCAAAAGGACATATGCAGAAATAGATGACCTGATTTTTACATCAGACTACCCTTCAGAATATGATACATACGGAGGGTCAATCTCGCTAGATCTTTATAAGAACTTGTGTGCTGATTTTCCATTAAGGCTTGGGATACTAAATGCAGCCGATGAAGTAATTGTTTCGACAAATGTACTAGCAGACTATTGCAAAGACGCACTAGACGACAAAACAAAGCTCATCCATATTCTCCCAAATTTACCTCTAGAAGAACTTGAATTGACTTCATCAGTAATGCCGCATAAAAACAGGTTAAAAAGCAAGCAATACACCTTAAAGATTGCTGTCACCAGCGGAACACTGTCTCATAAAAAAATACTTTCAGATTGGATCTTTCCTTTACTCATCGACGCCTTAAAGAGCCATGAAAATCTTGAGCTAGTTGTCATTGGACGTATAGTATTGACCTCATCATTTAAAAAGTACCTGCACAGAATTAATTGCATACCTTATACAAATTACTCAGAGTATATATCATTACTGTCTCAGGCCTCTATAGCTCTTGTACCCCTCGAAATACATCCAACCACACACGCTAAAAGCGCGATTAAATGGATGGAAGCTAGCCTATGTGGAGCAGCTTGCATCTGCTCTCCTGTACAAGGCCTCAGAGACATCACAACAGATCAAGTCGACGTGATGTTCGCATCAACCAAAGATGAATGGCACGAAAAGCTACGTATTCTAATTGAGAATCCAGAAATCAGAAATTCAATATCAAAACAGAGCCGATTGAAAGCCAAGAAACTGTTCAAGAAGACAATAGGCAATGAAGCATGGACAAAGCTAATGCAAACAGGAATAAAATTCTATGCCAAAAAGAAACAAAAAAAAGTTCTTTTAATTAATGTATTTTTTGCTCCTCAAAGCATCGGCGGTGCAACACGAGTTGCGCAGGATTACGTCAAGCAAATGCTTTCGGACCCAGAAATAAATTATGACATAACAATCTTGTGTGTAGACAACGATAGATGGCAAAGACTTGATCAAACAATTGAAAATGAAAAGCACGACTATCGTACACAGATCTCGATCGATTATTCAAATTGGAATGGGGCGAAAGTAATTCGACTAAACATGGACTCGAAACCATGGAAGGAGTATCAGGACAAGAATATCGAAAATTTTTGTAAGCAATTTTTTGAGGATGAAAGGTTTGATCTCATTCAATGCCACTGCTGCCAAATACTTACTGTTTCACCATTAGTTGCTGCTCAAAAACTAGGTATCCCGTACGAAGTTGTCATTCACGATGCCTGGTGGATAAGTGAGCACCAATTTCTTGTTTCACCAACTGGGCAGATAATCGATCCGTCAGATCCATTCGGACATTTTGATAAAGAACCCAGACCCGATGAGAAAGAATGGGCATTGGCTCGACGTGAATTTCTTTACAACATCCTTGAAGGAGCAAGACGACGAATAACCGTTTCAGGAGCGTTTAAAAAAGTGTGCGAAGCGGCTGGAATTCAGGATATAGAAGTAAGAGAAAATAAATTCACGCTTATGAATAAAAATACTGCCAAAGGTCAAAAGCGTTCAACGCAGAATGTAGCAAAAAGAATTTGCCACATTGGCGGTATGAGTCTACATAAAGGTTATCAAGTGTTTCGGGAGGCAGTTCACAAGCTACCGACTCAATTGAATTTTGAGATTACAATCGTCGACCATCGATTAGCATCAAGTTCAGATGAATACGAAGTCGAATGGAACAACTATAAGATTAATTTTATCGCCCCGATCCCGATGGGGAAAATGGAACAATTTTACTCAAGCCAAGATGTACTTGTAGCACCATCAATTTGGCCCGAAAGCTTTGGCTTGGTAACACGTGAAGCACTTAGTGCAGGTCTATGGGTGATCGCAAGCGATACAGGGGCTCTTGCAGAACCACTCCTAGAAAGTAAAACAAAGATTGGTCAAATAATACGTCCCAATAATGTTGACGATCTGATTCAGGCTTTAATAAAATGCCATCCATAAGTACATAACAACCTATAATGCTGATTGTACATATCATCATGAAGTGATGACCATATCAACTCCATCATTCTTAATTTGCGGCCTCGAGCATAGTGGTACAACGCTAGCCTCGGATTTGTTCAGGGAACATCCTGAGATTGAATCTGGATTTGAATGTGGCGTACTTTTATGCAGTAAACCTGAGGATTTTTTAACCTTTAAGCCATATATTAACAACATGGAACGTGGCTGGGATATCAGTAAGAACGACTTAACCCATGCTTGCAGAGAAAAAACCTTTGAAGGCTTTTACAAAGTACTATTCGAGCGGTCAAGTATTATTAAAAAAAGCAGCCCGAAAATTATTTTTGACAAAACACCTCGTTATATAACTCAACTGAAAACAATTCAATCGAAAATAGGTGTTCGTACCATTGCTCTAATTAAAGATCCGCGATCATTAGCACTTTCAGACTTTAAGAGATCAGGGAAAAAGCTTGAAGAGATTGACAATTGGTACAGTAGCTGGATGGGCCCTAAACGCGATTACATGCGTTCTGCTTATCAAGGCTATAAGCATGCATGGGGAAATAACCAATGCACTGTTGTTCGGCTTGAAGAAATTTGCTTCAATGCGAGAGAAACCATAGAATCGATGTTCGAATTTATCGAACTCGAGTTTAAGTTAGAATACCTTGATTTTCATAATCAGAGATATAAGCACACATCTGGATCTTCTATTAATATCAACTCATGCATGCAATTCATGACCAAACTGCCTAAATATATTCAAAAAAAAATTGAAGATGATTTTTCAGAATTTGATCGATGGTTCTACAACTTTTAATCCGCAAACCATGAATTCAGCGGATACGATTTTCTCTCAACAAAAAACACTTTTCTAAAAACTACAGTACTACTAATCTACAATAAATAAATTCAGCTCAGGCATTTTAGAATAAACTAAGGCCCTGGCATGGGGTCAGCAAGCTTTAACCAGAAGGGCTCGATCGGCGCAAGCTATCCCACTTGATCCCGCCAGCCCACGGCTGCTTCTGGTGACCTCGCTGGACAGCCTCGGAGCACCTGCAAGGAGCCCCGCGCAAGGCTCGAAGAGCTCCGCCATCGCCTCTGCAGGGATGCCACAAATGGCCATGTCAATGGCGCACGGTTGAAGGCTGGCGTTGACCAAGACCCTCGTGCAAGCGATACAAGCCAGAGAGCCTTGTTGACCTGACAGCAATAAAGGAGTCGCTCAGACGATGAGCTTGCCCAACTCGGCAACCAGTTGATCCACACGGTCGGCATCGATATCGGCCGTAGTTACACCCGACTGGCGTGGAGGTGCAAACAAGGCGGAATCGAGATTCATCAGGCCAGCCGATCGCCTTGAGCGCAGAGCGCTGCTCTGCACAGAAGAGGGCAGCTCCTGAAGACGGGGTATCAGGACTGGACAGCAATACCCAAATTCTAACGGGGGGATGGAAACGAATGAAACGTGACTTAGAGCCCGTGGCACGAGCGGCTGCATCAGCATCTGCTGCAACGTCCTGGGTTACTTCCCCAAGGGCAGACGATTCTTATGGACGTTTCCAACGGGCAGGATTCCATGGCCCTGCTTGGGCTCGCAAAAGACCTGTACAAACAACATCAATGGAAACTGCACGTCTGGCACGGCAACCACGGTTGGCACAACGAAGCCCAGCGCTGTTGCGATGCATTGGAGCTTTGTTGCCAGGAGCAGAGCCTGGAATTCTTTGGCGAGACCGCCGATCCAACAACCGTTGAGTGCGAAGCCAAAGCCCGAGCATGGACGTACCACTGCCTGGAGACAACGGGCACTCGTCTTCAAGCCGTTGTCGCCACAGCCCATACAGCCACCGACAGAAAAGAAACGCTGCTCCTGCAACTGGCACGAGGTACAGACCTACGGGGGCTCTGCAGCCTCAGGGAGCAGCGACCGATCCGGAAGCATGCGCCAGGGGGAATCCAACTCAGTCGTCCTATGCTGATTTTTGAACGCAAACAAACCGACTCGATCTGTCGTGAACTCAAGCTGCCGCAGTGGAGCGACCCGACCAACGCATCACCGCTGTTTGCCAGAAATCGGATCAGGCACGAAGTCATGCCCGTTCTTGAGGAGCTCTATCGCGGATGCGGGGGGCGAATCTCCAATCTGAACGAGCGGCTGTCAAAAATTGAGGAAATCCAACAGGAGCTGATCAACCAGCGGCTCAAAAAAAAACACGTACGATCACACAACCCGTGAACTAATGAAAGGCAGTTCTATCGATGTACGTCGGCTGCTGATACATCGATGGATAACACAACAGGGGGTTCCACCGTTAAGGGCCATTGAACTGGATCGCCTGTGCCGTCGCCTAGGGCCACACCAGCGACCGGGCGAATACCACCTCCCCAAAGGCTAGAAAGTCAGCTGGACAAAACACACTTTGAATTTGCAATCACCAATACAAACGACACACCAGACTTAAAAGGACAGAACCGATAGGACGATTTCCGTTCAACAAAAGAAGCGCATGGTAAGATAAATAAAATATTTCGCGGGATGAACATCTGGCTCTGCTGGTTTCAAGGTGAGCAAGATTCATCGCTCACCGGCAGGGACAAAGAATGCATCAAGCGCTGGAGAGCCATAGCAGGCCAGCACAAAGTTGTTGTCCTCAATCACGACAAGATTGCAGAAATCCTGCCGGAATACAACGAAATTATTAGAAGCTGTCCATATGATCGCTCCTTTCAGCACAAAGCCGATCTACTCAGACTGCTTCTGCTTGAAAAATTTGGTGGAATCTGGGCAGACACCTCCGTATACCCCCTGGCCACTGCTGACGACATCATCAGGGCAACAACCTCAACAAACAGCGTTTTCTTCTATAGCTTTTCAAGCAAAAGGATTAGTGCTCAGAAAGGAGATCGACTCATCGCAAATTGGTTCATAATTGCCACAAAACCAAACCAATATGTCATTCAAACCCTAACTAACGAATACAAAAAACGCTTCCTTTCCGTGCAGAAATGGCGCTACTTCGAAATGCATCAAGCCTACTGCGACTTAATCGATACGGACGAACAATTTCGAGCATCGATCGAGAGCATGAAAGTACTACCTGCAGAATCAGCACTTGTGCTGGGACGAAAAAATATGAGCTCGCTAAAAGAAGATCAAGTTGAACAACATGATCAACCAACACTGATGGTTAAAAAGCCCTCACCCATCAGCCTGGCCCTCTTCCCATGCATTAATCAAAATGCACCGGTAAAAAAAATTATAAATGCGATCAAGCAGATTGAAAATCTACAGAACACAAGCGATTTTCACGTCATTCCAAGACCAATGGCAGATGAAGCCATTCGTTGCCTCAACAGAGTCGCGCAATGCAAAGGTGACTTAACACCAATGCTGCAAGCCAAGAGCAAAGCCATCCACCAAAGACTGATTTCACTCGCACCAGCTCAGAACAGCAAGCCTAAAAAAATCGCCTACCTCCACATCGGCAAATGTGCAGGCACGACACTCTATGAATACTTCAAAAACAACAAAGATACCGATATCACCTATTTACATATGAAGCGCATCGAGATTAGTGAAGCAGAGGATTACGAATTTATTTTTTTCATCAGGCATCCGATCAGCAGGTTTGTTTCAGCCTTTAACCACAGCAAAAGGATCGTAGAATTTGACATGAGCAAGCTCAACATAAATCATCTAAATCATGACAACAGCTATGCGCCAAAAAGAATTAAAAGAAAAATGCTGCATGGAGGAGTCGCCTTTAGCAAAAAATATGATCAATTGACAAGGCATTTTAAAAGCGCGAATGACCTTGCCGAATCACTATATTGCGAGGACATTCAACAACGTAGTAAAGCACAAAAGCTGATGAGCCTTCCTAAAGAACACCTCTTTAAAGGCATCGGCTGGTATTTACACAACGGCGAACTGATCAAAAGGTTTGCTCAGAACATTAAATTCGTTGGTTGCGTGGAAACCATTGGCAAAGACCTCCAAACAGCCTGCACATTATTCAAGTTAGATGCCAATCCAGAGCAACTGACCAGAAAAAGAACAGGATTAGGCAGCGACCAAAGACAATTGAGCTCGGCGGCCATAGAAAATCTGCGGCACTGGTATCGCGATACTGACTACCAAGCGATTCAACTGCTCCATGAACACGGATTGATTCAAAAAGAAATCCGAGATTATTATCAATCATCACCTTATCATGGAGATCAATAGCAAAGCTGCATCCCAGATGCCCTCAATGCTAATGTAAAAACTAACAAAAGACATTCGTGAAAAAAATTACACTACTTCAAACAATTCTTGAGCCAGCAAAAGGAAGGGCGAAAGACAAAATTTTTGGATTGGGTTTAGGTGCTCAACGCTGCGGTTCAACATGGATTGGCAAGTACTTAAATAATCATCCCGAGTTTTATATTTGCACGACCAAAGAAATGCATATCTTTGACACGATTAGACGAGAAAAAGACCATCCACTTCTACGAAAAGTGAGCAATACCAAAGGACTCGGATTGGATCAAGATCAAATAGATCTTGTCAAGATCAGTCAGGGCAAAAAGGGATATTTTGATTTTTTTGAAGAGAGATTAGAAGAATCGCACAGGGCTTTTGGAGAAATCACACCTGAATACTCACTGCTGAATCATGAATTTCTCAAAATCATCGGAGAAAGTCATAACAAATTACGTATCTTTGTCTCTTTGCGACGCCCCGTAGGACGCTATCTCTCAGCCCTGACTTACTACGGACGAATACGCCCAGAATTCAATATTGAGGAACATTATTTAAAAGGGCTTAACAAAAAACTATTTTGCCATTACACCCACTACACCCTCAATCTTAAAAACTTACTCTCTGTTGTACCAAAAGAGAAAGTATATTTTTTCTTTTACGAGGATCTTTTTAACGGTAAGAACGATACATTATTCGAATTATGCAATCATTTAAATATTTCAACCATCACTCCTGAACAAATCAACCTTTCCATGAGCAAAGTCATCAACAACACAACATCAAGAACAGACGTTAGGCCACCCAATAACGATGAAATGAAAAGCATTTACACAAAATTTGAGGCTGAGTACAAAAATTTATCTTCACTCATCTCCAAGAAACTGCCCGAGGCATGGCTGAGAGATATGGCCAATTACGGCTAACCAGACACCCATCGCCTGAGGCCAAAGAGAGCAGAAAACAAAATATTCGAAGCCATAGTACAATTTGTAAAGGTGCGTTGAAGCGATGATTTATTCAAAAAAGCATAATTTTTTATTTCTGAAAGGCGTCAAAGTTGCAGGAACGAGTGTTGAAATTACACTTTCCAAGATCTGCGGAAATAAAGATATTATTACGCCAATAGCCAATATTGATGAACGAACCAGAGTTCAAGCAAACATAAGGCATGCACAGAATTATGGCCCTAAGAAATCCGACATCAAGGACTTTATACAATGGCTTCTACAGGTTCCAACGGAGCAAATTACAAGTCGACAAGCGCCGAAAGGGATCGTGAACAACCATATGCCACTAAAAAGGATCTATAAAAAACTTGATGAATTGCATCCGGAAATCAAGCAAGCAAACATTTTTGCTGTCATACGATCTCCGTATGAGCAAATATTATCCCGAGTCAACCATAAGGTGAATTTCAAAGGCTACAAAACCTCAGGGGAAACAATGCATGCAAGCCAGGGTAGGCTAAGACAAGAACTTGACAACTACATAGCAAAACTACGACAACGCAATCTTGAAACGTATCGCAGCAAGAATTTCCAAATTTACGATTCATCCTTTGATGAGTCCATTCATGTTCAATTTATACGCTTTGAAAATCTAAAAGACGAGTTGAATTACGCTCTCACTAGGATTGGTGTCAAAGCAGACGTCGAACTTCCTTTTACAAAGAAAGGGCTTCAGTCAAGCAACGATTTATTCAAAGAAGTTGCCACGCATGAGCAAATCAAAATTATCAACGACTACCATAAGAATGATTTCATTCGATTTGGCTACGGCATGATTAATCCGACCTAAAAAACTGCCGGTTTTACTTATCATATCTGATTTATTGCGAAACACAGCTCATAGCATGTTAAAATAAGTTCTAAATAATAAAATACAATGCGGGGCAAGATTATACAAATTGGATTCAATAAAACTGGCACGTCGTCTCTCGCAAGATTCTTTAGCAACAATGGCTTTAAGGTTGTGGGGCATTCTCGCTATGCCAACAAAATTATCAACAATATTCATCAAGACCAACCACCATTTCAAGGCCTTGATTTTGATGTCGCGCAGGATCTAGAAGATCATAAAAACAATCTCTATATTCAGGACTACTACAAGGAAATTGATCAGTCTCACCCGGAAACAAAATTCATTTTAACCACAAGAAGTTGTGAAAAATGGATTGAGTCCAGGCTTAACCATAATGCTGGTCGATACGCACGACGAGCCATGCGCAACCATGGCATCACCGAATTGAATGAATTAATTCATCGGTGGAGAGAGCAGTTTTATCAATATCATCTGGACGTAACGCGTTACTTCAAAGACAGTAACAACTTCTACATACTCCCCCTCGAGAAAATTGATGCTCAAGGACTGATTGATTTTCTTGGAAGCGATTTTAAGTTCTCAAAAACCAACTATCCAACAGTCCAAATCAAGAAAATCAAAGACGTACCTCAATACGATCTTTCAATTCCAGATTAATATACAATAAGTTGATCACTGGAATTAAGAAATGAAATTCTTAAGTTTTTTGGCTGCACAATGGATGAGATAATAAGCCAAGACTGATTTGCATTGAAAGAGACTTTCATGGTAACTTGAAAGACATTTTTCAACAAGTTCAGCCGATTAGTTTGCGGATGAAAGAGTAGATTTATTCTTGGCATCAGTGTCAACAGGAAAGATGTCTTTCCAATTGGGAGACAATCCCAAAAAGTCTAATTTTCCAGCCAAAGAATAATCATAGAAATCCTGATTCAAGCTTGACCTTCTCAGGATAATTTCAGGGATAAAGCTAGCAATCAAATTTTCAAAAGACTTTTTAGAAAAATCAGCATTCAAAGAAGCCAGGAATACATTCAACTGATCTTAAGGAACAATCATCTGCAAAATCCTTGAAGTGTAAGTGTCACAAGAAAATGGTACTACTAAATCAAGGTTGATTTGAGGATTTATCGAGTTACTTGATAAAGAAAAATCCAGAAAATACGAAAAACTTTTCTTGTTCTTTCCTTAATGTGCTACTGCAGCAACGCTTGGCAATATTTATGCAAGCTCTTTGCAAATTTTCCTTTTCCGTCAAGACCATAAGACCAAAGCGAAAAATACGAAAGAATTGGATCGCGTATTGTCAATATCTTTGGCAGGAGAGTGCTGGTATTTTTGCCCTTTTCAAACTTGGCCCTACTGCATATCTTTTTAAGTTTCCCCTTGAGGAATGTACAACCGGTTTTTTCAAGGGGTTAATATATACAGCGGTTGGTTACCAGCATAATTTATAAAAAACAATCTTACCACGGCTTCTTAAGTGCTAGCAATTAAAAGTGCCGCTTGAATTGAAAAGCCATCTCTCTCAAGAATTATCAAAATATTGGGCAGGTACGGTCATCAGATCGACCGATATGAATTCATGCTTTTTCATTGGTCAAAAAGAGTCCAGCCAGGAGCTTGAAATATCCCGGAATGGCATGAGTGATAGTAGTTAATTCAAACAATTTTCAACTTTCAACAGGTTTTATAAGGACTCAAAAGTATTTTGAGACAATGAAAGTTTTAATTTACAGAAATGCTTGCTCTCAGCAACGCATTCACCGTGGCTGCCACCAAACCTGCGCCACCCCGACTGCCATCCAAGCGGATCTGAGTCAGATCACTGTCGGCCAAGTTGTTTTTACTTTCAGCAACCCCCACAAATCCCACCGGCATCCCGATCACCAAACTTGGGCCAGGTGCTCCCCCTGCCACCAAGCGCAACAGCTCCTCCAAAGCCGTTGGCGCACTTCCAATCAGGAGCACGGGGGCTGGTGTCATCACTGAAAGCTCGTTCCAGGCGGCACGCATGCCCGCTGCGGTCCGCGTTGATCCCAATGGTGCCTGAGCAGGCGCATAGTCCAGGAGACAACGCACCGGGACCCCCAAAGTTCTCTTGGCCATCGGGCGAACAGCAGCCGCAGCCATTTCGGTGTCGGTCAAGACGAGAGAGCCTGCCCGTAGTGCCACGATCCCCTGCTCGCAGGCGCCCGCAGAGAACGCCAAGCCTGCACCAATCGACAGATCACCGCTGCTGTGTACCAGCCGTTCCAGCACCTGCTGCTGGAGCGGCGGCAGGCCCGTATCCCCCAGCGCCATCCGGATCCGCCGGATGCTTTCGGTGAAGATCGGGTGGTCCTGGGCCATCCACGCCATCATCAACCCATGCCGATCCATCTGCTCTGGGGTGATGACGCCGCCGCGCGGGACCGGGCCATCGAGGCTCTGATCGGCCAGGTGGTGGACCCCAGCTGGAGCAGCCTCAACCTCAGCCGCCTTGATGGGGCAGACGCTGGTCAAGCCCTGCAGGCCCTCGAGGAGGCACGCACCCCTCCCTTCGCCACTGGCGAACGGCTGGTGCTGCTGCAGCGCAGTCCGTTCTGCAATGGCTGTCCCAGTGAACTGGCGGACCGGTTTGAAGCCGCCCTTGAACTCATCCCCGACACCAGCCACCTGGTGCTGGTGAACCCTTCCAAACCGGATGGTCGCCTGCGAACCACCAAAACCCTGCAGAAGCGGATCAAAAGCGGGCTCGATCAGGAACAGAGCTTCCCGCTGCCAGCCGCCTGGGATGGCAATGGTCAGCGCCAATTAGTGCAACGCACTGCCGAGGCCTTGGGTCTGCAGGTCGACCCCGATGCCATCGATGCCCTGGTGGAGGCCATCGGCACCGACAGCGCCCGACTCGAATCGGAACTACGCAAGCTTTCCCTGCGCGGCACCACCATTTCCGCTGCACGGGTGCAGGAGCTGGTGGGGGGTCGCTCCACCAATGCTCTGGCCGTTGGCGATGCGCTGCTGGAGGGCAACCCCGGCGAGGCCATTGCCCGCTGGGATGCCCTCATCGAAGCCGGGGAACCAGCTCTGCGCATTGTGGCCACCCTCACCGGTCAGATCCGGGGTTGGCTCTGGGTGAGCCTGCTGGAACAGCAGGGTGAAAGAGATGTAGCGGTGATTGCGAAAGCCGCCGGGATCGGCAACCCCAAACGCATCTATGTAATGCGCAAGCAGCTGCAAGGTCGCCCGGCCAAACGCTTCCTCTCCCTGCTCGGCCGCCTGCTGGAGGTGGAGGCACGGCTGAAACGCGGCGCCCAGCCTGGCGATGCCTTCCGCGACGGACTGCTGGGCTGATCGCTGCCCGCCAGGTGAGAAAATCCAGCGTTGCTGAAGCCCAGCCCATGGCCCTCCTGGTGCAGAAATTCGGGGGCACTTCCGTCGGCAGCGTGGAACGCATCAAGGCGGTGGCCGATCGCATCGGACGTTGCCGTGAGGAGGGGCACGACGTGGTCGTGGTGGTCTCCGCCATGGGCCACACCACCGACGAACTGACGGGTCTGGCCAACGCCATCACCTCCAGCCCCACCCAGCGGGAGATGGACATGCTGCTGGCCAGTGGTGAGCAGGTGTCGATCGCCTTGCTGGCGATGGCCCTAAACGCCCAAGGGGTCAGTGCAACGTCGATGACCGGCCCGCAGGTGGGCATCGCCACGGAATCCACCCACGGCCGGGCCCGGATCCTCGGGATTCGCACCGACCGAATCCGCAACCGCCTCGCTGCTGGCCAGGTGGTGGTGGTCGCCGGATTCCAGGGCACCAGCACCAGCAGTGATGGCCTCAACGAAATCACCACCCTGGGACGCGGGGGCTCCGACACCTCCGCAGTGGCCCTGGCGGCAGCCCTGGGTGCCGATGCCTGCGAGATCTACACCGACGTTCCGGGTGTGCTGAGCACCGACCCGCGCAAAGTGCCGGATGCCCAGTTGATGGACACGATCAGCTGCGACGAAATGCTGGAACTCGCGAGCCTTGGGGCCTCCGTGCTGCATCCCAGAGCAGTTGAAATCGCCCGCAACTACGGCGTGAATCTTGTGGTGCGATCCAGTTGGAGCGATGCCGCAGGCACCCGGCTCACCAGCCGACCAGCCCGTCCGATCAGCACCAACGGCCTGGAGCTCGGCAGTCCCGTGGATGGGATGGAGGAAGTCGACGGACAGGCCGTGCTCGCCCTCTCCCATATCCCCGATCAGCCCGGCATTGCCGCACGACTGTTCGAAACCCTCTCCGACGGGGGAATCAATGTGGACCTGATCATTCAGGCCACCCATGAGGGCAGCAGCAATGACATCACCTTCACGGTGGCCGAGGCGGATCTCGAGCTGGCCCGCGGCATAAGCCAGAAAGTTCTGGATCAACTGGGCGGCGATCTGGCAGCAGAAGGAGGGCTGACGAAGCTCAGCATCAGCGGGGCCGGAATCATGGGGCGACCGGGCATTGCCGCCAACCTGTTCAACTGCCTGTGTCAGCAGGGCATCAACCTCCGCCTGATCGCCACCAGTGAAGTGAAGGTGAGCTGCGTGATCGAATCCAGTGCTGGCAGCAAAGCTGTTCAAGCGGTGCGGGACGCCTTCGACCTTGAGGAATCGCAAATCCGCATCAATCCCACCAACAACGGCCGTGGAGAACCGGAAGTGCGCGGCGTCGCCCTCGACCGCGACCAGGTGCAACTGAGTGTTCGCCACGTGCCCGATCGACCCGGCACCGCAGCGTCGCTGTGTTCAGCCCTGGCCGACAACAGCATCAGCCTGGATGCCATCGTTCAATCGGAACGACAACACAGCGACGGATCACGGGACATCACCTTCATCCTGCGCAAGGACGACCGCGCCCGTGCCGATGTAGCCCTAGCCCCCCTGCTGGCCCAGTGGCCGGGTGCCGCCCTGGAAGACGGCGAGGCCATTGCACGGGTGAGTGCCGTCGGTGCTGGGATGCCTGCAACGCCAGGAACAGCGGGGCGCATGTTCCGTGCTCTGGCGGATGCAGGCATCAACATCGGCCTGATCGCCACCAGTGAAATCAGAACCAGCTGCGTGGTGGCAGAAGAGGCTGGCGTCGAGGCCCTCCAAGTGGTGCACGCCGGGTTCGGACTGGGTGGTGATGAACGTCACTCCGCCCAAGGCACCCCATCACCTCACGACGCCGGCTGAAGGTCTACAACGGGGATACCGGAACCCCAAGCGTGGACGCCGATTTCAAGCAGCACTACCAAGCAGCAGAACGGGCCTACGGCCTCGGGGAGTACACCGAGGCTCATGCCCTGGCCTCGGCGTTGTGGGAACAACTCCAAAGCGCATCAGACGAGCAAGACCAAAGCCTCGTCTTGGGATGGAGGGCTGTGGTGGCGTTGCTCCTGGGTCACATCCAGCTGCATGGACTCCAGCAACCGGAGCAAGCCGCCCTCTCTTACCAACGGGTGCTGGACAGTGAACCGGAGGCCACCCTGGCGGCCCTGGCGGAACAAGGGCTGGAGCTCTGCCGGTCGCAGAACAGCGTCAGCGCAGCAACGACGACACCTGCAACCGATGTCGTCCTCTCAGACCTGCTAAAGGATCCCTTCCTGACCACGGATCCCGATCAAGCCAGGCCAGCACAGCCCCATGTGGTCACGGCGATGCCGTGGTTGCCCAGTGACGAGGAACCCCGGACCACTGCGGCTCCGGCCCCAACCCCAGAGCCTGCGGTCACCCTGGAACCAGAGATCACAACCGAGCCAACTGAGCAGCCACCGAGCGACGTGGTCGAGCCCACACCCCCAGAGCCAACGGTCACCCTGGAACCAGAGATCACAACCGAGCCAGCGGATCAGCCACCGAGCGACGAGATCGAGCCCACAACCCAGGAGCCTGCAGCCAAGGATCTCCTGGAGAAATCGTGGCTCCGCAGACAATTTCAACCTGCAATCAAAAGCCCCACCGACTCCACTGAGCCGATGGGGCTGATGAACAGGATCAAAGGGGCCTTCGCCCGCTCAGCTGGCCGCTGAACGACGACGACGGGTGCGCCCTGCAGGCATCTCCGCTTCGACCGGCTGTTGCGCAGCAGCAGCTTTCTCGACAACCGGTTGGGGAGTCACTTTCTCCACCACAGCGGTTGCTGTTACTGCCGCCGCACGGACGGGGGCCGGCGTTGGTGAGCCAGAACGGCCGTTGCCATTGCCCTGATTGGTGCGCACAGGAGCGGGTGTTCCACCACCACCGTTACGACGGCCATAGGGGGAACCACCTCCACGACCACCGCGACCGCGCGGCGCCGGACGATCATCGGGCTCAGCATCGGCACGACCCTTGTAAACGGGCGTGCCACCAGGAGCTGGCTGCACCAGACACAGGATCAGTGGCTCCACCTGCAGTTCACGGCGCATCCGCCGGCCGAGGCCCACCTCCACCTCACGCTGCACACCCATCCAATCCACTTCCGGTGCCTTCTCACCGGTGTTGCGGCAGAGCTGCTTCCAGCGATTTTCGAGCACCCAGGTGACTTCCCGCTCGGTCCACAAGGACATCTTGCGGGCATCCGCCGTGGTGACCACACCCCGCAGGTTCACCCGCGGCGGAGCCACCATGGCGCCATCGGTGCTGATCGCCGCCAGGATCGTCACCACGCCGTCTTCCGCCAACTGTTGGCGCTCCTTCAGAACACGGGCGTCAACGATGCCGTTGCGGGATTGATCCAGCAGCTCAATGCCTGCCTTCACAGCATTGCCCTTGCGGAGCGAATCCGGAGTGAGCTCCACCACGTCACCGTTGTCGATGATCAAGGTGTTGTCGACCGGAACCCCCATGGAGTGCCCGGTTTTGGAGTGCTGCACAAGCATCCGGTGCTCACCGTGCACCGGCACGAAGAACTTGGGCCGGGTGAGGGCCAGCATCAATTTCTGGTCTTCCTGGAAGCCATGGCCGGAGACATGAATGCCTTCGCCTTTCCCGTACACGACCTTGGCGCCCAGCATCATCAGCTTGTCGATCGTGTTGACCACGGAAATCGTGTTCCCGGGGATCGGGCTGGCTGAGAAAATGATCGTGTCGGTGGTCTTTACCCTCACCTGGGGATGTTCACCGCGGGAGATGCGGCTCAGGGCTGCCAGCGGCTCGCCCTGACTACCAGTCATCAGCAGCAGCGTTTCACGATCGGGCACATCATTGATCTGCTTGATCGGCACAAACAGCTCATCCGGCGCGCGCATGTAGCCCAGTTCCCGGGCTTTGGCGATCACATTGAGCATGGAGCGGCCCAGAAGCCCCACCTTGCGGCCGTTCTTCAGGGCCAACTCCAGAATCATCGACACGCGATGGATCGAGCTGGCGAAGGTGGTCACGATGACCCGACCCTCGGCATTGGCGATGTGGCGGTCCAAGTTGGGGAACACGGAGCGCTCAGGAGGGCAAAAGCCAGGAACTTCCGAGTTGGTGGAATCACTGAATAGACACAAGACTCCCTTTTCACCGTGATGGGCGAGCCGTGCCATGTCGAAGTTTTCACCATCTACCGGGGTGTGGTCGAACTTGAAATCACCCGTGAAGATCACAGTTCCCACCGGTGTGGAAATGGCCAGCGTGAAGCTGTCGGCCATCGAGTGGGTGTTGCGGATGAACTCCACCGAGAAGTGCTGACCCACCTTCACCACATCACGAGGACCGACGGTCTGCAGGGTGGTGCGGTCTCTTACCCCCGCTTCGTCCATCTTCCCGGTCAGCATCGATAGGGCCAGCCGCGGCCCATAGATCACCGGAATGTTGAAGTGCTTGAGGTGGTGAGCAATGCCACCGATGTGGTCTTCATGACCATGGGTCACGATCATGCCGCGGATCCGCTTCTGGTTCTCGCGAAGGAAGCTGGTGTCGGGCAGCACCACATTCACCCCGTGCATGCCATCGCTGGGGAAAGCCAGACCTGCATCCACCAGCATCAGGTCATCGCCGTACTCGAACACACAGGTGTTCTTACCGATCTCATGCAGTCCACCCAGGGGGATCACCCGAAGACAAGGCTCCTGCCCCTTGCTGGATCGCGCGTTGTTGGCCATAGAAAGAGTTGAAGAAAACGGATTGCGTAAGCCGATAAGCCGGACCGGGCTAGGTCTGACGAAGGGCGGCCATGGCGATGGAGAGGGAACGTTTCATGTCGTCAGAGAGGGGGCACAAAGGTGGACGGGGAGCACCGACAGACCAGCCATTGAGTTCGAGAGCGGCCTTGACGGGAATCGGATTGGTGGTAGCGAACAGGGCCTTAAACAGAGGAATGAGAGCGTCGTGCAGGGCGAGTGCGGAGGCACCGTCGCCATTCAGATAGGCCTCGATCATGGCGCGTATCTCGGGGCCCGCCACATGGCTACCCACACTCACCACACCAACAGCACCCACGGCGAGCATGGGCAGTGTGAGGCCGTCATCACCGCTGTAAATCGCCAACTGCGGGCCGCAGGCCAGGCGCAGCGCGGTGACCTCTTCAGTGGTGCCGCTGGCGGCCTTGAGACTCACCACGTTGGGGCAGTCCATCAGCCGCGCCACCGTGGCCGGAGCAATGCTGCAACCGGTACGACCTGGAATGTTGTAAAGCATCAGCGGCAACTCAGGAGCCGCCTCCGCGATGGTACGGAAATGGGCCTCTAGGCCCTCTTGGGGAGGCTTGTTGTAGTACGGAACGACCACGAGAGCACCATCGGCGCCGGCTGCCGCTGCGTGCTGGGTGGCCTCCACCGCCTCCGCTGTGGAGTTGCTGCCAGTGCCCGCCAACACCTTGACGTCGTTGCCGACGGCGTCGCGAACCGCCTGCAGCAGTTGCAGCTGCTCCTGCCAGCTGAGGGTCGGCGACTCGCCGGTGGTGCCGCACACCAACAATCCATCGGAACCCTGCTCCACGAGATGGCGTGCTAACTGACCCGCCAAGGTCAGATCCACAGCACCGCTGGCATCAAAGGGGGTCACCATGGCGGTGACAACACGACCGAAGGGAGTTGGGGAGAGGGTGGCGGTACGTGTCATGACTTCTGGATCAACAGTTCAGCGATCTGAACGGCGTTGAGCGCCGCTCCCTTGCGGATTTGATCACCGCACAACCAGAGCTCCAGTGCGTTTGCATCACTGATGTCCTGACGGATTCGGCCGATCGCCACCGGATCGCGACCGGTGACGTCTGTCGGCATGGGAAAGCGGTTCGCCGCCGGGTCGTCAATCAACTCAACACCGGGGGCAGCGGCCAGCAGCTCGCGTGCCTCCTCAATAGGGAAAGGAGACTCGAACTCAATGTTCACTGCTTCGGAATGGGCCCGCAGCACAGGCACCCGCACACAGGTCGCTGTGAAACGCAAATCCGGCAGACCCATGATCTTGCGGGTCTCGTTGACCATCTTCATCTCCTCCTCGCAGTAGCTGTTCGCCTGGAGCGGTGAGTTGTGCAGAAAGAGATTGAAGGCCAGGGAGTAAGGCAGCACTTCACCCTTGGGGGTACCCCCGTCCAACACGATCTGGGACAAATTTTTGAGCTCCTCCATCGCCCTGGCGCCGGCGCCACTGGCGGACTGATACGTGCTCACGACAACCCTGCGCAGCGCTCGCTTCGCGGCCAGAGGGGCCAGGGCCAAGGTGAGCAGGATCGTGGTGCAATTCGGATTGGCGATCACCCCCTTGTGGGCGAAGGCCGCATCGGGATTGACCTCCGGCACCACCAGGGGAACCCCCTGCTCCATGCGGAAGGCGCTGGAGTTGTCGACCATCACCGCACCTGCAGCCGTGATCGCATCGCGCCACTGCTTTGAAACGGAGCCACCAGCTGAGGCGAGCACCAGATCAACCCCTTCGAACGACTTAGACGACACCTCTTCCACCGTGAGAACACGGCCATTCCAGGCTTGGGTCTGACCGGCAGAGCGGGCCGACGCCAGCAGCTTCAGCTCGCCAACAGGGAAACGGCGTTCTTCAAGCAGCAGCAGCAGCTCCTGGCCAACAGCACCGCTGGCACCAAGAACAGCAACATTGAGAGGACGGTTGGGAAGGGTCGAAGACAAGCGGTGGATAGAACGATCTGAACGAAAACCCGTCGACTTTCGGAACCGACATCACTATGTAGAGAACGTGATGCCGATGGTGCGACGGGCTCAGCTTACCGATCCAGGCCCAGATCAACCGTTGCATACAGTGCTTGGCTGCCCTTTCCCTTCCCCCATGAGCGCTGCAGCCCTGAAGGTGACCACCGAAGCCCGCCCAAGCAGCCGTCTGGCGGTGACGGTCACCGTTCCTGGGGAGCGCTGCAAAACCAGTTACGAAGACGCGATCACCAGTCTCAGCCGCAGCATCAACCTGCCGGGCTTCCGAAAGGGCAAGGTGCCGCGGACGGTGCTGGTTCAGCAGCTGGGAGGTGTGCGAATCAAAGCCACAGCGTTGGAACAGCTAATTGATGGCGCCTGGCGGGACGCCATTCAGCAGGAATCCCTGGAGCCGATCAGCCAGCCCGATCTGAGCAGTGGCTTCGATGGGCTGCTGGAAAGCTTTGAGCCCGGCAAGGAACTCACCTTCACCCTTGAAGCCGACGTCGCTCCGACGCCGAAACTGAAGAGCACCAAGGGGCTGAAGGCGGAATTCGAAACCGTCGCCTACGACGCCTCCCGTGTCGACGAGATGATCGAAGACTCCCGCAAGCAGATGGCCACGGTCGTTCCCGTGGAAGATCGTGCCGCGCAGAACGGTGACATCGCGGTGCTTGGGTTCAAAGGGACCTACAGCGATGACGGCAGCGAAATCGAGGGGGGCAGTGCCGATTCCATGGATGTCGACCTGGAAAACGGCCGGATGATCCCGGGCTTCATCGAGGGGGTCATCGGCATGAAAGTCGGCGACAACAAAACCGTGGATTGCCAATTCCCCGAGGACTATCCCAAGGAGGACGCGCGCGGACGCAAGGCCGCCTTCGAGATCGAGCTCAAGGACCTCAAGACCCGCGAACTGCCCGACCTGGATGACGCCTTCGCCAAGCAGGCCAGCGAGCAGGAAACCCTTGCAGATCTGCGCAAAGATCTCGAGCAGCGGCTCAAAGACGACGCCGAACGGCGCCAGACCAGCAACCGCCGCGATGCGCTCGTCGCCGCATTGGTTGAGCAGCTCGAAGTGGACTTGCCCGAAGCCCTGATTCAGCAGGAAAGCCGCAACCTGCTGGAGCAGACGGCAGCCCAGTTCGCCCAGCAGGGCATGGATGTGAAGTCTCTGTTCACGCCCGATCTGGTGCGCAACCTGATGCAGAACTCCCGCCCAGAGGCCGAGGAACGACTGCGCCGCAGTTTTGCCCTCACCGCCCTGGCTGAAGCGGAGGAGATCAAGCTCGACGACAAGGACGTTGACGCCAAGATCAAAGAGGTGAAAAAAGAACTCTCCGCCGAGGCCAAAATCGATCCGGAACGCCTGCGGCAGGCCGTAATGGATGACCTAATGCAGGACCGTCTGATGGGTTGGCTCGAGGAGAACAGCACGCTCACCGAAAAGGCCCCGGCGGCGGATGACGGCACGCCAGCAGCCGAGAAAAAGGCTGCCGGCAAAAAGGCCCCCGCCAAAACCAAGTCCAAGGCGGACGCCAAGGACTGAGCAACGCCCATAGATTGACCCAACTTCACCGCACACCGATCGCGTGATCGACGCCCGCAGTCACCACCCCATCCAGAACCGCTGGCGGGCCGCCATGCCCGTCTCGGCACCGGGGCCTCTACCCACGGTTGTGGAACAGTCCGGTCGCGGCGACCGGGCCTTCGACATCTATTCCCGCCTGCTGCGGGAGCGGATCATCTTCCTCGGCACCGGTGTGGATGACGCCGTCGCCGATGCTCTAGTCGCGCAGATGCTGTTCCTCGAAGCTGAGGACCCAGAGAAGGACATTCAGATCTACATCAACTCGCCAGGCGGCTCAGTCACAGCAGGACTGGCGATCTACGACACGATGCAGCAGGTGGCCCCGGACGTGGTGACCATCTGCTATGGCCTTGCCGCCAGCATGGGAGCGTTTCTCCTTTCCGGAGGCACCAAAGGCAAGCGTCTCGCCTTGCCCAATGCCCGGATCATGATCCACCAACCCCTTGGTGGCGCCCAGGGGCAGGCGGTGGACATTGAAATTCAGGCGAAGGAAATTCTGTATCTAAAGGAGACCTTGAACGGACTGATGGCCGACCACACCGGCCAGCCCCTCGACAAGATCTCAGAAGACACCGACCGCGACTACTTCCTTTCTCCCGCAGAAGCGGTTGAATACGGCCTGATCGATCGCGTGGTGGACAGTTCCGGGGACGGAGGAATCATTACGGAGAGCTGACAGAAGCGCTTCCGTTCTCGATCCTGTGTGTTCAGGGAGACGCCATCGGTTGATTCCTGTGTTGTTCTCCTGTGTGGTGCCCAGCGTTCGATGGCCAAGTTCGACGCCCATCTGAAGTGCTCGTTCTGTGGGAAATCCCAGGATCAGGTGCGCAAGCTGATCGCCGGACCCGGCGTCTACATCTGCGATGAATGCATCGATCTCTGCAACGAGATCCTGGATGAGGAGCTGGTGGATGGCCAAGGCAATCCACGCCACAGCCACGAGCAGAACCGCAAGGCAGCACCTGCTGCGCGCAAGAGCAGTAAACCTGCCCCAACGCTGGCCTCCATTCCCCGGCCTCAGGACATCAAAAGCTTCCTGGATGAACAGGTGGTCGGCCAGGACGCCGCGAAGAAGGTGATGTCTGTAGCGGTTTACAACCATTACAAGCGCCTGGCCTGGCAAGGCGATGGCAACGGCGAAACCGAGGAAACCGCCACCCGCCTGCACAAGAGCAACATCCTGCTGATCGGACCCACCGGCTGCGGCAAAACGCTGTTAGCCCAGACCCTGGCCGAAATGCTGGATGTGCCCTTCGCCGTGGCCGATGCCACCACCCTTACCGAAGCGGGCTATGTGGGTGAGGACGTGGAAAACATCCTGCTGCGGCTACTGCAAAAGGCCGACATGGATGTGGACCAGGCCCAGCGGGGCATCATCTACATAGATGAGATCGACAAAATCGCCCGCAAGAGCGAGAACCCCTCGATCACTCGGGATGTCTCCGGCGAAGGTGTTCAACAGGCCCTGTTGAAAATGCTGGAGGGCACCGTGGCCAACGTGCCGCCCCAGGGTGGCCGCAAGCACCCCTACCAGGACTGCATCCAGATAGACACCAGCCAGATCCTGTTCATCTGCGGCGGTGCCTTCGTCGGCCTCGAGGACGTGGTGCAAAAACGGATGGGCCGCAACGCCATCGGCTTCATGCCCAGCGATGGCCGCGGACGCAGTCGGGCCAATCGCGACCTGCAAGCCGCCCATGTGCTGCGTCACCTGGAGCCGGATGATCTGGTGCGCTACGGCTTGATCCCGGAATTCATCGGCCGGATGCCGGTGAGTGCCGTGCTCGAACCCCTGGACGAAAGCGCCTTGCAATCGATCCTGACCGAGCCCCGCGATGCCCTGGTGAAGCAGTTCCGCACCCTGCTGAGCATGGACAACGTGCAACTCCAGTTCGCCGATGACGCCATCGAGGCGATCGCCCAAGAGGCCCACCGGCGCAAGACCGGCGCCCGCGCTCTGCGCGGCATCGTCGAAGAGCTGATGCTCGATTTGATGTACGACCTTCCTTCTCAGACATCCGTGAAGGAGTTCACCGTGACCAGGGCGATGGTGGAGGAACACACCGGCGGCAAGGTGCTCCCCCTGCCTGGCACTGAACAACAGAAGACCGCCTAAGCCCTTGGCTGCCGCTGACCACCTGGAGGTGCCGCGTCAGCACGGCCTGTTCAACCATCACGGCATCGACCTCGGCGACGGAACCGTCGCCCACTACCTGGAGGGGCGTGAAATCCTGCGCAGCCCGTTGGAGGAGTTCAGTCGAGGCCAACCACTGCGGGTGATCAGCCATCCCGATGCTTCGCCGGTGGGGGTAACCCTGCGGCGGGCCATAGGTCGCCTGGGTGAACAGGATTACAACCTGCTGTTCAACAACTGCGAGCACTTCGCCACCTGGTGCAAAACCGGGCGCCATCGCAGCGGCCAGGTGGACTCGGTGCTGGAGCAGGGACGTCACTGGAGCGGTCTGATGTCTTCCGCCCTGATGCGTGGGCTGGAACTCCTGGTGCAACGGGGCCTGCTCGATGACGATGCCCGCGCGATGGCCAGTCGGGGTGTGGAGAAACTGGAACGCCTGCGCCTGTCGCTGCTGGGCAAATTGGAGGGCCTCCTGGAACGGGCAGGAGATGGGACGGACCGCCGGCTGCTGCTCACGGGTCAGAGCCTTGCGGATGAGCTAGCGGCCGTGGAAGACCTCAAACAACGAATTGACGCCCTGTTAGAACAGCGCCCCGCGCTGCCAGGCTCCGAATCCTCTGAGTAATCTCCTTTCAACGCTCGCGGCGCATGAGTTCGGCCTACCAGCCGCTGCATCACAAATACCGGCCCCAGCGCTTTGATCAGCTGGTGGGTCAGGAGGCGATCGCCGCCACCCTGGGCCACGCCCTTACCAGCAATCGGATTGCCCCGGCCTACCTGTTCAGTGGCCCCCGCGGCACCGGCAAAACCTCCAGCGCCCGCATCCTGGCCCGCTCGCTCAATTGCCTGAACAGCGACGGGCCAACGCCCGAACCCTGCGGCACCTGCGAGCTTTGCAAAACGATTGCCGCCGGCACAGCCCTGGATGTGATCGAGATCGACGCCGCCTCCAACACCGGTGTCGACAACATCCGTGAACTGATCGAACGCTCCCGATTCGCACCGGTCCAGGCCCGCTGGAAGGTGTATGTGGTGGACGAGTGCCACATGCTCTCCACCGCAGCCTTCAACGCCCTGCTGAAAACTCTGGAGGAACCACCTCCACAGGTGGTGTTCGTGCTCGCCACCACCGATCCGCAACGGGTGCTGCCAACGATCCTCAGCCGCTGCCAACGCTTTGATTTCCGGCGGATCCCGCTCGATGGCCTCAACAAACATCTGAGCTGGATCGCCGAACAGGAAGCGATCGACATCCAACCCGAAGCCATTCACGTGGTGGCCCAGCGGTCCCAAGGGGGGCTGCGGGATGCCGAAAGCCTTCTGGACCAACTGAGTCTGCTGCCGCCACCCATCGAAGCCGCTGCGGTGTGGGATCTACTGGGCGCGGTGCCCGAACAGGAACTGCTGGAGCTGGTGGGGGCCATGAGCAGCGCCGAACCGGTGCAACTGCTGGAGGCGACCCGCAACCTGCTGGACCGGGGCCGGGATCCTGGGGCCGTGTTGCAAGGTCTGGCCGGGATGCTGCGGGATCTGGTGCTGATGGCTGCTGCTCCAGATCGGCTGGAGCTCACCAGCGTTTCGCCCCAGTTCCGCGATCAGCTACCCGCCCTCGCAAAGACCATGGGCAGAGCCCGCTTGCTGCAATGGCAAGCCCAACTACGGGGCAGCGAGCAACAACTGCGCCAAAGCGTGCAACCTCGGCTTTGGCTGGAAGTGCTGTTGCTGGGGTTGCTGGCGGAACCGGTGGCTGCTCAGCCCATCACCGCAGCCCCACCCAAAACACAACCAGCGACGACACCACCGATAGCTGTGACTCCGATCGCAGCTCCAGTGCCAGCTCCCGCCGCCGCACCAACCCCAACCGAGACACCTACCGCCAGTCCAAAACCGGCACCTGCGGCATCACCGGAACTGCCAACGGTCTCCAACCCTGCGCCGTCGCCCAGCACCAACCTGCCCGAACTGTGGCAACAGATCCTGGGCAGCCTCGAACTACCCTCCACCCGGATGTTGCTCTCGCAGCAAGCGCAACTGGTGCGACTGGATGCCAACCGCGCAGTTGTGCAGGTGGCTGGCAACTGGATGGGGATGGTGCAGAGCCGGGCGTCACTGCTGGAACAGGCGGTGGCCACAGCTCTCGGTGGCTCGAGGCAGCTGATCCTGGAAGCCAGCAACAGCGCCATGCCACCACCGATCACAACACCGCCGATTGCGACTCCACCGATCGCAACACCGCCTATCTCAACACCGCCAGCAGCAGTCGAGCCTCCAGCACCAACACAACCGGCACCGGCAGCTGCTTTAACATCAGCTCCGGCGGTTGCACCGGAACTGCCGCGCACGCAACCCGAGCCGGTGGAAGCAAAGCCGGCACCTGCTCCAACGGAAACCAACCCTCAACCCAGCCCACCTTCAGGCCTGGATCGTCAGGCCCGCAATCTGGCGGACTTCTTCAATGGTCAAGTTCTCGACGTTGATGAAATCAGCTGAAGTGAAGGCGGGTGATCGGGCTCCCACCTAAGGCACGCGTGAAAAAGGGGCTGCGTCAGGCCTGTACCGGATGGTCATGGCCGTGGCTGGTTTTGGCCCAAACCAAACGTTTGGGGAGCAGCGACATCCGCAACGTGACCCAGGGAATCACCACAAACCAGTGGCCCAGGTAGGCAATGGCCACCAGGAGATTCACCGGGCCCGCGGTTGGAATCGCCGGCCCCGCGCTCCCGCTGCGACAACCACGCCAAAACGCCAGACCCGAAACGCTGAACGCCACCACCGACAAGGGCCAGTACACCGGAACGCTTCGGGTGATCAAACCCGCGCACAGGTCAGCGAACGACACCACCGGCAGGGCGTATTGGAGCAGGAAAAACGCCGTCAGGTCCCAGCGCTGGCGAACACTGAGCTGGGCCGACGTCAGCACAGGCCAGTAATCGAAGAAACGCTGCAATCCTCCTTCCGCCCAGCGTTGCCGTTGCTTCCACAAGGCCTGGAGACCGGGGACTGCCTCTTCCTGAACCGGAGGGTCCCACAGCAGTCCTACCAAGGCCCCATGGGTCAAAAGGCGGAAGCTGAGATCAAGGTCATCGGTCACGGTGTCTTCGTTGAAACCGCCGCTGGCCTCCAGCACCGAGCGCTTGATCAGCTGGCCGTTCCCCCGCAGCTCTGCCACACCTCCATTGGCCAGACGCCCCGACTGGATGACCGCATCCAGGGCCATCTCCATCGCCTGGGATCGGGTCAGCCAGTTGCGATCTGCATCAATCACGGCCTTGCGCAGCTGCACCGCTGACCAGCCACCATCGAGCGCGTAGGGCACCAGGCGCTCGAGCAGGTCCTCCTGCAATTGGGCATCCGCATCAAGCACCAGCAGCCAATCGCCACTCAGGCGATCCAAGGCGGTGTTGAGAGCACCCGACTTGCCACCACCGGCATTGCGCTGGCGATGGATGACATTGAGTCCCGGGTGCTCGGCAGCCAGGTTGTCCAGCAACTCAGGCGTGCGATCCACACTGCCGTCGTCGATCACCCAGGTGGTGAGTTGTCCGGATGGATAGCGGAGCGATGTGAGGCGTTCCACCAAACGCTGCACCACAGATTCTTCGTCTCGGGCGGCCACCACCACATCCAGGCTGGGAAGCTGCCCCGGATCCATTGCCGGCATGGCATCCGCTGCACCACGTGTCAGCTGCCCACGCATCACGGAACGCAAGCCATACCCACCAAGCATCAGAGCAAGACTGATTGCAGGCCAGAGCGAGCGGGCTGGGTCAAGCCAATGGGGAGCTGCACCAGCGCATCCACAAGCGAACAGGAACGCGGCCGACTTCACCCGTCGGTGATCACCAGAGGTGGCGTTCGAGCTCATCCAGATGCCCAGGTGGCAGGACTTTAAGGGGACTGCACAACTGTTGAGAGCGGACCGTAGACAGTCCCTGGGTAGTAATGGCGCAGGATCCGCTCCACAGACCAGCCCCGCCAGGCCAGATCGATCGCTCCCGCCTGCGACAAACCGGCCCCATGGCCGAAGCCACCGCCCAGCACCAGCCAGCGTTCAGCGCCCTGAGGCTCCAGCACAAACAGGGTGCTGGGAAGTGTCCGGAGGGTGCGACGGATGGCATCCAACCTGAGGGTGACCGGTGCGGCATCGCCGCTGCCGGAAATCTGCAACGCCAGCACACGGCCGCTGGCACCCCGCTCCAGAACCTGCAGCTGCAAGGGAGAAGCCAGCGGTTCTGCCGCTGCTCCGAGGGCCTGACGCAGACTCTGACCAGAGAGGGTTCGGGTCCAGCGGAAGCGGGGGTGCTGCTGGCCATAGGCCCCGGAGCGATCCGCCAGCAACGCCTGCACCGCCTGGCGCTGCTGCAGCGGCAAGGGATGACGACTGCTCCAGCCCTCATCCCCATCGGGTTTCGGACGCAGGTAGGTGGTGGGCTGCATGGCCCAGGCTTCCGGGCCTGCGGCCATCATCCCGCCATTGGTGGCGTGGTACACCGCACTGATCGGTTGGTTATTCAGGCTGAGCAACTTTCCCTGGGTGGCCGCAATCGCTTCGCGCACAGCACCTCCCGCATGGCGGGGATCGCTATAAACCTGGCACTGGGTGTCACTGCAGAGGTGATAGCCATCGATGCTGAAGCGATGGCTATTCGCCAAGGCCCAGGTGCGCGCCAAAACGGTCTGGGCCTGCAACGCAGCCATCGGTGAACCGGCACCGATCTCATGGGGAACCACCCCCTCCAGATAACGCTCCACCGGCACTTGCTCCACCAGGGACCAACTGCCGTAGGCATCCCGTTGCAAGCGAAAGGGACCCTGAAAGCGTCCACCTGCCCAGAGAAGTCCATCGGACGCCTCAATCGAAACAGGACCCCGCAATGTGCGTTCCCCCTCCGGCGTTTGCAATACCGGTTCGACGGTGCTGGTGAGCGTGCCTTGCCAATCGCGCACAGCGAGACCCTCTGGAACCGGGGCCCCTTCTGGCGCCCAGACCTCCCATTCCCCGGGATGGGCGACCTCCGCTTCAACTCCCAAAGCACGCCAACGGGAGGCGACACGATCCGCCGTTTCAAAGCTGGCGTAGGGGCCAGCAATCCGGCGGGCCAATGAAAACGGAGTGCCCAAGGGCACGCTTCGCCAGGTGATCGCAAAATCCGATCCGCTGCGTTGCTCCCCCGTTGCATCCCGAAGGGTGAGCGATCCTGAGAAGGCACGGAGATTCAGCGGCGCTGCTGTTGCAGCGGCACCCAGGTGGTCCTCCAACGCCACCCAGAGCACCGGTTCAGGGCCCTCAATCGGCGGTGGGTCAGCGATGGAGCGGTGGGTGGGGAGCTGAATCGGTTCAACGGCAGCAGGCTCGACCGCGGCGGGTGACTGAGTTGCAACGTCTTCACGGGCCTTGCAGCCCAGACCCATACAAAGAAGCAATGTGAGCGTCAGGAACCGAATCATTCCGCGGGGGGCACATCGGGACGTATTGTTGTCGTTTGTGCACGAACGAGCAGACCAATGCCCAAGCTGAAGACCCGCAAAGCTGCCGCGAAGCGGTTCAAAGCAACCGGCACTGGCAAATTTCTGCGTCGTCGCGCTTTCCGGAACCACCTGCTGGACCACAAAACCCCTAAGCAGAAGCGTCATCTGGCCACCAAGGCTGTGGTGGATCGCACCGATGAAGAGCGCGTGACACTGATGATGCCCTACGCCTGAGCACAGCTGCTCAGACGAGTCCGTTCAAAAAGACCTGATCCAACCCTTCCAACCTCATGGCCCGCGTCAAGAGAGGCAACGTCGCCCGTAAACGCCGCAACAAGATTCTGCGGCTGGCCCGTGGCTTCCGTGGTGGCAACGGAACTCTGTTCCGCACAGCAAACCAGCGGGTGATGAAAGCCCTCTGCAATGCCTATCGCGATCGTCGTCGTCGCAAGCGCGATTTCCGTCGCCTCTGGATTGCACGTATCAATGCTGCCGCTCGGTTGAATGGCGTGAGCTACAGCCGGCTGATGGGCGGACTCAAGAAGGCGGATGTGCGCCTGAACCGCAAGATGCTGGCTCAGCTAGCGGTCGTTGACCCCAGCAGCTTCACCAACGTGGTGGCTGCAGCCAAGAGCTGATCTCCAACTGTGAACCTGCTGCCCCAGACCTACCTGCTGGGCCTGGTCGGCCTGCTTGCCATCGTTGCGGTGGTGGTGGGCCGACAATTTTTTCGTGTGCGACGTGACGAAGCACGATTGATCGAACTCGAAAAATCTGACACGGCCTCATCTCGGCAGGCATCGGATCTTTATGAGCTCGGATCCGTGCAACTGCGCAAACGGCTTTACCCCCAAGCTGCGGCCACCCTCAAGCAGGCACTGAAACGACTGAGTGGGGAACCCGATGAGGCTCGCGCGCTGATTGAAAATGCTCTTGGCTTTGCTCTGGCTGCGCAAAAGGACTATTCCGGTGCCACCAAGCACTACAAGCTGGCGCTGAAGGCCAAAAAGGACTATCCCGTAGCCCTGAACAACTTGGCCTTTGCCCAGGAAAAGTTGTTGAAAGACTCTGAGGCGATCTCGCTTTATGAGCAGACACTCAGCATCGAACCTGAGAACGCCACAGCGAAGAAAGGGCTGAAGAAACTCAAGCGTCGGATGAGCTGAAGGGTGATGGAATCACCTTGGTGTCATCACCGCGATGTGATCACCAAAGAGGCTGAACGGGAATCTCGTCCTGGCAGCTGCTGGTCATCGCAAGACGTCCACCAACACCGGTGCTGGGGTTGGCCACATTCACCAGGCGAGGAGCCTGCCAACCGGTGGGACTAAAACCTTGCAGGCCTAGGAATACACCTCCAGGCTCGAGGCCAGCGATTAAGGGATCCGCCAAGGGAATGAGATCAAGCTGATCCGACTTGGCATGCAAATTGCCCTGAACCGGTGTGGTGACGGAACCAAAGGTCATCGTTCCCCGTATATCAACCATCTGGCCCAACGCCGTCAGTTGGGTGATGTCCAAGGTGACATCAACGGTGGAATTGCCATCAAAGGGTTCAAACGTGCCGCACCACTGGCGGGGCAACGATGCAGCCAGATCTACAGCACGTGCCACCGGATCGAAGCTCTCCACGTCTCCCTCATCGATTTCCAGAGGAACCGCAAGCTGAATCGGATCCAGAGGCAGCTGAGGATTGGTCTCAAACGGCACCTGGCTGCCAACCGGGAGATCCATGGCAAGCAGGAACGGCATGGAAGACGATGGATGATGAGGGCACGGTAGGCCCTTTTGCTCACGCGTGTCATGGATTTGCCCTCCCCCACATCCGACCCCCTAACCATTGGCGGGCGTCAGTTCAACAGCCGTCTGTTCACGGGCACCGGCAAATATCCATCAATGGCCTTGATGAAGCAGAGCATCGAGCGATCCGGCTGCGACATGGTCACGGTGGCTGTTCGACGGGTCCAGGCTGTAGCCGCAGGCCATGAGGGCCTGATGGAAGCCATTGATTGGAACCGAATCTGGATGCTGCCCAACACCGCGGGCTGCACCGATGCGGAGGAAGCGGTGCGTGTCGCCAGGCTTGGACGGGAACTGGCCAAGCTGGCGGGGCAGGACGAGAACACCTTCATCAAGCTGGAGGTCATTCCCGACACCCGGCATCTTCTGCCCGATCCGATCGGCACCTTGCAAGCCGCAGAACGTCTGGTGAAGGAAGGCTTCACGGTGCTGCCTTACATCAATGCGGATCCCTTGCTGGCCAAACGCCTGGAGGAGGTCGGGTGCGCCACGGTGATGCCCCTGGGCTCTCCGATCGGCTCGGGCCAGGGCCTCAACAACGCCGCAAACATCGGATTGATCATCGAAAACGCCTGTGTTCCAGTGGTGGTTGACGCAGGCATTGGCGTGCCCAGCGAAGCGGCGCAGGCCCTGGAGATGGGAGCCGATGCCGTCCTGGTCAACAGCGCTATCGCCATGGCCGGCGACCCCCCAGCGATGGCCGAGGCCATGGGTCAGGCAGTGCTCGCCGGGCGGACCGCCCACCGCTCCGGACGCTTGCCGCGGCGGGACCAGGCCTCCGCCAGCTCACCGACCACCGGCATCGTGCAGTCGGCACCATGAGATGAAGAGACGTGAAGTGAGGTGAAGCCTGCTTCACAAAGCCAGGTAATAAGCAATTGGACTCATAAGGTCCGACCAGTCACATAAGACCCATGTCGGTCACCACGGAAGACGGCGGTCGTCTCAATGCATTCGCCAAGGAGCCACGCATGGAGGTGATGGATGTTGCCACCAGCCAGAGCCGCAACCGCAGCTCGATGATGATGCTGGTGACCGGTGGATTGCTCGTGGCCGGCATGGTGGCAGTGACCGTCGCCATCAGCTGAGACGGTCCACGCTGAAATCCCTGTAGTAGCTTGCCAGGATTGAGCGTCACGCTCGTTCCAGAAGGAGTTTGGGGTGAAAGTTCTCGTTCTCGGCGGTGACGGCTTCTGCGGCTGGCCCTGTGCGGTGAACCTGGCGGATCAGGGCCACGAGGTTCTGATCGTCGACAACCTCAGCCGTCGCAAGATCGATATCGACCTTGAAGTTGAGTCGCTGACGCCAATCGTGAGCATCGGTGAGCGCCTTAAAGCCTGGGAAGAAACCGGCGGCAAGCCGATGCGCTTTGTCCACATGGACATCGCCCATGAGTACCAACGCCTACTGGATCTACTGCTGGAAGAACGACCAGATTCTGTGGTCCACTTCGCGGAACAGCGGGCCGCGCCTTACTCCATGAAGAGCAGCGCCACCAAGCGCTACACGGTTGATAACAACGTCAACGGCACCCATAACCTGCTGGCCGCCATCGTTGAAAGCGGTCAAGAAATTCATGTGGTGCACCTCGGCACCATGGGCGTCTATGGCTATGGCTCCCACCGCGGCGCCACCATCCCTGAGGGCTACCTGAAAGTGGAAGTGCCCCAGCCCGACGGCAGCCGCTTCGAGGAGGAGATCCTCCACCCGGCAAGCCCCGGCAGCGTCTATCACATGACCAAGACGCTCGATCAGCTGCTGTTCCTCTACTACAACAAAAACGACAAGGTCCGCATCACCGACCTGCACCAGGGCATCGTCTGGGGGACTAACACCGACGCCACCGACCGCGACCCGCGGCTGACCAATCGCTTCGATTACGACGGTGACTACGGCACCGTGCTGAACCGCTTCCTGATGCAAGCCGCCATCGGCTACCCGCTCACCGTTCACGGCACCGGAGGCCAGACGCGCGCTTTCATCCACATCCGCGATTCCGTGCGCTGCGTCCAGCTGGCGCTGGAGAACCCTCCGGAACATGGCGAGCGGGTGAAGATCTTCAACCAGATGACCGAAAGCCATCAGGTGGGCGAGTTGGCCAAAAAGGTGGCTGCTCTCACTGGTGCTCAGGTGAACAACCTGCCCAACCCCCGCAACGAGGCTGTGGAGAACGATCTGATCGTTGACAACCGCTGTTTCATCGAGCTGGGCCTCAACCCCACCACCCTCGACGACGGGTTGCTGAAGGAAGTGGTGGAGATCGCAACCCGCTACGCCGACCGTTGCGACCGCAACCGCATCCTCTGCACCTCCGCCTGGACCAAAACTCAAGCCCAGGCCATCGGCTCCGCATCCTGAACACGCTTCATCCTTGAAAGTCGCCTTCTTCACCGAAACCTTCCTGCCGAAGGTCGATGGAATCGTTACCCGCCTCACCAAGACGGTGAAGCATCTGGTGGAAGCCGGCGATGAGGTGGTGGTCTTCTGCCCTGAAGGTTGTCCGGATGAGTACATGGGAGCGCGGCTGATCGGCGTTCCGGCGATGCCGCTTCCTCTATATCCCGAGCTCAAACTGGCGTTACCTCGCCCAGCGGTGTCGGAAGCGATCGATGAATTTCAACCCGATCTGATCCATGTGGTGAACCCAGCAGTGCTGGGCCTCGGTGGCATCTGGCTCGCCAAGAACAAGAACATTCCCCTAGTCGCCAGCTATCACACCCACCTGCCCAAATATCTGGAGTATTACGGCTTAGGGATGCTGGAGCCGCTCCTGTGGGAAATGCTCAAGGCCGCCCACAACCAGGCCCTGCTGAACCTATGCACCTCCACCGCCATGGTGAAGGAACTGAGTGACAAGGGCATTCAGCACACCGATCTCTGGCAACGGGGTGTGGACACAGAGCTGTTCCGTCCCGAACTGCGCAGTTCGGGACTGCGCCAACGGCTTCTGGGTGGCCATGACGATCGCGGTGCACTGCTGCTCTATGTGGGCCGCTTGTCAGCGGAAAAGCAGATCGAACGGATCCGACCGGTGCTGGAAGCCCTTCCCGAGGCACGCCTCGCCCTGGTTGGGGATGGTCCCCACCGCCAGCAACTCGAAAAACACTTCGAAGGAACCGCCACCACCTTCGTCGGTTACCTCGCCGGGGAAGAACTGGCCGGGGCCTACGCCAGCGGCGATGCGTTTCTGTTCCCCTCCAGCACGGAGACATTGGGCCTGGTGCTGCTGGAAGCCATGGCAGCCGGTTGTCCCGTGGTCGGCGCCAACCGTGGCGGAATCCCCGACATCATTACCGACGGCGTCAACGGCTGTCTGTATGAGCCCGACGGAGCGGATGGCGGCGCGGCCAGCCTGATCGAAGCCACCCGCCGCCTGCTGGGCAACGATCTGGAACGCCAGGCCCTGCGCAATGCAGCCCGTGAAGAAGCGGAGCGCTGGGGGTGGGCTAGTGCCACCGAGCAACTGCGGACTTACTACCGCAGTGTGCTGTCAACAGCCCAACTCACCGCTGCCTAACGCTGACGGGTCCTCTCCCACTCAGCTAGCACCTTCTTGGCCATTGGCAGGGCGTGAACGGATCCACCGCCAGGGGTGTTCTGGGCAAAGGCCACCACCACAATCTTGCCGTCCGGATAGGGGGCAAAGCAGCCGAACCAGGCGTGATCAGGGCCTCCAGTGCTGTCCTCGGCCGTTCCGGTTTTGCCGGCCGCCGGAGGAATGCCAGGACCATTGAGGCCGGCACCGGTTCCGGCATCAACCACTTTGCGCAACCCCTCACGGATCGTCTGCAACGTGGACGGATGAATCACCACCTTGGAGCGATGCTCGGGGCTCATCCAGTCGATGTCACCGGCCGCAAGGTGCGGTGTCACGAGCCAGCCGCCGTTAGCGAACACGGCGTAAGCACGGGCCAGTTGCAGGGGTGTGATCTGCACCACTGACTGACCGATGGAGGCGCTGGCCATGTCCTCAGGGATCCAGGGGCTGGTGCCGGGATCAGTCCAGCCGCGGCCTCGAGCCGCCCAGTCTTCATCCCCAACCAGCCCGACGCTCTCTTCCCAACCGATCTCAATGCCGGTCTTCTGCTGAAAGCCGAGCTGATCAGCCGCTTGTTTCAGGGCCTTGGAGCCAACCCCAACCCCTACTTGGTAGAAGAAGGTATTGCTGGAAAAGCGCAGGGCATCGGCATAACCGATGTGGCCGAACCCAGCTTCGTTGTGCTCCGGGAAACAGTGGCCGCCGTAGGTGATGCAGGCCGTGGTGTGCAACTTGGTGTCGGGCGGGAATTTGCCGGACTCCATACCAGCCATCGCCGTCACCGGCTTCCAGGTGCTGCCGGGGTCATAGGGGTTCATGGCCCGGGACAGCAACGGTTTCTTCTGATTGAAGAAGAGGGCGTCGTACTCCCTCTGGGTGGTAATCAGCTTGGAGAAAAAATTCGGATCAAAACTGGGACGACTAGCCAGGGCCAGCACCGCACCCGTCGCGGCCTCAAGCGCCACCACAGCGCCACCGGGCTTATCCGCCAAAGCCTGCTCCGCCACGCGCTGCAGATCCAGGTCAAGGGTGAGCACCAGATCCTCTCCCGCTTCGGAGGGTCGATCGCCCAGGTTGCGCTGCACCTCTCCCATGGCATTGACCTCCAACATCTGACCGCCCCACTTGCCACGCAGATGGCTCTCGTAGGCCGCTTCAACTCCGGTACGACCAATGCGGTCGCGGATCTTGTAGCCCTTCTCCGCCAAGATCTCGAATTCGTTTTCCGTGATCGGCTGGGTGTAACCGAGGGCGTGGGCCGCCAGGGTTCCATTGGGATAGGCCCGCAGGATGTCGACATCCACCTGGGCGCCCCGCAGTCCCAAGGCCTGTTCCCGGAACCGCAGCACCTGTTCCGGCTTGAGATCCAGGGCCAGGGTGGTGCGGTAACCATCCCGATCCAGACCCTTCTGACGGCGCTGATCCAGCAGATCAGGCTTCAAATTGAGCAACCGTGCCAGGCGATCACGCAGATCAGGCCAATCGGCATCGCTGACTAGACGCGGCTCGAGGTACAGGGAATAGGTGAGCTTGCTTGTGGCCAGCACCCGCCCTTTGCGATCGAGCAAGCGACCGCGGATGGGCGAGCGGGGCACGAGACGGATCCGGTTTTCATCCGCCAATTCGCGGAAGCGCGACCCCTCCAGCAGCTGCATCCACACCAAGCGACCGACCATGGCGCTGCAGAACAACAGCACCAGCGTCAGCAGCACGAGGGGTTGCTGACGCAGACCGGTCTGCCGCTGCTGTGCGGAACGGGTCATCCCTGCTGCGCTGGCAAGCGACGGCGCAACTCCCCAAGACGCTCTTCAATCCGCAGCAGGGTCGGCATCAAGTCGTCGGGGTCATCCTGGCGTTCATCGACCGTTTCCGGTTCATCGACGGAAACCGAGACAGGCATCACCGGGTTGCCCAGCCCCGGGCTCACAGCATCCAGCTGCTCTCGAACATCACGCGCCACGGGCTCACCCTCCTGGCGCAGCTCGGCGATGGGGTCATCCGACCCTGCAGTGAACACCTCCACCACCTTGCCGGGGCCGCCCTGCCGGGCCCGTTCCAGCACGGCCAGCCCCACGGGAAGCACGTCCTGCATCAGCGACAGACGCAACTGATCGAGCGGGTTTTCGGAGGTGGAATCAGCGGCCATGGGGCCAGATCAACGGACCCCAGTCTGTCCCGAAGGAAGGGCCAATGTCGGACAAGCGGAACGGTTCGCCGCCAGAGACCAGCCCAACACCCCACTCAGCACCATCAGCATCACCAGAGGCACCAGTGCTTTCTGGGTGGTGTCCAGCAGGATCCACTCGCGCCAGGCGCGCCAGAAGCGGCTGCGCTCAAAGCGCCGATGCTCTCGGGTCTGATCCCGCTGACGCCGCCGGATCGCCTTATCCACCCAGCGCTCGAAGGCCCGCTTTTTGGTGATCGTCATCTTGCGTTCCACCTCGAGCATCTGCCCGGAACCCAGCTCGGGATGGAAGGTGCTGATCAACTCCAGACTCTTGAGGAACATCTCAACGGCGCCATCGTGGACATCGGTGCCGTGATCATCCAGCTGACCCCAGTCGAGTTCGGGGTAAAAACGACTGCGGTTGGTCGTGATCTGATCCTCGGTCAGCTGACCGGGTTCCCGCAGCCAGCGATCGGTGTTGCTGTCGAACCGCCGCCAATAGAGAAAAGGGTTCAGATAAATCGTGCGGCCACCCAGCTGAATGCTGTCCTGCTGCAACCGGCGCTGCAATTGAACATCCTGCTGTTGTGTCGCCGTCATGTCCCAAAGGCCGGTGGCCCAAGGTATCGGCGATGCAGGGCCGTCGCCAGCCGTGGATCAACCTGCGTCCGAAGCGGATCTCGCCCCGGCATGGGGCAACACCTTGCCGCGGATCCGATAGCCACGACGCCGCAGAAAACGGCAAAGATCAGCCTGCTCCGAGGGCACGCTGATATTGAAGGCAAAGAAGTTGCTGCGTCGGGCGAAATAACGCTTCAGGTCGAGATCATGGCGCTGCCAAGCCTCTTCCCAGTGCTGGCGCAAGTCCTCCAGCGTCAAGGAGGGATCGTCGAAGGCCCGACGCATCCGATCCAGATAAGCACGGGCGTACTTGCCCTTGCGGTGGTTCATGCGTGAGTCCACCCAGCGGCTCACATCACGCGTGTTGTAAACGAAGCAGGAGCCTGGGTACTGCAGGTCCAACAGGGGGAACAGGCGGTAGGCGTAGAACTCACCACAGAGCTCCATATCGGTGTACCCGCAGTAGCCATCCACGCCATCCAGCAGCGGCTTGGAAAAGGTGAAGTTGGCCTGGATCCGACGCGCCAGGCGCCCCTTGTCGTAGTGGATCGAGCTGTAGCCGTTCTTGCGCAAAAGCTTGTGGAACGAGCGCGTACCGCATTTGTTGTGACCAATCAAAAAAATGCGACCCGGCTTGGGCCGCAACCAATCCCACGCCATCACTCCCACTCAATCGTGCCGGGGGGCTTGCTGGTGATGTCGAGCACCACCCGGTTCACCCCCTTCACCTCATTCACAATCCGATTGGAGATGGTCTCCATCAAGTCGTAGGGAAGGCGTGACCAATCAGCGGTCATACCGTCTTCGCTCGACACACAGCGCAGAACGATGGGCCAGGCGTAGGTGCGTTTGTCGCCCATCACTCCGACAGACCGCACCGGCAGCAGTACTGCAAAGGCCTGCCAGATGTCGTGATACAGACCCGCTTCCTTAATTTCCTCGCGCACGATCAGATCCGCATCACGCAGACAGTTGAGCTTCTCGTCGGTGACTTCACCGAGGATGCGAATCGCCAGTCCAGGGCCAGGGAAAGGATGGCGGCGCACGATCTCTTCAGGCAGGCCGAGGCTGCGCCCCACCTTGCGCACTTCATCTTTGAAAAGTTTGCGCAAAGGCTCAACCAGCTTGAACCGAAGATCCTTGGGAAGACCGCCCACGTTGTGGTGGCTCTTGATCTTCACGGCCACCCGCTCGCCAGTCTTGGGATCGACGTTGGTGCCTGCGCTTTCGATCACATCGGGATACAGCGTTCCCTGGGCCAGGTAATCAAAGGGTCCGAGCCGCTTGCTCTCCTCTTCGAACACCCGGATGAACTCGGTGCCGATGATTTTGCGTTTCTCCTCCGGATCGGTGATGCCGTTGAGCTTGCTGATGAACCGCTGTCGGGCATTGATGTACTCCACATGGATATTGAACTTGCGGTCGAAAAAGTCCATCAGAAATTCCGGCTCGCCTTTGCGCATGAATCCCTGATCGATGAACATGCAGGTGAGCTGATCACCGATCGCCTTCTTGAGCAGAAAGGCGAGGGTTGATGAATCGACCCCGCCGGAGAGCGCCAGCAGCACGCGCTTATCGCCCACCTGCTCCCGCACCAGGCCAACGGCCTCATCGATGAAGGCCGCCGTGGTCCAATCCGGATCACAGCCGCAAACGTGATAAACGAAATTGCGGATCAGGGCCATGCCGCAGGTGGAATGCACCACCTCGGGATGGAATTGCACGCCATAGAGCTTGCGTTGCAAATGCGCCACCGCCGCTTCAGGGGTGTTGGCCGTGTGCGCCAAACGCACAAACCCCTCTGGGAGGGCTTTCACCGAGTCGCCATGACTCATCCACATCGTCGATCCGTTGTCGACATTGGTGAGCAGATCCGTCGGGTCATCCACCTCAAGGGGCGCCTTGCCGTATTCAGCCTTACCCGTGGCGGCCTCCACAACGCCACCGAGCTGCTGCACCATCAGCTGCATCCCATAGCAAACCCCCATCACAGGAATGCCCAGATCCCAGATGCCGGGATCACAGAGCGGCGCGTGTTCGGCATACACGGAACTGGGGCCACCGCTGAGGATGATCCCCTTCGGTTGCATCCGGCGCAGTTCCTCCGCCGAGGTGCTGTAGCCCAGCACCACCGAAAACACCTCGGTCTCGCGCACGCGCCGGGCAATCAACTCCGAATACTGGGAGCCGAAATCAAGGATGACGATGGCCGGCTGACGCTGACCGTCGGACGAGGGCTGGGACATCGATCCTGATAAGTACCGCTCTCAGACGAGCGTCAATCCCTCAGCGTAAAGAAGCGCTTCTCCCCCTCCGGTCCCCACCAGCGCAGGGTACGGCTCCGGTCGAACAGAGCAGCACCGATCCGCATTGACCAGTCGCCGTAGCGAGCGACATAGGACTGACTGCGCCGCTCCACCATCGCGGCCAGATGACGCCCGAGCGCTCTGGATTGCTCAGCACCCAGAGCGTGGAAGGCCTCCTCAACGGAGGCGGCACCACGCAGTTGCAACAACTGGTCTCCAGACAGGCCGATATCCAGCCCCAGCGACACCAACACTTCCAGACGGCCATCCGCCAGATGGTGATGGGTGTGAAAGATGCCGCCAGCCAACTTGATCAACTTGCCGTGGTAACCGAGCAGCAGCAGATCGCGAACACCGGCTTCCGCCGCAGCCACCAGCACCGGTCCCAGCCAGTTCCCCACCTTGAGCAAGGGCCCTAGACCCCGCTGGCGGGCGAGGTCCAAGCCGTTCTCACCAATCACCAACACGATGCGTCCCTGAAAGGACGGATCCGAAGCGAGCGTCCCCAGATCAGCAAGCACCTGCTGCAGCTGATCCGGAGCCGCGCTGCGCTGCACCTCCGCTTGCGTACCGATCAACGCCAAGCCATCCACCACCCCAAACGCGGCATTGCTGGTGCGTTGGGCCAGGGCACGACCCAGCGGAAGAATCGGCTGCACCATCAGGCCCCGACCGGGCGGCAACAGGGGCAGCAGATTCCGCTCCAACAGCTCACGGGCGAAGCCTGACAAACAAGCCTCTCCAGCAGGACCGACGCGGCCAACACCTTCTCCTGCCTGCAGGTCAAGCATCGGCTGAGATGCGCTGATCCAGGCCACCCGCACCCAGATCTCAAGATCCCGCGTCAGATCCAGACCAGGCCCAGGATCACAGCGACTGATCCCCAAGGCTTGATCAGTCGCCAAGGGAGCCGCAGAGCAGACAGGCACCTGCAGAGACGGTTGATCTGGCCCCTGGCACAACTGCTGTTCAGGATCAAACGCCTCGCCAAGCAACACCTTCAGGGCTGCCTTGGCCGCCCCTGCCACCCACACCGGCAAGGTCAATCCTGGGCTGGAGGGGGCGATGGGACTGGACAAGCTGTTTTCTAGAGTCGCCGATTGGCATCCCCCGCGCCATGCAGGACAAGCTCACCCTGATGATTCCGGGCCCCACGCCGGTGCCGGAAACGGTGCTGAAGGCCATGGGTCGACACCCCATTGGCCACCGCAGCGGGGAATTCCAGGCCATCGTGCGGCGCACGACTGAACAGCTGAAGTGGCTGCATCAGACCACCAGCGATGTGCTGGTGATCACCGGCAGTGGAACAGCTGCCATGGAAGCGGGAATCATCAACACCCTCAGCCGCGGAGACAAGGTGCTCTGCGGCGACAACGGCAAGTTTGGGGAACGCTGGGTCAAGGTGGCCCGCGCCTACGGACTGGACGTGGAGGTGATCAAAGCGGAATGGGGCCAGCCCCTCGACCCGGAGGCCTTCCGCTCGGCTTTGGAAGCCGACAGCGCCAAAGCGATCAAGGCCGTGATCCTCACCCACTCGGAAACCTCAACGGGGGTGATCAACGATCTGGAAAGCATTGCCCGTCACGTGAAGGCCCACGGCACGGCCCTGACCCTGGCGGACTGCGTCACCAGCCTTGGTGCCACCAACGTCCCCATGGACGACTGGGGGCTGGATGTGGTGGCCTCAGGCGCACAGAAGGGTTACATGCTCCCGCCTGGCCTGAGTTTTGTGGCCATGAGCGCACGGGCCTGGGAGGCCTACGAGCGCTCCGATCTGCCCAAGTTCTATCTGGACCTGGGCCCCTACCGGAAAACAGCGGCGAAAGACAGCAACCCCTTCACCCCCGCGGTGAATCTCTATTTCGGCCTGGAAGCAGCCCTGGAGATGATGCAGAAGGAGGGGCTGGAGGAGATCTTTGCCCGGCACGCCCGCCATCGCGCCGCCGCCCAAGCCGGCATGAAGGCAATGGGGCTGCCCCTCTTTGCTGCTGAGGGTTGCGGCAGCCCGGCCATCACCGCGGTGGCCCCCGAAGGCATTGACGCCGAACAGTTGCGCAAAGCCGTGAAGGAAAAATTCGACATTCTTTTGGCTGGTGGGCAAGACCACCTGAAAGGGAAGGTGTTCCGAATCGGGCATCTCGGCTATGTCTGCGATAGGGATGTGCTGACGGCCGTCGCTGCGATTGAAGCCACCCTTCAATCGCTAGGGCTGCACAAAGGCAGCATGGGTGCAGGTGTCGCTGCAGCTTCGACTGCGCTTGGCTAGAACACAGGTGGCGAGAGCGATCTCGCCCCATTGCGGATGTAATTCAGTGGTAGAATGTCAGCTTCCCAAGCTGAACGTCGCCGGTTCGAATCCGGTCATCCGCTTCAACGAATTCCAAGTAAATCTCAAGAACGAGGCTTGATTAATTGAAGGACTTGGGGTCCAGCACATCCAGCGCGACGTTCGTGGCCCAAGGCTTGCAGGATGAAAGAACCTGCTTCATTCATTCGGCCACCTTCAGCGCACTCGCGTGCTTTAACAAACAAAGCTTGAGCAGCTGATTCGTGATTTTGACGTTGTTGAGTCGTCTCGGAATGTTTTGTTTTCGTGAGTGTCAGGGTCAACGTTCGAGTTCCCTTATCAACAAAATATTAGCTCTGATTGTTATTCAGACCATTCCATCGTCGATCAGCATCATTGCCGACTAAAACCCACTGGTGCCGTTGGCCTCAGAGTCAAGTACCAGGTTCTTCAGCGTTGCCCCCAAGATCGGCAATCCGATCCCGAAGTTGACGACAGCGGTGTTGATCGCCTCGCGCTTCAGCAAGAGCCAGAGCAAATTCCAGCTTCTCGAGCTGATGGCCACCTTCAACGAAGCCTGACCGGGTCCAAATGGTCATGCCGTGCAAGGTGCGAGAAGCGCAAGCATTGGAGGCAGGGATGGTGATCGCCATAGTTGCCTTTCTTTTTATTTTGGCACCGGGTGCCACCCCTATGCGACATCGCGGGTCACATCTGAGCCGTCCTCATGACCCCAGGAGTCGTTCTGGAATGACTCTTCCGGCATGGAGCCTTCCGCCACAGGAGCGGTGCTGTCCAACAGCTCACGCGTTTCACGCAACAGGGCTTCCACACCCTCCAGAGTGGAAATCTCTTCGTCAGGGACAGCATTCAGCTCCTTCTGCTGCTGGCGCAGCTGAAGCTCAAGCGCTTCCTGACGCTGTTCCAATTTCACCAAACGCTGCGACAAGGCAGTGATGGTTTGAGCGAGATCTTCCGCTGTGCGGGTGATCCGAAAGGACACGGAGGACGTCATCTTCGAAACCTGGCGGTTGCGCTGATAACAACACAGGAGCGCCGCTGTCTCAAGATCAAGCAGACATGACGCGATCGAGACCGATGCCACCATTGGCAACGCTGGCGCTGTATTTACTGGCTGGAACCGCCATCGGACTGCTGGCTCTACTCAGCGGCATTCCCGCTGCACCCCTGGCGGGAGCCCTGCTGGGTGCTGGCATCGTCAGCATGAGCGGTCAACTGGAGACAGCGACCTGGCCAACGGGAACGCGCACGGTTCTTGAGATCGGCATCGGCACTGTGATCGGTACTGGCCTGACGCGGGCATCCTTGAGTCAACTGCAACTCCTATGGAAACCAGCGGTTCTGATCACCCTGGCGCTGGTGATGACGGGAATCGTGGTGGGACTCTGGACCAGCCGCTTGCTTGGCATTGATCCAATCGTGGCCTTGCTCGGAGCAGCGCCGGGGGGCATCAGTGGCATGAGCCTTGTCGGTGCGGAATTCGGCGTCGGTGCCGCAGTGGCCGCTCTCCACGCTGTTCGGCTGATCACGGTGCTGCTGGTGCTGCCCTTAGTGGTGCGACTGATCGTGCCCTCGACAACAGGAGGCTGATCGATACCTTGAGGCAACTCATAACCGTTGTAATGGCTCCCATCAGGTCATCGCTGGTTCTGTGCACCGCGGCCCTGATCGGTGCGTTTGGCAGCGTCAGCCCCGCCTTGCAAGCAGCAGAAGCCACAGAAGAGAAGGGCGCCAAGATTTATTGCTACATGCGTTCCAGCGGCAACGACCACAAGGTCAGCTGGAATGCCGCCTATGCCTTGATCAAACGCCAGGGCAGCAGCGTTTTCAAGACATCTCCAGAGCACGCCTCGGTAATGATTACGGAAGCCGTCGTCAAGGACCCCGGCAATTTCCCCGACTGTGGCCAGTTCCTTGGTGATCTGTTCGGCGGGAACACACAACCAGCCACCGCAGCCACCCTTGGAAACTCCTCTTCCGTCACCGAAAGCACCGACGACACCACGCGCTACAGCTACTGATCCCTCAGTGGTCCTGGTTCTGACTCTGCTAACTGGAGTGCTGCTTGGTGGATGCCAAGCAAAACAACCATCGAAGCCTGTTAATGCCCCCACACCACTGGTGACCAGTTGCCTGGGGGACTTCCAGATGGATGACCTGAAACTGATGGTCGAACGCTGCGATGAGGCCATCGTCCAGACGCCAGATCAAGCCGATTTGCATCGGGACCGCGCCCTTGTCTTGACCCTGCTTGGCGATCAAGCCAGAGCTTGCAATGACGTCGACGTGGCGCTGTCGCTGCTAAACCGCTCCAGTCAACCAGTCGATCCGATGTTGCTGCACGAACTCCAGGTGCGTCAGACCACCTGTAAACAGTCACGCACCATGGCTGGGAGTGATTGACGTTGCAGCGTCAACCGGCGAGGCCCCAACAACACCTCAATCCGTTCCGCCTTGCTGGCCAGCAAACCATCCACCAGCTGATCCGCTGCGCCGAGCTGTAGCCAATGGCAGGTGAGGCCATCCCCCATGCCAAGACGATGACAGCGGTCTTCCGCTTGTTCGAGGTCCCCTGGCGTCCAGGGGCGTTCCAACAACACCACATGTCGGGCCCGGTGCAGGGTGAAGCCAAGGGCACCGGTGCCGAAGGTGGCCAGCAAACAATCGTTTTGACCCTGCTGAAACCGATCCACACTCACCTGGCGTTCGGCAGGCCGTTGGCGACCGGTCAATAACTCCCCCCCGATGGTTTGCTGCAACAGCTGCAACGGGGCCACAAAGCCACTGAACAACACCACCGCCTCCCCTTGCTGACGCAATGACTCCACCAGGTGCTGGGCCGCCGGCAATTTGAATTCCGCTGCGATTTGGCGCATGGAGGTCAGCAAAGCCAGGGGCTCCGCATCCCGTCGAACCTCCCCGAGACGGGCCCGATGCCGGTAGTCATCCAGCACCAGACCGACACGATGATCAAAGCCCTTGCGCTCACCCTCCGACAGATCCACAGGGTGAAGACGTCGCTGCTTGGGAGGGAGGTCCACGACCTGCTGCTTGCGGCGATGCAAGATCAGCGGGCGACTCAGACGCCGCAGCTCCTCCAATTGACTGGCACCGGACGCCTGCCAGCGTTTCCCGGATCGACTCTCCCTCCAGTGACCCTGGCAATAACGCTCCTCGAACCGTCGCTGATCCCGCGCTATCGGATGGTCCATGGCAGCGAGCAAGGGATACAACTGGGAAGGGCGACCGTTCTTCATCGGGGTTCCCGTGAGCATCCAGATCGCCCGAAGACGGGGATGACGCGCTAAACGCAGCAAAGCAGCCGTGCGCTGCGCCTGAAGAGACTGGGCGTAATGCGCTTCATCCACCACCAAGAGCGTTCCCGCCGGCGGCAGATTGTCGGGAAGCCGAGCCCAACTCACCAACTCAAGACCAACCCCAAGGGCCTCTGATTCCCGGCGCCAGTGGGGATGCAGCCCGACGGGAGCTACCACAAGCAAGCGCACCTCGGCACAGCGCATCAAGGCACGGGCCGCCAGAAGGGCTGTGAGAGTTTTCCCCAGACCCATTTCATCCGCCAGAACGGCACCGCGACGGGCCAGGAGCCAACGGGCTCCGGAGCGTTGATGGCGCAGGGGGCGACGACCATCCTGAAGGGCTTCGTTGAGATCCGCTGAAGCCACCAACGTCCGGTGCGGTGGCAGGGGTGGCAGGGGGTGCTGACACCAGTCGAGCCACTCCTGCAGTGCAGAGGTAATGGGAAAACGCCGTCCCAAGGCCTGTTGAAGCGCATCGGCAGATGCCAAGGGGAAGTCCCAGCCAAGGCCTGGACCGTTCCATCGCCCCCGGGGCTTGATCCGGCGCAACTGAGACTGGGTCACCGCATCGAACGGACTGATCACGCGGATCAGACCTGCTGGAGAGAGATCCAGATAACACGTCGATGTGGGTTTTGGTGGCACCAACAGGCCCCCACAAACAATCACTTTAGTGAAGTCAGATCGGCGTGCAAGCCTTGAAATCAAGATTCACATCACAGGCGAAGAAACCTTCGAAAGTGCAGCGCTCGACACATTGACTGGCTTTTCGTTCACGGCAGAATCACGACAACCGATGCATTCGGATGCATAACAGGGACGCGGTTTTTCTCGATGAACTCTGTCCCAAATTACGCGTCCGAAGATGGCGACAGTCGCTTCACACTTTTACCGGTAAAAGTTGCATTTATTGCGGCAAACCTTCTGAATCAATTGATCACATTCATCCACGAGCCAAGGGTGGATTGAGTGTCACCGAAAACTGTGTACCTGCCTGCTTGTCCTGCAATGGACGCAAGTCTGACGCAGATGTTTTCGACTGGTACAGGCGACAACGCTTCTATGACCCACGCCGCGCCATGGCGATTCGCGCCTGGATGGATGGCGACCTCAGGCTGGCCCTGCGCCTGCTCCAATGGGCCCAACCGGATCAGCCTGTCAGCGAGCCTGACGACCTCCCCATCGCTGCCCAAGCCGCCTGAGGCTCACCAGACACGGCAGACATCAGAGGAGTGATGCCGCTCGCAGATGGAGGCCTGAACACTCGGGTCTTCAGGGGCCAGAGCCACCGCACTGGCAAGAAGGGCTGCCGTCAGGATGGCCCGGAGGACAATGCCCCTGGAGCGCGAGCGATGCAAGGACGACGACGTCACAACAGTACATTTGATCTAATACAGGTGTACTGATGCTGGCCGATCTTGTCAAGCAATCGCAACCACTGGCAGCTGACGCCAAGCTGCTGGTGCTTGGCGGTGGGTACAGCGGACGTTGTCTGGCCCGGCTCGCCCGCTCCATGGGGACGCAGGTGCTCTGCACCCGCCGCTCGCTCGACTCCGAACAGGCTGATTTGCTCTTCGACAGCAACGGTCAGGACCATCTCGACCCCGGTGCCTTGGAGGGCGTCACCCATCTGCTGTGCACCATCCCACCGGATCGCGAAGGAAACGATCCGGCGTTGTCCAAACTGCTTGCAACGCTGAGGAGCCTGCCACTGCGATGGGCGGGGTATCTCTCCACCACAGGGGTCTACGGCGATCGCCAGGGCGGCTGGGTGTCGGAGGAGGACGCCCCAGCTCCAGCGCTCGACCGCAGCATCCGCCGCCTGAATTGCGAAGCCGCCTGGCAGCGCTCCGGTCTACCGATACAAATTCTGCGGCTGCCGGGCATCTACGGCCCGGGCCGGTCAGTTCTCAACGGATTGCAGCAAGCACGCGCGCGCCTGATCGAAAAGCCCGGACAAGTGTTCTGCCGCATCCATGTGGAAGACATCGCGGGGGCTTGCTGGCATCTGATGCATCGCGCCGAGCAGGGACCTCTGCCAACCCTGGGCCCTGGGACCGTGGTGAATGTGGTGGATGACCTCCCCGCCGCCACATCCGATCTCCTACGGCATGCCGCCTCACTGTTGGGCTGTGAGTTGCCACCGCTGGAGCAGTTCGATCAGATCGTGGACAGCATGAGCCCGATGGCGCAGTCATTCTGGAGCGAGAACCGCCGCGTCAGCAATCACAGGCTCTGCCAAGAACTCGGTTATCCGTTGTTGCATCCGAACTACCGCGTTGGGCTGCAGGATTGCCTGAACCAGGACAAACTCAATCCGTCTGTCCTGCGTTCTCCCCCTCAATCAACCAACGGTTGAAATCGAAGCCCTTGCCCTGCTCGCGCATGGGAAACCCGACATCCTCAAGGAAACGGGACAGGTGAAGTTCGACCCAGCCATTGCGCAGGCCGGAGGCCAATCCCACCAACAAACACCCAAGCAGCAGCAAACGCAGCACAGCGATGGGCCCGCACGATTCGAGAAACCCTAGGCACGAGCTGGTGATCGCTCTCGGCGATCCCGCTGGGATCGGCATGGAAGTGGTGCTCAAGGCCCTCGCGTCACCTGAGGTCCCCCAAGAGCTCCAACCACTATTGGTCGGTTGCAGACGCAGTCTGATCCAAACCCATGCGCGATTGATACAGCAATCGAGCCGACCCCTCGCCGACCCCGCAACGCTCAGGATCGACGACCAACCTTTGGTGGACATCGTCCATCCCGGACAACCCACCACCAGCGGAGCCGATACTGGATTTCATTGGCTCACCCGTGCCGTTGAACTGCTTCAGGCGCGGGGGTCCCGCGCCCTGGTCACCGCCCCCATCGCCAAGCACCTCTGGCACGCGGCCGGCCATCGCTATCCCGGGCAAACCGAACGCTTGGCGGAGCTGGCGGGATGCCAACGCTCCTCGATGCTGTTCACCGCCGTCTCACCGAACAGCGGCTGGCGCCTGAACACGTTGCTAGCCACCACCCACATCCCCCTCAGCCAAATTCCTCAGGCGCTGACACCAGACCTTGTTCACCACAAACTGAATGTGCTGCATGGCTTCTGTCGACGCTTCACAACCACACCACATCTGCGCATTGCCGGGCTGAATCCCCATGCCGGCGAAGCAGGTCAGCTGGGCCACGAAGAAGCCGACTGGCTAACGCCACTGCTGGATCAATGGCGAGCCGAGCATCCTCAGGTGCACCTAGAGGGTCCCGTGCCTCCTGACACCTGCTGGATCAGTGCAGCTCACGCCTGGCAAAACCCGAACCAACCTGGACCTGACGGGATCCTGGCTCTGTATCACGACCAGGGACTCATTCCAGTGAAACTGCTGGCTTTCGATGCAGCGGTGAATACCACCTTGGAACTGCCCTTCCTGCGCACCTCTCCGGACCATGGCACCGCCTTCGACATCGCAGCCGAAGGAGTCGCGAGCCCTGACAGCACAATCGCAGCGATCAGGGCCGCCTGGGATCTGAGCTGAACTCAGACCGGCTTGACCCTCATCAGGACCTGCCCGAATTCAACAGGGGTGCCGTTGTCGACCAGGATCTCGACAACTTCACCGCCGACCTCCGACTCCAGCTCGTTCATCAGCTTCATCGCTTCAAGGATGCAAACGGCCTGACCGACGTTGATGCGAGTTCCCACTTCGACGAAGGGAGGCTCTCCTGGTGCGGGCGCTCGGTAGAAGGTGCCCACCATTGGGGCCGTCACCTCGAGCAGGTCACTCCGAGTTGCGGTGGACGCAGGCGGCGCGGACGCAGGCTCTGCTGAGGCAGCAACGGGCGCCGCTGCCGCGACGGGAGCGGGCATCACTGGTGCCATCACGGTTTGGGCTGGCAGGTTGCGACGAATTTCCAGACGGAAATCATCGCCCTCCAACCGGAATTCCTGGATATCGCTCTCGCCGAGCGCCTCCAGCAGGCGGTGCAGTTGTTCGTGATCCAGCTGCATGGTCATCCGTTTTCGCGGCCGAGGTAACTGTCGTTGCGGGTGTCCACTTTGATCTTTTCTCCCACAGAAAGAAAGAGCGGAACCATCACTTGAGCACCCGTCTCAAGGATGGCGGGCTTGGTGCCACCTGTGGCGGTATCGCCTTTGACCCCAGGATCAGTTTCTTTGATCTCAAGGACAACGGAGTTGGGGAGTTCAACCTCGAGGGGGGTGTCGTTCCAGGACACCACGTTCACCTCCATGCCCTCCTTGAGATATTTGCGGCTTTCCCCGATCTGATTGGCACTGAGGCGGGTCTCCTCATAGGTGGCCATGTCCATGAAGACGTAGTCCTCACCTTCCATATAGGTGTGCTGAAGAGACGATTTCTCCAACATTGCCTGGGGAAGCATTTCCCCAGCGCGGAAGGTTTTCTCCACCACGTTGCCGGACTTCACCGCCTTGAGCTTGGTGCGCACAAAGGCAGATCCCTTACCGGGCTTGACGTGCAAGAACTCGACCACGCGCCAGACGGCCCCATCGATCTCAATCGTGGTGCCGGTGCGGAAGTCGTTACTGGAGATCATTCCCACCGAACGGTTCATCGGACTATACGGCTGTGCCAAAGTCGCGTCAGCACTGGGGTTCCCCCTTGGTCCATCAGCGTTTGAACGCCGTCCTTGCTGCCCTGATCAGCTTCGCTCTGATCAGCATTGCTGCCCCTGCCTGCTGGGCCTCATTGCCCCAGGGCAATGCCGTGAAAGACCCTGCCGCAATTCTCCGGGACGCGCTTCCGTTCGATCAGGACGACATTCGCGAACTGCAGCATCGACTGGAACTCACCAGTGACGATCTGCGGGCCAAACGCTGGTCGGCCCTCGGCAAGACGGTGTCCCGCAGTGAAGCGCTGCTCAACACCCGTCGCGACACCATCCTGAGCGCGATCCCGGACGCCAAGCGCGGCAAAGCCGAAACACTTTTTCAGAGTGTGGATCAGGGTCTGGAAAACCTCAAAGAGAAGGTCAAAGCGAGCGATAAACCGGGCTTCATCGCCGATCGACGTCAAACGCTGCGCTTCATCGGTGATGTAGAGGCATTGCTCGTGCCCGACGGGTTTGAACGGGACATCCCCGCAGAATTCGATGCCCTGCCGCGGCTGCAAGGGAGGGCCACCCTCAGCGTGAGCACCACCCAAGGCGAGCTGACCACTGTGGTGGATGGCTTCAACGCCCCTCTCACGGCAGGTGCTTTCGTCGATCTCGCCCTCAAGGGCTTCTACGACGGACTGCCCTTCATCCGGGCCGAGGATTTCTACGTGCTCCAGAGTGGTGATCCGGAAGGGCCGGAGATCGGCTACGTAGATCCGAAGACAAAGCAGGAACGGCATGTGCCCCTGGAGATCCGGGTGCCCGGTGAAGACGACACGATCTACAACGAAACCTTTGAGGACGTGGGCCTGTTCAAGGCGACGCCGACCCTCCCGTTCGCAACCCTGGGCACCCTTGGCTGGGCCCATTCAGACCAGGCCCTCGACGACGGATCCTCGCAGTTCTTCATGTTTCTCTACGAGGCGGAGCTCACCCCTGCTGGTCTGAACCTCGTGGATGGCCGCAATGCAGCCTTTGGCTATGTGGTGGATGGATTCGATGTTCTCGAGGAATTGGGCACCGATGACACGATCACTTCCGTGAAGGTGATCGAGGGAGCGGAGCAGCTCAAAGCCCACGCATGAGCCCAACCCTGGCGGAGCTGAGTGAGGCGGAGCTGCTCAGGCGGCTGGCACGCTTCGCTCCGCCCGATCAGCTCAGTGACGACACGGCGGCCCTGGCCTCCGACGCCAGGCCCCTGTTGATCAACACCGACGTTCTTGTGGACGGCATCCATTTCAGCGATGCGACCACGAGCGCAATGGACGTTGGTTGGCGGGCCGTTGCCGCCAATCTGTCCGACCTGGCAGCAAGTGGTGCCGTCGAAGTCGAGGGAATCACGGTGGCTCTTGTTGCCCCAGGTCGCACCCGCTGGGACTGGGTGGACGGGGTGTACGAGGGCATCAGTGCCGCATTGGGGCAGTACGGCGGCATCCTGCTGGGCGGTGACTGCTCTAGGGGGGAGCAAAGGCTGCTCTCCATCACAGCCCTGGGCCGTCTCGGACCACTGCGTCTGCATCGCAACGCCGCCCGCCCCGGTGATGTGCTCGTCAGCAGTGGTCCCCATGGTCTGAGCCGGCTGGGTCTCGCCCTGCTGCAAAACGACCCCAGCGTCCGTGACATCGCTCTGACAGCGACCTTGCAGGACACAGCGATCGCAAGACACCGGCGACCGGCACCTCGGCTGGACGACGTCCACCAGCTGCTGGCCTGCAAACCGGAGCATCTGCCCTGGCGGGCCGGGGGCACCGACAGCAGCGATGGACTTCTGTCAGCCGTCGCAGGACTCTGCTGCAGCAGCGGCTGTGGGGCAGTCCTGTGGAACGACCGGCTGCCCATGGCCGAAGGCTGGCCTGAGGGGCCTCCATGGACGGATTGGTGCCTCTCCGGAGGGGAGGATTTTGAGCTGGTGCTGAGCCTTCCCGAGGCCTGGGCCGACGTCTGGGAGCAATGCATCCCCAACAGCCGACGCTTCGGCCAGATCAATGAAGAAGCGGGCATCATCCGCTGGGCCCACAACCATGAGCGAGTGGACGAAGGCGGATTTGATCACTTCAGCCAGCCCTGAACGACCTGCCCTAAGCGGAGGCACCTGAACAAAAATCCCCCCATTGCTGGAGGGATTGCAAGAGAGATGAGCGGTCAGATGCCGATCACTTCCAGTTCTTGGCCACCACCTCGGCGAGGTCAACAACACGCTGGCTGTAGCCCCACTCGTTGTCGTACCAGGCCAGGATCTTCACAGCCTTGTCACCCATGGCATAGGTGAGGTCGGCATCGAAAATGGTGGACTCGTTGGTGCCGGCGTAGTCGGTGGAGACCAGGGGCAAGTCGCTGTACTTGATGATCCCCTTCATGCCGTTCTCAGAAGCCTCCTTCATCACGGCTTTTACTTGCTCAACGGAAGCTCCCTTCGATGTTCCAAAGGTGAGGTCAACAGCCGACACGTTCGGAGTAGGAACGCGCATGGCGAAGCCGGTGAGCCTGCCCTTCACTTCGGGATAAACCAGGGCCACAGCCTTGGCAGCACCCGTTGTGGTGGGAACCATATTCAGGGCAGCAGCACGGGCACGGCGCAGGTCTCGGTGGCTGTTGTCGAGAATTCGCTGGTCACCGGTGTAGCTGTGAATGGTGGTCATCAGCCCCCACTCCATGCCGAAGTTCTGATCCAGAACTTTGACGATCGGAGCCAGGCAGTTGGTGGTGCAGCTGGCGTTGCTCAGGATGTCCCAGTCCTCATGGCGGTACTGGTCGTCGTTGACGCCCACCACGAAGGTGCCGACGCCGTCACCCTTGCCAGGAGCGGTGAGGATCACCTTTTTGGCACCAGCCTGGATGTGCATGCTGGCCTTCTCATCGGTGTTGAACACACCCGTGGACTCAATCACCAGGTCAACTCCCCACTCTTTCCAGGGGCAGTTGAGGGGATTGCGGTCAGCGAAGAACTTGATCTCCTTGCCGTTGACGAACATCGAGGTGTCCGTGGTCTTGATGTCCACGGAAGGGTCCAGACGACCAAGGATTGAGTCGTAGGTCAGCAGGTGAGCGCTGGTGGCAGGGTCGGAGGTGGAGTTCATTCCCACGATTTCCAGGCCGGTGTCAGCGCCACGGCTGATCCAACCCCGCAGAACATTGCGACCGATCCGGCCGAATCCATTGATCGCAACGCGCAGGGTCATGGAAGAAGCGGCAAAGCCGCGCAGGGGTTTTGGCCGCAGATCATACAGAAATCGGCAGAAATACCTTGTTTTGCCTCGATTGAATCGGCTCGATCCGTCCCTCAGATCGGCAGACAAGCGGCAACAACTGGCCTATCTTTCCCCAGATCGAAGCCCTCAGTTGCCGCGCCTGCTCGACCGTCAGACACCAGTCCACTTCATCGGTGTCGGCGGAATTGGCATGTCGGCCTTGGCCCGGATCCTGGTCGACCGCGGTCATCCAGTCAGCGGCTCAGACCCGCGAGATAACGCAACAACACAACAACTGAAAACCCTCGGGGTGAAGGTTTTCAGCCAGCAGGACGAGGCCTGCATTGACGCCGTCACGGGTTCGACGATCGCTTGTTCCCCTGTGGTGGTGATCAGTACAGCCATCCCCGACAGCAATCCTGAGCTCCAACGTGCCCGTCAGATCGGCCTAGAGATCTGGCATCGCTCCGATCTTCTGGCGGCTCTGATTGAGCAGCAACCCTCGATCGCTGTGGCCGGCAGCCACGGCAAGACCACCACCAGCACGTTGATCACCACCTTGCTGCTGGAAGCCGATCAAGACCCGACCGCTGTCATTGGTGGCATCGTCCCCCGTCTGGGCAGCAATGGCCACGCCGGCCAGGGGAAACTGCTTGTGGCTGAGGCGGATGAATCCGACGGATCCTTGGTGAAGTTCAGCCCAAGCCTGGGCGTGATCACCAACTTGGAGCTGGATCACACCGATCACTACACCAGTCTCGACGACCTGATTTCAACCCTGCAACGCTTCGCGAACGGTTGCGATCGCGTGCTGGCCAATCACGACTGTCCGATCCTGCAAGAACACTTCCAGCCGAACGCCTGGTGGTCCAACCAAAGCGCTGAATCCGTTGACTTCGCCGCCCTGCCTCTGAGCCTTGAGGGAGATCGCTGCGTGGCGCGTTTCTACGAATCGGGCCGCCCCATCGGCGACTTCACCCTGCCGATGGCCGGGCTGCACAACCTGAGCAATGCAACAGGCGCCCTGGCTGCCTGCCGCATGGAGGGACTCCCCTTCGATCAGTTAGTGAAGGGACTCGCTGGCCTGAAAGCACCGGGCCGCCGATTTGATCTTCGGGGCACCTGGAAGGGGCGTCACATCGTTGACGACTACGCCCACCACCCCAGTGAAGTGAAGGCAACCCTGGAGATGGCTCACCTGATGGTGAGCAGTGGTCGCAGTCCGCTTCCCACAGCACCTCAGCGCGTGCTGGCGGTGTTCCAGCCCCATCGCTACAGCCGCACCCAGCAGTTCCTCGATGGGTTTGCCCAGGCACTGCAGAACTGTGATCTGCTCCTGCTGGCCCCCGTCTACTCGGCAGGGGAGCAACCCCTGCAAGGCATTTGCAGCAACGCCCTGGCGGAACGGATCCGCAACATGAAGCCTGATCTACAAATCGCCGTCGCGGACAACCTCGATGAACTCACCGACCTGGTCATGCAGCACAGCCGCGAACAGGATCTCGTCCTGGCGATGGGTGCTGGCGATGTGAATGGACTGTGGTCAAGGCTGACGTCATGAGCCAGTGCGATGCCCGCCTGCCCCAGGCCGGAGTCAGCCTTGCGGAGTTCACCACCTGGCGGGTGGGAGGAGCCGCCGAATGGCTTGCGGAACCCGTCAGCCTTGACGAAACCCAGGCCTGGATCCAATGGGCCACGCAACAGGGCATGCCCTGCCGCATCATCGGTGCTGGGTCGAATCTGCTGATTCACGATGACGGCCTGCCAGGGCTCTCACTCTGTCTTCGCAAACTTCAGGGGCTGCAACTCGATGAAACCGATGGGACCGTTGAGGTACTCGCCGGTGAACCGATCCCATCGCTGGCGCGACGGGCTGCTCGCGCTGGACTGCACGGCCTCGAATGGTCGGTTGGCATCCCAGGCACCGCAGGCGGTGCCGCTGTCATGAATGCAGGAGCCCAGGGGGGCTGTACGGCGGAGTGGTTGGAATCGGTGCGGGTCATGCCCCTGGATGGGGGCGACTGCTTTGAGCTTCGGAGCGATCAATTGGACTTCGCCTACCGCCACAGCCGTCTCCAGGACGACGACCTTGTTGTGTTGTCAGCGCGGTTCCGCCTTGAACCAGGTCACGATCCAAACGAACTGAAACGCGTTACCAGCGCGAACCTCAGCCATCGCACCACCACACAGCCCTATCAACAGCCCAGCTGCGGCAGCGTTTTCCGCAATCCCGAACCTCTCAAGGCCGGACGGCTGATCGAAGAGCAGGGGCTGAAGGGAACACGCATCGGCGGCGCAGAAATCTCAACCATGCACGCCAATTTCATCGTGAATACCGACCACGCCCAGGCCGATGACATCGCCCGGCTGATCCAGCTGGTGCAGGATCGTGTCGAAGCCGAGCATGGAATCCGTCTTCACCCCGAAGTGAAACGCCTGGGATTCGCTTCCGCGACTTAGCCTTCCGACTCCCACAGGATCGCCATGGCAGGGTTCGGACTCCCAAATTTCGGTCAACTCACCGAAGCCTTCAAAAAGGCCCAGGAGATTCAGCAGAACGCTCAGGCTCTGCAGGACGAACTGGACGGAATGGAGATCGAAGGCCAGAGCAACGATGGGCGCGCCAGTGTCTGGCTATCGGGCAACCAACAACCACTGCGGGTTCGGCTGGACCCTGCCCTGCTGCAGGAGGGTCAACAAGCGAGCGAAGCGGCGACCCTAGAAGCCCTGCAAGCGGCCTATGAGCAATCCACCGCCACGATGAAGGGCCGGATGGAGGAACTCACCGGTGGCCTGAACCTCAACCTCCCCGGGATGGGCGGCTGAGGCTGCTCTGCTCAATCAACGCAGCCTTGTAGAGGGGATAGCGCTCCCATTCGCTGGAGACGCCGCAGCCGGGCTCGCCGCGATGCAAGCAATCGCGAAACCTGCAGGGCCAGGGATCAAGTTGCTGCCGGAGCTCCGGAAACAGGATCGCCAGTTCCTGCGGATCATCCGGCAGATCAGGACGGTTGAAACCGGGGGTATCGGCCACCCTCGCGCTTGGCCCCAGAGGAAACAGCTCCACGTGGCGGGTGGTGTGGCGACCACGCTGCAAGCGTCCAGACACCGCAGCCGTACGAAGTTGAAGATCAGGACGCAGATGGTTGAGCAGGCTGCTTTTGCCCACCCCGGAGGGCCCACAGAGCACCGACAGCTCTGCGCCAGCCAAGCGTTGCCTTAGGGCATCCATACCCATTCCGGAGGTACTGCAGAGCGCCAGAGGGTCATACCCCCACCCCTTCAAACGGGTCACGAGCCGCTCAAGAGCTGCAGCTGAAATGAGATCTGTCTTGGTGAGCAGAAGGATCACGTCCAGCCCCGTGCGTTCCGCCGTCAACAGGAAGCGACTGGCCTGATCAGGATCAAAACTGGGCTGGTCTACAGCCAACACCACAGCCACCATCGAGACATTGGCCACCGGTGGCCGTGACAGAAAGCTATGGCGTGGCTCCACGTCGGCCACAACAGCGCGGGCCTGGCCCGGGTCAATCGCCTCGATGCAAACCCGATCACCCACATAGACCGCTTCCCCCCGATGGGTCAATCGGGTGCGGCGCGTGCAGAGCAGTCGCCCTGGGTATCCGGCAGGGGCAGCATCCAGCTCGACTTCCAGGTAATTGGCCTGAAGCGCCACCACAATCCCCGAAGCCACGGAGCTGCTGGTGTCAGCCACCACAGATCACCTCGATGGTGACTGCATCTGGCGTTTGATCAACACACTGGACACGATGACCGGCATCCCTTAATCCCGGCAGGACCATGGCCTCGGGCTCGCCCCTGTCGAGACAGACCTCAAGACAGTCACCGGAGCTCATCTGCTCGAGGGTGAGCTTGCAGCGAATGAAATTCACCGGACAGGGCGTTCCCCGCAAATCCAGGGAACGCCTGCTCATCCCTTCTGACCAAACAAGCGAGCGAATAATCCACTGTTGTGGTGGTGGTGCTGCTTACCACGAGCGGAATGGTGACCCGCCAGCTGTTCCAGCAGATCCCGCTCCGTATCGCTGAGCCGCTTCGGCAGATCGACGGTGACCGTCACGCGCTGGTCACCCCGCGCCACCGGATTGCCAAGTTTGGGAATGCCGTGATTCGGCAGGGTGAGCACGGTGCCGGGCTGCGTGCCGGCAGGGATGTTCAGCTCCTTGGTTCCATCCACGGTTTCCACCTCGATCGTGTCGCCGAGAATCGCCTGGAGGTAGCTGACCTTCACCTCCGAAAATATGTTCAAGCCATCCCGCTGGAGGCGTGGGTGATTGCGGACGGTCAGGAAGACGTAAAGGTCACCGGACGGGCCTCCCCGGGGTCCCGCATTGCCTTCGCCCGAGACCCGAAGCCGAGTTCCGGTGTCCACCCCGGCAGGAATGTTGATCCGCAGCTTCTTGCGCACCTGTTTGACACCCTGGCCACCACAGGATCCGCAGGGATCCGCAATCACCTGGCCCGTCCCACCACACGTGGGACATTCGGCGACCTGGGTGAAGCTGCCGAAGGGGGTCCGAGTGGCACGGCGCACCTGCCCAACACCACCGCAGGTTCCGCAAGTGGTAGGCCCACTACCCGCCTTGGCACCACTGCCGCCGCAGGTGTCGCAGGTCTCCTGATGCGGGATCTTGATCTCCTGCTCTTGGCCGAAAACCGCCTGCTCGAAATCGATCGTTAGGTCGTAACGAAGATCATCGCCCTGCTGGGGGCCCTGACGCCGTGGCCGACCACCACCGGCTCCGCCGGGTCCACCGAATCCCTGGAAAAACGTTTCGAACAGATCAGCGAACCCGCCCATGTCCCCCATGTCCGGGGAGCCAGCCGCACCACCAAGACCGGCTTCACCGAACTGGTCGTAACGGGCACGGGTCTGCGGATCACTCAGCACTTCGTAGGCACGACCAATTTCCTTGAAACGGTCCTCAGCACCGGGATCTTTGTTGATGTCGGGGTGGTACTGACGCGCCATGCGGCGATAAGCCTGCTTGAGGCTGTCGGGATCCACATCCCGATTGACGCCGAGCAGGTCATAGAAGTCGGCCATCAGGCCTCCTCCGCCGTCTGATCCGGTGCGGCCTCAGCCGGCGCTGCATCTGACGGTCCTGGACCCATCGACACCTTCACCATCGCGTGGCGCAGCACACGACCATCGCGGTGGTAACCACGCTGGAGCTCTTCACACACCACATCCTCAGCGAACTCACTGCTTTCTTCTCGCAACACGGCCTCATGCAGGTTCGGGTCGAACTCCTGGCCGACCACCTCCATCCGTGCCACGCCTTGCTGCTTCAGCACATCCACCAGTTGCTTGTACAGACCCTGGTAACTGCGGTGCAGAGCTTGAGCTTCCTCACCTTCAGGATTGAGCTGCTGACGGGCCCGCTCGAAGTTGTCGACGACCGGAAGAATTTCCGTGAGGGTCGAACAGACCAGCTGCTGACGCATGTCGTCCTGATCGCGGCTCTGTCGCTTGCGGAAGTTGTCGAAGTCCGCCGCAATGCGCACATATTGGCCATTGAGCGTCTCGTGCTCCTGCTTCAGCGTGGTCAACTCCTGCTCGAGTTGCTGCATCCGATCCGCCGGATCAACAGCTGCGGGTGCCTGATCGGAGGTTGCCTCTGACGCATCCGGAGTTGACTCCGGGGTGGCTGGAACAGCACCGGACTCAACGGTCTGATCCTGCTCTGGGGTGGAGGCGTCGCCGCTCATGCTGACCGCTCAGGGATTGCTGTCTAGACATGTTGAAGGGCAACGCTCACCTCCCACAAGCTGCGGAAGCCCGCACCTCGGCCGCAACCCATGACTCTGACGCTGCCCACCCCTGATGCCGGCGACACGGCGCGGCAGCGTTTTGCGCTTGAACTGTTGCTGCAGCAGCCTGTTCCGGGGCCGGACCAGTTGCTGGCAAGCCGCAGCCTGCTGGATAACGCCTTACCGGATGTGCAGGCGGACCAGTGGCGCGTGCTCCAGGCCATGCCGATCGCAATCAATGCTGACAACCTCGACATTGCGATTCCCAGCCAGTGGCGAGACCAGGAATGGCAACACCTGATCGATCAGCTGCCGGAACAACACCGCACGATCCGCCTGCACCCAGCCATCGAAGCTGATCTGCAGCGGGCCTTGCATGCAGACGTGAACCCGTCGCCGCAAAGCGATTCGACACCTCCGCAGATCAAAGAGGCTCATGCGTCTGCTCCTGCGGACACCGCCGGGCCTCCACAAACAAGCACTGAAGAAATCAGCACTGAATCCTTTCTGGAGGGATTCAACACCGATGGGGTGCTGGAGAACGATGAGGGAGAGGAGAGCCAGCAAGCCCAAAATGCCATTGACCTAGAGACGAGGCTGAAGGATGCGGAAGCTTCGCCGGTGGTGACCCTTGTGGACCGAATCCTGCTGCAAGCGATGTCGATCAATGCCAGCGACATCCACGTGGAACCACAACAGAAGGGTCTGCGTCTGCGGTTCCGCCAGGACGGGGTGCTTCAGCAATACGTCGAACCGCTCCCCAGTCGGCTCATTCCCGCGGTGACATCCCGTTTCAAGATCCTGGCGGATCTGGACATCGCCGAGCGACGTCAAGCCCAGGACGGACGCATTCGCCGCAAATACCGCGATCGGGTGGTTGATTTCCGGGTCAACACGCTGCCCAGCCGCTTCGGCGAAAAGGTCTGTTTGCGCCTGCTGGACAGCGGTGCAACACAGCTGGGCTTGGACAAACTGATCAGTGATCCCGACGCCTTGGCACTGGTTAGGGATCTGGGCTCCAAGCCCTTCGGAATGATCCTGGTCACCGGGCCAACAGGATCCGGCAAGTCCACCACGCTTTATTCACTTCTGGCCGAGCGCAACGATCCCGGCATCAACATCTCCACGGTGGAAGACCCGATCGAATACACCCTGCCAGGCATCACCCAATGCCAGGTGAACCGTGAGAAGGGCTTCGATTTCGCCACGGCACTACGGGCCTTCATGCGCCAAGACCCGGACGTTCTGCTGGTGGGAGAAACCCGTGATCTGGAAACAGCCAAAACCGCTATTGAGGCAGCACTCACCGGTCACCTAGTGCTCAGCACCCTGCATGCCAACGATGCGCCGAGCACCATTGCGCGACTGGACGAAATGGGCGTAGAGCCTTTCATGGTGTCGGCGTCTCTCAGCGGGATCGTCTCCCAGCGTTTGCTGAGACGGGTCTGCCCCCACTGCCGCGAGCCCTACCAACCCGGAGAGCAGGAGCTGGGGCGCTTCGGGCTGATGGCGAGGCGTGAAACCCAAGTCACCTTCTTCAAGGCTCACCATCACGGCCCCGGCGAACAGGTCTGCTCCCACTGCAAGGGAAGCGGCTACAAAGGACGTGTCGGCGTCTACGAGGTACTGCGCATCCAGGACGACATGGCCACTGCCATCTCCAGAGGCGCCAGCACTGATGTAATCCGACAGCTGGCCCTTGAATCAGGGATGGTGAGCCTGCTGGGCTACAGCCTCGAACTGGTGCGAAAGGGCGAAACAACGCTGGAAGAGGTGGGGCGCATGGTATTGACGGATTCCGGACTGGAATCCGAGCGCAGGGCCCGTGCCCTCAGCACAATGACTTGTGAAGGATGCGGAGCCGGTCTGCAAGAAGGCTGGCTCGAGTGCCCTTATTGCCTGACACCACGCCACTGAGGAGCCGGTCATGGATCTGATGATCGAAGACCTGATGGAACAACTGGTGAAGGGCGGAGGAAGCGATCTTCACCTCGCGACCGGCCAGCCGCCCTATGGCCGCTTCAGCGGCGAGCTTCGGCCGATGACGGATCGGCCGCTGGCCGAGGAGGACTGCAACAAGCTGATCTTCTCGATGCTCAACAACAGCCAGCGCAAAACGCTGGAACAGACTTGGGAACTGGACTGCGCCTACGGCCTGAAGGGCGTTGCACGCTTCCGCGTCAATGTCTATCGACAGAAAGGCAGCTATGCGGCCTGCCTTCGAGCCCTCGGCAGCAAGATTCCCAGCGTTGAATTGCTCAACCTTCCACCAGTGGTGCTGGAAACCAGCGCGCGGCCCCGGGGGCTCGTGCTGGTGACCGGTCCCACCGGATCCGGAAAGACCACCACCCTGGCGGCACTACTTGATCACATCAACCACACCCGCAGCGAACACATCCTCACGATCGAAGACCCGATCGAATTCGTGTACCAGAGCGACAAAAGCCTGGTGCACCAACGCCAGCTGAACGAAGACACCCGTAGCTTTGCCAACGCCTTGCGCGCCGCCCTGCGGGAAGACCCAGACGTGATCCTGGTGGGTGAGATGCGGGATCTGGAGACCATTCAACTGGCCGTGAGTGCTGCCGAAACCGGACATCTCGTCTTCGGCACCCTTCACACCAGCTCCGCGGCCCAGACCGTGGACCGCATGGTCGACGTTTTCCCACCGGAACAACAAACGCAGATCCGTGTGCAGCTCTCGGGCAGCTTGGTGGCTGTGTTTTCCCAAACCCTCTGCCGACGTCAGAACCCTGCAGACGGACAGTTTGGTCGGGTGATGGCGCAGGAAATCCTGATCAACACCCCCGCCACCGCCAACCTGATCCGCGAGGGGAAAACGGCACAGCTGTACTCACAGATTCAGACCGGCGGAGAACAGGGCATGCAAACGCTGGAAAAAGCTTTGGCTGACCTCGTCAATCAAGGGAGTGTCTCCAAAGCGGAAGCCGTGGGCAAAGCCTCCAAACCATCAGAACTTGAACGCCTGCTGACGAACTGAAGCTTGAAATGCCAACCTTCAACGTCAAAATCGAAAAAGCGGATGGAACGATTGAGGATCTGATCGTTGAATCAAAATCACCGCTGAATGCAAAAAACTATTTAAGAAGACGCGGATTCAAACCCCTTGACGTTCAGATCAGCAGGTCCAACACGTCCGGCTTCGTTCAACCAAGAGAACGTGACTATATCGCCACTTGTCAGCTCAAAAATGGCACAAAAACAACGATTGAAATAAGCGCGACAAGCGAAATTGCCGCACGCCGAGAGTTGCGTCGACGTGGCCAACACGTGCTCAAACTTGAACCAGCACAAAGACAGACAAGATCAACAAAAATTGACAAGAAAGAAGCAACAACATCAATTCTTCCTGAATCAAAAACCAAGACACAACGTGCTGAAAAGAAAGGATCAGCAATGCAGTCGCTTGAACGTCTTTTTGAACGACCTCCAGGAGTCAAGGAAAAGGCAATTTGGGCGAGCAAACTCTCAGCACTTGTGGATGCAGGAGTTCCGATCGTTCGAGGCCTTGACTTAATGGCGACTCAGCAGAAGCTGCCTTTGTTCCGAAGGGCATTGAGCGAACTGAGCTCAGACGTCAATCAAGGCGTGGCGATGGGAACGGCCATGAGGGCCAACAGCAAGGTGTTTGACCAGCTCACCATTGCCATGGTGGAAGCCGGGGAAGCAGGTGGTGTGCTGGATGAAGCCCTTAAGCGACTAGCCAAATTGCTCGAGGACAACGCGAAACTTCAGAACCAAATCAAGGGAGCCTTGGGCTATCCCGTGGCGGTGCTGGTGATCGCCATCCTGGTGTTCCTGGGCATGACCATTTTTTTGATCCCGACCTTTGCGGGGATCTTCGAAGACTTGGGCGCCGAGCTGCCGGCCTTCACCCAACTGCTCGTTGATCTGAGCGAACTGCTGCGCTCTTCCGTCGCGCTTTATGCCGCAGGGATGATCCTGCTGGCGATCTGGCTATTGGGCCGGTTCTACGCAACCCACAAAGGCCGTCGGACGATCGATCGCCTGGTGCTGAAACTTCCGCTCTTCGGCGAACTGATTCTGATGACGGCGACAGCTCAGTTCTGCCGGATCTTCAGTTCGCTCACGCGAGCCGGCGTACCGATCCTGATGTCGATGGAGATCTCAAGCGAAACCGCCGGCAACTCAATCATTTCCGATGCCATCCTTGCCTCGCGGGGAATGGTTCAAGAAGGGGTGCTCCTCAGCAATGCGCTGATCCGCCACAAGGTGCTGCCGGATATGGCGCTGAACATGCTGGCCATCGGCGAGGAGACCGGTGAGATGGACAAGATGCTCAGCAAGGTGGCGGACTTCTACGAAGATGAAGTCGGAGCCATGGTCAAGGCGCTCACCTCAATGCTCGAGCCCGCAATGATTGTGGTGGTGGGCGGCATCGTGGGGTCCATCCTGCTGGCGATGTACCTGCCGATGTTCACCGTGTTTGATCAGATTCAGTGAGCGCGACGCCCATCGCCTGGCCCGCCAACCAACCGCCGCTCCAGCAGGCCTGAAAGTTGAAACCACCTGTCACCCCGTCCACATCCAGCAGTTCACCAGCCAGATAGAGACCTGGGCAGCGGCGGCTCTCCATCGTGGCCAGGTTGACGTCCCCCAAAGCGACACCTCCGGCGGTGACGAACTCCTCCCCGAACGGCCCACGCCCCTGTATGAACAAACTCTGCGCGCAGAGGATCTCCACCAATTGACGCTCCGCCTTGATCGGCAGATCGGCCCAACGGCGATCAGCCTCCACCCCAGCGATGGTCAGAAAGGCGTGCCACAACCGCCGCGGCAGATGCTCGAACGGCTTCGCTGCTGAAAGGGTTCGCCGGGCCTGCTCCTGCCGCCATTGGTGAAACCGCTCGGTCACTCCTGATCGTCCCAACCCAGCACTCCAATCCAGCTTCAGCTCACCCTTGTATCGGCTCTGATGCAGTGCCCTGGCGGCAAAGGCTGAGAGGCGGAGCGTGGCCGGACCACTCAGACCGCGGTGGGTGATCAACACCCGCCCGGTCTGGCGGAAACGCTCGGTGCCCAGTTTCAGATCAAGACCCACATCATCGATGGCAATGCCACTGCAGGCCGTCAGGGCCGGCGCCTGCAGCGTGAGGCTGAACAGCGATGGCACCGGCGGCACCACCTGGTGGCCGAGGGCCTCCGCCAGTTTTCGACCACTGGGATGCCCCCCCGTGGCCAGCATCAAGCAGCGTGCATGCAAAGGCTCCAGGCCGCGGCCCTCGAGCACAAAGCCACCCTCGGGGTGAACGCGCACCTGTTGGACCATCGCCTTGATTTGCAGCTGAACACCCGATGCCCGAGCCGCCTTCTGCAGGCACTGAATCACCGCCTCAGAACGGTTCTGCTGCGGGAACATCCGTCCATCGGGTTCCTCCACCAGCGTGAGCCCATGCTCGTCAAACCAAGCAATCGCATCCCCGCAAGCGAAGCGACTGAAGGGACCCCGCAAGGGTCGACTGCCTCGGGGGTAATGGGTGGCCAGTTCACGGGGGTCCCAGCAGGCATGGGTCACATTGCAGCGACCGCCGCCGCTGATGCGAACCTTCTGGAGAGGCTCAGGGGTGCCTTCAAGCACCAGCACCCGCTGAACCCCCTGCTCGGCAGCTGTGATCGCTGCCATGTATCCGGCAGGTCCACCGCCAACGACGATCAGATCAAGCGGGCTGGAAGCGGAGGGCGACACCGTTGTTGCAGTAGCGCTTGCCGGTGGGTCGAGGTCCGTCATTGAACACGTGGCCCTGGTGCCCACCGCAGCGGCTGCAGTGGTATTCCGTGCGCGGCAGGATCAATTTGAAATCTACTTTCGTGGCGATGGCCCCATCCAGGGGCTGCCAGAAGCTGGGCCAGCCGGTGCCGCTGTCGAACTTCGCCTCAGAGGAAAATAGGGCGAGATCACAACCGGCGCAGTAATAGGTCCCCGCCCTCTTCTCGTTGTTCAGGGGACTGGTGAAGGGCCGTTCAGTTCCCTCGTCACGAAGCACGTTGTAAGCCGCGGGAGACAACCTCTGACGCCAGGCTTCCTCTGACAGATCCCATTGGGGATCATCAGCCTTTGACGCCGCCAGCACCTGCCGCGTTCTCCAGAGTGAGCCCACCAGTCCTGCGGACACCGCAACCAGAAGCGATCGTCTCGAGACGGCGAAGCTACTGAAGGACATCATCACCAGATGAACAGAACTGGTTCTAGCCGGAGTGGGCCTTCACCGGAAGGCAGCATGGATCCATGAACACCGTCGCCACAGCGGACATCACAGGTGCCTTCCGATTCAGCGTCGCACCGATGCTCGACTGCACCGACCGCCACTTCCGGGTGCTGATGCGGCAGATCAGCCGCAGAGCTCTGCTCTACAGCGAAATGGTCGTGGCCCAGGCGCTGCACCACAGCAAGCGACGCAACAAGCTGCTGGATTTCGATCCTGTTGAACATCCGATCGCACTGCAGGTAGGCGGCGACGATCCAGCACTGTTGGCCGAAGCCGCACGACTGGCTCAGGACTGGGGCTACGACGAGATCAACCTCAATGTGGGCTGTCCCAGTCAGAAGGTACAGGCCGGCAATTTCGGAGCCTGTCTAATGGCGGAACCGGATCTGGTCGCCCGCTGCGTGGAAGCCATGGTCGACGCGGGGGGACTCCCCGTGACCGTGAAGCATCGGATTGGCATTGACGACCTCGACAGCGACGCGTTGCTGACGAACTTTGTGGATCGTGTGGCGCTGGCAGGGGCCAGCCGCTTCGCTGTTCATGCCCGTAAGGCCTGGCTGGAGGGCCTGGATCCCAAGCAGAACCGAACGATTCCTGCGCTCAGGCATGACCGCGTGCATGCCCTAAAGCAGCGCCGACCTGATCTGGTGATTGAACTCAATGGAGGGCTGGAGTCACCCGAAGACTGCCTTTTGGCGCTGGAAGGGTGCGATGGCGCCATGGTGGGGCGAGCCGCTTACAGCCATCCCCTGCGCTGGACCAGCGTCGATGCCTTGATCTTCGGAGAAGAGGAACGCCAGATCCTGGCGTCAGACGTCGTGAACGGCCTGCTTCCCCATGCGGCCGCTCATCTGGAGCGAGGAGGACGTTTATGGGACCTTTGCCGTCACCTTGTGCAGCTCGTGGAAGGCGTCCGTGGTGCCCGGCACTGGCGCCGGGAGCTGGGAGAGAAAGCCCAGCGACCCGGAGCCGACCTCAGTGTCCTGGTCCACGCCGGGCAACAGCTCAAGGACGCAGGACTCTGATCAACGACTGGCGTCAGCCCTGAGCTCCGCCGTAACCGGAATAGTCATCACCACCACTGGAGGATCCACGGCGACGACGGCTGCGGCCTTCGTCGTAGGCATTGCCTTCTCCACTGTTGTTATCGCGGGCTCCATAGCTGCGATCCTCCCAGCCGCGAGCTCCGGAGGGGCGATCACCACCACCGCCACCGCCGCCGCCGTAGCCGCCACCGCCGCCGTAGCCGCCACCGCCACCTCCACCTCCACCGCCGCCGTAGCCACCTCCACCGCCGCCGTAGCCACCTCCACCGCCGCCACGACGGGGAGCACTGCCCCGGGGTTCAGCTTTGTTGATCCGAAGAGGACGGCCCATCAGTTCTGCACCCTGAAGACCTTCAATCGCTGCATCTTCGGTGGACTCATCCGCCATCTCGATGAACGCAAAACCACGCTTGCGGCCTGTATCCCGCTCGAGGGGCAACGCACAGTTAGACACTTCACCGAACTGGGCAAACAGTTCAATCACATCTTCCTGCTCAGCGCGGAAGGGAAGGTTGCCGACAAAAATGCTCACGTTTTGCGTGGACCGGGTACGAAACAGTGGACCGAAGAGGCCTGGAATATTGCCATCGGGCCATGACTCCGGAACGAAGTGACATACCCCTGGCTGTTTAAGCGTAGACCCGTTTATGGGGGAGAGTCATCCCACCGCTTGACTTCCGTTGTAACGCTGTAACCAGCGCTGAAGCTGTTCATCAACACGCTCAAATCCCGTTCCCCCTTCACTGCGACGAGCAGCCACAACCGCCCGGGGAGCCAGGGCGTCATGCAGATCCGCCTCAAAGGCCGGATGAAGTTCCTTCCAGGCACTCAGATCAAGGTCACGCAACAAACAACCCTGCTCGAGACAACGCCGAACAACGGCGCCAACCAATTGATAGGCCTCGCGAAATGGAACACCACGAGACACCAGATAGTCGGCCACATCGGTCGCATTGGAAAAGTCCTGCTCCACCGCTTCATTAAGGCGCTCAACTCTGAAATCAAGGCCTTCCTCAAACAAAATCGCCATCGCCTCAACACAATCACGCGTTGTGCGGAAGGCATCAAACAGGGCCTCCTTGTCTTCCTGAAAATCCTTGTTGTAGGCCAGTGGAAGACCCTTGATCATGGTTAACAACCCCTGTAGGTGCCCGAAGACACGACCGGTTTTGCCCCGCACCAATTCGGGAACATCTGGATTTTTCTTCTGAGGCATAAGGCTGCTGCCGGTGGCGCAACGGTCACTGAGACGCACAAAACCGAATTCCTCCGACGCCCAGGCGATCACCTCCTCCGCCAGACGGCTCAGATGCACCATCACCAGGGACGCAGCAGCAGAGAACTCAACGCAGAAATCACGATCGCTGACGGCATCAAGGCTGTTGGCGTAAACCGCTGAGAAACCCAGTTCCTTCGCCGTGCGCTGGCGATCAATCGGCACCGGTGTACCCGCCAGTGCAGCAGCCCCAAGCGGGCAGATGTTCACACGTTTCCGCACATCCTGGAGCCGCTCACGGTCGCGCTCCAACATCTCGACGTAGGCGAGGAGGTGATGGGCGAGACAGAGCGGTTGCGCCCGCTGCAGATGGGTGTACCCGGGGATCATCGTGCGGCGATGACGATCCGCCTGGGTCAGCAGCGCGCCCTGCAGCCGCTGCAGATCCTGATCCAGACCATCCAGCCGTCGCCGCAACCAGAGCCGTAAATCGGTACCGACCTGATCGTTGCGGCTGCGTCCGGTGTGCAGCTTCTTGCCCACTGGACCCAACAGAGCAATGAGGCGACGTTCCACAGCGAAGTGAACATCCTCATCCGCCAAACCGGGCTGAAAACTGCCGAACGCCGCCTCGGCACGAACTGTCTCAAGGCCCTCCACCAGTTGCTCAGCTTCCGCCTCGGTGATCACTCCCGCGCCAGCCAACATCCGGGCATGGGCGATCGATCCATCCAGATCCTCCTGAAGCAACGTCAGGTCAAAACCGATGGAGGCATTGAACGCCTCGATGAAGGGATGCAAACCCTGCTCAAAACGATCGCTCCAGGTCCCTGCAGCACCACCGGTCACCCCACCAGCCATCAGTTCATCCATCGATTTCCTCAGCTTGTCAGGCGATTGACCGTCCCTGCACGCTCGGCAACGTGACCGCTTCCGGAACTTTCAGCACCACAAGGGAAGCGTCATCCTCCAGCTGGCGATCCGAACCCACAAATCGATCCAAACGTTCAAACAAGCTTTCAAGAATTCCCTGCGCCCCCTGACCACTGCGACATGCCGTTTCAAGGGCACGAATCAGCCGCGCCTCATCAAAACGATCTCCGGTGATCCCCGGTGCTTCCGTCACGCCATCGGTGTAATAGAGCAACACGTCTCCCGGTTCGAGCCGAACCTCACCAAGGGCAAACTCAGCCTCAGGCTGAAGACCGATCAGCAACCCTGCGGCATCCAGCCGCATGATCACCCGTCGTTCAGCACGCCAGAGCAAGGGAGGGTTATGGGCCGCGTTGGCGTAGCGCAACCGCAACGTGCGCGGATCCAGATCGGAATAAAACAGCGTCACAAACCGGTGGGATTGCGCGAGGTCCTCTTGAGCCAGCTGATTGAGGTCATGAAGAATCCGGTCCGGCGGCAGCCCACTGAGAACCTCAGCACGCAGCATCCCCCGCAACATCGTCATCAGCAGCCCGGCAGGAACGCCTTTGCCCATGACATCTCCCATCACCAGCGCCCAGCGCCCCCGCTCTCGACGACGGCCGATCAGTTCAGGACGGGTGGGAATGAAGTCGTAGTAGTCACCGCCCACCTGAAAAGCAGGACGGCACCGCGCAGCCAAGTCGACGCCCTCGATCACGGGGCACCGATCCGGCAACAACTGGGCCTGAATCTCTGCTCCGATGCTGAGTTGTCGGTCGACACGCTCATGACGGCGGGCATCCTGCAGCATCTGATCGTTTTCGATCGCAACACCAGCGAGATCCGCCACTAACTGGACATGCCGACGATGCACCTCGGTCCAGACCAATGAACCGTTGCGGGCATAGACGTAAAGGCGGCCCCGCGACCGACCACGGGCCGTCACAGACGTTGCAAACAGACCCGCTTTAGGAAGGCAGCGTTGGACCAGTCGATCAAGCGCCAGAACCTGCTGGTCGTCGCTGCCAAACCCTGCTGCAGAACCAGGTTCAAAAGCGGCCAGCCGCCGCAACAGATCCTGTGAAGGCTCCTCCGGAATGCCCTGCAACTGATCACGCCAGAGGCGACCATCCGTCTGAAACGGAACCAGCAGGGCACCCTCAACCCCCACCAGACGCGAGGCCACGACAGGCACAAGCTCAAGAAAGCGTTGGAGATTGGTGAAGCTGCGCAGAGCAAACCCCAAGGAGACCAACAGGTCCTGGTTGCGGCGCTGTTCGCTGCTGAGGCTGTCAAAAAGCTGACGCAACGAGTCGATCGCCTGGGGCGAAGGATTCCCGGTCCGCTGCGAGGGCCTGGGATGACGTCCGGGCGGCTTGCTGCTCAACCTCGCACCACCGGGATCCGCAAGGTAGCAACGCTTCAGCGTCCAGCCAGCAGAGCCTCAATGAATTCAAAACTGTTGAAGGGGCGCAAATCGCGAATCCCCTCACCAGCGCCAATGAAACGAATCGGCAAGCCAGCCTCAGACGACACCGCCAAAGCCACGCCGCCACGGGCTGTACCGTCCAGTTTCGTGATCACAACACCAGTGAGCCCGGCCGCCTGAGCAAAGGCCATGGCCTGACGAAGCCCGTTCTGACCCTGGCTTGCATCAAGAACCAGCAACGATTCGACCTTCGCCTCCGGCGCCAAACGGTCGATGATCTTCCTGACTTTTTGGAGTTCCTCCATCAGGTTGTGCTTGGTCTGCAGCCGTCCGGCCGTGTCCACCAGCAGCAGATCCGACCCCCGCGAACGGGCCGCACCGATGGCGTCGAACACAACGGCAGCTGGATCCGCATTGCTGCTGGGGTTCGACACCACGGGGACATCGCTGCGCTCGCCCCAGATCTCAACTTGCTGGACAGCAGCAGCACGGAAGGTATCTGCAGCTGCAATCAGAGCCGAATAACCGCTGCGAACAGCCAGGTTGGCCAATTTCCCAAGGGTCGTTGTCTTGCCAACGCCATTCACCCCCACCATCAACCAGATATTGAGCCGATCCCGTTCCGGAGCCAGAAGGGGAACACCACTGGCCTGAATGGGGGCATCCAACAGGCCACGCAGCTGTTCTTTGAGGAAGCGAATCCCTTCTTGAGGGTCAACCACCTCCTGATTCATCCGCTGCCGCAAGGCATCCAGCACCTGATCGGTGGCCTGGACGCCAGCATCAGCCCTCAACAACAAGGTTTCGAGATCGTCGAGAACCTCAGGCGTCAGCGGATCGTCACCAAGGTTCTCGAGAAGACCGGTCACAAAACCCTGACGGGTCTTCTCAAGGCCGCGGCGAAGCCGACCCAACCAATCAATTTCCTCGAGGGAAACCTGATCAACACGACGCCCTTGGGCCGCAAGCACCTCAGCCGACCAGGTGAAATCCTGATCAAAGTCACCCAGCTGCGGCTCGTCCGAGTCGACGGTGGGCTCGGGCGCTGGTGCCGGAGTGGGTGCAGGGGGAGCCTCGAAGGCTCTGTTGTCCAGATCCTGCTGACGCTGCTGGCGTTGAGCCGCGGCTTGCTCCAGCAACGACAACCCTTGTGCTGGTGCTGGGGACGGCGTCTGGGTTGGTGGCTGACTCGGTAGGGGGGAGGGAGTCGGTAGGGATACCGGTGCCGGTGCCGGGGTTGGTTCGGGACTCGGCTCAGGAGTGGGCTGGGGGACAGCTTCAGCTGGAGGCGTCGCGGCCTGCTGCTGTGCCTTCAGGCGGGCGTAAGCCTCACGGGCCCAAGCCAGGGCCTCGTCTTCCTCCTCGTTGACTTCAGGAGCTGGGGTCGGCTCTGGTTGTGTGACAGCAACTTCAGAAGAAACCGACGTGGGCGCCGGGGCAGGAGACGGCTCCGATGTAGGCGCCGGGGTGGGCGTCGGCTCTGGCTTCGGAGACTCCTCAGCCTGTCGTTCGAACCAGTTGAACACCATCAGGCTGATGCTTTGGATTGAGCGTCATGAAACCGGCGCAAGACACCGTTAATCATCCGGCGACCCTGCTCATCGCTGTAACGGTTGGCCAGTTCAACCGCTTCGTTAAACGCCACCGGGGCTGGAGTTCGCAGGCTTTCAAGATCAACAACAGCCAACCGGAGGATGTCGCGGTCAATCCGCGGAAGACGCGTCAGTCTCCAGCCCTCCATCACCTGATCCAGCCGTGTGTCGATGCCCTCGCGCTGGGTCAGCACCTTCTGAACCCGCTCCATGGCACCACGGCGAATCTGCTCCTGGTCCCCAAGCAACAACAGCCGAGGCAACTCAAGGCTGGCGGACAATCCGTTCAGCACCTGTTCAGCGGCACTCAAGGATGAGCGCAGATGGGTGCGCACAGCGTCATGGGTTCCGGTTTCGCCCTGCTGCAACTCGCTGTCCAGCAATGACTGCTGCGCCTGCTCCAGCTCTGCTGCACTGGCATCGAGCGATTCGCGCCAATGCTGGGTGAGGGTGTCGAGGGCCTGATCAAGGATGGAATCAAGGGCCAAATCAGCCACTGAGGCTGACTTCTGTTCCGGCACCTGGCCGAGCACGAGCAGAGCTAGCTCGCGTGAAAGAGATCGTGTCGCCATGACTCAGCTGGAAGGAGATGCAGAAGCCCGCAACTGGGCCATGAGGCTGGAGAAACTTCGATTCACGGGTGCTTCCCGATCATCGGGGTTGACGATGCCAGCAGAAATGATCGTTCGGAAGGCCTCTTCCACACTGATCTCAAGCTCCCGGACGGACCCCGCAGGAACAAGGGTGTACCAACCGGTGGTTGGATTCGGAGCGGTGGGAATGAACACACTTAATAGAGGCTCCTTCAGATCGGACTGAAGCGAGGGACCCACCTCACCGGTCACAAAACCGACGCTGAATAAACCCTCCCTTGGGTACTCCACCAGAACAACTCGACGGAACCGGGTGGAGTTGTCGCGAAGAAAGGTTTCCAGTAGTTGCTTCAGGGTCTTGTAAACCGACCCAGCGAGAGGGATCCGGCTCAGGGTGCCTTCACCGAACTCCAACAGCCAGCGCCCAACGATATTGCGGGCCATTAATCCGATCAGAAGGATGCCCATCAGAGGCACCGTGAGACCGAGAGCCAGATTGATCAGATCCTGAAGCAGTGGGTTCAGGGTGATGAAGGGATTGAACTGCTTCGGGATCGAGGTTAGGAACGCCAGAACAAAGCGACTGACGATTGTTGACAACCAAATCGTGGTCGCGAGTGGGATCACCACCAGCAACCCTGCGATCAGGTCGTTCTTCAGATCCTGCCGAAGCCTTGCGGACAGCGGCAGATCAGGTCTGGGATTGGACTGGACCAAGGAGCCTCTGCGCCCAGCTTTGAATGAAGTCTGACCAACCTAACCAGCGGTCAGAGCACTGCCGTGAAAGCAAGGAGCACAAAAGCGACGGCGAGGACCACAGCATTGATGGTTCCGCCAATGAACCTCTGCCTGGATTCGCGTGTCTGGCCGGCCTCAACGGTCTTGAGTTGCGCCTCCATCTGTGCGATCTGATCGTCAACCATCGTTTCGGCAGCCCGCAACTTGTCCTCATCGGTGGCATCCGCAGCGAGTTGACCAGCCTGGGCCAGCTGCTCACCCAGGGACGTCACCTGCGCTTCATCGGCGCGGAAGGCCCGGGCATCCTTCAGGGCTTCGCGGCCCTGCTCAAGATTGCGCAAACGGGCAACGTCACCTGCACCACCATCCATCGAAATGGGAACAGCAACCACCATGCCGAGAGCTAACAGTGCTGAAAAAACGGCGACTAGCAAGCGCAGAGGGCTGCGCTGCTGCTGAGGGTGATCCAGCCGGGACCCAATCAGGCAGATCAGCAAACCGGCAAAACCCAGAGGAGCCAGGGCCACCAGGGGACCGGTGACCTGCGGGCGGGGAGCATCCGAGCTCCAGTCGACGCCCACCAAAACAGCCACCATCTGCAACACGAGGATCACCACAAGGGTCAAGCCGAGCCACCGCAGCAAGGGTGCAAATCGTCCTGTCTCGGTGCCGGTCACGAAGAAGATGCTGATAAGCGCTCAACACTAAGGTCGATGCAAGGGCATGTCACCGATCAACAGACGTGGTTGAGTCAGGCCCTGAAGCGCCGCGCCGCCGAGGAGGGCTTTAATCCTGTTGGGATTGCCAGGATCCCGGGAAGTCCACGGCTGCAGCTGCGTACGGAAGCCCTACAGCGTTGGTTGGACCATGGGCATCAGGCCGACATGGCCTGGATGGCAGCCCCCCGACGTCGAGATCCAACACTTCTGTTGGAAGGACTCACCAGCGTGCTTGCCGTTGGCCTCAACTATTACGTCAACGACCAACCCTCCCCCGGATCCCTCAAGGTCGCCCGCTATGGCTGGGGTCGGGACTACCACCGTGTTGTGGATCAACGGCTCCGGAGGATCGGTCGTTGGCTATCGGAACAGCGGCCCGAATGTGGCTGGCGAGCCTGTGTTGACGCTGCACCGCTGCTGGACAAGGCCTGGGCCGAGGAAGCGGGGCTGGGCTGGATCGGCAAGCACAGCAATCTGATTCACCCCCAACGGGGCTCGTGGATGGTGATCGGCCATCTCCTGACCACGGAGCCCCTGGACGCCGACCCACCAGCGCGAAGCCTCTGTGGACGCTGCAACGCCTGCATGGATGCCTGCCCGACGGATGCGATCCGTGAACCTTTTGTGGTGGATGCAAGGCGATGCCTGGCCTTTCACACAATCGAAAACCGAGCGGAGGCTCTACCAGAGAGCATTCGCGCTGCCCTTGGCCCATGGGTGGCGGGGTGTGACATCTGCCAAGACGTCTGCCCCTGGAACCATCAGACACTGCCCCACAGCAACGATCCCGATGTACAGCCGCGCCCGTGGCTGCTGAACCTGCACCGGAACGACGTCCAGCACTGGGATAACAAGCTCTGGGACGAGAACCTGCGGGGGTCGGCATTGCGGCGGATCAAACCCTGGATGTGGCGCCGCAACGCCGCTGCAGCACAACCGGATCCCACACCTACGCTTTAGCCACTCCAACAACGATCCAGTGCTGCGTCGAATTCGCTTCAGTCGAACGCTGGCGGCTGCACTGATGGTCCTCGGCGGTTGGTTCGGCGCGCCGGCAGCCAACGCCCTCATTCCCTACATCTATCTACCCACCGAAGAGGAGCTCAAAGGTTCATCGATCGGCATCGGACGGACTGCTGCGCAGTTGCTGCAGCTAGGGCAGGCCAAAGATGCGGCTCGACTCGCGGCTCTGGCGGTTCGGCTCAATCCGAATGACGAACGGTTCTGGTCGATCCTGGCGGAGGCGCAACTCCGCAACAACGACCTCAAGGATGCAAGCAGGTCTCTAGCCCGCGCCAAGGAACTGAATCCCGAGAAAGCTGGCCTCTGGTTTGCCGAAGCAGCGATCGCCCTGCGGGCAGAGCGACCGGATGACGCTGTTCCTTTGATTGCCCGCGGACTTCAATTGGATCCGGAGAATGCTGCTGCCTATTTCGACCTCGGCAACGCCAGGATCATGCAGAACGAACTGCCACTGGCACTGGAGTCGTTCGAAAAAGCCACGGCACTGAAACCAGCGTTCTGGGAAGCCCTGAACAACCAAGCGCTCGTTCTCTATGAGCTAGGCCAGCATCAAGAAGCGGTGCGTCGCTGGCGCCGGGTGTTGAAGCTGGAGGCCAATGCAGAACCCATGCTGGCGCTGGCCGCAGCTCTGCACCAACAGGGTGAGCAGACAGAAGCGATCCAGCTGGCATCAACAGCACTGGCCCAAAACCCCAACTACGTCTTGCCATTGCACCAAGCGGAACAGCTCTGGGGTCGTCGCATCCGTGAAGCGACGGCACAATTGCTCGGTGAGCCGGAGCTCACCAACATTGTTGAACGGGCCCAAGCCAACGCAACGTGGAAGAAAAGCCAGTGATCATCTGTAGGCTGAGCGCCTTCCGGTCGGAGATCGACAGACCGAATGGCTGAGGAGCGCGTTCAACCGATCGCACTGCATCAGGAGATGCAGCGCTCCTACCTCGAATACGCGATGAGCGTGATCGTGGGTCGGGCGTTGCCCGATGCCCGCGATGGTCTCAAGCCCGTCCAACGACGCATCCTCTACGCGATGCAGGAACTGGGGCTCACCCCAGACCGTCCTTACCGCAAATGCGCGAGGGTCGTTGGTGACGTGCTTGGCAAGTACCACCCCCACGGTGATCAGGCGGTTTATGACGCCCTGGTGCGGCTTGTTCAGACCTTCTCCAGCCGTCACCCACTGCTTGACGGCCACGGCAATTTCGGCTCGGTGGACGACGACCCACCGGCGGCGATGCGGTACACCGAAACCCGCCTGGCGCCCATCTCCCACCAGGCGATGCTTGAGGAGATCGGTGAAGACACGGTTGATTTTGCGCCGAACTTCGATGGATCCCAACAGGAACCAACCGTTCTTCCTGCTCAGCTCCCCTTCCTGCTGCTGAACGGCTGCTCTGGCATCGCGGTCGGCATGGCCACCAGCATCCCGCCTCACAATCTGGGAGAAGTGGTGGATGGTCTGATCGCCCTGATCCGGAAGCCGGAACTGAGTGACGAGAAACTTCTGGAACTGATCCCAGGGCCGGACTTTCCAACCGGCGGTGAAGTGCTGATCAGCTCGGGGCTACAGGACACTTATCTGCGTGGACGCGGCAGTATCCCGATGCGCGGCGTCGCCCACACCGAAGAGGTGCAACCCGGCAAGGGGCGCCACAAGCGCAATGCCGTTGTCGTCACGGAATTGCCGTACCAGCTCAGCAAGGCCGGCTGGATTGAAAAGCTGGCCGAGTCCGTCAACGACGGAAAGATCGGTGGAATCGCCGATATCCGAGACGAAAGCGACCGGGAAGGCATGCGCGTTGTGGTGGAACTACGCCGTGATGCGGATCCAGACAAGGTTTTGAAGGATCTGCAACGACGAACGGCTCTGCAAAGCAACTTCGGAGCCATCCTGCTGGCCCTCGTCGATGGACAACCCCAGCAGCTTTCCTTACGCCAACTGCTGCAGACCTTTCTCGATTTCAGGGAACTGACCCTGATTCGACGCACCAGTCATGCGCTCCGCAAGACAGAAGACAGGCTTGAGGTCGTAGAGGGACTGATCACGGCTCTGAACAATCTTCAGGCCGTGATCGCCATGATTCAAGAAGCCAATGACGCTGCATCAGCCCGCGCGAGCTTGATGGTGCGGCTCGACCTCAGCGAACGCCAGGCTGATGCAGTGTTGGCCATGCCCCTCCGGCGCCTGACGGGACTGGAGCAGGAAAGCCTGCGACAGGAGCTGGATGAACTGCGGGCGGAACGTCAACGGCTCAAGTTGCTCCTGGACAACCGGGATCAATTGCTGGACGCAATGGTGACGGAACTCAAGGAGTTGAAGAAGCGCTTCAGCACCCCCCGTCGAACCCGACTCGTGGAAGGTGGCGATGCACTGATGGCCGAACGGGCAGCCAGCCAACGCCCGAATACAGAACTCCTGCGTCAGCAGGCACTATCCGCACTGCCTGGGGATGGTCGGGTGCTGATCCAAGCCGATGGACAAGTAAAAATCGTCACCCCTCAGGTGCTGGGCCGTCTCCATCTCAATGATCCTTGCCCGATTGGCGACGCACCGTCTCCGGCACAGGTGATCCTGCCGATCGAACCCCCACCGAGACTGCTGGCGGTAAGTGCCGGCGGCCGCATTGCCCAGGTTCGCTGGGAATTTGCCGGACAACAGCCTGGTCAGATCGGGCGTTTCCTGCCCACCGGCCTCGATGGAGACCGCATCGTCTCCCTTCTGTCGCTGCCCCACCAAAACACAGATGATCACAGTCTGGGCCTACTCAGCAGCGACGGTCGCTTCAAACGAATTCCTCTGAGCGAGGTCGTGGACCTTTCCGGTCGAGCCACAAGCGTTCTCAAATTGAAGGAAGGCGTGGAGCTCAACAGTGCTGTGATCTGCCGCGACCAGGGAACACTGGTTCTGATCAGCGACATCGGTCGGCTCTTGCGTCTGCGGGTCACCGAGGACTCCCTTCCATTAATGGGCCGATTGGCACAGGGACCCATGACCATGCGATTGCTGCCAGGGGAAGAGATCATCGGAGCTGTCTGCGCAGAACAGACACCACTCATGCTGATCAGCCAACAAGGGTTGATCGGCCGCATCGATTGCTCAGGCCTGCGATACAACCAACGCGGTGATCTCGGCAGCATGGCCGTTGAAATTGACACCGAATCTGATCGTCTTGTCGGTATCAGCGATCAAACCGGACTCGTGGGAGTGCGGACAAGCAAAGAGCGTCACGGGCGCATGGATCCGAACGAAATCAACATCACACAACCAGGAGAAAGATTAAGCCAACAAACTTCTCTTCAGAATGGCGAAAGAATCGTTGAAGTGATCAACACAATTCAACTGCACAACTGATCAGGAGCTGCAATTCTGCTCCAACCACCTGAAATACTCTTCATCAATACCACCAGTTACATAATGCCCATCAAAACAAGACATCTCTAGATCCTTGATGTCGGTATTTTCGACAATACTTTCCAGTAAATTTTCAACAGTCTGATAAACAACATGATCAGCACCAAGAACATCTGAAATGTCATCAATTGTTCGACCATGGGCAAGGAGTTCCGCCCTGGTCGGCATATTAATTCCATAAACATTGGGGTAGCGGACAGGGGGAGCCGCTGATGTAAATGTCACCTTATTAGCACCGGCACTACGCGCCATCTGAACAATTTCGCGAGAGGTAGTACCACGAACAATAGAATCGTCGACAATCAACACATTCTTGCCGGCAAATTCAGTACCAAGGGCATTAAGTTTCTGACGTACTGATTTTTTTCGTTCCGCCTGACCAGGCATAATGAAGGTTCGACCGACATAGCGGTTCTTATAAAAACCTTCGCGATAGTCAAGACCCAATTGCTTGGCGACCTGCATCGCAGACGGCCTCGCTGAATCCGGAATCGGCATCACAACATCGATATCACCAGCCGGTAATGTTTCAGAAATCGTTTTAGCAAGACGATCGCCCATCCTTAACCGCGACTCATAGACTGAAATACCATTCATTAGAGAATCCGGCCGTGCCAGATAGACGTACTCAAAAGCACAAGGAATCAACCGAGGAGAATCTGCACACTGACGCTGGTGCAAGTTGGCGTCGACGTCGATAAATACAGCCTCACCAGGATCAACATCGCGAACTATCTCGTAGCCACTGTTTTCAATCACCAACGACTCACTGGCGACAATCCACTCCTCCCGACCCTGGTCGGATAAACGCCTACCCAAAATCAGAGGACGAATTCCATAGGGATCACGGAATGCCAGCATTCCATGGCCCGCAATCAGAGCAATGGCCGCATAGGAGCCCTGAACGCGGTGATACAGAGATGCCACCGCATCAAACAACTGATCCGGCGTGAGATCTCGTCCCGTGAGCTGAGATTGAACCTCGGTAGCCAACACATTGAGCAACATCTCCGTATCGCTCGTGGAATTTGTATGACGACGATCAATCCTGAATAGATCCTGCTCGAGCTGAAGAGTGTTGGTGAGATTGCCGTTATGAACAAAGGTGATGCCATAGGGAGCATTCACATAAAAGGGCTGAACTTCCTCTTCAGAAGCAGCAGCACCACGAGTTGCATAGCGAACATGACCGATACCAGCATTGCCCAAAAGCTTTCGCATGTCTCGGGTGCGAAACGCTTCACGCACACGTCCCTTTTGTTTGTGCACATGGAAGGTGTGATTGTCCATCGTGACAATCCCAGCCGAATCCTGCCCACGGTGCTGAAGCAGAAGCAGATTGTCGTAGATCTGTTGGTTGACTGAGTCAACACAGAACATGCCGATAATGCCGCACATGATGAATCCGTAGACAGAGAGAAAAGGAAGAGAATCGGCCGTCAGGAAACGCCTGACTCAATCACTCCGAATGAATCCGTCGGGGCAACGCATCACGGAAGACAGCTGCACACCGTTCAACCTCAAGATCGAGCTGAACAGCAGATTGAGATCGGATGATCAAATGAGGCTCCTCTGTGACGCTGCCAAGCGAGGTGACAGAGAGTCCTGCACGAGCTGCGATCAACTGTTCCCAGCCAGGGAGGCAGGCTGCGTTCACAGACACAATGACGCGACTGCCACCTTCAGCGAACAGCACCCGATCCAAACGCGCTGAACCTGTTGTCAGGGTCACATTGATGCCGAGATCAGAGGCAATGCAAGATTCAACCAAAGCCACAGCGAGACCACCATCACTGCAGTCATGGGCGGAGGCCAGCAGACCCTGAGCGATGGCCTCACGAACCAGACGCCCCACTGCGGCTTCGACAACGAGATCGGGCTGGGGCGGACGTCCTGCCAGAGACCCGAGGCTCTGCTGCTGATAAGCACTGCCCGCCAAACCAAGGCTGGGATCTGCAACATCATCCGGCGGAACGCCGATGAGAAAGATTGAATCGCCGGGCTGCTGCCAAGCCAAACCGGTCACACGACTGATGTCGTCCACACAACCAACCATGCCGATCACCGGCGTGGGATGAATCGGCTGCATCGTGCCGTCATCCTGTTTGGTCTCGTTGTACAAGGAGACATTGCCGCCCGTAACGGGGGTATTGAGGGCGCGGCAGGCGTCGGAAATCCCCCGACAGGCCATGGCCAACTGCCAGAACCCCTTCGGCGTTTCCGGTGAGGGGAAATTGAGGTTGTCGGTGACCGCCAGGGGGTCAGCCCCCACACAACTCAGGTTGCGTGCTGCTTCAGCGACGGCCGCCTGCGCACCACGTTCGGGGTCAAGAGCGACCCAACGGTTGGGGCAGTCCACCGTGGCGGCGACACCACGGTTGGACACAGCCATCGATCCTTCACCCTGCTGAGGTCTCAGCCGCACCACAGCGGCATCGGCTGCGCCGGATGACACCACTGTGTTGGCCAACACCTGCTGGTCGTACTGACGGTGAACCCAGTGCTTGCTCGCGATGGTGGGATCATCCAGGAGCTGAAGCAGGGCTGCAGCTGCATCGCTCAACTCAGGAAGCTCCTGCTCGGTCCAACGCCAGAGGGCCTGAAGATCCGCCGGGGGCTCCTGCAACAGAGCATGTTTTTCGATCGGGGTGTCATCGGCAAGAGCCGTGGCGGGCACCTCAGCAGCAACAGCACCGTGGTGCAACACCCGCACAATCGGTTCCTGGAGCACCTTGCCCACAACCGCCGCCTGCAATCCCCAGCGACGGAACCGCTGCATCAGCGCCTCCTCCCGCCCGGCCTTGACCACGAACAACATCCGTTCCTGGGATTCCGACAACAGAAACTCGTAAGCCGTCATCCCGGTTTCACGGGCCGGAACCCGGTCCAGATCCAGCTCCACCCCCAGACCCCCTTTGGCGGCCATTTCCGAACAGCTGCAGGTGAGACCAGCAGCACCCATGTCCTGCGCTGCCACCACATCACCACTGGCAAAGGCCTCAAGACAAGCTTCGATCAGCCCTTTCTCCAGAAACGGATCACCCACTTGAACGGCGGGGCGATCATCCAAGGAATCGGCACTCAGCTCAGCACTGGCAAAGCTGGCTCCGCCCATGCCATCCCGGCCGGTGGTGCTGCCCACATAAACCACGGGATTGCCAACGCCGATCGCTCCGGATTTGACGATCTCCTCGGTCTCCATCAGACCGAGTGCCATGGCATTCACCAGGGGATTGCCGGAATAGGACGGGTCAAAGGCCACCTCACCGCCCACCGTCGGCACGCCGACGCAATTGCCGTAATGGGCAATGCCAGCAACCACACCTTCCATCAGGCCAACATTGGCGGAGTCCTCAAGGGGACCAAAGCGCAGGGCATTCAGCAGCGCGATCGGACGCGCGCCCATCGTGAAGATGTCACGCAGGATCCCGCCCACCCCTGTTGCCGCCCCCTGAAAGGGTTCAACGGCGGAGGGGTGGTTATGGCTTTCGATCTTGAAGGCCAACCGGTGGCCCCCACCGAGATCGACCACGCCGGCATTTTCTCCAGGTCCCACCAAAATGCGCGGTCCCTCAGTGGGGAAACCACTCAGCAAGGGCCGGGAATTGCGGTAGCAGCAATGTTCGGACCACATCACACCGAACATGCCCAACTCAGCTCGGTTCGGCTCTCGACCGAGCCGCCGACAGATCTCATCCCAGTCACTGGGCTTAAGCCCTTCCTGCTTCAGGGCTGCAGCTATGTCGTACGCAGGGGAGGAAACCACGAATCGCGGAGCACCTCCCCCCAGTGTTGCCGACCGACCGTCAGACCCAGGGGTCTTCGTCCTGTCGGCGGCGGGGGGACGGAGTTTCCTCCCAGCTGTCGTCGTCCCAGACCTCAGATTCAGGCTCAGAGACAGCCTCTGATTCGACGTCCCCTAGCGAAGAGCGGATGGGCTCTGGCCGCAGATCATCCATTGGCGAGTCCTCCAACCAACCCTCCAGGCGATCGCCGGCCCGGTCACCCATGACGCGCAACTGGTCCCGCCAACGTTGGGTGCGTTGGAGCAGGTCCTGACGGACACTGGCGCGGGCCATCGGCAAATCATCCAATCCCATCAGGGCGGTTTGAATCTGACCCGGTTGCTGGTCAAGGATGCGATCCGGAGCCAAACGCCAGCGGGAACTCCCTGGAAGTCGCGGGTCGCTGCGCGCGATCAGGTAGTGAAGAATCGCGCCGTCCGCTGGTCGGAAATCAAGATCAACAACGCTGCCAATTCGTTCACCATCACGATCCAGCAACGTTGCCTCCATCAAAGTCGGCAAGCGTTCCAGCATCACCTGATCGGTGACCGCCGGTTCGCCGCGCACAAAAACCTGCTGATCCGTAAAGCCACAACATTGGTTCAAACGCCAGACATCGCGAGACATACGCAGAGCTGACGGTCGACTGACCCAACCCAGCAACCGATGCACAGGCGGATGCATCCAGGCCATCACCCCAGGTCCGTGATCCAAGCCCAGATCACAACGGACGGTATGACTCAGAAGATCACTGAGGAGAAGCTGATCCGGAAGAGACACATCAGGAACGAATCTGGACGGGCATTACCAGATACGTGAAAGCTTCAGACGTTTCATCCGAACGAAGCACAGCCGGCGTGGTGGGTGCATTGCAGTGCAGAACAATCCGATCAGAGCCCATGGCCTTGAGACCATCCAGCAAATAGCGAACATTGAAAGCAATCTGCATGGCATCACCATCCAGGCTGGCTGGTAGTGACTCCGAGCCGCTGCCCACATCCTGTGCATCAGCACTGATCAACACAACACCCTCCTCAGGCTGACTGCTGAATTTCACGACGTTGTTGTGTTGATCAGCAAGAACAGCAATGCGTTCCAGAGCTGCAATCAATGAACGACGATCCATCCCGAAGGTGCGGTTGAAACCATCGGGAATCAACTGGCCGTAATTGGGATACGTGCCCTCCAGCGTGCGACTGGTGACCATCTGGTCGGCAGCGAGAAACACCACTTGGCCACGATCACAAAACAAACTGACGGGTTCATCGGAACGCCAGGACGCCATCAAACGCTCGACCTCTCGAAGAGAACGTGCGGGGAGGGTCACCGCGAAACCCTGTTCATCAACGGCATCAGCGATGGCCGCATCCTGCAGAGCATCGTCAACATTGAGTACAGCAAGGCGGTGTCCATCGGTGGCAGCAGCTTCTAGAGCCCGCTGGTTGAACTTCAAATGAACACCGGTGAGCAGTTGCTTCGCTTCATCGCCGCTGCTCGCGAACAGGGTGCCCTTGAGCGCCTGTACCAACCGTTCAGGCTGAAGTTTGAGCGTCATGCCGCTCTCCACCATCGGGAGATCGGGGTAGTCATCAGCACTCATACCGCGCATCTGATAGCTACCACTCAGGCTGGTGAGCTGAACCTGCTCGCCGGCATCCTCTACCGCGAGAGTGACAGGAGAATCGCTGGATAAACGGGAGACAATCTCTCCCAGCAATCGGGCCGGAAGCGTGATCGCTCCACTGGTTTCCACACTGGCGGCGAGAGAGGTCTGAATCCCCAGACTCAGATCGAACCCCGTCAGGCTGAGGCGATTGCTTCCAGCATCGGCCGTAAGCAACACATTGGCCAAAACCGGATGGGTGGGCCGGGTTGCCACCGCACGGCTCACCAATTGCAAGGCGCTATTCAGTTCGGACTGTGAACAGACCACCTTCATCGTCTTGACGACCTGAGTGCGCTGAGGTGCCCCACCGTTTCACAGGCTGAGGGGAAGTGCAATGGCCAGCGCAACGGGATCCTCTTTTCGGCTGTTTTGTTTTTATGGATTTAAAAAAATAAAACTAAAACAGTCGTAGTAGGGCCTGGGGAAAAGGGGGAAAGCTGCTTGAAAGTCAGTGGTCAAGAGAGTTCTGCTTCACCAATGCTTGAGGAGAAATTTTTACGGAATGGGGAGTGCAGACCTGTTTTCCACGTCTTCACAGCAGGTGGAAAACCATCCACTTAGCTGGAGGAGTTGTTTTCACCTGTTTTCCACAGCGTGTGCATTCGGTTTTTGGTTGTTTTCTGCAGCCGCTTTGTCGGCTGGTTTGGTCCAATGGCCATGAAAAAGCCCCCGTCGGGGGGCTGGAGGACGTCGATGGAATGCCGTTTTAGAAGCCCATGACATTGGCAACGGTGTCGAGATCGGGATTGAGGTCGGTGTGGAAGGCGGCGTCGTTGTTGCTGATCGCGCAGTCGGGATCCTTGAGGCCGTTGCCGGTCAGAACGCAGACCACCGTTGAGCCAGCCGGTACTTCGTCCTTGCGTTTGAGCAGGCCTGCCACAGATGCAGCACTGGCGGGTTCGCAGAAGATTCCCTCCTGACCGCCCAAGAGTTTGTAAGCCTCGATGATTTCCGCATCGGTGACATCCAGGAACGCTCCTTTGCTGGCTTCGCGTGCCGCCAGGGCCTTGGCTCGGTTGACCGGGTTGCCGATGCGGATGGCTGTGGCGATGGTTTCGGGGTCCGTCACCGTCGTGTTGTTCACCAGAGGAGCTGATCCGCTGGCCTGGAAGCCCATCATCCGGGGCAGGTTCCGGCTCCGGCCCGCCTGCTGATATTCCTGAAAACCCATCCAATAGGCGGTGATATTTCCCGCGTTGCCCATGGGAATGCAAAGCCAGTCGGGTGCGTCTCCGAGGGCATCCACGATTTCGAAAGCAGCCGTCTTTTGGCCCTGAAGCCGGTAGGGGTTCACCGAGTTCACCAGGGTGACCGGATACTTCTCCGCCGCTTCCCGAACGATGTCCAGGGCACGATCGAAGTTGCCGCGGATCGCTAAGACCTCAGCGCCATACACCAGAGCTTGAGCCAGTTTTCCCTGGGCGACATAGCCATCAGGGATCAACACGAAGGCCCGCATTCCTCCCCGCCGGGCATAGGCCGCTGCTGCAGCACTGGTGTTGCCTGTGCTTGCACAGATCACCGCTTCACAACCGGCTTCCTTGGCTTTGCTGATGGCCATGGTCATTCCCCGGTCTTTGAAGGACCCTGTGGGATTCAGGCCGTCGTATTTCACGAACACTTTCACGCCCTTGCCGATCTGTTCCGCAATCGATGGCACGGGAATCAGAGGAGTCGCTCCCTCCCGAAGGGTGATCACCGGGGTTGCATCGGTGACGGGAAGCCAGCTGCGATAGGCCTCAATCAGTCCAGGCCAGTCCTGCATCACAGGGGTGGCAGTGAAACGCCGACGGAGGTTCTGAAACAGGGACACCGGCTGGGATGGGGGGATTTCCGGAATCTAGGCGGCGTCCGTTCAGGAGTTGGTCAGGGTTGCGCGTCCTTCAGTCCGTCCAAGGGGGAGTCGGAGAAAAACTGCACCAGGCCGGCAATCGATTCCGCTTTCTCAATCACCCCAAACAAAGCTGGCAGGTTCACCGCCATAACGGCATTGGGATACCCCTTCAGAAAGCTCACAGCGGTGAGGCCTTCCTCGCTTTGCAATCCACTGATCACCCCTGCACGGATCGCCGGAACACTCACCTCGGGTTCCGGTGTGTAGATGGGGTAGATGATGCGTGAAGCACGACGCAGGATGGCTTCACCGATCCGTGTATTGATTAAACGGCTGGTAAGCACTAGCGGAAGTTCGAGGCTCTGATTGAGCATCTGCGATACCTCCTGAGGGTCCTGCCCGGACAGTTCAAGCAGATTGCCCAGCAGGCCGATGGCTTCACCGGTCTCGGCCAGGTGTTCAAATTCCTTGACGGGAATCGAGCGGCGGAAGGCACCACTGACAAGGGCTACATCCGTGGCGGCATGCAGAGGTTGCATGACGCTGCTCCAACCGATTCCAAGTCCTGCCGCCACGGCCAGCAGTGACGAACGGGTGAAGGGCTTGAGAAGCATCACGCTGACGGTGTTCTCAGGAACTTAGGCAGGAACTCCAGCGGCGACCCGCACCAGGCGGACAACTCCTCGTTCGGCCAGCCCTTGAGCCACCTGGAATCCCATACGGCGGGTGTCCGGCTCATTCAGAACTCTGGGCATCCGTCGCAGCAGAAGTTCCGGTTTGAACCCCGGCAATGACTGCAACACCAGAATTAATTCTCGTACTGGCTCCAGTTGCATCAGTGGATCCGAGAGCCCTGGAGGCGTCTGGGCGATGGCGGAGGGTTGCAGTCGTTTGGGTAGACGTCGACCCAGGCGCTGCATCGTGGACCACCCCAGAGCGTCCAGTCTCTCCACAGCGGCAGTCACCAATTGATCCCGAAGCAGTCCCGCCTTGGGAGAGAACAGAAAGTCGAGCAGTTGGTCGAGTAGCGCTTCCAGGTCCAGTTGGGCTTGGCTTGCAGCGCTAGACACAAGATTTTCCAGACGGGTCCAGCGGAAGGCGTCTCCGTCGAACAGCATCTCCTTGAGGCTCTGACGTAGTTGGGGATCCGGGTCTTCCATCAGCCGCCGCGCGAAGTAGGGATACGCCGCACCGAGGATCTTGAAGTTCGGATCCACACTCAGAGCGATGCCCTCGAGGGTGACCAGTGACCGAATGATTAGGGCGTAATAGGGCGGCACCCGGAACGGGAATTTGTACATCACACCGGACATGTCATCGGTGACCGCTTTGAAATCCATGCGGTTGACGCCGGCTTCCAACGCCTGGCTGAAGACCTTCTCAAAGGCCGGAACAATCGGTTCCAGGTTCACGTCTTCCGCCAGGAAACCAAGGGTGACGAAGTCTTTGGAGAGCTTCCCGAAGTTCCGGTTCACCAGATGGACAACCGCTTGAATCAAGCCCGTGCGTGACTCGCGGCTGACCTCGCTCATCATCCCGAAGTCGAGATAACAGAGGCGTCCGTCCTCGAGAGCCAGGAGATTGCCGGGGTGGGGGTCGGCATGGAAGAAGCCATGCTCCAGCAACTGTTGAAGGCTGCAATTCACGCCCACCTCCACCATGTCGTCTGGATCTACACCGAGTTCCCGAACGGCATCCAGATTGGTGAGTTTGACGCCGTCGATCCATTCCATCGTCAGCACGCGGCGGCTGGTGGCGTTGCGATAGATCTTCGGAACAGCGATTCGAGGGTTCTGCTGATGCAGCTCAGCGAAGGTCTCTGCATTCGAGGCTTCGTTGAGATAGTCCATCTCTTCGAACACCCGTCGCCCCAGTTCGTCGATCAAGGCGACGAGGTCGCTGCGGATCACCCCGATGTTGCTGTTCAACCAGGCTGCGATGTTGCGCACGATGTATAGATCCAGGGTGATCTGTTCGCGCAGGCCTGGGCGCTGCACCTTCACCGCCACCCTGGCGCCACCCTTGAGGGTTCCCTTATGCACCTGTCCCAGGGAGGCGGCGGAAATCGGATCCCGGTCGAGCTGCTCGAAAATTTCATCCACCGGTGCCCCCAGGTCCTCCTCGATGCAGGCCATGGCCAGGCCGCTGTCGAAGCCGGGGAGTTGGTCCTGCAACTGGGCCAGTTCCTCCAGCAGCAGTGGCGGGACGATGTCCGGTCGGGTGGAGAGTGCCTGGCCGGCCTTGATGAAGGCGGGGCCGAGATCCACCAGCAGCTCAGCGCATTCGCGGGCTCGAGCCCGAGCCCGTTCTTCATCTTTCAGCAACTGGAAGATCCAGTCGAAGGCGACGCCCAGAAGCAACAGGCCAATGGGCACCAGGGTTTGCCAGAGCCGTCGGATCAGCCGTTGGGGATGACCGGCATAAATACGCGTGATGGCGGCGGGGTCGTACTCAAGCAACCCCGCGGCTTCGATGAAATCCCCGAGCTCCTGCGCCATCAATTCATCGGGATGTCCGACACCCCTTCTAAACGAACCGAGCTGCCGCTACGGTCGGCATCATCACAGGGCTGGATGTGCTCACCGGTCTGCTGCTGCAGAACATTGCTCTGATCGAGAGTCTTGAACTGGAGTTCAGCTCGGGCTTCACGGTGCTCACCGGTGAGACCGGAGCAGGGAAGTCGATTCTTCTTGATGCCCTCGATGCGGTTCTCGGTGGAGCGCAGGGGGCCAGCGGTATTCGTCTGCTTCGCGCTGGGGTTGATCGAGCCAGGATCGAAGCTGCGTTTCAACTCAGCCCAGCCCTTGAACAGTGGCTGGTTGCGGCGGAGTTTGACCCTGAAGAGGAGCTCCTGATTAGCCGTGAGTGGAAACGGCAAGACGGTGATCGCTTCTCCAGTCGCTGCCGTCTGAACGGCAGCACGGTGAACCGTCAGCAGTTGCTTGAGCTCAGACCACTGCTGATCGATCTCACCGTTCAAGGCCAGACTCAGTTGTTGTCACGCGCTGGGCAACAACGTCTTTGGTTGGACCGTCTCGGTGGCTCCCCGTTGGCGGTGATTAAACAGCAGGTGGCTGAGGCCTGGTCGGAGTGGCGTGTTGCTGCGGATGCCTTGATGACTCTCGAGCGGGAACAGCAGCGCTCTGAACAGGAGCGGGCTGAACTGGAGGAGCAGTTGGAGCAACTGCAGGCTGCCGATCTGGAAGACCCCGACGAACAGCAGCGGCTTGCACAGGATCAGGATCGCCTTGTTCATGGGGTTCGTCTTCTGGAGGGTCTTGCTCTTTTGTTTGGGCGTCTCCGCGATGGTGCTGATCAGGGACCCTCTCTTCAGGATCATTTGTCAGTTTCCATCCAGGAGCTTCAGGCCATGGCCCAGCTGGATGGTTCCGTTGAGCCGCTGCGAGATCAGGCTTTGGATCTCGAGGCCGGCGTTGAGGCCTTGTTGCGTTCCCTTGATCAGTACGGTCTTGCACTCGAGAGTGATCCAGATCATCTCGAGCGCATCCAAGACCGCTTGTCGGTTTTAAAACGCCTGCAGCGCCGCTACGGCCTCGATCTGGCCGGTTTGATTCAGCGTCGAGATGACCTGTTTCATCGTCTGGGTGCCGAAGGATTCGCGGCGGATCTCGCTCGCTTGCACCAGGACGAAAACGATCAACGTCAAAGGCGTGATCAAGCCAATGCGGCGTTGCATCGTGAGCGTTCCAAGGCTGCTGCTGCTCTGGAGGCCTCGTTGCTTGAGCTGTTGCCTCCCATGGGTCTGGCCAACGTGCGTTTCAAGGTGGATCTCAATTCATGTGATCCCGCAGAGCATGGTGCGGATGCTGTGCAATTCCTGTTTTCCGCCAATCCCGGCCAGCCGATGGCACCGTTGACGGAGGTGGCGTCAGGGGGTGAGATGTCCCGTTTTCTGCTTGCTCTCAAGACCACCCTTGCCGCAGTGGATGGATCCAGCACCTTGTTGTTCGACGAGATTGATGCCGGCGTGAGTGGACGCGTGAGTGGTGCCATGGCGCATCTCCTTCAAACTCTGGCCCATCAGCGTCAGGTGTTTTGCGTCACCCACCAACCGCTCGTGGCGGCAGTGGCTGATCACCATTTCCGTGTCAGCAAGCATGTGGAGGACGGCGTGACCCATTCGCGAGTGTCCCGACTGCGGGACACCCAGGAACGTCGCCAGGAGCTGGCTGATCTCGCTGGTGGCGATCAGGCCGATGCCTATGCAGCCAGCCTGCTGGACCAGCGAACAGCTTGAAGGCTTCGGTTCTTCCTAAGCTTTTGGGCCTTCCAACGGGTCCTGATGGCGCGAGCTGCTGCCAAGATCACTGACTCAGCTGGCCCGCTGGCGATTCAGGACGACGTGATTCGGGTGAGGGGTGCTCGACAGCACAACCTCAAGAACGTCGACGTCACGATCCCCCGCAACAAGCTGGTGGTCTTCACCGGGGTGAGTGGCAGCGGCAAGAGTTCGCTGGCGTTCGACACGATCTTTGCGGAAGGGCAGCGCCGCTATGTCGAAAGTCTGTCGGCTTACGCCAGGCAGTTCCTAGGTCAGGTGGACAAGCCCGATGTGGATGCCATCGAAGGGTTGTCCCCCGCGATCTCCATTGATCAGAAATCCACCAGTCACAACCCGCGCTCCACGGTGGGCACCGTTACGGAGATCCAGGACTACCTCCGTTTGCTGTTCGGCCGGGCTGGCGAACCCCATTGCCCCAAATGTGGTCGCTCGATTAAGCCGCAGAGCATCGACGAGATGGTCGATCAGATTCTTTTGTTGCCGGAGGGAACCCGGTATCAATTGCTGGCGCCGGTGGTGCGTGGCAAAAAGGGCACCCACACCAAGCTGATCAGTGGTCTGGCGGCTGAGGGTTTTGCTCGGGTGCGCATCAACGGTGAGGTGCGCGAACTGGCCGACAACATTGAACTCGACAAGAACCACAGCCACAACATCGAGGTGGTGGTCGATCGCCTTGTGTCCCGTGAGGGGGTGCAGGAACGGCTGACCGATTCGTTGCGCACGGCTCTCAAACGCGGCGATGGTTTGGCGCTTGTGGAGGTCGTGCCAAAGAAAGGTGAGGAGCTTCCCGACGGCGTTGAACGGGAGCGGCTCTACTCCGAGAACTTCGCCTGCCCCGTTCACGGCGCTGTGATGGAGGAACTATCTCCACGGCTGTTTTCGTTTAACAGCCCTTACGGCGCCTGTGAGGCTTGCCATGGCATCGGGCATCTGCGCAAATTCACAGTGGATCGGGTGATTCCGGATCCCAGTCAGCCCGTTTATTCCGCCGTTGCCCCTTGGGCAGAGAAAGACAACAGCTATTACTTTTCACTGTTGTTCTCGGTTGGTGAAGCCTTCGGCTTTGAGATCAAGACCCCATGGAATGAGCTCACGGATGAACAGCGGGATGTGCTGCTCAACGGAAGCCGTGAACCGATTCTGATTCAGGCTGATAGCCGGTATCGCAAGGGCAAAGGGGGATACACCCGCCCTTTCGAAGGCATTCTTCCGATTCTCGAGCGGCAGCTTCGCGATGCCAGCGGTGAAGCCCAACGGCAGAAGTTGGAGAAGTATCTCGAGCTCGTACCTTGCGAAGCCTGTGGCGGTCAGCGGCTCCGACCGGAAGCCCTGGCTGTGACGGTCGGTCCCTACCGGATTCCAGAACTCACTGCTGTCAGCGTCGGTCAGACCCTGGAACGGATCGAAAAATTGATGGGCGTTGGTGCCTATGAGGGTTCAGAGCCTTTGTTGAGTCCCCGACAGATTCAGATCGGTGATCTGGTGCTCAGGGAAATCCGTCTGCGCTTGAAGTTTCTGCTGGATGTCGGTCTGGATTACCTCAGCTTGGATCGTCCGGCGATGACGCTCTCCGGCGGTGAGGCCCAGCGCATTCGGTTGGCCACCCAGATCGGCGCTGGTCTCACAGGGGTGCTTTACGTGCTCGATGAGCCGAGCATCGGCCTGCACCAGCGGGACAACGACCGTCTCCTGAACACTCTGGTGAGGCTCAGGGATCTTGGAAACACCCTGGTGGTGGTGGAACACGATGAAGACACCATCCGTGCTGCAGATCACGTGGTGGATATCGGTCCCGGTGCCGGCGTCCATGGTGGCCACATCGTGGCCGAGGGAAGTTTCGATGACTTGGTTGCGAGCAGCGAATCCCTCACCGGTGCCTATCTGAGCGGCCGCCGCTCGATTCCCACGCCGGCCGAACGCCGCCAGAGCGGTTCACGTTCCCTCAAGCTGATCGATTGCAATCGCAACAACCTCAAGAACGTTTCGGTTGAGTTTCCACTGGGACGGCTGGTGTCCGTTACCGGTGTGAGCGGTAGCGGCAAAAGCACCCTGGTGAATGAGCTTTTGCATCCGGCTCTGGAAAATGGGCTGGGTTTCAAAGTCCCCTTTCCGCAGGGTGTTGGGGAGCTGCGAGGGCTGAAGTCGATCGACAAGGTGATCGTGATCGATCAGAGCCCGATTGGACGGACGCCCCGATCCAATCCGGCCACCTATACCGGTGCTTTTGATCCGATCCGGCAGGTGTTCGCGGCCACGGTGGAGGCGAAGGCCCGTGGTTACCAGGTGGGGCAATTCAGTTTCAACGTGAAGGGCGGCCGCTGTGAGGCCTGCCGCGGTCAGGGCGTGAACGTGATTGAAATGAACTTCCTGCCGGACGTCTATGTTCAGTGCGATGTCTGCAAGGGCGCTCGGTTCAACCGCGAAACCCTGCAGGTCAAATACAAGGGTTACACCATTGCTGATGTGCTCCAGATGACGGTGGAGCAGGCCGCTGAGGTGTTTGATGCGATTCCACAGGCTGCAGATCGGTTACGCACGCTGGTGGATGTGGGCTTGGGCTACGTCAAACTTGGCCAGCCGGCGCCAACTCTTTCGGGGGGTGAAGCCCAGCGGGTGAAGTTGGCGACGGAATTGTCACGGCGGGCCACCGGCAAGACCCTCTATCTGATTGATGAGCCCACGACCGGCCTCAGCTTTTACGACGTGCACAAGCTGATGGACGTGATGCAGCGATTGGTGGACAAGGGCAATTCAATCATCTGCATTGAGCACAATCTCGATGTGATCCGTTGCAGTGACTGGGTCATCGATCTCGGCCCTGAAGGTGGTGATCGTGGAGGAGAGATCTTGGTCACGGGGACTCCAGAGGAGGTTGCCCAGCACCCCACCAGTCACACAGGCCGTTATCTCAGCCGTGTTTTGGAGCAGCATCCCCCTGAACTTCCCGTTCCCCTGGCAGCTTGATGGCTCGACTTCGGACACACCTGGCCGCCCTGGGTGTTGGCATCTCGCTGGCCTTGGCAGGGGGTCCCGCTTCAGCACTTGAGCGACTGGTGCTGCGATTGGTGTTTTTGGAAACGCAGGTCACGATCAATCTCTCCGCTGGTCAGTCCGCTGAGCAGTTGATCCAAGCCAGTCCGGATCTGCAGGACCTGCAATTGGCCAGTGGCGGCAAGTTGTTGGAGCTGCTGCGTCAGGTGTTCCTTACGCCACTGCCACTGGAAACAAAGGCCTTTTTGGCGGGATCGACGGGTCAGCCTCTTCTGGAGCAGGCCCTCAATGCGGCGACGCATCTGGTGGACCTTGAGGGTGTTGAGCCGGATGTCAGTGGACGGATGCTGACGGATGCCCTGCTACGCGCTGAAGGCAGTGGACAACCCAACATCCTTGGTTTTCTGAGGGAGTTGCCGGGAGAGGAGGCGTCGATTGATCTGTCGCGCGTTGTTGACGTGGCCAATCGGCTCAAAACCAATCTTGAGGAGGGGGTCGCTCTGGCCCGTTCCGGTGATCCCGCTTCCGTGTCGGCAGGACTTCGTACTCCGCTTCGCTCCAGCTGGTCCCGTGAGGTTATTCAAGTTGCCGTGCCCCATCGCCCACAATCCCTGCGGGTTTTGATCCTTCAGCCTGCATCGTCGGCCAATGGTCGTTTGGTTGTTATTTCCCATGGGCTTTGGGACGATCCGGAATCCTTTGAGGGTTGGGGTGAGGTGCTGGCCGCGCATGGGTACACGGTGCTGATGCCGGACCATCCAGGCAGTGATTTCAATCAGCAGAAGGCGATGCTTTCTGGTGATGCGCCGCCCCCTGGGCCTGAAGAACTGCGGCTCCGGCCCCTTGATGTGTCCGCTCTGTTGGATGCAGTCAGTGCACGTCGTCTCCTGGCAGACGCCAACTTGAACACCAATGCTGTTGCGGTGGTGGGTCATTCCTGGGGAGGCACCACCAGCTTTCAGTTGGCTGGTGGTGTTCCCACCGATCACAGACTCAAATCCCGGTGCAACGACCTGAAGCATCCGGAGCGAAACATCAGCTGGGTGCTCCAGTGCAGTTGGCTATCGGGGATCAACCAAGCCGCTGTTTCGGATCCAAGGGTCAAGGCTGTGGTGGCTGTCAGTCCGCCGCTGCGTTTGTTGTTTGATGGCAGTCGCTTGGAGACTCTTCCGGCAAAGCTGTTGCTGATCAGCGGCACGCGCGACTGGGTGGTGCCTTCGGGTCCGGAAGCGATCCTTCCGATGCGCGAGACCAAGGCAGTGGAGCGGGGTCATCGCTTGGTGTTGGTACAGGGTGCTGACCACTTCAGCCTCCGCAGTTTTCGTGGTGAAGCGTCTCCGGCACGCGTTGGACCGGTCATCCTCGGCTGGATCAATGAGCAGCTTGAGGTGGATGGCGCGATCACCTTCTCCAGGGGTGGTTGGGGTGATGAACAGGGCAGCCTGGTCGATGTGAGTGACCGCCTCTGACGTTGCCGGGTTGTTACATACAGCAGTCGGCATGAGTGCAGTTTCTTGAGCTCAGATCACCTGCGAGAGAAAGAGAGTCGGCTTTTTTTAGCTGTTTGATTTCAGCGCCTTCTAAGGTTTTTTTCATTTTTTAGCTCTTCTTCCGCCTCTAAAGAAAAACCAACGGCACTGAATCTGTGTTCCGTTGTTGTTTGTGAGGTGAGCGAATGGGGATCCGGTTGTTGCATCTGCATCTTCACGGTCTGTTTCGTTCCCATGAGCTCGAACTCGGACGGGATGCTGATACCGGTGGCCAGACGCTCTATGTTCTCGAGCTTGCGCGCAGCCTGGCGCAGCGGGCCGAGGTCGAGCAGGTTGATGTGGTGACGCGGTTGATTCAGGACCGTCGTTTTGATCTCGACTACAGCAAACGGGAGGAGGTCATTTGTCCGGGTGCCCGCATCCTGCGTTTCCCATTCGGACCGAAGCGGTATCTGCGAAAGGAGCTCCTATGGCCTCATCTCGAGGAGCTGGCTGATCAACTGGTGGAACATCTGAGCCAGCCTGGCCAGAGGGTGGACTGGATTCATGCCCACTACGCCGATGCCGGCTTGGTGGGTGCTCTGGTCAGTCAGCGGCTGGGCATTCCTCTGGTGTTCACCGGGCACTCTCTCGGGCGGGAGAAACAGCGTCGCCTCCTGGCCGGTGGTCTTGATCGCTCTCAGATTGAGCAGACCTATGCCATCAGCCGTCGCATCGACGCCGAAGAGCGCGCTCTGGCGCAAGCCGATCTGGTGATCACTAGTACCCGTCAGGAAGCTGATCAGCAGTACTCGCGCTACGGCCACTTTCAGGCGGCGCAGGCGGAGGTGGTCCCCCCCGGGGTCGATGCCACACGGTTCCATCCCCACGGTTCGTCGCAGGAATGCTCTGCTGTGGAAAGCCTGTTGCAGCCTTTCCTGAGGGAGCCAGATCGCGCACCCCTGCTCGCGATTTCCCGTGCGGTTCGGCGCAAGAACATTCCTGCGCTTGTGGAGGCCTACGGCCAGTCACCGGTGCTGCGGCAGCGTCACAACCTCGTGCTTGTGCTTGGCTGTCGGGATGACCCGCGTCAGCTCGAGAAGCAGCAGCGCGATGTGCTTCAGCAGGTGTTCGATCTGGTGGATCGCTTTGACCTCTATGGCCAGGTGGCTTATCCCAAACAACACAGTCGTGCCCAGATTCCCGCCCTGTATCGCTGGGCTGCCCGTCGTGGCGGGTTGTTTGTGAACCCGGCTTTGACGGAACCCTTCGGACTCACCCTGCTGGAGGCCGCGGCCTGTGGTTTGCCGATGGTGGCGACCGACGATGGGGGGCCACGGGATATCCAACACCGTTGCGACAACGGTCTTTTGGCAGACGTCACCGATCCTGGGGCACTTCAGGAAGCCCTGGAACTCGCCGGCAGTGATGCACCCCGTTGGCGACGTTGGAGTGATAACGGGGTGGAGGCGATCAGTCGCCACTTCAGTTGGGATGCCCATGTGTGCAAATACCTCGCCCTGATGCAGCAAAGGATTCGTTCGTCACCTGTTCGAGCGTTGTCGGTGGTGAGGCGGCCCAGTCCTGTCTCCAGGCTCCTGGCGCTGGATCTCGACAGCAGTTTGGAGTTGCCGGAGGAAAGCTCCCTTGCGCATTTGCGCGATCGGCTTCAAGCCGAACCCTTTTCCGCCTCGACAGGGTTGGTCATCCTTACGGGTCGCTCCCTGGCTCAGGCACGTCAGCGCTACCACGAGTTGCATCTTCCCGATCCCAAGGCCTGGATCTGCCGGGCTGGAACCGAGATTCACCATGGTCTTGATCGCGCAGCGGACCCCGTTTGGGCGCAGCGGATCAGTGAGGCCTGGGATCGCGATGCTGTTCTTGCAGCGATGGGTCACCTGCAGGAACACATCCGGCTTCAGGACCTTGATCATCAAAGTCGTTTCAAGGTCAGCTACTTGTTGCGTGCCTCCAACCGTGGGTTGATCGGATTGGCCCGTCAGTGCTTGCGGCGCCATGCTTTGCAGGCTGAACCCCAGCTTCGCTGTCACTGGTTCTTGGATGTTCTGCCGCAGCGCGCCTCCCGCAGCGAGGCCATTCGCTTCCTGGCTCACTCTTGGGGGCTCCCCCTGGAGCGGGTTCTGGTGGTGGCCAGTCAGCAGGGTGATGGAGAGCTGCTGGATGGTTTACCCGCCACGGTGGTGCCTGCGGATCACGATCCTTGTTTGTTGGGTCAACGGACCCAGCAGCGGGTGTACGTGTCGAAACGCCCCAGTGTTGGAGCGGTGCTGGATGGCTTAACCCACTACCGGTTTTCAGGCAGCCGTTGATCCCGGGATCACGGTCATACAGGCGGCTGCCCTGTCGGCCTTGGCTTGTGCTTCCTTCCGATCTCCTCCCCTTGCCAATGCCACACCCATCCGCCGACCAGGGCGGGCCGTGGGCTTGCCGAACAGCAGCAATTGGGTGTCAGCTTCCGTCAGCGCTTGTTCGACCCCTTCAAAAGCGACGGAGTCCATATTCGTTTGGGCCAAGATCACACGGCTGGCAGCGGCATCAGCTGCGGTGATCTCGGGGATCGGCAGGCCCAGAACGGCACGCAGGTGCAGTTCGAATTCGCTCAGGTTTTGGCTGATCAATGTGACCAGGCCGGTGTCGTGGGGGCGCGGAGACAGTTCCGAAAAGATCACCTCATCACCACAGAGGAAAAATTCCACACCGAAGAGACCTGCACCGCCGAGGTTGTCGGTCACCGTCCTGGCCATGGCTTGGGCCTGATTCAGTTGCTGTTCCGTCAGTTGGGCGGGCTGCCAGCTGCACTGATAGTCCCCTCCTTCCTGTTCGTGGCCGATCGGTGCACAGAAGAGGGTTTCGCCGTTGCGCTGGCGAATGGTGAGCAGGGTGATTTCCAGATCGAAGCTGAGAAATTCCTCAACAATCACTTGGTCTGAGGTGCCGCGGGCGCCGGCCATGGCGATCTCCCAGGCTTGCTTCAAGTCTTCAGGGCCTTTCACCACGCTTTGTCCTTTGCCGGAGGAACTCATCACCGGTTTCACCACGACGGGCCACCCCAGAGGTTTCGCTACCTCTGTGAGCTCCTCAGCATTGGAGGCATAGGCGAATCGGGCCGTGCGGAGACCGAGTTCGCCGGCTGCCAGGTCGCGGATGCGGTCACGGTTCATGGTGACGGCCGTCGCACGGGCCGTTGGAATCACGGTGATTCCCTCCTGTTCCAGTTCCGCTAACGCATGAACTGCGAGCGCTTCGATCTCCGGGATCACCACGTCGGGTTGATGGCGCCGGACCACCGCCAGTAAGGCCTCGGCATCGGTCATCGGCAACACTTCCGCCATGTCAGCCACTTGCATTGCTGGGGCACCTGCATAGCGATCACAGGCGATCACCCGGCAGCCCAGTCGCTGGGCAGCGATGGCCACTTCTTTGCCCAGTTCCCCACTGCCCAGCAGCATCACGGTGCGAGGAAACGACGGCATGGTGATCTTTGAATGGCTGGCCGCATCATCAATCAACGCAAGTCCTGAGACTTTCCGCAGCCTGGGAGTGCAGGGCTCGATGTGCCGCTACGTCAAGGATGAGTTCTTGATGGAGTACAGTGCTTCGGGCGACATTGTTGGCGGTTCTCGCTGGGGGATGTCTTCAGCTCGGGGCGGCAAGAGCCAGGCCTGCTGATCCCATTCCACCGCTTGCTCCATGGCTGAGTGATGCAGAGGCGCTGGCTTTGCTGCCGGCTGCAGTCCGCTCACGTTCCAACAAGCAACTTGTGTTGGATCGCTCAAGCCGTCAGCTGATCCTGCTGGAGCAGGGCCAGCTTCGTCTGCGTGTGCCTGCCGCTGTTGGCACGCAAGGTTGGGAAACCCCTGTTGGGGAGCATCGGGTGCTTTTCAAGACGGTGGATCCCGTTTGGAGGCATCCAGGCACCGGTGTTTTGGTTCCCCCCGGAGGTCGAAACCCCCTGGGATCGCGCTGGATTGCCTTTCATCAGGACTGCTCCAATCCCGGTGGTTGGGATGGCGAGAAAGTGGTGCAGGTTCGAGGCTGCTCCCACGTCGGTTTGCACGGCACTCCCCATCGTTGGACCGTCGGACGGGCCGTGTCGCATGGATGTGTTCGCCTTTATGACGAACACATCCGCAGGGTGTTTGAGCTTGTGGAGGTGGGGACTCCCGTGGTGGTTTTGCCTTGATGCCCTTGTTTTGATGGCCTTTTTTTGATGCACTGGGCATCAAAAAAGCCCTGGGTAGTCCCAGGGCTTGTTCGACGTCTTTTGTCGTTATGCCGTCAGATCACCAGAGTCCCTGAACGGGAGCAGCTGGAGCGGGCTCAGGGGCCTTGGCGGTGTAGGCCTGAATGCAGGCCGGAGTGTTCATGTACCAGCTGAGCAGAGAGGTGTCCTTGTGGAAATCACCTTTCACGTCGGCATTGCAGACCTTCATGGCACCTTGCAGGCGCTGATCGGTCGGCAGCTTGGCCATCATTCCGTAGCTGGAGAGCTTGCCATCTTCAGCATCGAGAATGATGGCGCTGCGAACGGCCTGCAGATCGTTCTGCTGGCTGTAGTACGGGTGATAGTTGCCATTCAGGCTTGCTTTCAGGAAGGCCTCGCCCTCATCTGAGTAGAGGAATTCAGTGACGTCAGCAACGTCGACGTCGTACTGCTTCTCTAGACCCACTTCGAGTTCTTCACGGGTCCAACCGGACAGATTGCTCAGATCTTGAGGAACCGGATTGGAGACTTGCTGTTTGCCACCGATGGGCAACAGAACGTTGGAGCGAACGAAACCGTTGGTGACGGTCCGGGCGGTTTGTTTGGGGGCGGCGAAGCCAGGCAATCCAGCGGCTGCGACCATCAGGCCGGCACCAGTGAACAGAAGTGCTCTGCGCATGAGCTGCGTTTGATTTGCACTTCAACCGTCGCGAGACCGCCGGCGGAGTGGCCCGGAAGCACAGGGTTTTTTTCCTTTTAAGAGAGCGTTAAGGAAAAACGAGAATCCTGTCTTTTCTCTGACGGAAGGGACAGTGTCTTAAGGTTCTCTTCCGATTCTCATTTTGATTGTTTGCTGGGTCTGTTTGCCGCGTTACTTGTACCGATGTCGGGTGTGGTGACCCAAGGCGTCGAACCAGACCACCCAGCGTTGGATATCGCCTGCCGGGTTGGTCGTCCTGTGCGCGCGGCACATGATGGTGTTGGTCGGAGTCGCTGGACATCCACCCACGGATGGACGTTCCATCTTGCGGGCGATGGGATTAAGACCCGCTACAGCCATCTCAATGCTGGTGCCCCCGCAGGTTCCTATGACCGCGGTCAGATCATTGGTCTTTGTGGGAATACGGGACGCTGGTCAACCGGTCCTCACCTTCACTTTGAAGCGGAACCTCTGCATTTCCTCGACGCGCTTGAAACTCCCAGTGCTGATCAGCTGAAATCGATGGAACAGACGCCTCAGTGGCGTCAGCGTTCTGTGGAAGCGAGCCGCTGAGGGCTCAGTTCGAATCGGCGTTGTTGCTCTGACGACGCACTTCTCCGATCAACCACACGCCCATGAATCCAAGCGACGACACACCGAAATAGATCAGCACCCAACGCAGAACCCGATCGGGATCAGCCGCTGCGCTGGCGAGTAGCTCAGCGGTTTTGGCAAGCAGGTTTTCCATCAGTTCTGAAGATCGGGGATCAGCGTGAGTTGGCGAACCGGAGATTCTTCGCTGACGAATCCCCAGGCTTCAAACACCGTTGGATCGGGATGGGTGATGCGCTGCTCTGTTCCATGCCGTTCCAGCTGGAATCCTTCGCTGGACATGCGCCGCATCAAACTGGCTGACTCCTCAAAGCGGGCAGCCATCGCCTCGAGGCTCGAACAGTCAGCTGTGAGACCGGATTCACGCCAAGTGAAGTAGGTCATCCTGCCTCGATGCCTCGAAAGCATGACTTTAAGGGATATGAGCCGAAGAAAGCTTTCGTTCTGGATGTAGAAATCTCCTCAGTTCAGGATTTTTAGTTCACGCCTCCTTCTATTTGGCGGGCAGTGTTGTGGTCATCTTCTAATTTTTAAAACGTCACTTGTTTTTGCTGGTTGATGATCAATCTTTTGAAAAATATATTGATTTTGTGTGTTATGAATTCAAGTTCGACTCAGTGACGATCTGAACGGCTTCATCCTTGAGATCGTTCTAAAAAGGATTTTTCCCAGGATTTGATCGAAGATCAACGCTATGGATGCAGCACCAGCCCCAGAAGTACAAGACCTGCTGTGACCAGCCAGAACGTTGGTACCACGCTGCGTTCATCGGTGCCTCCCAGCTCAAAATGGTGATGAAGTGGCGCCATGCGGAACACGCGTCGGCCTTGTCCGTCAGGCCCTTTCGTGGCTTTGAAAACCCAAACCTGGATGATCACGGAGAGGGATTCCGCCACGAAGACGCCTCCCATCACCAGCAGGGGCCAAAGACTGTTGGACAACAGGGCGACACCACTGAGGGCTGCCCCCATCGCCAGGGATCCGGTGTCGCCCATGAAGGCTCGAGCCGGGTTTCGGTTGTGCACAAGAAATCCCAGCCACGCCCCTGCCATGGTCATGCAAAATCCAGCTAGGGCGGGATCTCCACTGTCCCCTCGCAGCATTAGCTGAAGCGCCAGACCCGTAAACACCAGAGCTCCACAGCCGCTGGCCAGACCATCCAGGCCATCGGTGAGGTTGGTGGCATTGCTCTCCGCCAGAACAACAAACAGCCCCAAAGGCCAGATCAGGATCCCCAGCGGAAGTTCAAGGCCCAAAGGCAAGGCAATGCTGCTGCTGATCCAGCCCTGCCAGGCTGCGACGACCAGAAAGACAAGGGCCGCAAGGGCCTGCAGCAGCAATTTCCCTCGCGCTGTCAGACCTGTGTTCGTGTGTTTGGTGAGGCTGCTCCAGTCATCGACGCCGCCGATCAGCATGAACGCCAACGTCAGCGAAGCCAGGCTGAGCAGTTGTTGCGATGCCACGGGGTCCCGCGTGATCAGGCTGCCGAGAATGACTCCGACGGGAACGACGAGCAGACCCCCCATCGTTGGCGTTCCCGCTTTGCTCCGATGGGATTCCGGTCCCTCCTCGCGGATGAACTGCCCCATCTTCAAGCGACGCAGAAGCGGTATGCCTAAAGCTGCCGTAGCGGTTGCGCAGACCGTTGAAATCAACAGAGGCAGGCTCAGCTGCGCATTGGTGATCCATTTGTCGGCTGCAAAGCTGGTCGCCAAGACAACCAGCATGAGCAAGCTGGCACTAATCGAGCCGTTCTCCCACCAAGGACGATGGATCGAATCCGTGGATTGCAAAGCAGCACTGGACTGGTCGCTGGGACCCTAGATGAGTCGTTCAGTGACGACCAGTCAGTGGTTGGGGGACATCAGTCCTCCCACTGCTCCTCATTTTGCTCGTCATCCTTGTTGTAATCCTCTTTCTCACCCATGAGCGCCGAGAGTTCTTCCTCTTCGACAGTGCTCACTTCGGGGGAACCGGATTCCTCGTCCGCGACGAGACGGCCGCTGGTCTCCAGCCAGGACAGGAGGTCGGGCTCCTCTCGCAGGGGCAGCACGGGTGCTGGGTCACGGCGCCCATAGCGGGTGAGGGACGGGTTGACGCTGTCCAGGGCGTTTAAATCAACCAGAGCGCTCATGCAGGGAGGGACACAGGCCAATCAACCAAGATAGACCACGTGCTGTTTTTGAGCTTCAGCTGAACAAACCTGCGCTTCTGATTGTCTTGTGGGGTCTGGCTCTGATGATCAGTGCTGGCTTGCACTGGTGGGGTCTGCAGCGGCCTGAACCATTGCAGACCTCTTGGATCGTGGCGCTGGTCCTGGTCTTTGCTCCGGCTGCGGGTCTGGCTGCATGGCTCCTTGTGACCTCACCTCAGGATGCGGCCGGCGAGACGAGAGAATCAGAGGAGTGTGATCAGGAGACCCATTGATGGGCCGCGCCAAGAAGGTGGTACTCGCCTATTCCGGGGGAGTGGATACCAGTGTCTGCATCCCTTACCTCAAGCAGGAATGGGGTGTGGAGGACGTGATCACATTTGCTGCAGATCTCGGCCAGGGCGATGAGCTGGAACCGATTCGTCAGAAAGCGCTCGATGCCGGTGCCAGTCAGTCGCTGGTGGGAGATCTGATCGAGCCGTTCATCAAGGATTTCGCTTTTCCGGCGATTCGTGCCAATGCTCTGTACGAAGGCCGTTACCCCCTCTCCACCGCTCTGGCCAGGCCTCTGATCGCCAAGCGCCTTGTCGAGGTGGCCCGGGAAGTGGGTGCTGATGCTGTCGCCCATGGCTGTACAGGCAAAGGCAACGACCAGGTGCGTTTTGATGTGGCCATCGCAGCGCTGGCGCCTGATCTCAAGGTTCTCACCCCCGCCCGTGAGTGGGGCATGAGCCGAGAGGAGACCATTGCTTACGGCGAACGCTTTGGGATGCCCGCCCCGGTGAGCAAGAAATCGCCCTACTCAATTGATCTGAATCTGCTCGGCCGCAGCATCGAGGCTGGACCTCTGGAAGATCCGATGGTTGCTCCGCCGGAAGAGGTCTTCGCGATGACCCGATCGGTGGAGGCTGCTCCCGATGCCTCAGAAGAGATCGAGATTGCTTTTGAAGCAGGCAATCCTGTTGCGATCAATGGGCAGCGTCTGGATCCCGTGGCGTTGATCCGTGAAGCCAACCGTTTGGCGGGCACCCACGGCATTGGTCGTCTCGACATGATCGAGAACCGGGTGGTGGGAATCAAATCCCGGGAGATCTATGAAACGCCTGGGCTGTTGCTTCTGATTCAGGCCCACCAGGAACTGGAAAGCCTGACCCTGGCCGCCGATGTTCTGCGTAGCAAGCGGCAATTGGAGATGCAGTGGGCTGACCTCGTTTACCAAGGTCTTTGGTATGGCCCCCTCAAGGATGCTCTTGACGGCTTCATGGATCGCACCCAGACCTACGTCAATGGTGTCGTTCGTCTCCGGCTCCACAAGGGAACAGCCACGGTCACCGGTCGCGGCTCAGCGGACAGCAGTCTTTACGTTCCCGAGATGGCGTCCTACGGCAGTGGGGATCAGTTCGATCACCGTGCTGCGGAGGGTTTCATTTACGTCTGGGGTCTGCCAACCCGGCTCTGGTCAGCATCCCACCGTCGTTCAGGCTGAACGCTGCTGCCTCTGCAGGAACTTGGGGAGCCTCAGGCCCGGAAAGCGCACGACGTTGTCCGGTTCTGAGGTTCCAGGGAGAGCTGCCTGCTGGGGCCGCTTGTTCTGTTCTTGATCAACCTGTTCAGCCAGTAGTTGATACCGCTCCATCAACGGCTCAAGTCGCTGTTGGAATCGACGCTCAAAAACGTCGGGCAGTTCTGCAAGCAGGTCTTCGTAAGCCTTGATCTCGGCTTCGAGCTCTGTGATTCTTTTCTTCAACAACTGAACAACCTCAACGTCGCCATGACGTTCGTTACAAGCGGGTTCTGTTGAATGACGCTGATCAGGTTGTGAATCCATGGGCGGACGCTATCGCCCACCCATGGATCAGACAATGCTGATCAGTCAGCTGATGCAGCTGCAGCTGTAGCTGTTTCGGCTTGCTGTTGCTGAGCGGCTTCACTACCAGGCATCACACGAGGTGCGGGAAGGGGACCTTCCTGCTTCACGGTCAGGTAGCGGATGACGTCCTCACTGAGGCGCATGGCCTTCTCGAGAACAGCAACGTGCTGGCCATCGCCGTTATGGCTCAGCTGCACGTAGATGCCTTCCTTGTGCTTGGCAATCGGATAGGCCAGGCGGCGCTTGCCGCGCATCTGGTTGTCCAGCACATCAGCACCGGCTTCGACGAGCATGTCGCGGTACTTGGTGACATGGCTTTCGACCTCCTCTTCCGGAATGTCCGGACGGAGGATGTACATGGTTTCGTAGTACGGATCGTGCGTCATGGGCAGCTCCAACGGGGCTTCAGGCTCACCGGAGTGAGCGACGGATCCAACACCTTATCCCCTGGTGTGCCCCTCCACCGTCAGTAGAGCTGCATGCGCACGGCTTGGCTGATGCCTGGCAGATCCGGTTCACGCCCTCGCCAGCACTCCACAAGAGCGAACACCAGAATGGCCAGCACTGCGATCACGATCGTGCTGGAAAGGGTGCTCAGCAGCAAGCTGCCTCCAGCAATCGGTTGGAGCAGGATTCCAAAGGCAAAGCTCAGAACAACGAGCACGATGTCTGTGAGCAAGGCCTGCAGAGTGTTGAATCGCAGGAAGTAGGGAACGGCTGGATTCCGCACCACCGCCAGAAAAAGCACGAAGAACAGCAGCAGGCCACCAAAAGGCACCCCCCGATTCAGTTGGATCAGAGGCACTGCTGGAACGATCAGCAATCTGAGCAAAGGGATCTGGTTAAACACACCGTCAGCCCCGAGGCCAAAGGGAATGGCGTCACTCCAGGGGAGCAGGTACACCAGCGGTGCGAGTAGCCGCTGCCAGAGGGGAATCTGCACGGTGGGGCTCTGACTTACAGCGACGTTAGGTCGCAAGAGCAGTCTCGGCGGCGCTTCGCATCGCCTCGGTTGGAACGTCATGGCGTCCGCTCCAAAGCCGCAGCGATGCAGCGCCCTGCTGCACCAGCATCTCGAGGCCATCGATGCAGCGATGGCCGCGGCGTTGCCCGGTAGTGAGCCAGCTGGTGGGCCTTGGTGTGTAGATGAGGTCGTACAAAACAGCCTTTGGGCTCAGCCCTGACCAGAGTTCCGCACCCAGGGGCATTGCTTTGGGGTCACCGTGCTGTGCCATTCCCACCGGGGTCGTGTTCACCACGAGAGCTGCTTGGGCGACGGCTTCTTTGAGCTGGGGCGCGTTCTCGAGGCAGGCCGTTAAAGGGGCATTGTCTTGTTGCAGATCGGTGTTGAAGGCCTGCAAGGCTTCGCTTCGTCGTCCCACCACGGTGATTGTGTTCAGCTTCAGGCTTTGCAGGCCGGCGACCACCGCACGGGCCGATCCGCCGCAGCCGATCACCACGGCATCGCGTCCGGCCCAGTCTTCGTTGGCGCCAAGTGGTGCCAGAAAGCCCTCCACGTCGGTGTTGGTGCCGTACCAGCCACCGTCGACCCCTGGGACCAGGGTGTTGACGGCACCCAGTCGCCGCGCCAGAGGACTCAGCTCATCACAGAGTTCAGCGATGGCCTGCTTGTGCGGGATGGTGACGTTGAGGCCCTGGCAGCCAACGGCCCTTAGACCCTGCAACACCAAACCAAGGCTCTCGCTTTCGCAAGGAAGGGCCAGGTAGCGCCAGTTGAGCCCCATTGATTCGAGGGCTGCGTTGTGCATCACCGGCGAAAGCGAGTGGCGCACTGGATTGCCGAGCAGGCCCAAAAGGCTGGTGCCGCCGTTGATCATTGCCAGGGCCGGATCGCTCCACCAGCCTGCCTGTTCGGGAACCACACCTCGCCTGTCACCGGGTCTGATGTGGAGGATGAACCCATTCAAATCACCATCTCAGGAGGTGGGCAACGATGGGAAAGGTTGTCGGCATTGACCTTGGCACCACGAACAGCTGTGTTTCCGTGATGGAGGGCGGCAAGCCCACCGTGATCGCAAACGCCGAGGGCTTCCGCACGACGCCCTCCGTGGTTGCTTACACCAAGAACCAGGATCAGTTGGTGGGTCAGATCGCCAAACGTCAGGCGGTGATGAACCCGGACAACACGTTCTATTCCGTCAAGCGCTTCATTGGCCGTCGTGTCGATGAGGTGAACGAGGAATCGAAGGAGGTGAGCTACGGCGTTGAGAAGGCCGGCTCCAACGTGAAGGTGAAGTGCCCGGTTCTCGAAAAGCAATTCGCACCTGAGGAGGTCTCAGCGCAGGTGTTGCGCAAGCTGTCTGAGGATGCCGGAAAGTATCTCGGTGAAACCGTCACCCAGGCGGTGATCACGGTTCCCGCCTACTTCAACGATTCCCAGCGCCAGGCCACCAAGGACGCCGGCAAGATCGCTGGTCTTGAGGTGCTGCGCATCATCAACGAGCCCACCGCTGCGGCTCTGGCCTATGGCCTCGACAAGAAGAGCAATGAGCGCATCTTGGTCTTCGACCTCGGCGGCGGCACCTTCGATGTTTCCGTTCTCGAAGTCGGCGACGGCGTGTTCGAGGTGCTCTCCACCGCCGGAGACACCCACCTCGGCGGTGACGATTTTGACAAGGTGATCGTGGATCACCTGGCCGAGACCTTCAAATCCAACGAAGGCATTGATCTTCGTCAGGACAAGCAGGCTCTGCAGCGTCTGACCGAGGCCGCTGAAAAGGCCAAGGTTGAGCTGTCCAATGCCACTCAGAGCGAGATCAACCTGCCGTTCATCACGGCAACGCCCGAGGGTCCGAAGCACCTAGACCTCACCTTGACCCGCGCCAAGTTCGAGGAACTGGCCTCCAAGCTGATTGATCGTTGTGCCATGCCCGTGGAGCAGGCGCTCAAGGACGCCAAGCTCTCTTCCGGTGAGCTGGACGAGATTGTGATGGTGGGTGGTTCCACCCGCATCCCGGCTGTGCTGGAACTGGTCAAGCGCATCACCGGTAAAGATCCCAACCAGACGGTGAACCCCGACGAGGTGGTGGCTGTTGGAGCTGCCATCCAGGGCGGTGTGCTGGCCGGAGAGGTGAAGGACATCCTTCTTCTCGACGTCACGCCCCTCTCTCTGGGTGTTGAGACCCTCGGCGGTGTCATGACCAAGATGATCACCCGCAACACCACGGTTCCCACCAAGAAGACAGAGACCTACTCCACGGCTGTGGATGGTCAGACCAACGTGGAGATTCACGTGCTCCAGGGCGAGCGCGAGATGGCATCCGACAACAAGTCGCTCGGAACCTTCCGTCTCGATGGCATTCCTCCGGCACCCCGCGGCGTGCCTCAGATCGAGGTGACCTTTGACATCGATGCCAACGGCATCCTCAGCGTCACCGCTAAGGACAAGGGCAGCGGCAAGGAGCAGTCCATCTCGATCACCGGTGCCTCGACCCTGTCGGATACCGAAGTCGACAAGATGGTGAAGGACGCCGAGGCCAATGCCAGCGCTGACAAGGAGAAGCGCGAGAAGATCGACCTCAAGAACCAGGCCGAAACCCTCGTTTATCAAGCTGAAAAGCAGATGGGCGAACTGGGCGACAAAGTCGATGCTGATGCCAAGGCGAAGCTGGAGGAGAAGCGCCTCCAGCTCAAGGAAGCCACCGAGAAAGACGACTACGACGCGATGAAGACCCTGCTGGAGGAACTGCAGCAGGAGCTCTACACCGTTGGTGCTTCCGTCTATCAGCAGGAGGGTGCTGCAGCTGGCGGCGGAGCTCCTGGTGCTGATGCCGGTGCTGATGCCGGTGCTAACGCTGCTGGTGGTGACGCCAGCGACGACGTTATCGACGCGGAGTTCACTGAGACCAAGTGATCGGTTGATCCATCGACGCGTTAGGGCCCTGCGGGGCCCTTTTTTATGGCTGCTCGAGTGCAGCGGCAACCCACTCCGCTGTGGCAGGTGCGAGCAGTACGCCATTGCGGTAATGCCCGCTGGCAAGAATCAGTCCAGGCTCCAGCTCCTCTAGTAGGGGTGCCGGGCGGTCCATGGGGCGGGCTCGCAGGCCATTCCACTGGGCGACCACGGTGGCTGTGCGCAGCCATTCCGGTGCTCGCCCATTCAGGCTGCGCATCAGGGTCATGGGGGCTTCGGCAGCGCAATCACCCGGTTCCACTGTGGCCCCAAGCAGCAAGCGCCCGGGTGATGTGGGAATCAGGTTGAAGCCCTGATCCACCAGCACTGAGGGCCAGTTGGTCCAGCTCGTTGGCCCCGTCGTTAGCTGGAGTGACAGAGCCTGGCCCAACACCGGCGTCATCGCTCGGGCGTGGCCCAGGGGTTCCAGCAGAGTGTCCGTGGTCAGTGCTGTGGACAGCACAACGACGTCATGGAGTGTGCTCTCACCGTCGGCTCGATGCACACTCCACTTGTTGTTGTTGTTGCGCTCCAGGTGGACCACTGCTGTGGTGGTCTGCTCCACGCTTTGTTCATTCAGAGCCTCTCGCAGAGCTTGCTGAAGCAGCAGCGGGTCGATTCGACCGTCGTGACGCGAGTGGAGCCCACCATGGGTGGCTGTCGGCCAGACCTTGTTCAGCGCTTCTTTGGCGACTATTTCCAGGCCCAGGTCGACGCGTTGGCTAGCAAGCCCCTCCATCCGTTCAGCCGCTTGTTCGTCCTCAGCGATTTGCAATAAGCCCAGATCGAGCTTGAGCTCAGGCTGGTGCGTTTGCAGCGCTCCGATCCATTGCGGCCAGAGCTCCATGCTTCGGCGGCGAAGCCTCCAGCCCCGCCCGCTGCTGCGGCGAAACACATGTCCCATCAGCACCCCAAGGGAGGCTGATGTGCCACTGAGATCGTTTGCCGATCCCTGGCGATGAACGGGGTCGTTCAGGCGAGGGTCGTAAACAGAGACATGATGACCTCGTTGGGCCAGATGCCAGGCGGTGCTGAGGCCAATGGCTCCAGCACCAATGACACCGATGGAGCGGGTCAGCTGAGGGCCTCAGCAGGGATCAGATCGCTGTAGGCGTCAAATCCGGCTGCGACAGCGCTGTAGGACTTCTGCATGCGGCTGAAATCCTGCAGACGTGCTGCCTCATCAAGATCGGCCATAGCTTCCTTCAAGGATCGAGCCACCTTGTCGGCCGCTTTGCGGTCGCTCTTATCCAAGCGCTGGTTGATGTACAGCATTTCCCGGCCCACTTCCTGCATGGGGCCATGGATGAGGTTGCGAGTGAACACCCAGTCTTCTTCACTCACCAGCCGGGCTAGATCAGGCAGACGAGACTTGGTGGCTTCAAATGCTGCGGCCTGGCGGCGGATCACCCCCAGATCATCAGGATTGATGCCGGCAGCATCGGCAGCAGCCGGGGCCATCAGACCCATGCTCAACGCGACGCAGAGGCAGAACGCAGCCAGGCGTCTCAGAGCCTTCAGCATGGTGATCAAAAAATTTTCTGCGACTTTAACCAGCCCCTCCTGCGCGGGAGAATTTGTTTTTCAAAGGTTGTTGTGAGTGACGCCACGGTCATCCTCCAGATGATCTGTCCCGACCGCCCGGGCTTGGTCAGCGAATTAGCGGGATGGGTGGCAGCCAATGGCGGCAGCATTCGCCATGCCGATCACCACACCGACGCCGGAGCGGGGTTGTTTCTCAGCCGGATCGAATGGCAGCTCAAGGGTTTCGGCATTCCCCGAGATGCCCTACCCGAGGCAGCTCAGGCCCTAGGAGAGCGGCTGGGTGGTGAGGCACAGCTCCACTTCTCCGACGCTTTCCCCCGCGTAGCGATCTTTGCCAGCAAGCAGAGCCATTGTTTGCAGGATCTGCTTTGGCGTGTTCAAAGCGGAGAGCTGCCGATGCAGGTTCCCTTGGTTATCGCCAATCATCCGGATCTGGAACCCCTGTGTGCGTCGTTCGAGATTCCTTTCATTTATGTGCCTGTCAGAAAGGATGCCAAGGCGGAAGCGGAGCACCGAATCTTGCAGCTGCTTGAGGAGAACGCCGTTGAACTTGCGGTGCTGGCCAAATACATGCAGGTTCTTAGTTCGGAGTTTCTCGAGCGATTTCCACAGGTCATCAACATTCACCATTCCTTCCTTCCAGCGTTCAAGGGCGCGCAGCCTTACCACCGGGCCTGGGACCGTGGGGTCAAGCTCATCGGCGCCACAGCGCACTACGTCACTGAGGATCTGGATGATGGTCCGATCATTGAGCAAACCACGGTTCCCGTCAGCCACCGGGATGAGGTGGAGGATCTGATCCGCAAGGGCCGTGACACTGAACGCCTTGCTCTGGCGCGGGCCCTTCGCTTGCATCTGCGCCGTCAGGTGATGGTTTACCGAGGACGCACCGCCGTTTTTGCATGACGTCTCATCGCGGCGGTCAGGCGTTCCAGCTCGGCCTTTTTCTGCTTCCCTCCAGTGCTCTGCTCTCGGGAATCTGTCTCCTTGTGGCTTGTGTCAGCGGAAGTCGGGGCAGGGATCGGCCTGTGTGGCGGAATCGCTGGACGCAACCGCTTCTTGTCGCTGCCCTGTTGATGCTGGTGGGGGCTTTGGGGGCTGACACTGGGCCTCTTGCCTGGGCTGGGTTGGCCAATTGGCTGCCACTGTTCTGGGCCTTCTGGGCCTTTCAGCCCTATCTCGCCAGCGAACAGCAGCGCCGCCAGGCGGCTTGGATGCTTGTGGCCGGAACCTTTCCTGTGCTGCTGACCGGCCTGGGACAAATGTTTCTGGGGTGGGAGGGTCCCTGGCAACTTGGAGGTGGTGCCATCATCTGGTTCGTCGCCCCCGGTGGCCAGCCGCAAGGGCGGCTTTCGGCCCTGTTTGATTACGCCAACATGGCGGGAGCCTGGCTCGGGGTGGTTTGGCCCTTGATGCTGGCGGCTGTGCTGCGACCGGATGGGTGGAGGCGGCGTGGTGCGGCTGTGTTGCTCACGCTTTCGACGGTTGTTGCTGTTCTGCTCACCCAGTCGCGCAATGCCATGGGAGCACTGGCCTTGGCGATTCCCTTTGTTCTGGGACCGATGCAGTGGTTCTGGTTGCTGCCCCTCCTGTTGTTGATGGCCTCTCCGTTGTTCTTGGTGGTGCTGCCCGGTGTCCCCCCTGGATGGCGTCAACTGGGCATGGCTGTGGTGCCGGAGCCGATTCTCGATCGGCTTCTGGAGCGGGGAGGGCCCACCGCCTGGAAACACACCCGTCTGGGCCAGTGGGGGTATGCCCTGGAGTTGGTTGCGGCCCGTCCCTGGCTCGGCTGGGGGGCAGCCGCGTTCAGCGTGCTTTATCCGATCTATGCGGCCAAGCGTTGGCATGGCCATTCCCACAATCTCCCTCTGGAGTTGGCGATCAGCCACGGCCTTCCGGTGATGCTGTTGATTGTCGGAACGGTGCTCCTTTTGCTGGTTGTGGCGCTGCGAAAGGGGATCCTGCAAAAAGCACCGATGGAACGGGCTTGGTGGACCGCCACGCTTGTGCTGGTGGCGATGCATGCCACCGACCTGCCGTTTTTCGACAGTCGCCTGAATATTCTCGGCTGGACGCTGTTGGCGGGTTTGGCTGCCTTTAACCAGGAGGTTGGGCAGATCCCACAGTCAAGGCCTGATCGTGATGGTCCCGCAGCGTCGTCGGAGCTAGGGGCCCCCTGAGGTGGGTCCAGGGCAGGGTCCGTGAGGCCTCCCATGGCTCGTGGATCACCGCACTCCATTGCGGAGGCGGCGGCAGGGCTGGCCCTGGCATCGGCTCGAGCTCACCGTTGAGAGCAGCCCGGTAGGTCTTTTTCCAGCCGCCCATGCTCTTGCGGTCTTCGCCAACGGCCGCGATCACCGGGGCCAGGCGACGGTCGCTGCGGGAGAGCAGGGCCTGAATCACGCTCCATCCATAGCTCTCCGGTCGGAACTCGATTCCCTTCGGTTTCAACCTTTTGGCCAGGCGTTTGAGGCGCTTCTCAGCTTCCGGTCTGACCCCTTGCCACTGGAAGGGGGTCTGGGCTTTGGGTACAAAGGTGCTCACCCCCAGGGTGAAGCGCAGTCCGGCTGTTCCTTTTTTGAGAGCCAGCAGGAGATCTGCCGTTGCTTCGACGTCGTCATCCGATTCCGTCGGCAAGCCCACCATCCCGTAGAGCTTGAGACTCGAGAGGCCGCCGTGTTTGGCATGGCGGGCCGCCTCATGGATGGCCTCCGTGGTGAGTTTCTTGTTCACCACCTCGCGCATCCGTTCACTGCCGCTTTCGATGGCGATGGTCAGGGAGCGGCTGCCCCGTTTGGCCAGGATCCGACCCAAATCCGGGGTCACGGTGGCTGCTCTCACCGAGCTAACGCTGACGCGGGTGTCATCGAAACGGTCCTGATCCAGCCAGTGGAGGAGGTCGGCGAACTGGGGATGCTGGGTGACGGAAGCACCCAACAGGCCAAGGCGTTTGGTGGCTTGCAGGCCTTTCTCCACGGCTGGGATCAGACCGTCATCCAACGACGGCGTCCGGAACGGAAGGGTCAGGTAGCTGGCCAGACAGAACCTGCAAAGTTCAGGGCAACTGCGCACCACCTCCACCATGTGGATGTCGGGCCAAGCGGCCTCAGGGGTGACCACCGTTGAGTGACTGAGGGTGTTGCCTCGCCAGGTCTGCTTTTCGACGAGGGCTGGAACCGCCGGATCGATCGGTTCGATGCCGATCAGCTCGCCGTCTGGGTCGTATTGCGGGGCATACAGCGACGGCACGTATACCCCTGGAACCTGAGCCAGGTGTCGGAGTCGTTCCGGCCGCGATGCCTGCCGGCAGCTCTGCAGAGCGTCGATGAAGGCGGGCAGCAGAAGTTCGCCGTCTCCGAGCAGCACGGCATCAAAGAACGGTGCCAGGGGTTCGGGGTTGGCCGTGAGCACCGGTCCGCCGCCGAAAACGATGGGGTCCTCATCTCCCCGCTCCAGGGCCCAGATCGGAATTCGCTGGTTCTGCAGTAGCTCCGGCAGTACAGGGCCGTCGAGTTCCCAGCTCAGGGAGAGCCCGAACAGATCGCAATGGCGGGGCAAGGGATCGTGCTGGTCTGTGAACAGTCGCCGAACGTCCACATCACTGCGTTGCGCCAACGTGGCCCAGACGATCTGATAACCCAGGCTTGTGATCCCCACGGAATAGGAGCTGGGAAAGGCCAACACGGCCTGAAGGGCTCCGGGCTCCGGTAAGGCCGGCTCGAACAGCAGTGTTTCCTGGTTCAGAGTGGATCTCCGGAAGGGCCTTTGGGTGGTTTGGGGGCTTCAAACGGTCGGCGGTGACGGTTCAAGCGCATTTGCATTCGGTCTTCGGAGGCCAGCTCCATACCCATCTGGCGCTCGTAGATGGAATCCGGATTGAACAACCGGGCCACCAGGAAACTGGTAAGGCAGGCCACCAGGATGGGCTTGAGGATGAGCAGATCCTTGGTGAGCGCAAACGCCAGGAACATGGCTGATATCGGGGTTCGCGAACAGCCGGCAACGAAGGCACCCATGCCAGCGAACACGTAAGTGGTGGGAACGTGGCCGGTGAGGGCCTCAACGCCAATGCCGCCGGCCAAACCAATGGCTCCTCCCAGCGTCAGCATCGGCATGAACAGTCCCCCTGGTGCTCCTGAGCCCGCCGCCAGACCGGTACTGAAGAACAGCACCACAAAGCTGGCGAGGGCCAGGCTGATGTCGGCCTTGCCGGCTCCGATCAGGTGCTTCAGCTCGCTGGGGTTGTGGAAGGCGTCGGGCAGGGCCGCATAGACGCAGCCCAGGACGAGTCCGCTCAGGGTCATGCGCAGAATCAGCCGGTCACCGAACCAACGGTTGCCCTGCCGCTGCATGGTGAGCACGTACCGGGTGTACAGCTCCGCCAGCACGCCGATCACCACGCCGAGAGCGATCAGGTACAGCAGATCGACAGGCAGGAAGCGCACCAGGGGGGTGTATTCCCGCTCCAGTTGAAAACCGATGGTGCTGTTCAACCCACTGCCCCCAGGGTTGAGACCGAGGAAGCCGAGAACATCCGCCAGGGTGTCGGCAGAGAAGGTGGTGATGATCACCAGCAACAGGACCACGGGCCTAGCGGAGTGGAGCAGCTCCTCGATGGCGTAGATGAATCCGCCGATGGGAGCGCTGAACACGGCGGCAATGCCTGCTCCGCCGCCTGCAGCGACAATCACTCGCCGAAAGGCCACCGGTGCCCGAAGCCAGCGGGACATCTGCCAGGCAACGGAGCCGCCCATCTGCACAGCTGGGCCTTCTGGGCCTAAAGGGAAGCCTGAGCCGATGGCAATGATGCCGGCCACGAGCTTCACCAGGCCCACCCGAAGCCCCATCGGCACCGACCTGTGGCGCAGGAAACCCATGATGTGGGTGATCCCCGCTCCGCCAGCTGCTGGAGACAGGTTGGTGATCAGCCAGGCGGAGACCATGCCCCCGATGGCGCCGAGGGCGGGGAGCACCACCCAGGCAGGAAATTCATCGAGCAGATCGAGCCGCCAGTCGCGCAGCAGGTTGATACCGCTGGTAAACAGCAGGCCGGTGATGGCTGCTCCGAGTCCAGTGAGCGCCAGAGCCAGGACCACCACCAGCCAGCGGCGCTCCAACAACCTCCTGATGCTCCGGCTGGAGCCCAGGAGGTGGCGTCGTTGTTTGGGTTCGCTCAGGGCTGGCACAGATGAGGTAATTAGGGATCAGGCCTGAGCCAGAACAGTTGCTTCGTCGTCAGCACTGACCACACGCCCCTGGTCTTCAAAACCGCTGATCTGATCGAAGTTCAGATAGCGGTAGAGCTCGTCGGAGAGGGGATCGATTTTCTCGGCCGCGATGCTGCTGTACTCCTCCGGGGTGGGGATTCGACCCAGCTGGGCGCAGACAGCGGCCAGTTCAGCGCTTCCCAGGTACACCTGAGCACCTTTGCCCAGGCGATTGTTGAAGTTGCGGGTGCTGGTGGAGAACACGGTGGTGTTGTCCTCCACGCGGGCCTGGTTGCCCATGCAAAGGGAGCAGCCCGGCATCTCCATGCGGGACCCTGCGGCCTCGAAGGTGGTGTAGTAGCCCTCGGCTTTCAGGGTTTCCTCGTCCATTCGAGTCGGGGGGCAGACCCAGAGGCGCGCCGTGTTCTGACCGGCGCCTTCCAGCACTTTCGCCGCGGCTCGGTAATGACCGATGTTGGTCATGCAGGAGCCGATGAAAACCTCCTGTACCGGGTCACCGGCCACCTCGCTGAGCAACTTCACGTTGTCGGGGTCATTGGGGCAGGCCACCACGGGTTCGGTGAGTTCGTTCAGATTGATTTCCAGTACTTCGGCGTACTCAGCGTCATGGTCGGCGCTCATCAGCTGCGGGTTGGCCAGCCAGGCCTCCATCTCCTTGATTCGGCGGGCCAGGGTGCGGGCATCGCTGTAGCCGCGGGCGATCATGTTCTTAAGCAGCGCCACATTGCTGCGCAGGTATTCGCTCACTGTGTCTTCTGAGAGCTTGATGGTGCAGCCGGCGCAGGAGCGCTCGGCGCTGGCATCGGTGAGTTCGAAGGCTTGCTCCAGCTTCAAGTCGGGGAGACCTTCGATCTCCATGATCCGGCCATTGAACAGGTTTTTCTTGTTGGCCTTTGCAACGGTGAGTAGCCCCCGCTGAATGGCCACCCAGGGGATGGCATTCACCACATCCCGGAGGGTGACGCCGGGTTGCAATGACCCGCTGAAGCGCACCAGCACGGATTCCGGCATGTCCAGCGGCATGGCGCCGATGGCGGCCGCAAAGGCCACAACCCCGGAGCCTCCTGGGAAGGAAATGCCGAGGGGGAAGCGGGTGTGGCTGTCGCCGCCGGTGCCGACGGTGTCGGGGAGGAGCATTCGGTTCAGCCAGCTGTGGATGATGCCGTCACCCGGCCGCAGAGCCACGCCACCGCGTTGGGCGAAGAAGTCGGGCAAGTCCTTTTGGGTCTGCAGATCCACCGGCTTCGGATAGGCGGCGGTGTGGCAGAAGCTCTGCATCACTAGGTCGGAAGAAAAGCCCAGGCAGGCCAGTTCCTTCATTTCGTCCCGTGTCATTGGGCCGGTGGTGTCCTGGGATCCGACGGTGGTCATCAGCGGCTCGCAGCTGGTGCCGGGTCGGACGCCGGCGAGGCCGCAGGCTTTGCCCACCATTTTCTGAGCCAGGGTGAAGCCCTTGCCTGTGTCCGCCGGTGCCGAGGGGCGGATGAACAGTTCCGAAGGGCTGAGGCCAAGCTTTGTGCGTATCTTGTCGGTGAGGGCGCGACCGATCATCAGGGGGATGCGACCGCCGGCCCGCACCTCGTCGCTAATCGTGGTGGGCTTCAGCTCGAACCGACTTACCACGGTGCCGTCGCGTTCGATCGTGCCGGCATTGGGTCGGATCGTGATGACATCACCGGTGTTCAGTTCACTGACATCGCATTCGATCGGTAGTGCGCCTGAGTCCTCGGCGGTGTTGAAGAAGATCGGGGCGATCTTGCCGCCAAGAATCACGCCACCGGCCCGTTTGTTGGGCACATGGGGAATGTCATTGCCGGTGTGCCACAGCACCGAGTTGATGGCGCTCTTGCGGGAGCTTCCTGTTCCCACCACGTCACCGACGTAAGCCACGGGATGGCCCTTGTCTTTCAGGGTCGCGATCGTTTTCAGACCCTCTGGATCCCGGGTTTCGAGCATCGCCAGGGCATGGAGAGGGATGTCCGGCCGGGTAGTGGCGTGGGTGGCCGGCGAGAGATCGTCCGTGTTGGTTTCGCCCTCGACCTTGAACACCGTGACGGTGATGCTGTCGGCCAGTTCCGGCTTGCAGGTGAACCACTCGGCTGCGGCCCAGCTGTCCACAACCTGTTGGGCAAAGCGGTTGTCTGCCGCCAGATCCATCACTTCGTTGAACGCGTCGTAAACAAGCAGCGTTCGGCTGAGTCCCTCAGCAGCACAGCCTGCCAGTGCAGCGTCAGGGTTCTTCAGCAGCTCGATCAGGGCGGCCACGTTGTATCCACCCACCATCGTCCCCAGCAGGCGCGTGGCTTCGAGCGGTGACACCAGGGGACTGGTGGCTTCTCCCTGGGCCACGGCGCTGAGCCATGTGGCCTTCACGTAAGCGGCTTCATCCACACCCGGGGGGATCCGGTCGCTGAGCAGGTGCATCAGGAACGCTTCTTCGCCGGCAGGAGGGTTCTGCAGCAGTTCGGTCAGTCCCTGGGTCTGCTCGGCGTTGAGCGGAAGAGCGGGAACGCCCTGGGCTTCCCGGGCGGCGGCCAGCTCGCGGTAATCGCTCAGCATGGAGATCTTTGTTCAGGGACGATCACCATTCTTCCGGACCGTGTCTGTTGACAGTGAGCGGGGTGCGTAGCCTTGGTCGGATTCTCGCGTCCAGTCATGGCCACCACCTCCGATTTGCATGTGGTGGAGACACGTCCCCTGGTGGCCCCTGCGGTGTTGCATCAGGAGCTTCCCATCGATGTGGCGGCACTTGAGACCGTGGCGTCCGCCCGCCAGCGCATCCAGGACATTCTCAGCGGTCGTGACGATCGCTTGCTGGTGGTGGTGGGTCCCTGCTCCGTTCACGATGTCAAAGCAGCCCGTGAGTATGCCCAGCGTTTGGCACCCATCCGTGAGCGCCTGAAGGATCAGTTGGATGTGGTGATGCGGGTGTACTTCGAGAAGCCCCGGACCACGGTCGGTTGGAAGGGGTTGATCAACGATCCCCATCTCGACGATTCCTATGACATCAATACTGGTCTGCGTCGGGCCAGGGGATTGCTGCTGGATCTCGCCCGTGAGGGAATGCCTGCTGCAACGGAACTGCTCGATCCAGTGGTTCCGCAGTACATCGCTGATCTGATCAGCTGGACCGCGATCGGTGCAAGGACGACGGAGAGTCAGACCCACCGTGAAATGGCGTCAGGTCTGTCGATGCCGATCGGCTACAAAAACAGCACGAACGGCAGCGCCATCATCGCGATCAATGCCATGCAGGCTGCCTCGAAGCCGCATCATTTTCTCGGCATCAATCGTGAGGGTCATGCCTCGATCGTCAGCACCACGGGTAACCCCTATGGACATCTCGTGCTGCGCGGAGGCAGCCGAGGCAGCAACTACCACCAGGAGGCCGTGCAGGCGGCCGCGGCTGAGTTGAGCCAGGCCGGTCTGAAGGACCGTTTGATGGTGGATTGCAGCCATGCCAACAGCAACAAAGATTTCCGGCGGCAGGCGGAGGTGCTGGCCAGTGTTGCCGAGCAGTTGCGGGGTGGGTCCAATCACGTGATGGGCGTCATGATTGAGAGCCATCTGGTGGAAGGCAATCAGAAGCTCAGCGCCGACTTGTCGCAGCTGACCTACGGCCAGAGCGTCACGGATGCCTGCATCAGCCTCGAGACCACAGAAGCACTGCTGGATGATCTGGCCGCGGCCGTTGCCAGTCGCAAACAGACGGTCACTGCTTGAGATCAGACCACCAGTCGACTCCACAGAATTCCAACGCTGAGGGGAACGCTGAGGTTGTCGAGTCCGCGCCAGCTGAGCTGTTCCAGGCCGGTTGCGATGGCCACCATGCTGAAGGCTGCTGGCAGGGGTAGGTCAGCCCCCGACCATCGGGCCAGTCCGATCAGCACCAGGCCCGTGACACCTGCCATGGTCATGGTGCCAACGGTTGACTTGGTCTGACCGAAGAGGACCCATTTCGGTGAGTCGACGCCCCGGCCGATCAATCCTGCAAACCCATCTCCCAGTGCCATTACGAGAACCCCTGCGGAAACGGCATCGGCTCGGGTTGGCCAGAACACCAGAAGCAGCGTTGTGATCGCTATTCCGTAGGCGATTGTGCCGTAGCTGTTGCGATTGACATCCTCAACGGCGGGGATGAAGCGCCATTGGTGGTTGATCGCCGTAGCAAGAGTGATCACCATCGCAACTGGGATGGCGACAACGAAAGGAATCTGAAAGACCCAGGCCATCGGAACCACGGCTCCGGTTCCGATGTGCACAATTTTTCGACTGAGTTCCCGTTGGTTCGGACGAAGGCGACGACACAACACGGCTCCCGCTGTCACCATCGCCATCCAGCAGAGGATGGCGATGGGTCCGGTGAAGGAAAGCAAGTTGCTTATGCGGCTTGTTGGTGGTTTGTCATGGCCCGCAGCTTGAGAATCGCCTTGGCTTCCAGCTGTCGGACGCGCTCGCGGGACACATTGATCTGACGACCGATCTCCGCAAGGGTCAGAGGCTCTTCACCGCCAAGGCCGAAACGCAGACGCAGAATTTTTTGCTCGCGCTCGTTCAGTTGAGACAGCCAGCCACCGAGATGTTCTTTTTGGATACTGCGATCCATCCCTTCCATCGGCTCTTCACCATTGGGATCCGGGATCAGTTCGCCAAGGGTGCTGCGATCTTCCTCGCCACGGGCATGGGCATCCAGCGATGCACAGGGTGCGCTCTGGGACATCAGATCTTCCAGTTCCCTGGGTTCGATTCCCATGGCACTCGCCAACTCAAGCCGATTTGGTTGACGACCGAAGCGGTGGGATAGTTCCCGGGAGATGCGACGCATCTTCGAGAGTTTTTCGCTGATGTGGATCGGCAGGCGAATGGTTCGGGCGCTGTTGTCGATGGCGCGCGTCATTCCTTGGCGAATCCACCAATAGGCATAGGTGGAGAATTTGTAGCCCATGGCGGGGTCGAACTTGTCGACCGCTCGCTCCAAGCCAATGGCACCTTCTTGAACCAGGTCGAGAAGTTCGAGGCCTTGGTTCTGGTACTTCTTGGCCACACTCACCACGAGGCGGAGGTTGGCTGCCATCATCCGATCGCGGGCTCGTTTGCCCATGCGAATCTTGTGCTGATGCCGAGAGGTCAGCTCCTCTTCAGGTAACTCCTGAAGTTGTTTCATCGCTTGCACATGATGTGCAAGTTCAATTTCTTCAGCTGCCGTAAGCAACGGAATACGTCCGATGCTGCTCAAGTAAAAACCGATGGAGTCGGTGGCGAGCCGCCCTCCTTGTCGCGAAGATGGTCGACGTCCAGTGGACGGCAACGCAGGTTCCTTCCGGGACGACTGATGTGTCGTGCCGGAAGATTCCAGAGGGATCCCCATCACCCTGGTCTCCTGAATGAATTTGGGCTGAACTTAGCACCGAGCAACAGCGATGACTGTTTCGAATCGGAAGAATTTCCGGATCTAAATCTTTTCGTTCTCAAGCAACTGTTGAAGGCGTGATCGTGGCTGCTTCAAGTTTGTTTTTGAAGTGATGTTGTATCGGACATCACAGACGCAGCGCTTTTAAAAAGCCAGAGAATTACAAGGATTGGATACCCATGCTCCATTCCTTGACCAATTGAATCTGGGCATTGCGTCCTGAGGCCTCATTCGTTGGTTTGCGCTGTACAAACGTGCCGTCGCTCTGCATGTCCCAGGCGCCCTGGTTGTCATTCAGGTAAAGCTGCAGCAGGCGTTCCAGTTTTTGGCGATGTTCAGGATCTTCGATTGGGGTGACCGCTTCAATGCGGCGGTCCAGGTTGCGGCTCATCCAGTCGGCACTGCCGATATAAACCTCTGGAGAGCCCCCGTTGGCAAACCAAAAGATCCTTGAATGTTCGAGGAATTGGCCGATGATGCTGATCACCTGAATGTTTTCGCTCAACCCCTGACGGTTTGGATACAGGCTGCACATGCCGCGAATGATCAATTCGATCTTGACTCCGGCTTGGGACGCTTCATAAAGAAGCGAAATGATGCTGGGATCGACCAGGGAATTCATTTTGGCTCGGATCATGGCCTGTCTGCCTTGTTGGGCATGCTCAATCTCTCGGCGTATCAACAGCTCCATACCTTTTCGCAACGTGACTGGGGCTACGAGCAAGCGACGGAAGCTTTGCTGCTTTGAAAAACCGGTGAGGTAATTGAACAGTTCAACCAGGTCTTGTCCCAGCTCTTGGTTGGCTGTGAGCAACCCGAGATCTGTGTAAAGCTTCGAGGTCTTGGAGTTGTAATTGCCAGTGCCGATGTGCACATAACTCTGTAGCTTCTCTTTCTCCTTACGAACCACCAGAACGATCTTGGTGTGCGTTTTGAGCCCAAGCACGCCGTAGACAACGTGAACCCCTGATTGCTCCAGGTGCCGGGCCCATTGAATGTTGTTGTCTTCGTCAAATCGCGCTTTCAATTCCACCAGTGCCATCACCTGCTTGCCGTTTTCAGCAGCGCGGATCAGGGCAGCGATGATCGGAGAGTCTTTGGAGGTGCGGTATAGCGTCATCTTGATGCCCATCACCTGGGGATCGTCCGCTGCCTGATTGATGAACTCTTCGACGGTTGTGGAGAAGAGCTCGTAGGGATGGTGCAGAAGGATGTCCTGACGACGAATCACCGAGAAGATCGATTCGAATTCATCCGCTTTGATCGCGCCCTCTTCAACCAGGTGCTGCTGACTTCGTGCAAGCACAGCCGGTGTTTGGCCTCCCTGGGTACGACTTTTGAGTTTCGGCAGTGATAGCCCGGTCAGCCCGAAGAGGTCGTCCAGGCCCAGGGGTCCATCGATCACGTAAAGGTCTTCCTCTTCCACGCTCAGCCCGGTCATCAGCATCTCCACAACGTCTCTGGGCATCTCGTTGGGAACTTCGAGGCGCACCACCTCACCGCCCATCCGTCGTTTCCGCAGCCCTTGTTCTAGGGCCAGCATCAAGTCATCGGCTTCCAGATCCCTCAGTTCCAGATCCGCATCCCGCGTCACGCGGAAGAAGTAGTGCCCTTCGATCGTCATGCCAGGAAACAGCACCTCAAGGTTGAAGGCGATCACCTGCTCGAGAGCAATGGCGGTGTGAACTGGTTTGTCCTCAGTTCCGCTCAGTTCTGAGGGGATGGCGATGAAACGAGCAAGATTCTTCTGCGGAACTTTGACGCGTGCAAATTGACGTTGCCCTGTTTCAGGGTCAACAACCACGGCGGCGACGTTCAGGCTCAGATTGCTGACAAAGGGGAATGGATGAGCTGGGTCTACAGCCAGGGGCGTCAGCACCGGAAACACCGACGTCTGGAAGGTGTTGTCAACCCAGGTGCGTTGGTCTTCGTTGAGTTGTTTGTAATCGAGCAGTTCAACGTTGTGTTCCAGCAGCTTTGGCTTCAGGTGTTGGCGGTAGTGAACCTGTTGCTGCTTCAGCAGGGGAATGAGTTGCTCTCGGATCGCAAGCAGCTGCTCCAGGGGTGACTTGCCATCCTCACTCGGTTTGCTGACGCCGGCCTCTACCTGTGACTTCAGGGAAGCCACGCGAACCATGAAGAATTCGTCGAGGTTGTTGCTGAAAATGGCGCTGAACTTCGCTTGATCCAGCAAGGGTGTGCGCGGATCAAGGGCCTGGGCTAACACCCTCTCGTTGAAGGCGATCCAGCTCAGCTCCCGGTTGATGTAGTGCTCCGGGGCTAGGGCTGCTGCGCACATGGGCTGAACGTCTCGGCGTTCGTGTCGTTAGCCAAAACGTAGCAATCAGGATTCGCTTGTTCGTGTATCGGAGATGTCTGGAAGAGGGCTTCCGGCGACCAGGCCGATCACAAGCACCAGAACGGTTGCCGCTGCTGCAAAGGGACTCACAGGGCCGAGCAGGTCGTAGCTCAACCCTGCCAAGGGGGGTCCGAGAAAGCTTCCCAAACTTTGCAGGGCCTGAAGGCTGCCCAAGGCGCTGCCTTGCCCCTCCCGGCCTAGGCGTCTGGACACCAGGCTGCGCAGGCTTGGTGTGACCAGGCCTGTGCCCAGAGCAAGGATTCCGACGGCGGTAAAAATCGCGCCGGCTCGGTCTGATGAGCCGACGCTGGGGATCAGCAGGCATCCAATGATTACCAGACCCAGGCCGAGCAAGGTCAGACGCCATTCACCGAAGCGCTTGACCAGGGGACCGATCAGTCCTCCCTGGACCACGGTGGCGACCACCCCCACCACAAGGAATGCTGTGGTGGCCAGCTCAGGGCCCCAGCCGAAGCGCTGCTTGAAATAGAGCACCAGGATGGCTGTGAATCCGTTGAAGGCCAGGAAGAAGAGGAAAAATGCAGCGCAGAGTCGACCCACGCTGGGGTTCATCAGCACTTGGCTCAGCCGTGCAAACGGATTCAGGTCGCGTTTTCTGGGAAGGCTTTTGCGGGAGTCTTGGGGATGGGTCTCCGGCAGCAGATTGAGCACCACCAAGAGGTTGAGTGCAGCGAATCCTGTGGCGACCCAAACCGGTAGTGACACCGCCACCCGGGCCAGTTGTCCGCCAACGAAGGGGCCAAGGATGAAACCCAAGCCAAAGGCCACGCCGATCAATCCGAAGGCACGGGCTCGTTTGTCGGGAGGTGTGATGTCGGCAAGCACTGCGCTGGCCGTTGCAGCCGTACCGCCGCTGATGCCGTCAATGATCCGCGCTGCGAAAAGCATCAGCAAGGGCAGAAGGCTTTGGTTAGGCCAAGGCACGGAAACGGTTACTGCAAACAGCCCGAGTCCAAGAACGGAGCCTGCGACGCAGATGCTGATCACGGGTCGGCGCCCGTAACGATCACTCAGCGCTCCGATCAACGGGGTCACCAGGAATTGAGCGAGTGCATAGCTTCCCGCCAGCAGGCCCAGGGTTCGTCCGTCTGGGGCGAACTGGGCCAGGAGAAATGGCAACAGCGGAAAAACAATGCTTTCGCTGAGCCGGTCGTTGAGCAGCGTGAGAAATGCGCTGAGCAGTGTGGGAATCCGGGGACGCTGCAAGCTTGTCGCCACGCAGGAGAGACTCACATTCCCACAGGCGGTTGCCATGGCTTTGCGTCCGATTGCTCCGGAGGATCAATCGCTTTTGCGGGAGATCTATGCCGACGCGATCGAATCGCAGGCCCCTCTTCTCTATTCAGAGGAACAAGTCAGAGCCTGGGCAGCCCTGGCCTGGTTGCCCGGTGTGCTGGATGCGACTTTCCGGGATGGCTCGGGTTGGCTGACTACGGACGGTTCAGCTTTTGCGATCCGTCATCCTGAAGACCGTCTGTCGCTGCTCTACTGCCGCGGTCGGGCATCGCGGCGTGGCCATGGCAGTGCCCTGCTGAACCAGATTGAGGCTGATGCCTGGGCGTCCGGCGTCCTGCAATTGCGGACGGAGGCCAGCCAGCTCAGCCGATCGTTGCTGCAGCGTCGTGGCTGGGTGGTGGAGTCGCCGGAAACCATCCTGATCGGAGGCGTGCCGTTTGAGCGCTATCGGATGGTCAAGCTGCTTCGCCAAGCGCACAGTTGATCCAGCCTGGCTTGGGCCTGACCCGTCTGCATGACGGATTCCGCCCGTTGAATGCCCTGTTCCAGGGATTCACTGCAGCCGGAGAACCATAAATAGGCGCCGGCATTCCAGCGCAGGGCATCGCAGAGAGGGCCTTTGTTCTGCAGGGCGTTTCGCGCCTGCTCGGCCCAGGTGCTTTCGTCAGCCCATTCCACGTCGGCGTCATGGCAACCATGGTCGCGGGGATGCAGGATCAATCGCTCCGCTTCACCATTCCGCACCCGTGCCGTGATGCAGGCACGGCCGATAGGCAGGTCGGTTCCTCCTTCCAAACCTTTCACGGTGAGGACATCGGTCTCGCCGCCTTGCTTGAGGGCTTCCCAGGCGCGGGCTTCGGTTGGCGGGTGCACAAAGCCACTGACGAGAAGGTGGTCGCCTTGATGGGGAGTCCAGAGCAATTCCAGGCTGGCAACCGGGGGACGCTTGCCCAGTTCCTCGCGATAGCCGATCAGAGTTTCCGCAATGGGGAAGTGATCCGGCTGGTGAATCAGGGCGAAGCCGTTCTGCTGGAACCCGTCTGCAACGGCGCTGATTGGCAGACCTGTCAGGTCGAGATCGAGAAGACGGAACAGATCAACAGCGGTGACGCCGTATTTGATCGGCATCCGGTCACCGCCCTGAAGAACCACCGGCTGCTCACAGGCCAGCAGCACCAGCGCGGTGAGCGGGTAAATCGGCGCTGTGCGCGTGCGTCCGTCGTAGGGCATGCCGAAACACAACGGCGCTCGATTGCCAGCGGTGGATTGCAGCACCGGGCCGTGGGCTCGGTAGGTGTCGAGCATCCCCGTGAGTTCCTGGGGTTCGGGCCGTCGGATGCGATGGGCAATCAGGAAGGCGCCGATCTGTGCGGGCGTCGCTTCGCCCTGCAGCATCAGCTCCATGGCATCAGCCGCTTCCTCGCGACTCATGCCTTTGCTGGTGTGTTCACCGCTTCCTACCTTGCGCAGGTGCTGTTTGAAGCGGTCGCGGCCGGAGAGAACTCCGCTCATCTCAAAGTTCCGGCCTAAAGATTGGGTCAGTCTTCAGGAGCGACTGACCCGGCAGGGGTAGCAATTGCTACGAAAGCTCAGGGCCCGCCTAGACGGGATAGCCCCTCGAAGCTGCCATGACGTGGATGCCCCGGGTGGTGGCGGCCATCGGCGTAATAGAGCCGTTCCAGCATCAGTTGTGGTGCTGTGGTCGCTGGAAGGAATTGCCCCTGAAGCAGGGTTGCCATGGATTGGAAAAATTGGCTCATCGAAATTCTTCTTTGAAATCAATTTCACTCGCACCACGAGCCTCTTGGCTGTGCCGATTGCTTCAAAACAGGCTGTTGTTTTGTAGTTGATGCTTCATTGTTAAGTCAGTGTTTGCGCAACAGTTTATGAGCTGCTGAGACGTTCCGGTTCGGGACGCTGTTTTTGAGGCGGCCATAACAACTTTTCGTTTAATCATGACTGTTTCAGCTGTTCCTTCGACCCCGTCGTTGTCAGCTCCTTCTCAGGAGACCGTCACAGCCAGCTTGATGGCTGCCAAGAAAGCCAAGGGAATGAGCTTTGCCGATCTGGAAGCGGCCATGGGCCTTGATGAGGTCTGGATTGCTTCATTGTTCTACGGTCAAGCCACGGCCTCCAAGGAAGAGGCTGACAAGCTGGCTGCGCTTCTCTCCCTTGATCCGGCCATCACCGCGGCTTTGCAGGAGTTCCCCACTAAGGGAAGTCTTGATCCTGTGATCCCCACCGATCCCTTGATCTATCGCTTCTACGAGATCATGCAGGTCTATGGAATGCCTCTGAAGGATGTCATCCAGGAGCATTTTGGTGATGGCATCATGAGCGCGATCGATTTCACGCTCGATGTCGACAAAGTGGAAGATCCCAAAGGTGATCGGGTCAAAATCACCATGTGCGGCAAGTTTCTGCCTTACAAAAAGTGGTGAACAACCAGTTGTCTTGATTAAAGACATCAAGGCCCCGCAAAAGCGGGGCTTTTTTATTGGCGAAACTGTTGGCTCAGCTGGGTGCTTGCCATCTTCTTTCGAGTGTCGTCATTTAGTTCTTCGCTCAGCTCCAGCAGACAGCGCTGACTGGCAGGTGTGGCGATGCAACCCAGCGCGCGGACTGCTGCCTCTGCAACAGGGAGGGAACCGTTGCGACACAGTTCTGCCAGCTTTTCGCTGATCAACACGCCATCGCGGCGTTGCAGAACCCGAATGGCGGCCACAACGACTGGATCGCGAAAATCATTCAAGACCTCTTGGCAGAACTGCAGCAGTTCGCCGTCGTCGAGGCAGTGGGACCGGAAGCTGAGCAGTTGCAGACCAGCGAGCCGGTGCAGTTGGCCTGGGTGATGCAGGCAATTCACTACAACTGACTCCGGAACGTCGGCTCCCCAGCAGGCCAGAGCCTGAACCACACTCAGGTTGGCGTCCTCGTTGTCAGAGGTTTGCTCGAGTTGAACTAACAACCAATCGCGGGCTTCGCTCTGGTGGCACAGCCCTGCTGCCATCACTAAATCGGGTTGAACCCCATGGTTGGCAAGGAGTTCATGGATCACGGGCCAGCCGCGCTCGGCTTGCATTCCCAGTTTTTCGCAGAGGGCTCGCCGCAGATCAACAGAAAGGCTGGGGGAGTAGACCTCCCCCAGCCAAGCGGGCTCCAAAGGAGCGCGTCGTGATCGTGCGAGCCGTTCCCAGAGAACGGCTTCGTCGTTCATGGATGGATCAGCGGGCACCCAGTTCAGCAGCGAGCTCACGCTCCAGCTTTTCATCGTGCTCGGTCGGCAGCACGTTCTCCATCTGTGTGCGGTGGGTGCTGTAGAAGAGCATGCCGATGAACACCATGCCGCCCACGATGTTGCCCAGGGTGACCGGCAGGAAGTTCCAGAAGATCACCTTGGTGAAGGGGACACCGGAACCAAGGATCGGACCGGCGGTGTGCAGGAACTGGTTCACCACGATGTGCTCCATGCCCATCGATTGGAAGGCCGTGATCGGAAGCCAGCAGGCCAGGATTTTGCCCGGAACGCTCTTGCTCACCAGAGCCATGGTTACGCCAAGGCAGACCAGCCAGTTGGCCACCAGTCCGCGCAGGAAGGCAAGGAAAAAGCCCATGCTTCCCAGGGCCTCGTACTTCTTCTCAACGTTGATTTGATTGAGAGCCATGATCTTCTGCGCCACGGCGTCCCAGATCGGCGGGCCGACATTGTCAGCAGCGCCATCCATGGTGCCGCTGGTGAGGCTGATCGCCATGATCACGGCCACAACTGCGGTGCCGATCCAGTTGCCGATCCAGACCCAGACCCAATTGCGGAAGGTGGCGCCCCAGGTGCTTTTGCCAGCCCAGGTGGCCATCGGCAGCAGCGCAAAGTTACCGGTGACCAGCTCCATGCCGAACAGCACGATGCTGGCGAAGCCGAAGGGGAACAGCAGCGAGCCGACGAAGGGCGCTTTCACGGTGATGCCCACGGTCAGGGCCAGGATCACTGCCAGGCCAAGGATGGCTCCGGAGTAAAAGCCGCGGATCAGCAGGTTCTTCACGCTGACCGTTGATTTTTTGCCGCCGGCGGCAATCATGCCGTCGACAAGCTCATTAGGTAGGACGTAGTCCATCGGTTGAGATTGAGAGTTGGACGAAGGTTTGATGTCAGCCGCTGATGCGGTTCATCAGGCGGGAGAACAGATCAGGGCTGCCGCCCTGACGGTTGATGGCGGCTCCGTCGCGACCACTGGCGCTAAGCCAGTTGACGAAACGAGAGAACACGTCGTTGCGGTTGGCCATGACGGTGAGGGGGGAGTGGTCGTTGCGTTGGAGCCGTGACTTCAAAAGGAAGCGTCACGGTGACGTCAGCGATCAGGCCTTCGGGGTGGCCCCGAATTTGTCGATCAACACCTCTTTCAGCGCTGCCTTGATCTCATCGGCGGGGATGGCCTTGCGGTGGATTTCGCCGATGCTTGGGTTGGCGCCTTGGGAACCGCCGATGGTCATCGTGTAGCCCTCACCCATGACTCCCTCACTGTTTTTTGCCTTGGTGCCGGTGAGGCCGATGGCACCCATGTAGGCCTGTCCGCAGGTGTTGGGGCAGCCGGTCCAATGGATTTTCAGCTCGTCGGGAAGATTGAGTTCCTGGTCGAGTTCCTTGGCCGCTTCAAGGGCTTGGTCTTTGGTGTTAGTCAGGGCAAAGCCGCAGTAAGTGTTGCCTGTGCAGGACACCGTTCCAGCAGAGATGTGACCGGGTTCCAGCGGGAAGCGCTGCACCAGGGCATCGGCCTTTAAGGCTTCCCGCTTGTCGTTGGCCAGTCCCACGAGAATGACGTTCTGATCTTCCGTGAGACGCACTTCGCCGCTGCCGTAGTTGAGGCTTGCGGTGGCCAAATCCTGAAGATCCTGGGCGGTCAGACGGCCTACGGGAACATGGAGACCGGCGTAGGACAGTCCCTCCTGTTTCTGGGGATGGAATCCGTAGTGGGAGCGGGGCGTGGTGTTGAACACGGAGCCAGGATCCGGTGTCAGCGGACCGAAGAGTTCTTCCACTTGGCTGCGGAACACGTCGTGGCCCACCTGATCGAGATAAAGGCGGAAGCGGCCTTTGGGGCGCTTGTCCCGCTCACCGTTGTCGCGCCAGAGCCGAATCACGGCGTCGGTCATCTTGCAGATTTCGTCAGGCTTCACCCAGGCATTCAGAGGAATGGCATAGGCATTCATCTGCGATGACAGAACACCGCCGATCCACACACCAAAACCCATCACCCCATCCCGTTCCACGGGGTGAAAGACGATGTCGTTGTGGAGCAGGAAGTTGTCCTTGGCACCGGCAACGGCTGTGTTCCATTTGCGGGGCAAGTTGGAGTACTCGGGATTGCCCTGGCAGTTGTTGGTGAGGAAGTTCTGCAGCTCGGTGGTGTACGGCCGCGTGTCGACGATCTCGTTGGGATCGATGCCGGCGATCGGGTTGCCAGTGACGTTGCGGGGGTTGTCGAAGCCGGATTGAATCGTGCTGAGACCTGCTTCCGTTAGTCGTTTAAGAACCTCTGGCAGGTCGCCCAGCAGCACACCACGCAACTGCAGGTTCTGCCGCGTGGTGATGTCGCAACTGCCGTTTTCGCCGTAGCGCTCGACGATCGAACCAACCACACGCAGTTGATCTGCGGTCAGTACTCCATTGGGCACACGCAGGCGGAGCATGAACTTGCCTGGCGTTTTCGGACGCCAGAACATGCCGTACCACTTCAAACGCAGTTGAAGGTCGGTCTCATCCACCTGCTCCCAGCCGAGTTCGGCGAATTTCTCAATCTCGCTACCGACCAACAGGCCATCCTTGGCCGCCTTGTTCTGCTCGATCTTGTTGAGCTTCTTGCCATCCAGGTAAGGCCTGGAGGGAGAGCTAGTAGTCATAAGTCGATTGAAAAGTGGGCGGATTGATTGCTCAAAGACGAGGCGCGAATCAATCGAGATGGCCCGAAGACCGGCAACGCTTCAAAACGAAGGGAGCGTTGGGTTGATTGAATAAACACTGTGATGGCAACCCTGGTCCGTAACAAAGAGAACACTTTTGGCGTTGATCGATGACAGGGCTCTGATTTGGCCGATTTGTAATGCCGGCTACATCTGGTGGTTGCCGCGAGGCCGTAAAAGGCAACCTGATTAAGCCTCAGTATTGGCGTCCAATTTCGCCAACCATCCGCACTGCTCCGGCACGGAGCATTTGCCAAACGCGCTTCATCGCAGCGAAGTCTTGGTCCAATTCGGACGGCCCAGCCGCGCGATCGATTCTTCTGTCGTAGCGGGCGTCCCTGGGGTCGTATCCCCTGCGGTAGCGATCGTTCCGGGCGTCGTATCGCTCGATTCGTCCGTCCAGAGGCTCGCGGTAGGAGCGGCTGTCCAATGGAGCACGATCAAAATTACGGCGGGGCGCCATGACTTCCTCAACGTTCAGAACAACCCGATGACATCAGCCGGCAGGGTCATCGATCCGTGGCCATTGCTACGGAATGACGCTTCCGATGCGAGAAGGCGTGGTCTGCACCTCGTGGCGCACGGCCGCAGTGGTGGTGCTGTTCCCGACTGTTTGGCGTCCCTACCGGCTCTTCTGGCTGAGCGGCGATCGGCGCCGGTGCAGTTGGAGGTGCTGACGGCTGAACAGGCCGTGGCGGCTCCTCCCCAACCCTCCTGGATTTTTCCTTTGTTGTTGCTGCCTGGAGCTCACGCTCGAACCGATGTGCCTGCAATTCGGGACAGGCTTCGTGCAACTGGGGCCAATGTGAGCTTGCTGCCCTTTCTCGGTGCATGGACCTCCTGGTGGGACGCTGTGTTGTCAGCGCTTCCCCTGCCTGAACGGCGTGATGCCGTGCTGGTGCACCATCCCCTCCGTCCAGGTGTGGCGGATCGGTTTCTCACGATGCTGTCGTCTCGATTGGCGTTGCCGTTGGTTTCCTTCGATGCCTGGCTGGAGTTCCAGCAGCGGCATCCCCGCGCCCGGCCACTCCCGTTGGCTCTAGCCCCGAATCGCATGACGGAGGCGCTGAGCGAAGCTGGTGGATTGCCTCCTCTGTTGGAGCATTCCCCCACCCGTCAGGCCTTGATCGATCTGCTTGTTTCTCTGCCGTGAGCACCGCTGAACAATCCGGAACCGTTTATCTGGTGGGAGCCGGTCCTGGTGATCCCGAGTTGCTCACGCTGAAAGCGCATCGGCTGCTTCGCGAGTGCGATGCCCTTGTGTACGACTCGCTGGTGCCCAAGGAAGTGCTGGATCTTGTCCCTGATGCCTGCGAACGCCGTTTTGTCGGCAAGCGTCGTGGGCATCATTCAGTGCCGCAACCAAGCACCAATGCTGTGCTCGTGGAAATGGCCCAGAAACACAGCACGGTGGTGCGGTTGAAGGGGGGTGATCCCTTTCTCTTTGGTCGTGGAGGTGAAGAAGCGGCTTACTTGGCGGAAAGGAACATCTCTGTTCAGGTGGTCCCTGGCGTGACGGCCGGCATCGCTGCCCCTGCTTATGCCGGAATTCCCGTCACGCACAGGCGGGCGGGGTCATCGGTGACCTTCGTCACCGGTCATGAGGAAATCGACAAGCGTCGTCCCTCTGTGGATTGGCGTGCCTTGGCCGCTGCCAGTGACGGCTTGGTGATTTACATGGGATTGCACAATCTGCCCCGGATCGCGGAGGAACTGATGGCGGGTGGTTTGGCTTCGACAACTCCCGTGGCGGTGATCCAGCAGGGCACGGTGGCGGGGCAGCGTTGCCTCAAAGCAACCTTGGTTGACGTTGCCGATCAATGCCGAGCGCAAGCCTTCAAGTCACCCTCGATCGTTGTGGTTGGTGAGGTGATTGACCAGCAGGTGGAGGCCTGCATGCCCACACCGGCAGCGGTCACGATGCCGATTCCGTTCTGACAATCCACGCTCTATTCCTTCAAGCGAGCCCGGAGCTGGGCCAGGTTGCACGGCCGGGTGTTGGTATCGAGTTGAGCACGGATGAGCCGGTCCCAAGCCGTAGTCACCGCATCCAGAGATCCCGGCAGCACAAACACAAAGGTGCCGTTGGCCACGCCGGCAAGGCAGCGGCTTTGCAGGGTGCTGGTGCCGATGCTCTCGAAGGAGAGCACGCGAAACAGTTCCCCGAATCCTTCGATTGTTTTGTCCAGCAGAGGTGCCACGGCTTCGGGGGTGCCATCGCGGCCGGTCAGACCGGTACCCCCACTGGTGATCACCACATCAACCGCGGGATCGGCGATCCAGCGGCTCAGTTCACTGCGGATTTGATAGCGATCATCCGGGCAGAGTCTTCGCTCGTGAAGCCGATGGTCGGCGGCTTCAAGTCTGCGCAGCAGCTGATCTCCGCTGCTGTCGTCCGCCAGGGTGCGTGTGTCGGAGATGGTGAGCAGGGTGATGGACAGGCCCATGGCACAGCGGCGGAGCCTTCGGACGCTAGAACCGCTCCAGCTGCCATGGACGCGGTGCTGAAGGTGCTGTTGTTCGCCTCCCTCCGAGAACGTGCCGGTTGGGCGGAGCGTTCCCTTCCATTCACGCCAGGGGTATCAACGGCCCGTGAGGTCTGGAACCAGTTGGATCTTGGCCCGCTCGAGGGCATCCGCATTGCGGTCAATCAGGAGTTGGTCGGTGCGAATCAGCGGTTGCAGGCCGGTGATGAGCTGGCCTTTCTTCCACCGTTCACGGGGGGTTGAAGCATGACCAGTTGTTGTGTGGAGGTGTGCCCGGATCCCTTTGATCCTTGGCAGCAGCTCGCGATCTGGAGTGGGGATGCCGCGGCCGCGGCGATCTTCATTGGTCGGGTGCGTCCCACCGCCATGGATGGCCGACCTCTGGAGGCGCTTGAGCTGGAGCACTTCCCCGGCCTTTGCGAACGTCAGATCACGGCCATGGCACAGCGTTTGCAGCAGGAGCACCGGGTGGGTCCGATTTTGGTGCTGCATCGGGTGGGGAGGCTCGCCCCTGGAGACCCGATTGTGCTGGTGGCGGTCCAGGCTGATCGGCGCGGCGCGGCGCAGCGCTGCTCTGCTGCGTTGTTGGAGCAACTCAAGCATCAGGCCCCGTTCTGGAAGCGGGAGTGGTGCAGCGGTCAGGGAACCTGGCTGGAGGCAAATACGCCGCTGTGATCAACGCTTGGGTGCTGCAGTTGGTAGCCCAGCTGTTTGAGCCGGGTGTTGCGGATCCGCCGGCCCGCTGAACTCGGATCGTCTTGTCCAAGCCAGTGCACCGGTGCCAGCCCTTGGCGTTGCAGGCTTCGCTCCACTAGATCCCGCAGCCGGATCGGTTCGTCGTTGACCACATTCACCACGCCGGTCCATTCACCATCCACTGCTGCTTCCAGGGCACCGGCGGCATCCGCCACATGCAGCCAGTTGCTGTAAGAGCCTCCGCTGCCGGGGCGTTCCAGGCCGGCGAGTCCGCGCAAACGTCGATCCAGATCGCGGCCGGGGCCGTACAGCGCTCCGAGGCGAAGGATGCAAACGCGCCGGTCGCCGATGCTGTTGAGCAGTTGCTCGCTTTCCAGCAGAACATCGCCATGGCCGCGGCCCGGGTCGGGCGGCGTTTGCTCATCCACCCAGCCACCCTGGGCATCGCCGTACACCGAGCAACTGCCCGTGTAGAGAATCTGTCGAAGATTCGGGAGTTCTGGCAACAGCGACTTCAGGCAGCGGAAGCTGTTGACGAAGGTGTGGCGGTAGCCGTTGGCATCCACCTGGCGATCTCCCTTGGGACCGAGGCAGAACACGGCGCTGCTGCTCTGCCGCAGTGCGTCCAGCAATTGGGCGGGATTGGTGGCATCGCATACCCTCACCCGATCCGCCAGGGAGCTGAGGTGCTCCAGCCGTTCGCTGCTGGTGGTGGTCAGCGTCAGCTTTAGCTGTGGCCGTCTCAGTTGCAGCCGCTCCGCCAGGGCAAGCCCCACATACCCGCAGCCAACGATCGTGAGGTCCATGGCGGGGGATGGCTGTTGCAGCGACCCTAAGGAGATCGACCGTTCCATGCCGTCACGGAGATGACTGATCAATGGACCCTCAACCGTCGCAATTTCGCCGGCCACTGGCAGGGATGTGGCCATTGGTTTGAACGCGACGGCGCCGATCGGCTGGACCTACAGCGTCCATCCCGCCGGATTGATCCCACCACATACGCGATTTCCTTTTCGGATGATGACCACGGGGTCTGGGATGGGTCGGGGCTGGCGTTTGCTCCCGGTGGCCTGGCCACCTATCCCATCAGCCGAGCCAAATACAACGCCGGTGGCGGTTGTTGGCAGTTTCCCGGGGCGGGGGGCCAGTCCAGCCTTGGCTTGGATGCCGATCGTCCGCGCTTCGGCCACGAGATCAACCTGTTTTGCGGTCGCTCCCGCTCGATGCTGGTGCTGCTCTGGGAACCGCGGAACGGCCGTTGGCGCTTGCAGCGCGTTGGGGCGGTGGGCTTTCGTTGCCGTCTGAGCCCCGATCCCGAACCCGAGCGTCCCGCATGCGGGACACCCGAGGCTCTGCTGGATTTGGTGAAGGGATGGAGCGGTGAGCGGCAGACGCTGCGACCTCAGCTGGGGGTGAAGGCCGAGGCCGAGGACGCTGCTCCCGTGGTGTTTGATGCGCACCAATTTCTTCACAATGACTGCTCAGCCGTGATGCCCGATGGCTTGGTGTTCTCGGTGCCCAGTGAAATTCCAGCGGAGCCTTTCAGCCTGGAGATCGCAGGACGTCTCGGCGCTGCGCTGTTTCAGCAGGTCAGCATCCATTTCGATGCATCGGGCCAGCTCTTGGCCTGGGAGCGTCGATGCTTTTGCCCAGCGACGGTTCAGAAGATTCGCTGACGGATCACCTGGGCCCAGAGGCGCGTACCGCTTTGCAACGAGCCGGCCTCCGCCGGTAGTTCCAACAGAAGATCGGCCCGTTGCAGGGAGCCGATTCGGGAGGAGGCCTGCGAGCCATCCACCCGTGCCAGCAGCGCTCCTGCGGCGTTGGTGTCGAGGCGGGCTCGGGCCAGTTCCGGCCGTCCCGGTCGGCGGCTTAAAGGGTCGGCGAGTTCCACCATCACCCGGGGGAACAGCTCTGGTTCGATCTGCCCCTCCAGGGCCTGCAGGGCGGGCCAGAGCAGTTGCAGGGCGGTGACCGCCGCCGCCACGGGATTGCCCGGTAGTCCGAAAAACGGCACGCCCTCACCGATGCTTCCAAAGGCGAAGGGACGACCCGGGCGAAGGAACAATTTCCAGAAGTCCACGGCACCCAGCTCCGCTACCAGGGGTCGGATCCAGTCGGTATCGCCGGCGGAGACGCCTCCGGTACTCACCACCACGTCGCAGTCGTTGGCCAGATCAAGCAGGGCCTGCCGCAGGGCGTTGGGTTGATCGGCCACCACCCGTCGCTGGGTCACCGACTGCCCGAGGGCCTGGAGCATCGTCTCCAGAAGCGTGCCGTTGCTCTCCCAGATGGCACCGGGGTGCCGCACTGTTCCGGGTGGCACCAGCTCGTCCCCGCTGATCAGCAGCCCGATGCGGGGTTGTGACACAACGGCCAATGCGGCGATGCCGCAGCCGGCGAGGCGTGCGAGATCGGCGGACCCCAGTCGCTGTCCAGCGGCCAGCAGCAGGTCCCCTGGCCGGCATTCCTCGTCCTTCGGGCGAATCCAGGGACGATCCGACGCTTCTTTCGCCAGCTGGAGGGTGTTGCCGTCCACTGTGATGAGCTCCTGGGGCAGCACCCAGCCGGCACCGTCCGGCAGTGGAGCTCCGGTGAGGATCCGAATCGCATCGCCATTGGCCAGGGTTTGGTTGAAGGGTTGGCCTGCGGCGGAGCGCCCTTTCAGCTGCCAGGTCTCTCCGAGCTTGGGCTGGTGGCTCTGCCCCAAGGCATAGCCGTCCATGATTGAGGCCGGAAACCCCGGAACGGCCGCGCTGGCCAGCACAGTTCCTGCGCTCACGCGGCCGAGGGCTGCCTGGAGGGGCACCGTGCTGCTGGCCGTGATCGGCTGGATCGCTGCCAGAACCCGTCGGCGTGCCTCCTCCAGGGGTAGACCTTCGCGTCCGTACGGCTCAGCGCTTCCAAACACCATTGCGCCCCCCTTCTTTGTAATGAAGCTGGATGGCCTCGATCGTCATGGCTGGATCGACCGCCTTGAGCATGTCGTAAAGGGTCAGCAGCCCCACGGAAACGGCTGTCATTGCTTCCATTTCCACCCCGGTTTGGCCCGTTGTCCGGCAACGGCAGTGGACGACGAGGCCAGGTAGAGATTCGTCAGCGTCGATCGTCACATCCATGCCACTGAGCGGTAGGGGGTGGCACAGGGGAATCAATTCCCAAGTGCGTTTTGCGGCCTGGATGGCAGCCACCCGGGCGACCGCCAGAAGATCACCTTTCGGCGTCTCTCCCCGCTGGATCAGTGTCAGGGTTGCGGGCGCCATACGAATGGCTCCACTGGCATGGGCTTCGCGCTTGGTGGCAGGACGGTGCCCAACGTCCACCATGTGAACTTCGCCTTGTTGGTTCAGATGACTTAGGTCTTCCGTCATTTGATCAAGGTCACAACACCGTTAGTGAGTTGGAAATAACCCACTACCAGTTTCAGGGCACCGCTGCCTTTGGCCTCGGCCAAGACCGAGCTGCGTTGGATCAGCGTGGATGCTGTGGCAAGGGCATTGCTTCTGACGGCCTCCGCCAGATTGCTGCTGCCGCTAATGGTCTCCTCGATGGGATGGATCAGCCGTTCCAGCGAAGGGGTCAAAGGCTTGTCGTCCATCGCTGCCGTGACAGCTCCGCAGCCGCTGTGCCCCATCACCATCACCAGCGGCGTCTTGAGAACGCTGACGCCGTACTCCACCGAGGCAATCGCTTCGTCAAAAGCGCTGTTGCCGGCGTTGCGGATCACAAACAGGTCGCCTGGGGTGGTGTCGAACACCCAGCTCGGTGACACCCGTGAATCAGAGCAGGTGAGCACGGTCGCCCAGGGATGTTGGCTTGTGGCCAAAGCTCTGGGGGAATTGAAGCAGCGTGGGTCAGGATCGGTCCCGCGCAGCGTTGCCCTGTTCTCTTCAAGCGCCAGGCGCCACGCTTCTGCAAAACGGCGGTTCCCCGCCATCAGGGCCTGAAGTGGATCGTCGGGAACGCAGAACCCATCCTCCGCAGCATCAACAGGCCGCGGTTGTATCAGGGCGGCCAAGGCCATGCCGCCTGTTGATTGGAGGAATTGACGGCGTTGGATCCCCATGCCGGCACCTTATGGCCGGCTGTTGGGAAGTGCGATTAGCGCTAGTGCGATCAGCGCTCGCCGAAGGGGGCCCAGAGAGTGGCCTCGGAGCCGACCACGGGTTCCACGGCGGGCTTGATGGCAGCAGCCGGTTGAGCACTCACATTCGCACTCATGGAGGAGACATCCGCTTCGGCCAAGGGAGCCCAGAGAGCAGCTGGCCCGGCAATCACCGGTTCCACTGCAGCCGTGCCGGCCTGGACGGAAGCCGTTTGGCTGCGAACCAGCTGAACGGCTAGCGAGCCAACGATGAACGCACCCAGGAAGCCGGCTGCCAGGGTGATGGGGCTGCGGCCGGAAGTGGACGAGATGCTGCTGGTCACGGCAGAAACTCTCAGAACAGATCTTCAGTATGGAAAGAATTGGTGTGAACGACTACTGAATGGGCTGAATTGTGTAGCGGAATTAACAGTTCCTATGGGATCAAAGTCCTGCATTGGATGTTGCTGGAGAGCTTCAGCCGTGACCCATCCGTGGGACATTCCCAGCAACATTCCGAGGGAGAGGGCGAAGCGCACAGGCCAAGATTTGTATCAAAGTAAACATCTCTGTTTCCGCGGTCTTCTGTTGTCATCATTGACACCAATCAAGGCTTTGGTTGATGTCCAGTCGTTGCGATTCCGCCAGCCATTGCTTTGCCTTTGAGCAGGATTTCATCGGCAACTGGCGCTGCATACCGCTTTGTGTGCGTCGGAAACTTGATCTCTGTGGGGTGAAGTTAAAGCTCAATCACTGGTTGCAACTCTCCAAGGATCAACGTCAAACCCTGGTGGATTGGCCGGATGGGGCCGACGCCATCGAGCAGCTTCGCCAACACCTGCGCGATTGCACGAGCGCCATGGCCGATGGCATGGCGAAGGATCTTCCACCGGTCAGCGGCGCCCCCTGGCAACAGCTGGCCGAGCTGCCCGCTGCGGTGCAGGAGGCGGCAACGGCGCGAGGTGTGTTGATGACTCTGGAGCAATGGGCTCAGCTCAGTGAGCTGGATCGCTTTGCGTTGTGCAAGTTGGCCCGGCCGGGACACGATCACCACAACCTTGAAGCAGCCTTCAGCGAAGTGCTGGTGTGAGCAGCCGGCGCAGTGCCTCCAGCCTTCCTTTCTGCTGCTCGACGGGTTTTACCACCGAGACGGCCGGAGCCACGATCACCGCGCAGGCCTTGAGTTCCGGCTGCTTCGATACCGGGCAGGCCTCATCGTGCATCAGGGTGTTGGCCTCGCAGGCCTTCTCCTGGGTGAATCCCCAGTGCATTGGCAGAAAGACCGATCCACGCCGAATGCGATCGGTGACTTTCACGGTGGCGGTGAGGTGACCGCGGCGCGAGCTGATCGCTGCCAGTTCGCCGTTACGCAGTTTTAGATCCTGAGCGTCACCGGGGTGAATCTCCAGCAGCGGTTCGGGATGCTGTTTCATCAGCCGTTCCACCTTCCCTGTGCGGGTCATGGTGTGCCACTGCCCCAGATAGCGGCCAACCGTCAGTACAAGGGGGTAGGTCTCGCAGGGGGGCTCCGCCAGCCCGAGCGGTTGATCGGTGCTGAAGCGGGCGCGCTTGTTCGGGGTGGGGAACTGATGGTCTTCGTAGAGGCGTTTCGCCGTTGCGCTGGGGGTGCTGCCGTGGGGGTACGGCCACTGCTGTGGACCGTCCTGTTCAAGCAGTGCATGGCTCAGGCCACTGACGTCACAGAGGCGCCCTCGGGTCAGTTCGGTGAATTCGGCGTAAACCGCGGCCGCTGAATCAAAGCTGAATTGTTTGGTGTAGCCCAAGCGGCGTCCCACGTCAGCGAACACCTCCCAGTCGGGCCGGCTTTCGCCGAAGCGGCGTCGATAGGCCGGGCAATAGGTCACCCGTCGTTCGGAATTGGTCATGGCACCGGCCTTCTCACTCCACTGGGCTGCGGGCAAAAGCAGGTGGGCGTAATGGGACGTTTCAGAGTCGGCATAGGCCTCGCTCACCACCACCAGCGGGCAATTGTTTATGGCTGACTTCACCCGGTCGAGATCCGGGAGGCTGACCAGGGGGTTGGTGGCGGCCACCCACCACAGATCCAGAGCGCCCTGTTCCATTGCTTCGATCTGCTGCCAGGCCGCCAATCCAGGCTTGGCGTTGATCTGTCCTTCCGGCAGCCGCCAGGCCTGCTCCACTTCGGCACGGTGGTCAGCGTTGGCTACCAAGCGGTAGCCCGGCAGGAGATGCGCCAAGCCTCCGGCCTCGCGCCCGCCCATGGCATTTGGTTGGCCGGTCAGGGAAAACGGGCCCGCTCCTTCTTTGCCGATCTGACCGGTGAGCAGATGCAGATTGATCAACCCCTGCACGACTGCTGTTCCTTCACGGCGTTGGTTCACCCCCATTGACCACAGGCTGAGCACCTTCTCGCGCCGGTGGAACAGAGCGGCCACTTCCCGCAGGCGTTTTTCGGGGATGTTGCAGAACAGGGCAACCCGCCTTGGAGTCCAGCGGGCGGCGACGTCAAAAAAAGCGTCGTAATTCTCGGTGTGGTCGTCGATGAAGGCTGGATCCTGGCCGTTCTCGCGGAGCACCAGGTGGGCAATGCCGTGCAGCAGGGCCAGGTCGCTGCCTGGTGCAATCGGCAAGTGGATGTCGGCGGCTTTAGCGGTGTCGGTACGGCGTGGATCCACCACCACGATCTTGACGCTGCCAGGGTTTTTTCGTTTTCGCTTCAGCAGGCGCTGGAACAGCACCGGGTGGCACTCGGCGGTGTTAGTGCCGATCAGAAACGCCACCGTGCAGTGGTCGAGGTCTTCGTAGCTGCAGGGAGGACCATCGGAACCCAGGCTGCGGGTGTAGCCCGCCACTGCTGAGCTCATGCACAGCCGCGAATTGGCATCAAAGTTGTTGGTGCCCAGTGCGCCTTTCAGCAGTTTCTGGGCCAGGTAGTAATCCTCGGTGTGGAACTGGCCGGAGCCGTACATGGCGATGCCATCGGCATTGCCGCGCTGGGTCACGCTTGCCTGAATCTGTCCGGTGATTTTTTCGAGGGCTTCGTCCCAGCTGATCGGTGCGAAGTCGTCCTCGAGCGTTTCGCGGAACAGGGGTTGGCGCAGTCGTCCTTGGGCCAGCGTTTCGCCAACCGTGGCGCCCTTGATGCAGACCTGACCAAGACTGGAGGGATGCTCGCGGTCGCCGCGGGCCGTCCACATTGGATTGCCTTCAGCATCCCGCTTCACGGCTTGGCCCTTCACAGCAGGAGGGAGCAGCTCTAGGCCACAGCCCACTCCGCAGTAGGGGCACTGGCTGCGCACGCTGCGGGGGGAGTTCACCATGCAGGAACCAAAAAAGAACAAAACCCGGAGCTGGAGCTCCGGGTCGTTGCGCAGCAACGAGTTGCTGCTGAGGTTGATGGATCAGGCCGTTTCGCCTTCGTGCAGCTCTGCGAAGGAGCCCTTGGGCTCTTTGAGGAAGAAGAAGCAGAAGAAGGCCACGATCAAACCTGCGACGCCCAGGATCTGGAAGAAGGCGCTGTTGGAGGCAGCAATCACCTCGGGGGTGGGTTCGCCGCCGCCGCCCATCCACATCGGCAGGAGGCTGAAGATCGTCAGGTAGGTGACGGCACCAACGTTGCCGTAGGCACCGACCAGACCGGCCACCTGACCGGTGACGCGACGCTTGACCAGGGGCACCAGCGCAAAGGTGGCGCCTTCACCGGATTGCACGAAGAAGGAGGCGAGCATGGTGATCACCACAGCCACGACGATGCCGGTGGTGCCAGAGAAGGTGCCTGGTTTGATCATGCTCATCACCAGGTAGCCCACGCCGAGACCAGCGGTGAGAAAGCCCATGGTGTTCTTGCGGCTGCCGACCCGGTCGGAGATCAGACCACCTGCAGGGCGCGCCACCAGGTTCACGAAGGCGAAGCAGGAGGCCAGGATTCCGGCGGTGGCCTTCGGCAGGTCGAAGGTGGTTTCAAAGAAGGTGGGCAGCATCGAGACCACGGCCAGTTCGGAACCGAAGTTCACGATGTAGGTGAGCTCGAGGATCGCCACTTGGCGGAACTCGTAGCGGTCTTCCTTGGGATAAACCTTGTTGCCAAGGATCAGATCGCGGTTGGTGCGAATGATTCCCCAGGTCTGGAAGGCAAACCAGACGGCGACGGCACCGAGGGCCAGCGGGTAGGTGCTTGCGGTGAGGAAGCCAACTTTGGACAGGCGCCAGCAGAGAACACAGAGGATGGCCGCGAAGGGCACGTTCATGCCGAGCAGGCCCCAGAAGTCGCGCATGGAGGTGACTTCCAGGCCTGCGGTCTTCTCAGGACGCTGGTAAGTCTTGCCGGGGGGTGTATCCGTGACGTTAAAGAAGTAGAAGAGGCCGTAGGCAGCCGAAACGATGCCGGTGAGGGCGATCGCACCGCGCCAGTTCAGAACAGCACCGGTCGGCAGTTCGAAACCACCGGAGAAGGAGAGGAAGCCGGCGAGGGCCACCATCGTGAGGGCCGAAAAGGCGGAGCCGAAGTTGCCCCAGCCGCCGTAGATCCCTTCCGCGAGGCCGATTTCCTTGGGAGGGAACCACTCGGCCACCATTCGGATGCCGATCACAAAGCCGGCGCCCACGATGGAGAGCAGCAGACGTGCCACCACAAGTTGGTTGAAGTCCTGAGCGGAGGCAAACAGCAGGCAGGGAATGGCCGAGAAGACCAGGATTGAGGAGTAGGTGACCCGGGGTCCGAATTTGTCCAGCAGCATGCCAATCAGCACACGAGCCGGGATGGTGAGGGCCACGTTGCAGATGGCCACTGTGCGGATCTGACCAACAGTCAATCCGAGGTCCGCTTTCACGGTGGTGGCCAGAGGGGCCAGGTTGAACCAGACCACGAAGGTCAAGAAGAAGGCGATCCAGGTCAGGTGAAGGGTTCGATACCTGCCCTGGAACGACCAGAGGTCGCCAAGCATTGAGAAGAAGAAGTGAAACCTCGGGCGTCAAAACGAAGGGTGCCCAGGGATGGCAAAACGGTCAAAAAGAAGATCCGTTTAACTCGCGCAGTTAATCAACTTGCCGGGCCTTTGTTTGGTCAGATTGGTTACCAATCTCTGTTTTTGTGTTCCTTAGCAAACATCAATGGAGCTGATTGATTGGATCAGGTGTTCTTGTGCCTGGATGATTTGGTAGCGGTTGCAACTTTGTTGGGTTGTTGGACTTCGCTGGTGCAGATTGTTGATCAGCGATGTGAACCAAGGCTTGCGGGTTTGTTTGCTCAGTGGCGGACGCAGCCGTCGCATGGGGCGTGACAAGGCGCTGTTGCCCCATCCATCCGGTGGTGTCTGGCTGACGGCGTTGGTCGACCAGCTGCTGCCTTTGGGGTACCCGGTGCAAGTGTTGAGTCGCCATCGCCAGCATGCAGAGGTTCTGGAGCTCCGACCCGGATGTTCCGTGCTGTTGGAGCCCCCTCCCTGGAATGGCCCCCTGCAGGCGCTTGCCAGGGTGCTGCCGCTTCCGCCCGGAGAGGCGTTGCTGGTGCTTCCGGTGGACATGCCGCGCTTGCGGACGGCTGTTTTTGTTCAGCTCATCGCCGCCTGGAACCGTTCTCCTGAGCAAGCAGCGGTGGCCCATGACGGTCAGCGGCTGCAGCCGTTGTTGGCGGTGATTCCTTCAGGCCCCCCCTTTCGTTCCTGTCTCGATCAGCAATTGCAACGTGGAGAGTTGCGCTGGATGGACTGGTTGATGCGTGTTCCTCATCAGTCGGTGCGGTTGCCTGCAGAAGCTCTGCTCAATGCCAACTGCTCCGCAGATCTGTCAGCGTTGGAAGGATGAGCACCTCGCTGCCGCTCGCAGATCGATTCAACCGGCCCCTCGGGGTGTTGCGGCTGTCACTGACGGCCCGCTGCAATCTCGCCTGTCCGTACTGCCGTCCGGATGTGGATGACCCACCTGGCTTGCTAACGCTTGAGCAGCAGATGCGCGTTATTCGTGTCGCCTCGCGCCTTGGAACCCAAACGCTACGGCTAACGGGTGGAGAGCCGTTGTTGAGCCGTCGGTTGTTGCCCTTGCTTGAGGCGGTGGCGCAAGCCCGGAGGCGTCGATCAGATCCGATGGCAGGTCTTGAAGCGGTGGCGCTGACCAGCAACGGGGTTTTGCTTTCGGAACCGATGGCTCGGTCGCTGCGCGCAGCAGGGTTGGATCGCATCACCATCAGCTTGGATGCAGCAGAAGGGGATGCAGCAGCGCGCATGGCTGGTCTCCAGGGTGGCGCTTTCGCCGGTGAACGGTTGGTGCGCAAGGTGCAGGACGGCATTTCGGCGGCTCGTGCCGCTGGTTTTGACCCCTCGGCCGGTGAACTCAAGCTCAACGCCGTGATCCAACGGGGGATGAATGATGATCAACTTCTTCCCTTGGCCGGTTTGGCGCGGCAGCAGGGGGTGGAGCTGCGCTTGATTGAGTTCATGGATGTGGGCAACCGCAACCAGTGGAGGCTGGACCAGGTGCTGCCGGCGGCGCAGATGGTGGAGCGCATTCACGCTCGTTGGCCCCTCGAACCCCTGGGGCGCCCGCTGGGTGGGACGGCACAGCGTTGGAGCTATTGCGATGGTGCCGGGGCCATCGGTGTGATCGCCTCGATCAGTGAGCCGTTCTGTGGAGATTGCAACCGGTTGCGAGTCACCGCCGATGGGCAGGCGTTCACCTGTTTGTTCTCCGCTGATGGCATGGATCTCAAGCCTGTGCTCTCGTCGGAGCCTTGCCTAGAGCAGGCCATGCGCGATCTCTGGCAGCGGCGCCAAGATCGCTACAGCGAGGAGCGTGATCCAGAGGCCGGTGCGTCAACTCATGCGGAGATGGCGTATCTGGGGGGCTGAACCGTTGTGATTGTCACCGTTTTTGAGTGAGGCTCCCGGTACAACAGGTCAGCTGAAGGATCTTCAAGGATCCATCGAGATGTTCGAACTGCTGGCCTACGAGCGCTTTCGCGACACTCCATCGGTTCGTTTCTTCGACGTGACTGTGGACACCTCGAACGCGCGTGACCTGGTGATACATAGCGGTCCGGCGGTGTCGCCACCCAACGACCCTGAGAGCGGAGCCTGGCAGTTTTATTTGCATCCCCATCAGGAAGACAATTTGCTGGCGGCTAGCGGCGGGAGAACCTTCTTTTTGGTGAATCTGGCTTGGGAGCAGCCGTTTCACATCGTTCGGCTGGAGAGTGGTGGTGACATCCTTCGCATTCCTCCCGGCACCTTCCACCGTTCGATTTCCGATCCCGATGGCTCCGTCGTTCTGAACCAGGCGGTCCGTGAGGAAGGCGTCTCTCTTGTGCGGGAATTTCGCGTCTACAACAGCGCCGAGATCCCGGCCTTGATGGCTGCAACCCATAGCTCTGCTCGGAAGCCCCAGTTGCATGGGGTGGAACCTCTGCTTCAGGCGGCCTGAACGAGGTTGTGATGTGAGTTCTCCGTTCCGGTGGCTTCATCGTTGATCTGAATCTGCCAATTCAGCTCACTCGCTGTTCCTGGGGGGCCGCTGAAGCTGCCGCTCACGGCCGCGGTGAGTTCCGGCTTGGAGGAGGTGGCGAGCACCACATATCGCTCATTGACCTCCGTGCCGGCACTGGGGTCAAAGCCTCTCCAGCCCGCTCCAGGTAGGTAGACCTCCGCCCAGGCATGGAGGTCGTACTCCTTCGGGGGAGGTTGCTGCAGTTGATATCCGCTCACAAATCGGGCCGGAAGACCCACCACGCGGCAGCAGGCCACCATCAGCATGGCCAGATCTCGGCAAGAGCCGATTCGCTCGCGCAGGGTTCGGCCCGCTGGCCAGGCCGGCCCTACATGGCGTTGGGTGTATTTCACCCGCTCTTGAATCAGTTCAATGAGTTGCTTCAGAAAGGCCAGGGTCTGTTGGTTGCTGCCCATCAGCGCTTCCTGGGTGAGGTCGATGGCTGCGGGTTCGTGCTGTCCATTGGGCAACCAGCCTTCTAAGGCGCCCTGCAGATCGCTGTTGAGTTGGCCCCTCGGGTAGGGCAGTGGTGGTTCGAGTCCGTTGAAGCAGCTCTGCAGCGGTGGAGCCGGTCGGGTTTCCACCAGGCTGCGGGCCTCAAAGACGAGTTGCTCGGTGCTGCCAAGAAAGCGGAGCCGTTGGATTTCGTCGCCGCTGGCGGCCACCAGTTCCCGACGTTGCTCAGGTTCAGGCAGCACGCTGAGGTGATGGTCCAGCAAGGTCTGGAACCCCTGCCCCCGCGGTCTCAGACAGAGGCGATGCTCCCCTAAGAAAACCGGGGCGTCATACCGATAGGTCAGGCGGTGAACGATGAGAGCGCGCATGCTGGATCGGCTGGGGTGGTACGGAGGTCGGCGCTTGTGAAATAGCGGGTTTGGATCAGGATGTGGAGTTGATTGAGGTCTTGCTGAAGCTGGTCAATGGCTTGATGCAGGCCGGATTCGATCAGGTTGTCGATCCGCACGTAGCTCCAGCGGGCCAGGAGCTGCCCGCGCAAACAGTCGAGGTCATCCGGCGTGTCTTGGCTCGGGTGCTTCTGGATCTGTTGCAAGGTGTCGCTGATGCCCTGGAGGCAGTACCGCACCGACCGAGGAAAGGTGGGGCCTAGCAGCAAAAAGCGGGCCACCGATGCGGGGCTGATCGCTTGTTGGACGCTCTGGCGGTACATCTGATAAGCCCCCGCTGTGCGCAGCAGGGTGATCCATTGCAATTCATCCAGCACCCCGCCGACTTCCTCGGGAGATGGCAGCAGCAGGAAGTATTTGACGTCGAGGATGCGGGAGGTTTTGTCAGCGCGTTCGATCAGACGTCCCAGCTGGCTGAACAGCCAGCTCAGATCGCGGCTCAAGGTGGTGTCGGTAATCCCGTAAACGAGCTGGCAACCGCGGCGGATGATCCGCAGTTGTTCCTGCACGGGTTCTCGCCAGATGTCTTCGTCGTCTTGCAGACTCCAGTGCAGATCATTGATCTGCTCCCACATTTCCGTGGTGATCACATCCCTGATCTGCCTCGCATTTTCCCGAGCCATCGCAATGCAGCTCACGATGCTGTTGGGATTGCTGCGGTCCAGCAGTAGGAAGCGCACCACTTGTTTGGGAGTGGCATCGGGATAGGCCGTATCGAAGCGGTTCCGATCCCCCGTCACCTCCACCAACGGCAACCATGGCTCTGCGCTCCCTGGAGGACAGTCCAGCGCCATCGCTTCACTGACTTCCAGAAAACGTGAGATGTTTTCGGCGCGTTCCAGATAACGGTTGATCCAGTAGAGCGAATCGGCAACGCGACTCAACACGGCACAGCCTCCACTCGTTGTGTTGCTGCGATCCGTTGTTCTTCGACGATCCAGGTGTCCTTGCAGCCGCCCCCTTGGGATGAATTCACCACGAGTGAGCCCCGCTTGAGGGCCACCCGTGTCAGCCCCCCTGGGCTCACCCAGTCGCTCGAGCCGCGCAGCACATAGGGGCGTAGATCGACGTGGCAGGGGTACAGCTCACCGTCACTGAGGGAAGGCACTGTGGAGAGCTGCAGGGTGGGTTGCGCGATGAAGTTGCGGGGATTCGCACGGATCTTCGAGTCGAAGTCAGCCAGCTCAGAGCGGCTGGCCTGGGGGCCGATCAGCATTCCGTAGCCCCCGGCTTCCGCCACCGATTTCACCACCAGCTGTTCAAGGTGTTCGAGCACGTAGCGGCGGTCTTTTGGGCGGGCACAGAGATAGGTGGGAACGTTCTCGATGATCGGCTCCTCATCGAGGTAGTAGCGGATCATCGCCGGCACGTGGGCGTAGATCAGCTTGTCGTCGGCGACGCCTGTGCCGGGGGCATTGGCGATGGCGACCCGTCCTTGCCGCAGCACGTCGATCAGGCCCGGCACCCCCAGCATTGAGTCGTGTCGGAAGACGGTGGGATCAAGAAAATCGTCGTCGATGCGGCGGTAGATCACATCCACCGGCTTGAGGCCGTTGGTGCTGCGCATCCAGACCCGGCCGTTGTCGCACACCAGATCGCGGCCTTCCACCAGGGGAATGCCCATCTGCTGGGCTAGATAGCTGTGCTCGAAATAGGCGCTGTTGTACACACCGGGAGTGAGGATCGCCACGCGAGGGGCGTCACTCCAGGTCGCCAGGTCCTGAAGGGTGCGCAGCAGATGGGAGGGATAGTCGTCGATGGGTTGAACGGCACGGCCTTCGAACAGGCCAGGGAACAACCGTTTCATCACCCGACGGTTTTCAAGGAAATAGGCCACACCCGATGGACAGCGCAGGTTGTCCTCCAGCACACGCCAGGTGCCGTTGCCGTCCCGGATCAGGTCGAGCCCGGAGATGTGGCACCAGCGGTTGAGGGGCAAGGTGATGCCCTGCATCTGAGGGCGCCAGCCGGATGAACTTTCAACGTCTTCCCGCGGGATCACACCGTCGTTGAGGATCTGTTGGGGGCCATAGATGTCGGCGAGGAAGCAGTCGATGGCTTCTAGGCGTTGCAGCAGTCCGCGCTCCAGGGTGATCCAGTCGCTGCGTCCGATCAGTCGGGGCAAGGGATCGAAAGGAAGAATCCGTTCACTGCCTTTGAGGCCGGAATCGTTCAGGCGGAAGGTGGCGCCGAGGCGACGCAGCAGCTGGCTGGCAGAGGCATGGCTGCGGTTCAGTTCGGGCAACCCCATCTGCCCCAGCGATGCGAGCAGCGTGGCTAGATCTTCGCGCGGCCTCGCCGTTTCACTGCAGAAATATTCGTCGAACCCGACCGTGGGTTTGTAGTCGGTGAACATCCTGGTCGCGTAAGCAATATCTATCCAATGCGTCGCCCCACTTCCCCTCGGGTGGTGGTTGCTACACATTCCGCAATTTCAGGCGATAGGGCGCTGATCGCTTGATGTTTGGGTATCCGAAGGCACCTGAATCGAGTGCGAAGGGCCAGGCGGGGAAGACTCTTTTGCTTATCTGTTTCTGGAGTTCAAAGGGTCTTTGCTTTGGATGAATTGCTCTGGGCCCGACTGATCTTTGCCCTCGGTGCCGTTGTTACTGCGGCGACGGTGGTGATGATTCTGCGCGGACATCTTTATTGGAACCGCAGGGGGTCGACGGATGTCCGCTGACTCGGTTCCCTTCCTCCAGCCAGGGATTGCTTGGGCGCTGGTGGTGTTGTTCTCTGTTCTCTGGGTTGCCCTAGGGATTGCCTGGGGTCGGCGCGGTCAAGGCAATGCCGATGACTACATGCTGGCGGGGCGCAACATCGGGCTGGCCCTGAGCACCGCCACGTTGATGGCTTCCTGGGTCACCGGCAACACCACGTTGCTTGCCCCTGAATTCGGCTACAAGACCGGGTTATGGGGCATGTTCAGCTATGCCCTGGCAGGGCTTGGACTGATCCTGTTTGCCCCCCTGGCTTCGCGGATCAAGCAGCTGATGCCCAACGGGCGCACCAGCGGCGATTTCATTCGGTTGCGTTACGGGCGCCTGGCGTGGTGGGTGTTCATGGTGATCACCGCGATTTACACCCTGGGTTTTCTGATGACCCAGGCGATGGGTGCCGGACTGCTGCTGCAGGCCCTTTCAGGCTTCAATTACCACGTGGGGATGCTTGTGGTCATTGGTGTCGCAACGATTTACACCCTGTTCGGGGGGATGCGGGCCGTGATCGGCACCGATTTCATCCAGTCGCTCTTGATCATGGTGCTGCTGGCGGTGGTGGCGGTGCTCGCTTTCCGGCAATTCCCGATGCCCGAGGTGCATGCCTCGTTGCTTGCCCGGCATCCCGATCGGCTCGATCTGCTGTTGCCTGCCGGTTTGTTGATTGCGTGGAATTCCGCCCTCTTCTCGATGGGCGAGGTGTTTCACAACAACATCTGGTGGTCTCGGGTCTTCGCTAGCCGTCGCTCGGTGGTGATGACTTCCTTTGTGTTGGGGGGGGTCGCCTGGATGAGCGTGCCGATGGTGACGGGCTCCATCGGCCTGGTGGCATTGGCGCGTGAGTTGCCTCTCGAGCAGGTGAACATGGTGTTCCCAGTGATGGCAGCTGATCTGCTCGGAGCCGGCGGCGCTGCTCTGGTGTTCGTGGTGGTGTTTGCCTCGCTGACCTCCACCCTGGATTCGCTGCTGGCGTCCACTGCCGATCTTCTGGCGGAGGATGTGTACTTCCGGTTATTGCGACCCCAGGCCAGTGACGTGCAGCTCAAGCAGGCTGCGCGGCTGATGGTGGTGGGGTTGGCGGTCGTCACCCTGGCGCTGTCCTGGCCGCGGCTGGATTCTTTGGCGTCGGTGTTGTTCTTCACCGGTGCCCTGGTGGCTTCCACGGTCTGGCCTGTGGCGTGCGGTCTGTACTGGCGCACGGCCAACCGCACGGCTGCCATTGCGGCCATGCTCGCTGGCAGCGTTGTTGGTCTGCTCGCTTATGTGCTGATTGCGCCTTACTGCGCTGCTGTGTTTTCGGCGGCCGTGTCAGCAGTCGTGATGCTGATCGGCAGTCGCACGTGGCCGGAACGGTTCGACTTCACTTTGTTGCAGGAGGAGGGATGATCCAAAGTCTTCTTTTGATGGCCAACCTCGTTGGACTCTCCGGCTTTCAGTTTCTGCTGGTGGCCAGTCAGCTTGCCTTGGTGCTGTCTGTGCTCGTGTTGCTACTGATTTGGTGGGTTGAGTGGCGGAACGGTCGTGTGTGGTGACGGCTGCAGGTGTTAGTAACCAGCTGAACATTTTTTCCGGATCTTTGCTTAAGAAGCTGTTTCTTCGTGGACGAAGGGGTGTCGTTGTTGTTACCGGTAAAAGATGTAGTTCTTGGCCTTAGCACTCGGTTTGGCAAACAGAGTGTTGATCCGATTTAGCTATGGCACAGGCAAATTCAGCAGTAGTTGAAGCGTCGTCGGTACAGATTCGGTTTCAGCCGATGGGTCCCGATGTCTATGGCCAGAACCAACCCCAGGAGCTGCTGGCCGCGATTGCCGAGGACGGAGAGCCGTTGCTGGATCTGGTGAATCAGCATGTGGTGTCGATCCAACCGTTTCGACCCGAGGCCTTGTTGCAGGTGTTTCGGCTGGCGGCGAAATTCGAGAGCAATCCCGATCGGTATTGCCGCCACAACACGCCGCTGACCGGCAAGATTCTGATTAACGCGTTTTATGAGCCGAGCACGCGCACCCGTCTCTCTTTTGACAGTGCCTGGCATCGCCTTGGTGGCAGCTCGATCAACATCACCGACAGAGCTACCACCGGGATTGCGAAGGGCGAGTCCCTTGAAGATGTCGCCCACATGTTCAACAACTACGGCGATTGCGTGGTGCTTCGGGACAGCGATCCCGGCGCTGTTTATGCGATGACGTCAACTCTGCGAATCCCGATCATTAATGCGGGCAATGGCATTGATGAACATCCGACTCAGGCAATGGCGGATCTGTACACCATCTTCAAGTGGCGGCCCAAGCTCGCTGAAGTTGAGGTGGCTGCGGCTGATCGGATTCGCATCGGAATCGTTGGGATTCCATCGCGGATGCGAACGGTTCGCTCACTGCTGAGGATCCTGGCCAAATTCCCGCAGACCGTGGATGAGGTGGTGGTGATTCATGCTCCCGGGCTGGAGTCGGATCTGCAGTTGTTTGACCCAGGGCAGTTGGAGGAGCTCGAGGCTTGCGGCATGAAGGTGCGCTGCAGCACCGATCTACAGGCTGAAGTGCCCGATCTGGATGTCATTTACATCAACGCCATCGCCTGGGTTGGCGATACCTATGAAGTGCACGGGGGAGGATTTCGCCTCACCCGCGACATGCCGTTCAAGCCTGAAGCGATCGTGCTCCACCCCTTGGCGCGGGGAGCGGAACTGAGCACCTGCCTTGATGACACACCCCACAACTGGTATTTCAGCCAGGCCAGGGGAGCTGTGTTCCTGCGGATGGCACTGCTCACCTGCATGGTGAACCGGGCCGAACGCGTCATGGATGTCGTCTGAGCGAGCGTTATGTGCGGAATCGGAGGTGTTTTCAACGCAGACCGTCGTCAGACGGTGGACCGCCAGCTGCTGGTCAACATGGCAGCGATCCAGGCCCATCGTGGGCCCGATGGCTTTGGCGTGGAGGTGCTTGATCAGGCTGGTGTTGGTTTCTGCCATGCCCGCCTCTCGATCATCGATCTGAACGAGTCACGGGGCCGTCAGCCCTTTCTCACCGATGACGGTGAGGTGCTGATGGCGCACAACGGTGAGTTTTACGACTTTCAACGCATCAGAGCGGACCTCACTGCCCAGGGGGTGCGCTTCAGCAGCAAGAGCGATTCCGAGATCCTGCTCCGGCTTTATCAGCGCCAGGGCTTGGAGGCGACCTTGCCTCTATTGCGCGGGGAATTTGCCTTTGCGTTGTTTGATCGTGCGGAGGATTGCCTTTACCTGGTGAGGGATCGCTTCGGCATCAAACCGCAGTACTGGGTGATGACGCCTGAGGGTCTGGTATTCGGTTCCGAATTGAAGGTGCTGTTCGCGCATCCGGCGGTGGAGCGACGTTTCACCTCGGAGGGTCTGTTCCATCAGTTGATGCAGACCATGGTTCCTGGCACCACTGCGTTTGCAGGGGTGCAGCAGGTGAAGCCCGGCCATGTGCTCAAGGTGCAACGTGCGAATGGGCAGCTGGAGGTGTCGGAGTCGACCTACTGGGATGTCGACTTTCCGCGTCAGGACCAGCGCGATCGTCGCCTCACGGAGGCCGACCATATCGCTGCTGTCCGTGCGTCCTTGCTGGAGGCGGTCGAGCTGCGCATGGTGGCCGACGTGCCTGTGGGCTGTTACCTCTCTGGCGGCATCGATAGTTGTTCGATCCTCGGTTTGGCGTCAGCCGTCAGCCAGGCACCGGTGAAGGCATTCACGATCGGATTTGATGATGCCCGTTACGACGAGTCGCCGATTGCTCGGGAGATGGCCGAGGCCACGGGGGCTGAGCAGGATCTGATGCGTCTCTCCGGCCAGGAGCTCTATGGCCATATGGAGCGCACCATCTGGCATGCCGAGCGAACGATCTACAACACCTTGGCGGTGGCGAAGTTCTTGATGAGTCGCCATGTCAACAACGTTGACTACAAGGTCGTGATGACCGGTGAAGGCTCAGACGAGCTGTTCGGCGGCTATCCCGCCTTTCGTCGCGACATGTTCCTCCACGGTCTCGATGATCTGCCTCAGGAGGAGCGCGCCAGCTGGGAAATCTTGCTTCAGCAGTCCAATGCCCTGGTGCAGGGAGCGATGCTGGCTGAAAACCAGGTGGACGATCCCGACCTCGATGCGGTGGTTGGCTTCACCCCCAGTTGCCTGCAGCCGTGGCTTGCCTGTGCGCCCTTGGTGCCGGAGCTTTTGGCGGAGTCTCATGCTGCAGCTCTGCAGGATTACTCCCCGGGTAAAGCGATTGCTGAGCAATTGGATGCCGATCAACTGGAAGGGCGCCATGCCCTGGATAAGGCTCAGTACGTTTGGATCAAGACCATGTTGGAGGGCCAGATCTTGACCTGGGGTGGTGATCGGGTCGACATGGCCAATTCCATGGAGGCGCGACCGGCCTTCCTGGATCACCATCTGGCCGCTGTTGCCGTGCAAGTGCCACCCGAACTGCGGATTAAGGGAAAAACCGAGAAATACGTGTTGCGGGAAGCCATGGCGGGATTGTTGCCCGAGGTGTTGTATCGGCGCGAGAAGTTTGCCTTCATGGCGCCGCCAGCTCATACGGAGCGCGAGAAGTGGGAGCAGATGAAGCAACTCGCCGATGACTACCTCAGTGATGAGGCGATCGATGCTGCCGGTTTGTTGAGCAAAGACGGCGTTAGCGCCTTGTTTGCGCGTCATGCGGACCCTGCTACCACCGATGCGGAGCGTGTGCAGATGGATGCCGTGATCAATCATCTGCTGGGTGTGCAAATGCTGCACCGGATGTTTGTGGCAGAAGACGTTCCAGCCCTGGCCCGTCGGGAGGCCGATCGCCTGGGGTGGCGGGTGCTGATGCCCGTTTGAATTCTTTGATCGGGATTAAATCGTTGCTCTAGCTACAGGTTTCTGTGTTTTTTCGGGTGAAGATTGTTCTCCCTTTGAAACGCAGGTCACGGCATTGCCATCGCTCATCTCGACTTCTCAGATCAGCCCTGCAATTGAGATTGAGCCAAGCAAAGTTGCGGCGGGTCCAAACCGTGGTCGTTTGGCTGGAACGATTGAGCAGCTGGCCAGCATTGGCGCCAAGCCGGATGGGAGCGTTTGTCGTCGCGGGTTTTCGGTTGAAGACGTTCAGGGCCGCGAGTTGCTGGCCAGTTGGATGAAGCAGTTGGGCATGCAGGTGCGTGTCGATGCCGCTGGCAATTTGATCGGGCATCTTGAAGGCCTCGATCCCTGCCGTCCTGCTTTGGTCACCGGGTCGCATCTCGACACCGTTCCCACCGGTGGGCGCTTTGATGGTGCCCTGGGTGTTCTTGCAGGTCTGGAAGCCTGCCGCGCTCTTCAGGACCAGGGCATGCGGCTGCGGCACGGCATTGAGTTGATCGCCTTTGCCGACGAGGAGTCGACCATGGTGGGTTGCAAAGGCTTGGCGGGGACGGCTTCCGATAACCCGGAGAGTTATGTCACCAGTAACGGCCAGACAATTCAAGAGAATCTGGCGCGAATCGGGGGGCATTGGCCTTCGCTGGCGTCGGCCCGACGCTCCGATGAGGCCTATGCCGCTTTTCTTGAGTTGCACGTTGAACAGGGCGGCGTTCTCGAGCAACGTGGGGATGCCATTGGTGTTGTGGAGGGTGTTGTTGGTCAGCGTCGGTTCAGCATCAATGTGCAGGGACAGGCCAATCACGCCGGCACCACACCGATGGGTCTGCGACAGGACGCCCTCGTGGCGGCGTCGCGCATTGTTCTTGCCGTCGAGGCCATGGCATCCAGCCATCCAGGAGATCCTGTGGCGACCGTGGGTCGACTTGAGGTTTGGCCCAATGCCGCCAATGTCGTCCCCGGCGCTGTCGCCCTGACGGTCGACCTGAGAGATGTTGACCCGACTGTTCTTGATCAGTTAGTGAAGGAGTTGATGCAGCAGGTCGAAAGCATTGGTGCTGAAACGGGCTGTCCGATCGCGGTGGACCCACAGTTCAGTGTTGATCCCACCCCTGCTGATGCTTTGGTGATGGCCACCATTGCTGAGGCCTCGGCCGATCTCGGCTTGTCTCACAGCCATCTCCCCAGCCGAGCCAGCCACGATGCGCAGGAGGTTGGTCGTCGTTGGCCGATGGGCATGATTTTTGTTCCCAGTCGGGGCGGTTTGAGTCATTCAGCTGCGGAGTTCACCAGCGATGAACAGTGCTGGGCAGGCACCGCTGTGCTGCTGGAAACACTGCTACGGCTCGACAGTCAGCTGCCGTGACCTTTTCGATCCTGGCCCGTGATCCCAACAACGGCCGCTTTGGCGTGGCTGTTGCCACCTGTCATCTGGCCGTTGGATCCACCGTGCCCCACATCCGCGCCGGAGTTGGAGCTGTGGCGACCCAGGCCCACACCAATCCCTATCTGGGGATCTGTGGCCTTGAACGCTTGGAGCAGAGTGCGGATGCGGAGAGTGTTTTGGCCAGCCTTCTGGCGGATGATCAGCATCGTGATCGGCGTCAGTTTCATCTGATCGATCTGGATGGTCGAACGGCCTGTTGGACGGGGCAGGATTGCGGCGCTTGGGCTGGGCACCGCCATCGTCGTGACCTGTCCGTCGCCGGCAATTGTTTGGTGGACGAGGGTGTTGTGGAGGCGATGGAGCAGGCGTATCTCACCAGCGATCCCAGCTTGAAACTTGGCCGCCGCTTGATGGCTGCCCTTCAGGCGGGTGAAGCAGCTGGAGGTGATCACCGCTCCGATTTCTGCACCTCAGCAGCGGTGCAGGTGAGTGGTGAAGCTGCCTTTCCGCTGTTGGACCTACGCGTTGATTTCCATGAGAGTGCGGTGGAGCAGTTGATGGAGGTTTACGAGCGCAGCCAGGCACTTTGGGCCCAGGAATGGAGGGATGAACTCTCAGAGTTGCCCATGCTCAATCGGTTGGTGGCTTAACAATGCTCGTTCGTTTGTGCCATTAAAAAAGCCCTTCAACACTGAGTGCCGAGGGCTTTTTGAAAAATCTGAATGGCTCAATTGGGGACTGTGGCTTCCCATTCCACATTCAAACCAGCTTGACGCGCATCATTGACGAGGTCGTCGATGCAATCCATTCCAAAAGCAGCCTGGCCAGAAAGCAAGGCATCCCATTCACTGGCTGGGAAGTGGGTTTGCAGCCAGAACACCCCGTGCACACTGGAAGGATTCACCTGCACAAGGCCTTGGTCCAGGCGGGAAGTGATGAGATCCAACGTCGTTGCTGAAGCTGGATCCATTACGCCCTAATCCAAGCGAACAGAATGTTCCTCTTGCTACGGATTGAAAAGTTGGCCTAGCGCGTGTAGCCCACACCGCGGTATACGAGCTGCACTGGAGACCGTTGGCTGTTGATCTGACGGGATTGATACACGTTGCGGCGGTAGACCAGCTGCACACCAGGTTTGCCTTCAGCAGTGTTGTTTTGCTGGTAGTGATGCCCGCGATAGAGAAGAGTGGTCATTGGAAGGTCCTCGAAGCAAGCTCAGGTCCCCGTTCCATGGCCTGAGGCGAACTGCGCTTCGCGTGATGCGAAGTGAACGATCGGTAGCTGTTGCTACAAAACAATTGAAGCGTTTTCAGTCGTGGTGGTGACGTTCGGTTCGATACTTGTTCAGAAAAGTTTTTGGTTTTGTTTATTTTTATCCGTAGAAATTTGTTGGCCTTGTTGATGTAAATCACCTGGTCTTGCAGCGCTCTTGTAGCTGATCGAGCGCAATATTGAAAAAGTGTCGACCTTGCTCCTGCAGCTTGTCTCCAAGCCAGTACCACTCCCGCATCAGGCGTTCGGGCCCTTCAGGCCCAAGGGCGCTCATCACGTAAGTGTGGTCGTTGGCGATCCAGCGTTGCAGTGCGTCTCTGTTGATCTCGAGGTGACATTGCAGGCCAATGGCGTGATCGCCGATTCGAAAGACCTGTTCCGCACAGTGCAGCGAGGAACCAAGCAGGGTTGCATCGGCCGGCAGGTGGATGCGATCGCCATGCCAATGCAGGACCAAGGTCCCGCTCGGTTGTCCCTGCAGTAAGGCCTCATGGGTCGGATCAGCAACCCAGTGGATTGCGCCCAGTCCCAGTTCCTTGAGCTGCTGTGGTGGTGCCCCAACCTGCAGGGGTTGCACGGATCCGCCAGCAGCGACAGCCAAGAGCTGCGCCCCCAGGCAGATGCCCAGCACCGGTCGACGCTGCTGGTGCCAGGCCGTCAACCAGTTCAGCTCGGCTTGTAGCCAGTGCAGGTCCGGTTGATGATGCTCGTTCACTCCCATTGGTCCTCCCAGCACCAGCGCGATGCTGTTCGGGCATTCACTTGCGTTCGGCAGGCGGTCGCCTCGGTCGGGCCGCAGGGTCCGGAGAGTCATTCCCCGTTCCCGTGCCAGTTGTCCCACCAGTTCGGGCCCTTCGTGGTCAACGTGCTGGATCACCAGCAGGGTGGTGCTCAAAGCAGCAGATAGCGCTGGGCGAGGGGCAGCACTTCGGCGGGCTCGCAGGTGAGCAGTTCACCGTCGGCGAACACCTCATAGGTCTGCGGGTCCACGCTCACCTTCGGCAGGGCCGAATTGAGTTTGAGAGCGCTTTTGCCCACGCTGCGGGTGTCCTTCACCGCCATGCAGGTGCGCTCCAGACCCAGCTGACTTTGGATATCAGCATCCATGGCGGCTGTGCTCACGAAGGTGAGGCAGCTGGGAGCCAAGGCTTTGCCGAAGGCGCCGAACATGGGCCTGCCGTGCACGGGCCCGGGGGTGGGAATGGAGGCGTTGGCATCGCCCATCTGGGCCCACACGATTGAACCGCCCTTGATCACCAGTTCAGGGCGAATGCCGAAGAAGCCCGGCTTCCACAGCACGAGATCGGCGAGCTTGCCGGTTTCGATCGAGCCCACCTCGCTGCTGATGCCATGGGCAAGAGCGGGGTTGATTGTCACCTTGGCGATGTAGCGCTTCAGCCGATGGTTGTCGTTGCGGTTGGAGTCTTCCGGGAGCGCACCACGCTGCACCTTCATCTTGTGGGCCGTCTGGAAGGTGCGGGTGATCACTTCGCCCACGCGCCCCATGGCCTGGGAGTCACTGGCGATGATCGAGAAGGCGCCCAGGTCGTGAAGGATGTCTTCGGCGGCGATCGTTTCGCGGCGAATCCGCGATTCGGCAAAAGCCACGTCCTCGGGGATTTTGGGGTCGAGGTGGTGGCACACCATCAGCATGTCGAGGTGTTCCTCGAGCGTGTTGCGGGTGTAGGGCCGGGTGGGATTCGTGCTGCTCGGCAGCACATTCGCTTCGCCGCAGATCTTGATGATGTCTGGGGCATGGCCGCCGCCGGCACCCTCGGTGTGGAAGGTGTGGATCGTGCGTCCCTTGATGGCGGCGATCGTGTCTTCGACGAAGCCGGCTTCGTTCAGGGTGTCGGTGTGGATGCACACCTGCACATCCATCCGGTCGGCCACCGACAGACAGGCATCAATGGTGGCCGGCGTGGTGCCCCAGTCTTCATGCAGCTTCAGGCCGCAGGCACCGGCGCGCACCTGTTCCTCCAGGGCTTCAGGGGTGCTGGCGTTGCCCTTGCCAAAGAAGCCCAGGTTCACCGGCAAGCCTTCGGCGGCCTGGAGCATTCGCCCGATGTGAAACGCCCCAGGGGTGCAGGTGGTGGCGTTGGTGCCGGTGGCTGGTCCGGTGCCGCCGCCCATCAGGGTGGTGACGCCACTGGCCAGAGCAGTTTCGATCTGCTGGGGGCAGATGAAGTGGATGTGGGTGTCGATGCCACCGGCCGTGAGGATGTGACCTTCTCCAGCGATCGCCTCGGTGCCGGGGCCCACCACGATCGTGACCCCTTCCTGGGTGTCGGGGTTGCCGGCTTTGCCGATGCCCACGATCCGGCCGTCTTTCAGTCCGACATCGGCTTTGACGATGCCCCACCAATCGAGAATCAGAGCATTGGTGATGACGGTGTCGACGGCACCCGCGGCTCGAGGTGTCTGGGACTGGCCCATGCCATCGCGAATCACCTTGCCGCCGCCGAATTTCACCTCGTCGCCGTACACGGTGAAATCCTTCTCGACTTCAAGGATCAGCTCGGTGTCCGCAAGGCGAACCCGGTCGCCAGTGGTGGGTCCGTAGGTCTCGGCGTAGGCCTGGCGGGAGATGCGGTAGGGCATGGGTCAGGCGTCGAGGGATCCGTTGATCTGGCCGTTGAAGCCGATGACACGTCGGGCACCGGCAAAGGGAATGAGGTTCACGTCGCGACTGTCGCCGGGTTCAAAGCGGATGGCGGTGCCGGCGGGGATGTCGAGACGATGACCGCGGGCTGCGGCCCGGTCGAACTGCAGGGCGGCGTTGGCTTCGGCGAAATGGAAGTGGGAGCCCACTTGCACCGGTCGATCGCCACTGTTGGAGACGCTCACCGTGGTGACGGGTCGTCCCGCATTCAGCTCAAGTTCACCCGGTTCGGGAAGCAGTTCGCCGGGAATGAGAGGGGCCATGGGTTCTGCCTCAGCGAATTGGGTCGTGCAGGGTGACGAGCTTCGTGCCATCGGGGAAGACGGCTTCGATCTGCACCTCGTGCACGAGCTCGGGCACGCCGTCCATCACCTGGTCCTGACGCAGCCAGGTGGTGCCCTCCTGCATCAGCTCCGCCACGTTCTTGCCGTCACGGGCACCTTCAAGCACCAGAAAACTGAGCCAAGCCACCGATTCGGGGTGGTTGAGCTTCAGGCCGCGGTTCAATCGTCGTTCCGCAAGCAGTGCCGCGGTCACGATCAGGAGTTTGTCCTTTTCCTGGGGACTGAGATGCATAGCGAAGCTCGGTCTTCTTCAGTGTGTCTCCGCTGCGGTCTCCAAAGCGTTCATGGTGGACGTTTGTCGGCGCAGAGGCTGTTCCTGCAGGGGCCAGACCCTGGGGATGCGTGGCTTTGTCAGTCCCCGGAGCGTTCGCGTGCGCTCCCAGATCCGACTGAACCAGAAGCGGGCATCACGGCTGGAGTTGCCGGAATAGCGGGCGATCAGCCCTTGCCCGAGGGCCCCGCAGCGCATCGTGCCCGTCAGTCCCTCACGGTCGGCCCGCGCTCCGTCCAGCAGTGTTGCGGTTGTTTCGGCGCTCATGGCCATGGGTGCGGCCCAGATCAGTGTTCCGAAAACCGGTGCACCAGCTAGGCCATGGGGGCCCTCCAGGCTGGCTCTGCCCAGTTCCACGCGATCAGCCAACTCCCATGTCGAGCTGGTTGAGGTGATGCGCTGAATCGTGAGGCTGGACCGCCATCGCCCTTGCTGCAGGGTTTCACCAGCGGCGGTTCGACCCAGGCGCACGATTTCTGCACTGACAAAGGAGGCATCCATTGGCAGGGTCACCGTCAGGTGCTGCTCGAACAAGGCATCGGCGTACAGCACCAATTCCTGCGGTAGCCATTCGAGATCACTGCCGCTGGCCAGCGAGCAGCACACGTGCTGTTGTGCAGAGCAGCCCTCAGGCTGCAAGCGGCTGCGGCCGATGGATCCATAGACCTTCTGCGCCGCCACACTCGTGATCAGGCTGCGGCTGTTGGTTGCAAGGTTGATGGCCAGGCTGAGTTGGTCGCCGCCCACCAGGCCTCCGGCGGTGTGCAGGACCGGCAGCTCGCAGCGTCCGTCATCTCCATGTTCACTGCGAAGCAACTTGAACGGAGCCGTGCAGCCCCCCTGGTGTCGGGTGCTGCCGTTGGCTGCACGAAACTGCAGGTCGCAGCGGCCGTGCCAAGGATCGAGACGTTGCATGGCTTCACGCTCCGCTGCCATCGCCTTCATCTCTGTAGCAACGCACACCAAAGTGCTGCTGATGTCTGGGCAGGCTTTCTCTGTGGAATTGGAAAGGAGATGGTGGTGACAGATGCAGTGGTGGTGTTGGAGCAGCGCCTGCAGAACAGCAGTGCCATGGCAACCCTGCACTTGCCGTTAACGGCTGAAGAGCGCACGGTATTGCGCGGTCGCCGCACCACCTCCTGCGGTCGCCTTGTTCTTCTTCAGTTGCCCCGTATGGGATCCCTGCAGCCTGGTGATCTGCTGGGGGATCAGTCCGGTTCGACCGTGGTGGAGGTGACGGCAGCGCCGGAAGCGCTGCTGCGGGTGCAGGGTTCGCATCCCCTTGAGCTGTTGCAGGCGGCTTATCACCTGGGCAATCGCCACGTTGCTCTTGAGCTGCATGAGCAAGAGCTGTTGCTCCCGGAGGATTCCGTGTTGGCCACGATGCTGGAAGGGCGTGGTTTGACGGTCAGTCGCTGCCTTCAGCCGTTTGCTCCCGAGGGTGGCGCCTATGGGGGGCATCAGCACGGATGACATCCCTGGCGTTGTTGCAACTGGTTAGCCCGGCGTTGCCCGTTGGTGCCTTCAGCTACTCGGAAGGTCTCGAGGTGCTGATTCAGGCTGGCTCCATTGCTGATGAGCAGGCTGTTCAGGCTTGGTTGGAGGCCGAATTGCAACGGGGTGCTGTGCGACTGGAGGCCGCTGCCTTGAGGCCCCTTGCAGAGGCGCTGGTGGGGTGGTCAACCCAGGCGGATGGCGCGGCCAAAGCGCGCCTGATCGATCTGGACGGTTGGCTGTTGGCCACCCGTGAAGCAGCAGAGCTGCGAGCGCAACAGCGTCAGATGGGAATGTCGCTGGTGCAGTTGATGTCTGATATGGGACAGGCCCTGCCCGAACACGTGCCCCTGAGCTGGCCAGCGGCCTGGGCTTGGGCCGCCGTGGGGTTGTCTGTTCCAGCGTGCGAGATGGTGGAGGGATATCTCTATGGCTGGGTTGCCAATCAGCTCAGTGCGTCGGTGCGGCTGCTGCCGTTGGGTCCGTCCCGAGCGCAGGTGCTGCAACAGCGGCTGCTACCCATGATTGCCTCGCAAGCGCAGCTGCTTCAGGCTGCCGATCCGCAGCAGCTCTGGAGCAGCGGTGTGGGTGCGGGCATGGCTCAGCTTGCCCATGCTGAGCTGTATTCACGCCTGTTTCGAAGCTGATGAGCAGCAAACTGCGCCTGGGGGTGGCGGGTCCTGTGGGATCCGGCAAGACCGCACTGGTGGAGGCGCTCTGTCGCCGCTTGCGCGACGACCTGCAGCTCGCTGTGGTCACCAATGACATCTATACCCAGGAGGATGCCCAGTTCCTCACCCGTGCCGGTGCCCTGGATCCAGAGCGGATCCGCGGGGTGGAGACAGGCGGTTGTCCTCACACAGCGATCCGCGAAGACTGCTCGATCAACAGAGCAGCTGTGGCAGAGCTGGAAGCCCAATTTCCTGACCTGGATCTTGTTCTTGTTGAGAGTGGCGGCGACAACCTGGCGGCGAGCTTCAGCCCAGAGTTGGTGGATCTCTGCATCTATGTGATCGATGTTGCTGCTGGCGACAAGATCCCCCGTAAAGGAGGGCCTGGCATCACGCGGTCTGATCTTTTGGTGATCAACAAGATTGATCTGGCACCGCAGGTAGGTGCCGACCTTGCGGTGATGGAACAGGACACCCGGCGGATGCGCGGAGACAAGCCGTGGTGCTTTACCAACCTCCACAGCGGCGAGGGTCTGGACCATGTGGTGGGCTTCTTGTTGCAACAGCTACCAAAATCATGAAAACACAAGCTTTTGGGGTCAAAAGTGTTCCCGTTGTGACATTTTGAATCCGCTCCAGTGGCGATGGTCGGATCTCAGGACGTTTCGCGCGTCCAAGCTTTTAAGTGCCCCTTCATTTCATGAGCACCCCTCTTTCCAAGCGTCTGTTTGCTGGCATGGCCGCGGCATCGCTGGGTCTCGCCGTGACCGCCTGTGGTGGTGACGACAAAGCTTCTGCACCCGCGACCGACTTTGATGACACCGTCACCGTTGGCATCCTGCATTCGCTGACCGGCACCATGGCCATCTCGGAGTCCACCCTGGTGGACACTGAGAAGATGGCGATCGATGAGATCAACGCCGATGGTGGCGTTGAAGTCGATGGCAAGAAGTACAAGATCGAGTACATCGTCGAGGACGGTGCTTCCGATTGGCCCACCTTTGCTGAGAAATCCAAGAAACTGATCGATCAGGATCAGGTGCCCGTGGTCTTCGGCGGCTGGACCTCTGCTAGCCGCAAGGCGATGCTGCCTGTGTACGAGTCGAAGGACGCTTTCCTCTACTACCCGATTCAGTACGAGGGTCAGGAGTGTTCCAACAACATCTTCTACACCGGTGCGACACCGAACCAGCAGTCAGAGCCTGCCACCGCGTTCATGTATGAGAAGTCGCCTGCCGCTGGCAAGCCCTTCTTCCTGGTGGGTTCGGACTACGTCTTCCCCCGTACTTCCAACACCATCACCAAAGAGCAGCTCAAGTCTCTGGGTGGTGAAGTGGTCGGTGAGGACTACCTGCCCCTGGGTAACACCGAAGTTGCCCCGATCATCGCCAAGATCAAAACAGCTCTGCCTGACGGCGGTGTGATCATCAACACCCTGAATGGCGACCAGAATGTTGCCTTCTTCAAGCAGATCCAAGACGCCGGGATCACCCCTGAGAACGGCTACTACGTGATGAGCTATTCCATCGCGGAAGAGGAAATCAGCACCATTGGTTCTGAGTTCCTCGAGGGCCACTACGGCGCTTGGAACTACATGATGTCGATCGACACCCCGGCATCCAAGAAGTTCGCTGCTGACTTCAAGGCCAAGTACGGCGAAGACCGTCAGGTGGCTGACCCTCAGGAGTCGGCTTACAACATGGTCTATCTCTGGAAGAAGGCCGTCGAGAAAGCCAACAGCTTCGACGACGACAAGGTGCGTGAAGCTCTGATTGGTATCGAATTTGATGCACCTCAGGGTCCTGTGACGGTGATGCCTAACCATCACCTGTCTCAGACCGTCCGCATCGGCCAGATCACGGCTGACGGCCAGTTCGAGATCCTCGAATCCACCGACGGTCCTGTGGCTCCTCAGGCCTGGAACCAGTTCGAGCCCAGCTCCAAAGGCTTCGCTTGCGACTGGACCGACGCTGCGAAAGGCGAGAAGTACAAGCTCTGATCCACGGATCACAGCCTGATTTCTCTTCAGGGAGGGGCCCGTTAACGGGTCCCTCCTTTTGTCGTTTCACTGAACGCTTCGTTTCACACGTCTGTGCAACTGCTGTTTGAAACCCTGTTCAACGGCGTCGCCATCGGCTCAGTTCTGCTGATGGCTGCCCTTGGACTGGCCATTGTCTTTGGCTTGATGGGTGTCATCAACCTCGCCCATGGCGAGTTGATCATGCTCGGGGCCTACACCACTTATGTGGTGCAGCTTGTCTTCAAGCTGCCTGCCCTGCAGCCCGTTTACAACGCCTACGTTCTCGTTGCCATTCCCCTGGCGTTCATCGTCAGTGGTGTTGTCGGCATTTTGTTGGAGCGCACCGTGATTCGCCGTCTTTACGGCAATCCGTTGGAAACACTCTTGGCGACCTGGGGTGTCAGTTTGATTCTTCAGCAGTTTGTGCGGAGTGTCCCTCTGGCTCACGCCGCCGGCCTGATTCTGGCTTTGGTGCTGGGCTTTGGTCTTCCTCTGCTGCTTCCGTCGTCTCTCTTGGCGGGGCCGCGAGCCCGCTTGGTGCGTGCTGGGAGCTGGGCTGTTTCAGCCCTGGCAGGTGTGTTGTTGGCTGGTGGCTTGGCCTCACAAATCAGCCGCATCGCCCGAGCCACCTCCCGCAACGTGGATGTGACGGCGCCCAAATGGATGCGCGGTGGGATCGATTACATGGACATCACATTCCCTGTGCCCCGTCTCGTGATCATCGTGCTCACGATCGTTGCGGTGGTTGGGGTGACTTGGTTCCTCAACAAAAGTGTGTGGGGCATGCGCATCCGTGCCGTCACTCAGAACCGCTCGATGAGTGACTGCCTTGGCATCCCGACGGAGACCGTTGATGTGCTCACGTTTGGCATTGGCTCGGGTTTAGCCGGTGTGGCTGGGGTTGCTGTTTCCCTACTGGGTTCGGTGGGCCCCAACGTGGGCGGGTCTTACATCGTGGGCTGCTTCATGGTTGTGGTGCTGGGCGGTGTCGGCAATTTGCTGGGAACCGTGCTGGCTTCGTTCGCCATTGGCGTTCTGACCGATCTGATCGGTGCTGGACGTTTGCTCACGATTTGGCCAGACATGCCCGCTCCTCTGGCCGGTGTCGTCAATTTCTTCGCCACAACGAGCATGGCTCAAGTGATGGTGTTTGCCCTGATCGTGGTGTTTTTGCAGTTCCGTCCTGCGGGACTCTTTCCGCAAAAAGGCCGCATGGTGGAGGCTTGATCTGATGTTCCAAGAATTTCAACAACGCCGTTGGCCCTTGATCATCCTTTGGGTGGTGATCGTTGCGGCCATCGTTGCTGCGCCTGCTGTTCTGCCGGTATTTCGGCTGAATTTGTTGGGTCGCTTCCTCTCCCTGGCGATCGTTGCTCTGGGTATTGACTTGATCTGGGGCTTTACCGGTCTGCTCAGCCTAGGCCAGGGCATCTTTTTCGCGCTTGGCGGTTACGTGGCAGCCATGTACTTGCAGCTGAACAGTTCAGCGGACCTGCCCAATGGCATCCCTGAATTTTTCAGTCTCTATGGGGTTGATCGTTTGCCCGCGTTCTGGCAACCGTTCCACTCACCCCTCGTCACCTTGGTGGGGATTTGGTTGGTTCCGGCTGTTTTGGCAGCGGTGCTGGGCAATCTCGTCTTTCGTAACCGCATCAAAGGGGTCTACTTTTCGATCCTCACCCAGGCCGCGCTCCTGGTGTTTTTCAATTTTTTCAATGGGCAGCAAAAGCTGATCAACGGCACCAATGGTCTCAAGACCGATGTCACGGAGTTGTTCGGTCAGGTGGTGGGTTCGGCAGAGATGCAGCGCAGTTTTTTCTGGCTGACCGCAATTGTTGTGATCCTGGCGTGGTTGTTTTTGCGTTGGGTGGTGCGGGGTCGGTTCGGTGATGTGTTGATTGCTATTCGCGATGACGAACCCCGGCTGCGCTTTGCGGGTTACAACCCAACCCTTTTCAAGACGATCGTCTTTGCCATCGCTGGTGGTTTGGCTGGAATCGGAGGCGCGCTGTACACCGTTCAGTCGGGCATCGTTTCGCCGCAATACATGACTGTTCCCTTCTCGATTGAGATGGTGATCTGGGTTGCGGTCGGTGGTCGAGGCACGCTCGTGGGAGCCATCCTTGGCGCTGTGGCCATCAACTACGCCAAGAGTTTGGTGAGCGAAGCTCTCCCCCAAAGTTGGCTGTTCATCCAAGGGGGGTTGTTCATCCTTGTGGTGACGGCCTTGCCTGAAGGCGTCGTTGGTTGGTTCCGAGGAGATGGTCCTCGCAATTGGCTCAACCGATTCGGTATCTCCCGTCGGAGTGAGACCTATCCACGTCTCGATCTTGAAGGTCAGGAGGAGGTTCAGTCATGAGTACGGCTTTATTGGAATTGCGCCAAATCACTGTCAGTTTTGATGGGTTTTTGGCGCTGCGAGATCTCAACCTCAGCCTGCAGCCTGGTGAGCTGCGGGCTGTGATTGGCCCCAACGGGGCCGGAAAAACCACATTCCTGGATGTGATTACGGGCAAAACGGCTCCCACGGAAGGCGATGTGATGTTTCAAGGTCGTTCCCTCGTGGGGCGAGCGGAGCATCGCATTGCTCGCCTGGGCATCGGTCGCAAATTTCAGAGCCCCCGCGTTTTCGAGAAGCTCACCGTCCAGGAGAACTTGGCCCTGGCAGTGAGCCAGCCGAAGCAGCCCTGGTCATTGCTGGTGGGCGGCCTTAATGGGGATCAGCGAGACCGTGTTCATCAGTTGATGAGCATCGTCAACCTGCAAAACCGTGCCGATTGGGCTGCTGGGTCGTTGTCCCATGGCCAGAAGCAGTGGCTTGAGATCGCCATGTTGGTGGGGCAGGATCCCGACCTCTTGCTGGTGGATGAGCCGGTGGCTGGGCTCACGGATGAGGAGACCGACCTAACGGCGGATCTACTTAAGTCGTTGGCAGGGGATCACACCGTGTTGGTGATTGAGCACGACATGGAATTCATTCGACGGCTTGAAAGTCCGGTGACGGTGCTGCACCAGGGTCATGTTCTCTGTGAGGGCACTATGGATCAGGTGCAAGCAGATCCCCGGGTGATTGAGGTTTATCTCGGCACCACTGAGGAGGAGAACCCATGACGAATTTGTTGGAGATCCAAGGCCTCAACACCTTTTACGGTGAAAGTCACATTCTTCGGGATGTTGATCTCAGCGTGAAGTCGGGGGAGATGGTGTGTTTGATCGGCCGCAATGGCGTGGGAAAAACCACGTTGCTGAAATCGCTGATCGGCTTGTTGCGCCCTCGCTCCGGAACGATGGCCTTCGACGGCGCTGAACTGGATCGTCAGGCTCCCCATCAGCGAGCACGGGCGGGGATTGGCTATGTGCCTCAAGGTCGCGAGATCATTCCGCAACTCACGGTCGAAGAGAACTTGCTTCTGGGGATGGAGGCTTTGCCGGGTGGCTTGGTGCGCCATCGCCACATTGATCCATTTGTCTATGAGCTGTTTCCGATTCTCCAGGAGTTTCTGCCGCGCAAGGGAGGGGATCTGAGTGGTGGTCAGCAACAACAATTGGCCATTGCCCGAGCGTTGCTAGGAAAGCCAAAACTTCTGCTATTGGATGAGCCCACTGAAGGCATTCAGCCCAATATTGTTCAAGATATTGAAGCTGCTGTTCGGCGGATTATTGCTGATACCGGGATTGGTGTGTTGTTGGTGGAGCAACATCTCCATTTCGTGCGTCAGGCCGATCGCTACTACGCCATGCAACGCGGCGGAATTGTCGCCAGTGGTTCAACGACTGAACTCAGCCAAGCGGTCGTCGACCAGTTCCTAAGCGTTTAGATCACTTCTTCTTCGAATCCATCCGGGTCAGTTCAGCTGGCCCAAAGTGATTCCCTGGCAGGCTCTTCATCTGTGGCGTAGTCACTGACATCGGCTCGCACATGCAGCATCTGCCCCGTCATCGACATTTTCCAAATTTCCAAGCGCGCATCCTGAGGTGCTTCGAACCAGAAGACCTCCGTTGGCATCACCACCTTCTCTCGATAGAAGTGGTCTTTGCCAATGCATTTCACGATCACCATTCGGCTGGTGTCGTTTTGATAAACGCACTCAATCATTGTGAGCATATTGAATCATGCCAATCTCGTGTTCTTAGCGCAAGTAAAGTGTTTGATTGATCACCGAATCAGCACGGCTTTAGATTTGGTACAGATGCGTTGATACAGATCGAGTCATTTTTGTAACCACCATCACCATTCTGCCCAAGGCTTTTTAATTGCAGAATTTTGTTCAACGTTTGGATCGACACAAAGATGGCCTTCCGTTTCAAATGAAACAATTCTTTTGCTTGCTCCTGCGCATGATTGTTCCGTCGATTTGAGGGATTGAAAAATGGAGGAGCAAGTCAGCTTGAGTGTTACTCAGCAGTTCGATGTTGAGCGGATGAATCGAGCCATTGAGTCAACGCTTGATGCACAGCAACTGCAGGTACTGGCTAAGCAATTGCTTCAGGCCTGGCACTCGCAACGGGCTGCAACGGCTTGGGTGACGCGGCAGCGTGAGCAGTTGGGCTGAAGTTGTATCGCCTGGCTTTAGGCAGCCAGCTCAGAGGCCAAGCGTTGTGGGTTGTGGTTAGGTCGTTTCAGAGATCTTCGATCAGCTTGTCCAGCTTCAGCCAGATCAGCCTGTAGAGCTGAATTGCAACTGCGAAGTCGTGACCAGCTGGGCAGTTGATGCGCAATGGGTGCCTGCATCAGTTTTGCAAGGCCAGGCCGCAAGAGGCTTGCGAAGTTCTGAACAGCGAGTTCTTCGCCATGACGGTCGTAGGGCAGTCGGTTGATAGCTGAGTCGAGGCCGAACTGACGGACCCGATCTTCTCCAACCCGCCGATAGAGCACCTCCAACGTTGGAAGTTGGTCCATCGACATCACGCAGCCTTCGTGTTCCATCAGTCCACGCAATACGGTGCCGAAGATTTCGCCAGCCATGCGTTGCAGGCCTTCAGTCGGTTGATGGCCCAACTCCTTGTGCTTGTGGTCGAACAGCCCGAGATCAACCTGGGCAATTCGGCTGGAGGCCACATGGCGGTACACCTCCGAAAGCAGGCCAACCTCCAGCCCCCAGTCCGATGGGATGCGCAGATTCATGGCCAAATCGCTCGTAAAGGCGAATTCACCAGCGAGGGGATAACGGAACGACTGCAGATAGGCCAGGTAAGGGAGAGGCCCGAAAATCTGTTCCAGGCTCGCGAGCAACGGGCCGACAAACAGGCGTGTGGCGCGGCCTTGAAGCGCTTGGGTTTCAAGGGACAGGCGGCTGTAAAAGGCTTTGACGTAGGCAATGCCGTGGGATCGATCCAGCAGAGGGCGAAGCATGCGCTCCGGATACGCCGATCCAAAGGTTCTGATGTCAGCATCGAACAGGCCAACGACCTCAGCGTTTTGGCAAGCCACCCCCAGCCCCTGCCAGACGGCCCATCCTTTGCCTGGTGGCCCGGTTACATCGAGCCCCAGCTCGCCGACGGATTCGAGCAGCTCGCGAACCGCGGGGCCGTTGGTCCAGTGCACCCGTACGGGGAACGGCATCCCTTCAAAAAACTTTTCTGCTGTGTTGACGTCTTCGGGGCTACTGGCCGCCAGCGCCACCACTAGCTCGTTGAGGCCCTTTAATCCAGAGAGCGTTTCTCGGATCAGGCCGAGGGCCGGGCGGCTGAATTCCTCCATCAGGCAGGGGATCAGCAGAGTGGTTGGTCGCTGACTCAGTTCATGGTTAAAGGCAACTGCATCAAGATTGCCCAAGCTGTAGTCGTGAACGGTGCTGATCAGGCCCTGCTGAAAATCCATGTGGTGTTCGATGCAACAACAGAGGTCAGAGTCCTGCCCCATACCTGAACGGTGTTGAGGAGGAAGGCAATGCAGCCCCCGCGCGAAGAGACGCTGCGGAACCTGCTTGGCAATTTGTACCCGAATGATTCTTCCGGGGATGGCAAGGAGTTGTCGTCGCAATTGCTGCAGATCTTGAGCGAATCGTCTGCAGATGGCGATACCGAGACAGATCCGGCGCGACGTGTTGAGCGTTGGGATGGCCGCGCTGTGGTCTTGATCACCTATGCCGACACGATTGGTGATGACGGTGTGCCTGGTCTGCAAGCCTTGAAGTCCTTTGTGAATCGCCATCTGCACCCCTTTGCAGCAGTGATTCATGTGTTGCCGTTCTTGCAATCCACCAGTGATGGAGGTTTTGCGGTGGCCACTTACACGTCCCTTGAGAAGCGTTTCGGCGATTGGAGCGACCTGGCCGCCCTGGCCCAGGGGAGACGGCTCATGGCCGATCTCGTTCTCAATCATGTGTCGGCGTCTCATCCTTGGGTGCAGCAGTTCATGCGGGATGAAGATCCCGGTCGCTGTTGTGTGCTGGAGGCTGCGCCCGATCCCTGTTGGTCGGATGTCGTTCGTCCCCGCAGCTCCAATCTGTTCACGCAGTTGAGGGGGCCAAAAGGTGCGCGTCAGGTTTGGACCACCTTTGGCCCGGATCAGGTGGATCTCAACTGGCGCAGTGCGGAGGTGCTGCTGGGCTTTGCCCGTCTGATGCAGCGCATGGCCCGGCATGGGGTGCGTTGGATCCGTCTGGATGCAGTGGGTTTTGTCTGGAAGCAGCCATATACCTCATGCATTCATCTGCCTGAGGCGCATCAACTAGTCCAGGTGCTTCGCCTGCTCCTCGATCAGGTGGGACCGGATGGCGTTGTGGTCACCGAGACCAACGTGCCGGAGCAGGAAAACCTTTCGTACCTGAGAAGTGGTGATGAAGCGCATCTGGCTTACAACTTTCCACTGCCACCCTTGCTGCTGGAGGCCAGCGTCAGTGGCCGCGCCGATCTCCTGAATGCCTGGTTAAGTCGATGGCCCGACCTTCCGCAGCAGACGGGGTTGCTCAACTTCACCGCCTGTCATGACGGCATCGGCTTAAGGCCGCTGGAGGGACTGATGTCCCAGAAACGTTTGCTTCAACTGTTGATCGGCTGTGAGCAACGGGGTGGATTGGTCAGCCACAGGATGCTCAGTTCTGGTGAAGAAGTTCCCTACGAGATCAACATCAGTTGGTGGAGTGCCATGGCGGATGGGGGGATTGATCCCACCTATCTCCAACGGGAGCGGTTTCTGCTTACCCAACTCATGATCCTGGCCTTGCCAGGGGTTCCCGCGTTCTATCTGCCGGCGCTTTTGGCGGCTCCCAATGATCTAACTCGTTTTCGTCGAACGGGTCATCGACGGGATCTCAACCGGCCTCAATTCACAGCCCAGGCCTTGGAGCGACGCCTGGCGGATCCTGATGCCGATGCATCGGCGCTGCTTCCGGTGCTGAAGCGGGCGCTTGCCGAAAGGGCTGTTCATCTGGCCTTGCATCCTGATGCCCCCATGCAGGTGCTGAGCGGTGATCGCCTTGATCGCGTCATCCTGCAGCGTTCCTATGGGGGGGAAACGTTGGTGGCTGTTCACAACATGACGGCATCGCGGCTGAGCTTGCGCCTCGGCCGCTTGGGGGGTGATGTGAACAAGCCATGGGCCGATTGCCTGAGCGGTCATGTGTTCGCACCACATCAGTTGCATTCGCTAGAGCCTTATGCGGTGCATTGGTTGGTTCAGCCATGACCGCGAAGGTCGAGTTGACGTGGTGGGTGGTGACCGATCTCGACGGCACGTTGCTGGATCACACCTACGATTGGTCTCCCGCAAAGGATCTGATCCGCCAGCTGCAAGAGCGCAGGATTCCTGTGATTCCGTGCACCAGTAAAACGGCGGAGGAGGTGCGTGCCTTTCGCGCAGAAGCGGGGCTTCATGATCCATACATCGTTGAAAACGGCGGAGCCGTGCACGGTGAAACCCCTGAGGGGGATGCCTGGGAGTTGCCGCTGGGCCCTGGTTGGACGGAGCTGAAACCCCAGTTGCAGCATCTCCAGCGTGAGTTGGGTGAGCCGCTACGTCCGTTGGATGAACTCAGCGAGGAAGAAGGTCAGCAGTTGTTGGGGCTCGGCGGCGAGTCCTTGCGCCAGGCCCAGCGGCGTTGCTGCAGTGTGCCGTTCGTTCCGCCCTCGGCGGAGGGGCGGCGCCGACTTGAAGCCTTAGCGCAGCGGATGGATCTCACGGTGGTGCAGGGCAATCGCATGGGGCATCTGTTGGGCCCTGACATCAGCAAAGGCAAGGCCTTGGCAACCCTGAAGCGACATTTGGGTGCTCAGCAGGTGAAGGTCTTGGCTTTGGGAGATTCCCCCAACGATCTGCCGCTGCTCGAGGTGGCCGATGTCGCTGTTGTTGTTCCAGGGCCCGATGGCCCCCACCCGGAGTTGTGTTCCGGCATCGCTGCAGGACGATTTCAGTTGGCCGGCGCCCCCCATGCCACCGGTTGGGATGAGGCTGTGCGCTGGATTCTCAGGATCTAGGTCGTGGAGGTGCTTTCCAGCTGGGCGTGGGGAGATGCTTCGGCCAGGGCGGAGAAGACCGCTAAGGGCATAACGCCAAGTGCTATGCCCGCCAGTACCAGCAGTTGCCCCGCCTGCGGTAGTGGCAGCAAACCTCCGTCGCCAAAGAGCTCGGTGTTCAGCACCAGAAGTCCTAAGTACAGCGGCCACCAGAGGGCCGAACGAACGTCCATGTCGATGCCCTTCCAGCGGCGATGGGCGACGAACAGCAGCGTTGGAATGCCGATGCAGAGCACAGCTCCTTCAAGGGCGCTTCGTCCACACCAGCTGATGGCCCAGGTGACCATCACAAAGCTCGGGGGGCACAACCATGACGCCATGGGGAGTTGGTAGCCGCGGGGGGCATTCGGGAGCTGTCGCCGCAACGCCATCAAGCTGATCGGGCCAGTGGCTAGAGCGATGATCAACGTGGAGGTGAGAAAGCTCACGATGCTCTGCCACCCAGGGCCTACCGCCAGCATTAGGGCGCTAACCAGGGTGCTCAGGATCAGTGCAACGTGGGGAACCCCTTGGCGATTCAGCTGCCCTAGAGCTTTAGGGACGAGCCCGCATTCCCCCATCATCCAGCTGATTCGGGCTGAGACACCGACATATGTGAGGGCTGTCGCTCCTGGAGACACGACAGCATCAATCAGCAGCAGGGTGACCATCCAACTCAGACCGAGCCCCATGGCGAGAGCAACGATGGGGCCTCCATGGGCGCTCAGGCTGAGGCTGTGCCAGCCGTTGGTTAGCTGATCAGGAGGAACGCTGACCAGAAAGCTGAGCTGCAGCAACAGATAAATCGCTAGACAAATTCCCAAGCCGAGCCCCATGGCGAGGGGCACATCGCGACTGGGCCTGCGCGCTTCCCCGGCCAGATCCATGGCGGTGCGAAAGCCCAGCAGGCTGAACAACACTCCACCACTGCCAACGGCCTTAACAACATCGGCGCCCTGTGTTCCACCTACAGGAAGTCGCAGGTTGCCCCAGTGACCGCTAATCAGCATCAGAGTGATCGCGACGCCCACTGGAACAATCAGCTTCCACCAGGTGAGGTTGTCGATCCACCGCGCAAGGCTACGGACGCCGTTGAGATTGATCCAGCAGAGCAGGATCAGCAGCAGCACTGCCACGGCATGACCAGCAAGGCTGAGTTCTTCGCCATCGTTGTGCTGGACGGTTAGCCAAGGAAGGCTCGATGAGAGGTATTCGAGCAGAGCCAGCAGTTCAACCGCTGGAAGTGCGACGTACGACAGCCAGACGGCCCAGCCTCCGATGAATCCAGACAGGCGCCCGTGGCTCAGCAACGGAATCTGCGCCAGTGCCCCGGAACTGGGGACAACCGATCCCAGCTCTGCAAAAACGAGTGCCAGCAGGAAGGCCATCAATCCGCCCACACTCCACGCCAGAAGGCTTCCTCCCCCCGCGAGTTTGGCGGTGAAGTAAGGCGCGAACAGCCAACCGGAACCGATGGTGCCGGTCACCACCGCCAAGATCAGGTTGGTGAGGCTGAGGTCACGTTGCAGTGCCATGGCCAAGCCGTTTGCCTCATCCTGATCAGTGCAGCAGGGATTGCCAAACCTCCAATGCACCAGTCATTGCAGCCAAGGGTTTGCCGTTGTGGGATGCGATCGGTCGACAGCTGAGGCTGTTGATTAGAACGGCCTGATCATCTGCCTCGAACTCGGCCTCCAGATTGGTTTCCACTGCAACGCCCTGGCTCAGAGCGCGGCCCCTCATCACGCCCGGAAGACAGCCGCTGCAGAGTGCTGGTGTGAGCCACTGTCCGCGACGCCGGATCAACAGGTTGGCTGCCGTTCCACAGCACATGGCCCCAGCAGTGTTCAAAAGCAGAGCATCGTCAGCCCCTTCCTCCTGCGCTTCCCTACGGGCCTGAATGGCTTGTCCGTAGGCGAATGTTTTGCAATGGCTCAGCCGGCTGGAGGCATTGCGGCGCTCATGGCGACTGGTGATGGTGTTGATGGGTGAAAACGTCGGCGTGCAGGGCTGGAGCGTGAGCCAAAAGCGGTGGTGTCCTGAGGCTGGAAGCACGATTCCGCGCTGGGGTGTGCTGCCACGGCTCCAGTTGAGCCGCAGGGCTCCATCGGCTTCGTTTAGCTGGCTGCGTTGAACCGCGTCTTCAATCAGAGGCTCCAGCGTGTCGCGCTCGGGAGGTGCATCCATGCTCAGTCGCGCAGCACTGTCGCTCCATCGCTGCAGGTGCTCCTGCAAAAGTTGTGGCTGGCCGTTGCGGATCAGCACTGTTTCGAAGAGGCCATCGGCCAGGAGCAGGGCCCTGTCGTCGAGGGGAAGCTTCAGGCTTGCTGCAGTTCCCCATTGGCCATCGATCCAGGCAATGGATGAGGTCATGTCAATGCCTCCAGCAGCGGCTGCAGTTTCCACATCAACTCCTCCGCTTCGCAGAGGGGATCCGAGTCGGCCACAATCCCGCAGCCAGCATGGGCTCGGAGGGTGTCGCCCTGTCGCAGGAGAGATCGGATCAGGATGTTGCTGTCGAAGCTGCCATCCCAGTCGATTCGGAGGAGTGATCCGCAGTAAGGACCGCGACTGGTGGGCTCGAGCTCATGCAGACGTTGGCATGCCCGCAGTTTGGGTGCCCCACTAATCGACCCCCCAGGCCAACAGGTTTCCAAGAGATCGACCCAACTCAACCCGGCTTTCAGTTGTCCCTCCACAACCGAAGTGAGGTGATGCACTGAGGCATAACTTTCGAGGCCCACTAGTTGGGGAACTTGGATCGAACCCGGCTGGCAGGTACGACCGAGGTCATTCCGCAACAAGTCGACGATCATCACGTTCTCCGCGCGGTCTTTGTCGCTGCAGACAAGTTCTGCGGCGAGGTTCGCATCCTGTTCGGGTTCGGAATGGCGCGGCCTGGTGCCTTTGATCGGCCGGGTTTGCACGGCTCCCTGGGCACTCACCTGCAGAAATCGCTCCGGTGAAGAGGACAACAACGCTTCGTTTTGATCGCTGATAATCAGTCCTGCAAAAGGGGCAGGACAGGCGTCACGCAGGGTGAGAAACAGCTCAATGGCACTGCTTTCCTGGGGCCAGGCTGTGCTGCAACACGCCGTGAGATTGGCCTGGAAGAGATCGCCGGCTGCGATCAGATCACGGATGCGTTGCACGCCTGCGGCGTACTGCTCTGTTGTCGTGTGGTGACGCCATGCTGCGAGCGGAATCGATACGGTCTCGGCCCTGGGTTGCTGAGCGCTAGTGACCAATTTTTGGGCCAGGCTCTCCAGAGCAGCTGTGCTGGTGGCTTCGATCCACACCTTGCGCTGTTGGAGATCAAATCGCAGCACCGGATCGTGGCGGGCGATCCAAAGCGTGGCCATGCCATCGCTGGCCCAGGGGTTTCCTGGTTCCACCCAAGCGGCGGCTTCGTAGCTCAGCCAGCCGCACCAATGTCCTGGGGCTAGTCCACGCAGAGCGTTGAAGGGATTGGTCGCTCCTGGTTCTCCGGGGAGGCCCCGGCAGCAGATGATCTCCTGGGGGGCGACGGCCAGGGTTGCCCATCTGCCCAGCTCACTTCCGTCGCCATCCAGCCACACCAGGCCTTGTTCTCCATGCCTGGCCCTGAGGATTCGGGCCATGGCTTGGGGCTCCTGCCAGGGCAGTTCACACCGCTGTGGGCTGATCATTCAATCGCTTGGCTGCAGAGGTCCGTCCGTCCTGCCTCTCGCAGTGCCGCATCACGGATGCGGCAGCTGTCGCACACGCCGCAGGGAGAGCTGCCTCCGCGGTAGCAGCTCCATGTGGTTTCGATCGGCACGCCCAGGCGTAGTGCCTCTTGCACAATGCGCGTTTTGCTCCAGTGCACCAAGGGAGCCCACAGCTGGGTGCCACGACCTTCTCGCCCTGATTTGCTTGACAGAGCCGCAAGCTCTTGGAACGTGTCGAGATAGTCGGGGCGACAGTCGGGATAGCCGGAGTAATCGACAGCATTCACGCCAAGTACCAGCCGTTCGGCGCCTCGGGCTTCCGCCAGGCTGAGTCCGACTGCAATGAAAACCGTATTGCGGCCGGGCACATAGGTAGTGGGGATGATTCCTTCTCCCACACCTTCGGTCGGAATGCTGATCGTTGCATCGGTGAGCGCCGAGCCCCCCCAGCTGGCCAGATTCACAGCGATGCAGTGGTGTTCCGCCAATCCAAGGTGCTTTGCGACGGCAGTGGCGGCGTTCAATTCGCGGCGATGCCTCTGGCCATAGTCGAAGGAAAGGCCGATGACACAATCGCCGGCTTCAATTGCAAGAGCTGCAGCTGTGGCAGAATCCAGGCCTCCTGAGAGCAGAGCAATCGCGGTGCGTTGACTCATGGCAAGACGGTGAGCTCGTGCAGTGCGCAGTAGTCCTGGTCGTCCAGGTCGGTGCCTTTGGCTTGCTCAAGCAGGCTGAGCAAACCGGTGAGCCCATGCTCTTGGAGGCCAGCGGTTGTGGCTTCCTCCAGGAACAGGCGTAGGTCTTTGCGCAGCAAGGCGGTGCTGAAGTTGGGATCGGCGTAATTGTGATCAAGCATCCGTTGCAGCTTTTTGTCGAAGGTGGGGGCGTACAGCGCTGACGTTCGCAAGATATTCATGAACGTCTCCACAGGGACACCGGCCCGTTGGATCAGTTGAAGGGAAAGGGAAAAGCTATGGGTAAGGCTGGCGATCAATTGATTGAGGGCCAGCTTGGTGGCAGCGCCGCTGCCAACGGGGCCAATATGTATCGGTTGTTCAGAGAGACACGTCAAGAGGCTTTGCTGTTGTGCGAAGTCGGTTGCCTCTCCTCCTGCCATCACCAGAAGGGTGCCACTGAGGGCCTGAGGCTTGCTCCCAAGGACCGGTGCTTCAAGGCATCGACCATTCTGTTGCTGAATCTGATTGCCTAGATCACTGATCTCAGCAACCCCCATGGTTCCCATAGGAATCACGCATCTTCCGGCCAGGTCACCCAGCTCGGCAACCACCTTTTTAGTAACAGGGCCGTCTCGGAGCACCGTGATGATGGCTCCACAGCTTTCGGCGGCAAACTCGAGCTTGGTGATTGCTTTGGCGCCGGCATCCAACAGGGATTGAGATCGTTCTGCGGTGCGGTTCCAAACAGCCACTTCGATTCCCTCCTGCATCAGTCGTTGACCGATAGCTGTCCCTAGCAATCCGGTTCCAATCAAAGCGACACGGGACATGAGAGGTAGTGGATTGTTTAGATAGCCATGATTGTTTGATCGAATTCGAAGTAGTCGAATTGCTTGCTCATGAGTAACTCGCGAAGTGTGTCTTTCGGGTCGATGTTGATCGAGTTGTGGAAGTCGAGGCTGCTGAATAAATTTTCGCTTGGATTGAGTGTTTCAAAGCTGTTCAGGTCGGCATAGTTTTCGTGGTCACGATCAACTTTTCGATTAATAGAGTCGAATGTGATCTTCCGTTCCTCGCGGTTGCCACTGAGGTTTCCGATCAGGGGGTCTTTCAGTTCAATTGAGCTGAAGTTGTCCAGCGTTTCCAGCGTGATTACCTGACTAAGGTCAGCAGTAAAATTGCTAGATTTTATCGCCGATGTAGTGTTTTCTAAGCCTAAATTGGAATTGGATGTTGCATTGCTGGCGCTTTGGCTAAGCAGTGTTTCGATTGCAGAGGCCGTTAAGTTGCTGTCGTGACTTTTAAGAAGTCCGGCGACGCCTGCGACGTGAGGGGCGGCCATGGATGTGCCACTCAAAAGGGAGTACCCGCCCCCAAGAGAGGTCGAATATATGTCTACTCCCGGTGCTGTGACGTAATCCATCTCGATGCTGCCTGCTCGGTTCGAAAAATCGGCCATTCCTTTGTTTTGGTCTACCGCTCCGATGGCCAACCCGTAAGAGACAGCATGGGCAGCGGGATATCCCGGGGCTGAGGCATACTCGTTTCCTGCAGCCATAACCACGACAGATCCATTTTCGGAAGCGTGTTGCACTGCATCGAACATGGACTGGCTGTAGTAGCCACCACCTAAGGAGAGGTTGATGACGTCGGCACCGTTGTCTGTAGCCCAGTGGATGCCTGCGATGACGTCGGCAAATGAGCCATAACCACGATCGTCAAGCACTCGGATTGGCATGATGTAAGCGTCGTAAGCCACTCCGGTGATCCCTTTTCCATCGTTTGCTGCAGCGATGGTGCCTGCTACGTGAGTTCCATGGCCGTTGCCATCTTCGGCTGTGGTGTCGTCATCAACGAAGTCGTAACCCGCCACGATACGACCACTGAATTCGCTGTGGTTGCTGTCAACGCCTGTATCAATCACCGCGATGGTGATGTTCTCGCCGGTCACGCCGCCGAAGCCATCTCCTCCGGCCCAAACCTCTGGGGCATTGATGTTGTCAAGACCCCATAGATTTCCACCCAGCTCAGGTTGGTTCGAAAGGGAGATGTCAAGAAGGTTTTCGAAAGCACGCTTGGCATTTACATGGCCGAAACCGTCCGTGGGGTTGAAGCCAAGATCAGGTGGGGCAAGTTGTGTTGCTGAAAGGGTGTAAGTGCCGGCGTAAGCGTCGGAATAAGCACCTGCGCCCAGGAAATAACGTCCATCGTCGTTGGCTTCAAATGTGATTCGTGAATTGAGTCCGCTTCCACCGTCATCGTCATCCCTGAGGAGGTTACCTTCAGCATCATGTAAATAGAGATAAGGATCTTCCAGACTGCTGCCGATAAGATCAAATTGGTACCGTTCGCCCGATTCCAGTTGGACAGCGAACCAGTCTTGATCTCCTGTTATTTCAAGGATTCCTGAACTACTTGATCCAATATCTATTGATCCAGATGTATTGGTGTCCGAACTGTAATCGTCGTCAGAGCTGATTGTGACGACATCGCTTATGAATTCTTCTTCAAATCCTTCACCATCTGTGTACGAAATTACACTTCGAATGTGTCTTCCTTGTAATGAATATGTTACATCAAGGGTCTCTCCTGAGCCAATACTTGCCCAGCTTTCAAGGTCGTTCGATGATTGCCAGGTATAGCTGAATGTTCCATTTCCGTCTGGGTCATTGGCTATGAGATCTGCTCGAAGAGTTTGATCAACCTCTGGGGTGCCAGTAATATGAAAGATTGCAGAGCCATCATTAGATGGTTTGCCGATCACTCCATCGGGTTGGATGATATCGCCAAAGAGAGATTCCCATCCTTCTTCAAGAGCTTGAGTTGTTGATAGCCAACTGGAGGCAGAGGAGATGACACCAGTAGATCTGACGTCCCAGACGCGAAATCGTCCGCTTTTATTGTTGGAGCCGGCCAGGAGAATCTTGAAGCCGGAGTTAAAATCAACGGCCTTGATGGCATCCCAGGTTGCGTTGGTTTCATCTGAGAATGTGCGTCCCCGCCGATTGGTCAGATTGATGGCGATGCTATCTTTTACTAGTTTGTAATTAGCACTTCCATCGACAAAACCGTCTCCATCAGCATCGAGAGAGGGTTCTGGAGTAGGGGTTGGCTCAGGTTCTGGAGTAGGGGTTGGCTCAGGTTCTGGAGTAGGGGTTGGCTCAGGTGCAGGTGTTCCGGAGTCTGGGCTGCCGATCACTCCATCGGGTTGGATGATATCGCCAAAGAGAGATTCCCATCCTTCTTCAAGAGCTTGAGTTGTTGATATCCAGCTGGAGAGAGAGGAGATGACACCAGTAGAGTTTACGTCCCAGACGCGAAATTGTCCGCTTTTCCGGTTAGAGCCGGCCAGGAGAACCTTGAAGCCGGAGTTAAAATCAACGGCCTTAATGGCATCCCAGGTTCCGTTGGTTTGATCTGAGAAGGTGCGTCCCCGCCGATTGGTTAGATTGATGGCGACGCCATCTTTTACTAATTTGTAATTAGCACTTCCATCAACAAAACCGTCGCCATCAGCATCGAGAAATGGCTCTTGTGGTTCGTTGGTTCCTCTCAGGGATTGATTGAAGTACATGGCATTTAGTGAGGGTTTAGAAACGTTGTCTTAGAGTGCATGGCTTCTTACTTTGTCATTGTCGCTCTTCTTGCGACAAATGGCTGCTTGCAAATGTCATTGCTCAGCGATTCTTCAGGAACATATCTTCATGTCTAATCCATTCCTCAGCGTACCCCCAGCCATTTGTGGGTTTGCAGGCTCAGGCGCCAGGTTGGGTTCTGACGAACGTGCTCAATTGCGAGTTGCTGACCCTCGGGGCTTTCCCAGCCAGGTTGAAGGTAGTGAAGCGCCTCCCCTTGGCCTGCTTGCGCCATTCCATCAGCGAAGTGCAGATCTGCAGGCGAATGGATCACCACCTTGAGTTCTTGCATGCTGTCCAGCACTCCCTGCAGGGGGGGCTGGTGTCGCTTGGGGGAGAGCGTGATCCAGTCGAAGCGTCCGCTCAGCGGATCTACCCCACTGGTTTCCAAGTGCAGGGGGAGGCCACATCGCGCATCGAGCGCCTGGGTGAGTGGATGGAGATCGTGATGCAACGGTTCCCCACCAGTGATCACAACGAAGCTGGCCCCCTCGTCGGCGGCCATTTTGGCTGCCTCAGCCAAGTCATCGATTGGATGCTCAGGGTGCCCCTGGGTGGGCCACGAGTGCTTGGTATCGCACCAGGGACAGCCCACGCTGCACCCGGCTAATCGAATGAAGAAAGCGCTGCGTCCGACATGGTGGCCCTCCCCTTGAAGGGAATGAAACGTCTCCACCACAGGGAGGGGCGAGGCATCAGCCATGGATCGGGCTCATGGGATGGCAATGTCTCCTTGCTGACGCAGGGCCTGGGCGGGCGAGTCGGGTAGCCGTTGTTGTGCCGCTTCGATCAACCCCCGGAACAACGGATGTGGTTTTCCTGGGCGGGAGAGGAATTCCGGGTGGTACTGACAGGCGGTGAAGAAGGGATGCCCTTTTAGTTCGATTAGTTCGACCAAGCGTCCATCCGGTGAGGTGCCGCTCACCACGTATCCGGATTCCAGAAACAGATTGCGATAGGAATTGTTGAATTCGTAGCGGTGGCGGTGACGTTCGTAGACCACCTCCTCTCCGTAAAGCCTCTGGGCCAGGGTGCCCGGAGCAATTCGGCAGGGATATACCCCAAGCCGCATCGTGCCGCCGAGGTCAACCACGTCCTGCTGTTCCGGCAGGAGATGAATCACGGGATGCGGGGTGCCAGCATCCAATTCGGCACTGGTGGCTTCCGTGAGACCGGCCTGGTTGCGTGCCCATTCGATCACTGCGGTTTGCATGCCGAGGCATAGCCCCAGGAAGGGCACGCGTTGTTCCCGGGCCCAGCGGATGGCGGCAATTTTTCCGTCAACGCCACGGTTCCCGAAGCCACCGGGCACCACCACGGCATCCATTCCGCGCAGGAGTGCATCAGCACCGTCGGATTCAATCTGTTCCGCGCAGACCCAGTGCAGGTCGAGGGAGGCATCCTGGGCAATGCAGGCATGCTGCAGTGCTTCGACAACGGAGAGATAGGCGTCGTTCAGCTGGACGTACTTGCCCACCAAGGCGACCTTCACCGATGGGCCGGGATTGCGAAGGTTGTGCACCAGCTGTTCCCATGCCGCCATATCGCTGTCATGGTCTGCGAGGTTCAGCACGTCCAGCACTTCCCGGCATAGTCCCTCCTGTTCGAGGGTCAGCGGAACGGCATAGATACTGTCGGCATCCAGGGAGGGAATGACGGCGCGGTTTGGTACGCCGCAGAAACCGCCGATCTTCCGCTTGAGATCGTCACTGATGTCGCGATCACTGCGGCAAACGAGCACATCCGGTTGGATGCCGATGGAGCGCAGTTCTTTGACCGAGTGCTGGGTCGGCTTGGTTTTGAGTTCGCCGGAGGTACCGATGAAGGGCAGCAAGGTGACGTGGATGTAGGCCAGATCGTTGCGACCCACGTCTCCTCGGAACTCGCGAATGGCTTCGAGAAAGGGCAACGATTCGATGTCACCGACGGTGCCGCCGATCTCAGTGATCACCACATCGGCGTTGCTGTTGGACGCAACCCGGTGGATGCGCTCGCGGATTTCGCCGGTGATATGGGGAATGACCTGAACGGTGCCGCCGTTGTAGTTGCCCCGGCGTTCTTTGTTGATCACCGATTGGTAGATCGAGCCTGTGGTTACGCTGTTCAGCCGTGACATCGCCGTGTCGGTGAAGCGCTCGTAATGGCCGAGATCGAGATCTGTTTCTGCGCCGTCTTCGGTGACGAATACCTCCCCATGCTGGAAAGGACTCATCGTTCCCGGATCCACATTGAGGTAGGGATCTAGCTTGAGGATCGAAACGTCGTAGCCCCGTGACTTCAGCAGCCGGCCGAGGCTCGCCGCCACGATCCCTTTGCCAATGCTGGAGACCACACCACCAGTGATGAAGACGAATTTGGCCATGATCTGCCAGGCGATTCTTCAAATTACCTGGCGTTGGTCGTGTGCTCCAGAGGCCAGGCGGTGAATGCTCTAACTGTCGAGCAAACTCCGCAGCATCCAGGCGGTTTTTTCATGCACCTGGAGGCGTTGGGTCAAAAGGTCTGCACTGGGTTGGTCGTCTGCCGCGTCAGCTAAAGCGAAAACACTGCGTGCTGTTCGTGCCACCGCTTCATGGCCCGCCACCAGCTCTCGCACCATGTCCAAGGCAGCTGGATTTTGCTCGGCTTCAGTGATGGACGACAAGGCCGCAAGGGTGCTGCCGCCATGGGGGGCCATCAGGCCAAGGGCTCGGATCCGTTCGGCAATCTCATCCAGTGCTGTCCAAAGCTCGGTGTATTGCTCCATGAACATCAGGTGCAGCGTGTTGAACATCGGTCCAGTGACATTCCAGTGGAAGCCATGGGTTTTTCCGTACAGCACATAGGTATCCGCCAAAAGCCGGCCGAGTCCATCGGCGATGGTGCTGCGCTGCTCTTGCGAGAGGCCGATGTCGATGTCCATGTCCATGGAGTGGTGGGGACAGGTGGGCTTTGGGTTTAGGAATCCAGGCCCTGGATGTAATCGCGGACTTTGCTGCGTCGTTGGGGTTGTCGCAGTTTGAGCAAGGCGCGGGTTTCGATCTGACGAACGCGCTCCCGGGACAGTTTCAGTTCTTCTCCGATCTGGGCCAGCGTTTGGGGCGTGTCGTCCTCCAGCCCAAAGCGGCGTCGAAGGACAGCAGCCTCCCGACTGGTGAGTTCATCCAAGAGATGTTCCAGATCGTTGTGGAGTTCGTCGTGGGTGAGGGTCTGCTCAGGGGTGGCATGACCGTCTTCGATCAGATCCCCGAGCTGGGTGTCCTGTTCGCGGCCGACGCGAGTGTCCAGAGAGACGGAGCGGGGCACCCTGGCCAGGGTCTGGCGCACGGTGTCCTCACTGATGCCCAGCTCTCTCGAGAGATCCGCGATTGAGGCGATGCGTCCTTCGTTGCTCGCAATCTCTTGCTGGACCCGCTTGATCCGGTTCAGTTTCTCGGTGACGTGGACCGGCAAACGAATGGTGCGGCTCTGGGTGGCGATGGCCCTCGTGATGCCCTGACGAATCCACCAGTAGGCGTAGGTGCTGAAGCGAAAGCCACGGGTGGGATCGAACTTTTCCACCGCCCGTTCCAGTCCGAGTGTCCCTTCCTGCACAAGGTCCAGAAGTTCCATGCCCCGCTGCTGATATTTCTTGGCCACAGCCACCACAAGCCGCAGGTTGGCCTGAATCATGTGGTCCTTGGCCCGCCGACCGTTGCGGAGGGCAAGCCTTAAGTCTTTGGCCTCCAGTTGTGCCTGCTCAGCCCAGACTTGATACCCCACGTCGATTCGCTGCTGCAACTCAGGCAAGGGCAGTCCGGCCGCCCGGGCCCATTCCTGCTTGGTCGGCCAGTGGCTGTGCTGGTTCGCTTCGCGGCGTTGCAGTTCTTCGAGACGATGCAGTTCCCCGATGGCCGCATGGCTTTCGGCCAGATCCCTTTGCTGGTGCAGTAGGGCTTCGCGGCGTTGCACCAGACGCGCCAGCATCACCTCCTCTTCGTTGGTGAGAAGGTCGACGCGGCCAATGTCCTGGAGATAAAGCCGCAGCAGATCCGTCGTACCGCTGCTGCGGCGCTCACGGGTTCCCCCTGTCCGTCGGGGCTTACTGGGCAAAAGCTGGCCTGGGTGAAGTCCAACTTCAGGGTTCCTCGCCGTTGACTGCGGTGCGACAAATGCGCTGATTCCCTTCGGGATCTGCTCAGTCCAGCGGCAGAGGTCATTCCTCCTGTTCGGGCTCCACCCAGGTGCTGGCTACATGCAGTTCCTCCAGCTGCTTGTCGGCCACGCCACCAGGGGCATTGGTCATCAGGCAGCGGGCTTGTTGGGTCTTGGGGAAGGCGATCGTGTCGCGGATCGATTCTTCGCCGGCCAGCAGCATCACCATTCGGTCCACACCGAAGGCCAGGCCGCCATGGGGAGGTGCGCCCACATCAAGAGCATCCATCAAGAAGCCGAATTGCTCCTGGGCCTCCTCCAGCGGCAGACCAACGGTCTGCAACACCTGGCGCTGCAGGGCGGAGTCGTGGATGCGAAGGGATCCACCGCCGAGCTCCAAACCATTGAGAACGAGGTCGTAGGCCTGGGCCCGAGCACCCGGCAGGGTGTCAGCCCATTGCGACGCATCCCTGCCGAGGTCTTCGGCGTTGGGAGCGCAGAAGGGGTGATGCAGTGCCTCGTAGCGGTTCTCGTCGCTGTTGAACTCGAACATCGGGAAGTCGACCACCCAGAGAAAATTCCACTGGTCGTTGTCGCGCTCGGCCTTGACCATGCCCAGTTCCTTGGCCAGGTACTGGCGCACACGGTCGAGCGCCTTGTTCACCGTGGCGGTGTCGCCGGCGCCGAACAGAAGCAGCGTGCCGGGTTCTGCGCCGGTGCGGCTGAGCAGCTCCTGCTTCTGTTCGTCGCTGAGATTGTCCTTGATCGCACCGATCGTGTCGATCTCGCCGCCATCGCGCACCCGGATGAAGGCCAAGCCACCGGCCCCGGCTTTCTGGGCTTCGCTGAACACGTCGCCGCCGGGCTTGATCCGCACGTTGGAGAGGGCGTCATTGCCGCCGGGGACGGCGATGCATTTCACCGATCCGCCGGACTTGACGGCACCGCTGAATACCTTGAAGCCCATGTTCTTGACAATGTCGCTCACGTTGGTGAGCTCCATGCTGTAACGGGTGTCGGGCCGGTCTGTGCCGTAGCGATCCATGGCGTCATGCCAGGTCATGCGGGGGAAGGGCCGCGGCAGCTCGATGCCCTTCACGGTCTTCCAGATGGCGCAGATCAAAGCTTCGTTCAGCTCCAGGATCTGCTCCTGATCCATGAAGCTCATCTCGATATCCAGCTGGGTGAATTCCGGCTGGCGGTCGGCCCGTAGATCCTCGTCGCGGAAACAGCGGGCCACCTGGTAATACCGCTCAATGCCGCCCACCATCAACAACTGTTTGAACAGCTGCGGTGACTGGGGCAGTGCGAACCATTCACCGCCGCAGACACGGCTGGGCAGCACGTAGTCGCGGGCACCTTCCGGGGTGGAGCGGGTGAGCACCGGTGTTTCCACCTCGATGAAGCCTTCGTTCTCTAGAAAGCGACGGGCGGCCTGGATCGTCTGGGCTCGCAGCCTCAGGTTGTCGTTCATGCGCTTGCGGCGCAGATCCAGATAGCGGTGCCGCAGCCGTACTTCCTCGCGGGTGTTCTCCTCGTCGTGCACGGACACAGGGAACGGCAGGTTGCCCTTGACGCTGTTGAGCACGGTGATGCCGCTGGCCAGCACTTCCACAGCCCCTGTGGCCAGTTTCTCGTTCAGGGATTCGGCGGGGCGGGCTCGAACTTTCCCTTGCACCTGCAGCACGGTTTCGCTGCGTAGATGCTCGGCGACGGCGAAGGCGTCGGCTCCCAGATCCGGGTCCACCGTGATCTGCACCGTGCCGCTGCGGTCCCGCAGGTCGATAAAGATCACCCCGCCGTGATCACGGCGTCGATCCACCCAGCCGCATAGTTGCACCTGCTGATCGATGTTCTGTTCGCGCAGGTCACCGCAACCGTTGCTGCGCATGGGATGTCTCAACTGGAGAAGAGCGAGTTTCCCACAGCAGCGGTGAGGTTTAGGGTCGTTTGTAGAAGGGCTTGCGAACAACCGTTGCCGGTTGGGCCTTGCCGCGGATCTCAACACTCACTTCAGTACCGACCTTGGCGAGGGATTGGGGTAAGTAGGCCAGGGCGATCGGTTCTTCCAGGGTGGGTGACCAGGTTCCACTCGTGACGATCCCGACCGTCTCCCCGTTGTGCATGACGGGGTAGTCGTGGCGGGCGATCGCACGACCCTGAAGCTTGAGGCCCACCAGGCGTTTGGCGGGGCCGGATTCCGCCGCTTGCTCCAGAGCCTGTCGGCCCACAAAATCCATGGGCATTTCGAGGTGCACGAGCCAACCCAACCCTGCCTCGAAGGGGTTGGTTTCGTCGGTCATGTCCTGGCCGTAAAGGTGCATGGCGGCCTCCAGGCGCAAGGTGTCCCGTGCCCCCAGGCCGCAGGGGGTAACGCCGCGATCCAACAAAAGCTGCCAGAACTTTTGTCCGTCCTCGGCGTTGAGCAGCAGCTCTGCACCGTCTTCGCCGGTGTAACCCGTGCGAGCACTGAACACCGGTTGGCTTAGGCCGTTGAGGTTGAGCATCCGGTGGCCAAAGCGGGGCAGGCCGTTGAGGTCTTCGCCGCTCAGTTCCTGCAGCAATTGCATGGCCTCAGGTCCCTGAAGCGCGAGCAGCACCCCTCCGTTTTTGATGTCAGTCACCGTCAGGCCAGCGGGTTCCATCTGGTCACGGATCCAGGCGGTATCGCTGTCGGCGCAGGCGGCATTGATCACTAGCACCAACGCACCCCGTTCAGCATCGATGGCGCCGCAGTCGTAAACGATGAGGTCGTCACGAATGCCGCCTTGCTCGTTCAGCAGAACGGAGTAGCAGGCTTCGCCGGGACCGATGCGGTGCAGATCGCTGGGGATGAGCCGTTGCAGCGCATCCTTGGGATTGGCACCTTCGAGGCGCAGCACCCCCATGTGGGAGATATCGAACATGCCGACCCGTTCGCGAACGGCCTTGTGTTCTTGGATGAGGCCGCTGAACTGAACCGGCATCTCCCAGCCGGCAAACGGCACCATGCGGCCACCAACACTGCGGCAGAGCTCGAATAGGGGAGTGCGCTGCAGAGACATGGAGGCGGCCGTTGCGAAGCGCATTCTTATGGAGGGCTTCACCATCCGGAAGGGAACCCGGAAATCCGCCCTTTGCTGCGGTCCGTTTCCCAAACCGTCACTACTGTTGGCGGACCCAGATTTCCTCCTTGGCCAACAGCCCCTGCTGTCGTAGTTGTCAGCACTGCAGCCTTGCTGCAGGGTCGAAAGGCTGGTGCCGTTTGCGTCGGCTGGAGGTGCATGCCGAACTTGCGGATCTCGTTGTCTGTCATCACTGGACCCCCCGTACCCCCAACCTTCCGGTTCTGCAGAGCATCGGCGTTGGTGAGTGTCAGCTGGAACTGGATCGAAGCTTGAGTTGAGCTCGGATCAAAGAATTGGCTGTGCCCTCTTTGACTGTCAGCATCAAAAGGTCATTGGATACTCCATTCACTCAAGGTTTTTGACGTTGTCTGCCTCAGCTCCGCTGACTCCTTTGGAACTCATCCAGGAACAGCCTGAGGTGGATCGCCTGATGTTGCCGACCGGCACAACCATCTTTCGGGCAGGGGAGCCTGTGCAGTTCATTCATGTGATTGAACGCGGATGGATGGAACTGAGCAGTGGTCCGTTGAACCGCATTCGGTTTGGTCGCGGTGAATTGTTTTTCTATGAGGATCTGGTGGACCTCACCGAGTGTCACAGCCGTGATGCCACGGCTGTGACACCTGTTTCGCTGTTCCGCCTCAGTCGTTCCAACTTTCTGACGCTCATCCACCGGCACCCAACACTCGTGCTGCAACTGCTCAGCAAGCAACACAGCCGTTTGCGGCAGCAGCGGGTTGATGCGCGCCACTTCTATTGATCGGTTCCGAGCAGCAGTAGAAGGCTGCGGGTCACCTTGGCGGCCAGCACGGAGCTGATGCCACTGGTGTCGAGTTGTGGGGCCAGTTCCACCACATCTGCTGCTACCAGATGATGCTCTCGGAGGACATCAACCAGGCTGGCGAAATCAGACCAGTGGTATCCACCGGGTTCGGGTGTGCCGGTTCCAGGAAGAACGGAGGGATCGAACCAGTCCAGATCGACGGTGAGATATAGGGGCCTTCCCCTTAAGGGAGAGAGCGCCTGTTGAAGGGCATCAATGTTTGGTGTCAGTCGACCGCTCTGGTTCAGTTCGTTGAATTCCGCCCGCGTTCCACTGCGGATCGAGAGTTGAAATAGCGTTTGGCTTGGAAGGATGTCCAAACAACGGCGCATGGCGCAGGCATGGCTGTGGCGTGCCCCCAGCCAGATGTCCCTGAGATCGGCATGGGCATCCAGCTGCACCAGCACCAGGTCGGGGTGGCATTGGGCAACGGCCTCCACTGCTCCCGAGCTGATCGAATGCTCCCCTCCCAGCATCAGGGGCCTGAGGCCCAGGGCGAGCACGGCTTCGGTCGCCTGCTTCACCTTGGTCAGAACGGGCTCAGGGTTGCCGAAGGGAATGTCAACGGCACCAAGATCCGCAAAGTCGAGATCATCGAGATCCAGGTTGAGTTGCGGGCAATAGGTCTCCAGGCCAGTGCTGACCTCCCGGATGGCGGCGGGTCCGAAGCGGGTGCCCGGGCGAAAGGAGGTGGTGCCGTCGTACGGGACACCAAACAGCCCGACGCGGCAGTCGGCAGGGTCGCGTCGGGAGCCCATGAAAATGGTTCCGTCGCTGTCAAACAAACCGTCAAACAGCCCGCTCGGCGGCATTGAAGTCATGACTGCAACTCCCGTTCGATGAAGGCGGGCATGGCATCCATGGCCCCCCGTTGCCAGCGCGGTGACCAGATTTCACAGCCTGCGGCGATGGCCTTGATGCGCTCGGGATCGGGAGTGCGGTAGCGGGGGGTTCCCATTGAGGCGAAGGTCCAGCTCCACCAGCCGCTGGGGTACATCGGCACCCAGCCATAGAGCGGGTCGGCGTGGTCAAACACCTCGCGCAACAGCCGGATCATGGCGATGTGGACATCACGGAAGGCTTCTGGAGACTCGCTCTGCGTGCCGAAGACCCCGCAGGGTTTGAGCAGGCGTCGGCAGTTGTCGAAGAAAGCGCGATTGAACAGGCCTTCGGCGGGTCCGGCGGGGTCAGAGCCATCCACCAAGACAACGTCGTAGCTCTGGTCGTCAGCCTCAGCGGCCCAGGCGATTCCATCCCCCACCGTGAGCTGGAACCGAGGATCGGCCCAGGCGGATCCACCGATCTCGGGGAGGTGTTCTCGGCTGAGGTCCACCACCCGCCCGTCGATTTCCACCATGTCCAGCCGCTGGACCCCTGGATGGCGCAGGCACTCCCGGGCGGTGCCGCCGTCTCCCCCGCCGATCACCAGGATTCGCTCAATCGAGCTGGCACTGCACAGCGCTGGGTGCACCAAGGCCTCGTGGTAGTGGCGCTCCTGCTGCTCCGCTGTCATCCAGCAGCCATCCAGCAGCAGCCCCCGCCCGTAGCGCTCACTGCGAATCACGCTGATCCGCTGGAACGGACTGCTCTCCTCGACCAGAACCTCTCCCTTTAATCCGTAGCGGACGCCGCGGTGTTCTTCATCAATCCAGCTGCTCATGGGCTGCGGTGGGCATCTCTCCAGCTAAGGACGCCGTTGAATGGCTTTCATGCACCACATCTAGTGGTCTTGGTTGTTGACGAACACAAGATATGTTGATCAAATATGTTTGATTGGGGAGCTGCTGTGGAAGAGGGCAGCTCCAGAGCCATTTCCATCAGATGAAAGCTGCCGCGTTGTCTCTAGCAACCTGTTGCAGGACTTCAGAGCACTGGAAAGTTCAAGCTGTAAAAAGTATTCCGTCGTTCCTTAACCAGGAGATGCGTTATGCAAGACCTGGTGGTGAATGAGCGGTTGACCATTCCGTCCAGGGATCTGCGCTGGCGGTTTAGCCGCTCATCCGGTCCGGGAGGGCAGGGGGTCAACACCACCGATTCCCGTGTGGAGTTGGTCCTGGATGTCGAGAACTGCACTTGCCTTGGTCCGTTTCGCCGAGCCCGACTGGTGGAACATCTTCAGACAAAGTTGGTGGAGGGCTGTCTGCGAGTTGTGGTCGCTGAAGAACGCTCCCAATGGCAGAACCGTCAGAAGGCATTGCATCGCATGGCGGAGCTTCTGCGGGAAGGCTTGCAGCCACCGCCTCGCGCGCGCAAATCAACTCGGCCTGGCCGCGGTGCGGTGAAGCGGCGTTTGGATACGAAGAAAAAGCGTGGTGACCTCAAGCGTCAACGGCGAAGCCGGCCATCCATGGACGATTAATCGGATCAGGACGTCGAAGACTGTTCAGCCCTGATGGCTGCTTTGGCCTGTTTCCACAGGGCCTCGAGTTCGTGGATGCTGCGTCCCTGCAGATCCCCACCCAGAGCGGTCTCAACGCGGGAAAAGCGAGCCAGGAAGCGCTGATTCGTGCCAGCGAGGCCCTCTTCGGGTTCGATCGCGCACCAACGGGCCACGTTCACGAGCGTGAACAGCACATCGCCCAGTTCCTCCTGGGCGTGGTTCTTATCGCCACTGGCAACCGCGTCCTTGAGTTCATCAAGCTCTTCATGGACCTTGTCCCAGACGCCGTCCATGTCATCCCATTCGAAGCCGGCCTTGGCAGCTTTCTTGGAGATGGTCATCGCTCCAGCGAGGGCCGGCAGCCCACGCACCTTGCCTCTGAGCTGGTCGCTGAGGGGGCTGGTTGAGCCAGCCAGGGCTTCGGCTTGTTCTTGCCTCTTGATGGCGTCCCAGCTGCGTCGAACGTCGTCACTGCTGGAGGCCTCGGCATCGCCGAACACATGGGGGTGTCGGCGGATCAGCTTCTCGCTGATGCCATCGGCAATCGCATCGAGATCGAACCGTTGCTCCTCCCTAGCGATCTGTGCATGCAGCACTACTTGCAGCAGCAGGTCGCCAAGTTCCTCCCTGAGGTGGTTGTCATCACCATTACGGACGGCATCAGCCACCTCGTGCGCTTCCTCCAAGAGGTAGGGCACCAAGGACGCATGGGTTTGTTCCAGGTCCCAAGGACAGCCCGTTGTTGGATCTCTGAGTTGTGCCACGACCTCGATCAGTCGCTGCAGCGCATCAGATGGAGCGTTGGCCATGCAGGGTCAACAACTTGGGTGACGCCCACCTTCTCACTGGTGTCGTTTTTTGGACCATTCCTGGGGCCAGGGGTCGCCGTCGAGGATCAGATGGAGCCATGCGCTGCCCTCTAACCCCACCACCAGTCCGGTGAACTCATGCGGGTGTTGGCGTATCAGCTCCTGAAGGTCCGCCAGGAGCATCGATGGCGAGAGTGTCGGAATAGCAATGGTGACGACAAGGCACCACGTCAGAAGCACGCCCAGTCGCACGCTGGTTCCAAGCACTGGACCATGGGACCAGAGCGAGCGATGGGGAATCAGGCGTCGGTAGGGCCACCAGAGGAAGCCCAGGACTCCCCACCTCCGCAGCGCGTTCGAGCGGGTATCCAGGTCGGGGGAGAGCCAGAGCCCACCAGCCAGACAGCTTGCTGCAGCGATCAGACCGGCAACGATTCCGAGCACCAGTCCAACGACGATGCCGAGCGGCAGGCTCAGGATCCAGATGCTTTGGTCGTGGCGGCGACCCGTTGCCAAGCGTTCGGAGCTCTCGTGCGCCCCCAAAGTGACGCGTTAAGGCAGAATCTGCCCGGTGGGGCGATTAGCTCAGCGGTAGAGCACCTCCCTTACAAGGAGATTGTCACTGGTTCGATCCCAGTATCGCCCATCTCAAAAATCCAGTCGTGCACAGGATTGCCGAGGGGATCACACGTCCAGATCGGAACGCCATCGGCGGGGTTGTGTGGCTGGATAGTCAGAACTTCAGGCCGTGCGCATGACGCAGCTGGTCATTGCTGACCAAGCATTTGCCTCGATCAGGATTGGTGGCGCCAGGTCGAAATGCAGTGTTTTTTAGAGGCTCATTTGACTTGCCGCGCATCCAAAGGAGTTGGCCTGTTGATGGGTCACGCCTGCAACTCACCCACTCATCAGAACGAGCCACCGGAGCGCAAATGAACAGGATTCCAAAAGCGATCAACCAAGGTGCGGACATAGGTGGCAATGAAATGAAATTGCTTGGCTGATTCAACAGAGGCTGATGCAAAAAGGATGGAGCTGCATTGCACTCGTGGCAAACGCTGCTTACCGATTGGAGATGCAGTACTTGCCTGACTTCCGATACCCATTGGAGCAGGAGTTCCCAATTCGGATGAAGGCGTCCTTTGAGTTCTTGCTGGGCATGCACTAGTCACCCGATGCCCGGTAGGAGCAGGGGCAGCCGCCAATCTTCGGCAACGGGCTCTGGGCTAATGCATGGAGAGTAGGGGAGAGCGCCAGAGCTGCGATGGGGATCAGACTCTCATGGCTGGTGAGGCGTCGTCCAGGCCCATCCTCGAGCCAAGGCCGTGCCCATGGATGAATGCCCAGCCGAAGATTGTCGCTGCTGCGATCCCGTATCGCTTATTTGAACAATCCAGTTCGTTAGCGGTTTCTTGGGCCCTCTGCGCCGCTGGTCTCAGCGGCCTTAGCTCGAAGTTCAGGATGACTTCAGTGAAGCTTTGGTGTGAGGTTCACAGAGGTGTGCAATGGTGGTGTGACGCCAAAGAGCCTTGTAAGGGCTCACAGCGCGAGAACCGATAACTCGATTCCATGAACCGAAGATCCAGCACTCCCCCCAGGGAGTGGCGAAAGGCTGGCAGCAATGCCACCCGAATTGACCTCAGTGGCTATGCATCTGCCCAGCATCGCCGTTTTCTTAAAGCCGAGGCAGATCACGTTCCAAGGGAGCCAATTCCTCACTGACGACTTCTCCTGAAGTTTAAAAAGACTGGGCTGTTCAAGACATTCTTCCGCTATTGCCCTGTCTGTGATCAGCCACACAGAGAGCTCAAAATTTGAGTGAATCGCCCTGCACACGGTGTCTTGGAACACCCAACGATTTCAACGCCTAGACCCTGCTGTACCCCAGCCTGGTTTCGAAGATTTTGAGTGGTAATCCGAAGGACTCCATCAGGGTGCGGCACGCATTGCCGACTGTGCCGTACACCTCAATGCTGAAGCCATCGCCAAGTTCAGCATGCTTTTTCAGGTACTCCTGGACTGGAGGATTGGAGATATGGGCGCTGAAGGCTGCGTCGTTCGCGTAAACCTCTGACCAAACAAATGCCTGTGGATCATCGGGATCCTGATCAAAGGTGTGGTGGATCATTCCCGGTTCAGAGGCCTGAACGGCTGTGTCGGTGGCACGTGCCAGTTCTAAATAGGCGTCCACGCATCCTTGTTTGACGTGAATGCGAGCCAAGAGCATGAAGGGTGTGCTCTGATCGAACGTTGCCATTGGCGTTTTGGCGCGTGGGTTGGGGCGTCGACAACAGCTTGGCCATCATCAGGACAGCTTGCAGCCCAAACAGTCCCCGAGTGGGTCAACCCTCCAGCGGAAGTGATGAGATGTGCGTTTGGCGTCAGCCGTTGCTGCCGTCATCCATGCCGCGTCGAATCAGGCTTTGCGTCAACCAGAGCAGTCCAATGAAGCCAGCCGCGACGATCAGCAGAGACAAGGTTCAAGCTGTGAGTCGGAGTTTTACAAGCTACTCAGCGTTCGACTGCACCATCCTGGGAATGCAGGTCCCCTCGGCATTCGGTGATGCAACTCTTCCTGGCGTTGGTGGTTCCCGTCGTTTTGCTCGTGGGGCTAACGGCGCTGCTGGCGACGGGCCGGCTGGCCTTGTCTCGGAATGCTGCATGGCTGCTGGCACGCCAGAACACCATTTGGATGGCTGGAATTGTGGCCCTTGCGGCCGCTGCGGTGGTGGTGGCCATGCAGCGTTGAGCTGATGATGTGGCACCTTTTCTGCGTTGTTGCAGCCCTCAGCGTCGGCCACGTCGTTACTGATGCGATCTGTGGTGGACCCCCTTAGAGATGCCGTTTCGGTTATTCGGGGGCGCAGGCTTCGCTTATCGCGGCTGCCGCAACTTGCATTGCCAGTTGACTGCCGTAGGTGTCACCGGTTTCCTCCACCCACTTCTCTGCGAAGCCTTCGGCTGTCATCCACTGCCCCGCGAACTCGGCGAAGCCTTTGGCTTGGTCGGCATCCAGAACAAACGTCTGAGAGCTGCAATTCACCTTTCCGATCACGTCACCTTGGAGATTGTTCAGGTCGGTGACCTTTGCTGCTTCTTTCTCAGCACACGCGCCAAGGCCAAGAGCAAGAACGCCAGTAGCGAGAACAGCAAGGGAGGAGAGTTTCAATGAAGGAGCGGGTCATCACCACTCCTTCAGGCTGGCGCTGGGTTGGCTCTCTGTCAGCCAGCGACGTCCTTTTCGTCTCGTCCGCGTCAGCCGGCGGTTTTGATCAGCGGCTGCTGGTCCGCTTGCGAACAACCCTGGGGGTTTCCCGTTCGGTCTTGGCATCAGAGACGGTCTTGTCTTCTCCAGCCGTGTCGTCCTGGACAGGTTCGTCGTCAGGTTCCTGCGCCTCGATGACTCCAAGCACCATGGCGGCTTCCAGTTGATCGCTCATGTCGCCAATGGTCAGCAGTGCTTTCAAGACCAGTTGGGCGCGTGGCGCTTTGGGCAGGCCAGGTCGCAGCTTCTTGGTGGTGTTCCACAGCTCTAGAGCCACTTCCTGCAGCAGTTCCTTGTCAGCAGCCATTCGAGTCGAACGTGAATCGCACCATTCTCGTCATCGAGGGTCAGTCGCCTGCCGAGATGCTGGCGATGCAGGGGCTGTAACAGCCCCCAATTGGATCAGAAGCAGAAGGGCAGGAATTGGGTGCGGCAGGCGGCGTAGCCATCCACAAGGGGGCCCAGACCGATTTGATGAATGATGCCGGCACCGGTGAGGCCTTCGGTAATGATTCCGATCACGATGCCGAGCATGGCGGCCCTCCCGTTGAAGCGTTCCGCTTTTTTGAGTTGCTCCATATGGATTTCGCGCGCGGCGACGCCTTGGAACCAAGACTCGTTTGCTTGCGTGGGTTTCATCAGGCTCAAGCTGTTGTTACAAAGCTTAATCCACAAAATCAGTTTTTCAGCAGCAGCCTTTCCCCCGGCGTGGGATCGGTCCAGCGGCTGCTTGTTGGCAGCTGGGCTCCAGTTCCGGCCACGGATCCTTTCATTTGCAGGGCACGGCTCAGGGCGCCGTCGAAGCGCACATCGCCCCCGGATGTGCTGGCGAGCACCGTCGTGGGTTGGAAGCGTTCCACCAGTTGCGGCACCACGGAGCATCCTTTGACAAATGCGCCCAGAGCGGGAAGCCCAAGATCCACCATCGGCGTGATGACGGCATCCAGTGGTTGTGGTTCCAGGGCTGGATCCAGAAAACCGTGGGGTTCCAAGTACAGCGCGCCGGCTGGATGGTCGAGCAGATAGCCGTTTTCCACTGTGGGCACCGGTGCACCGGCACTGGCGCGTACCTGCAGGCCCTGGTGGGTGGTGCTTTCTCCGGGGGAGAGTGCTTTCACGTTGGTGAAGCCCAGGCGTTCAACCACGCGCGTTGCGGCTATGGATCCAATCACCGGCAGGGTTTTCGGCAGCAACGCCAGGGTTTCAGGGTGGGCATGATCCGCCAGCCCCTGGGTGAGTAACAGCAGATTCAGGTTCTCCGGGATGTCGCGTTCGCAGGGCAGCTCCCCTTTCAGCAGCCACTCCCCAGGGGGAAAACTCAGGCTGCCGCGCAGCCAGGGATCCACCAGAACCCGAAGATCATCGAATTCGAGCAACCAACCATTGGCTCCGAAGTAGGTGGCGGCCAGGGTCATGACGGATTTTGCTGCCGCTCGCGGCAGTCGCTGCAAAGACCAAAGAATTCAAGCGTGTGAAACAGGAGATCGAAGCCCTTACGGCCGTCTTCGGGTACCTCCAGGTCGTGAATTGGACAGTGGTCGAGCGCTTGTGTCTTGCCGCAATCGACGCAGGTGAGGTGGTGGCGATCCCGCTCCAGTGGTGCGTAGAGCGCTTCGCCGTTGGGCAGGTGACGGCAGCGCACCAGGCCCCGTTGCTGCAGCTGACGCAGATTCCGATACACCGTGGCCAGTCCCATGGTTTGCTCGGGAGCGAGGTTGCGGTGCAGTTGCTGACCGCTCATCTCATCGCCACAGGCCTGGAGGCTCGCCAGCAACACCTTCTGGCGGGCATTGATTTCCGTTGAGGGGCGACGAGTGGCCATGGTTTTAGAGAGCGACCAACCAGCGGCCGCTGAGGCTGACCAGGAGCAGCACCATGCTGCCTGTGACCCAGGCCCGACGGTTGAGATCCAGCAAGCGGCGGCTCAAAATCACAGCACCAATCCACCCGAACAACACCACTACGGTCTGGCAGAAGCCGATCACATGGAGGTCGGCGGACCATTGCGGCCAACCAACCGGCAGAACCGTGCCCGCTTCGGACATTCCGATGGGCAGATGGCGTGCCAGGAGTAGGGCCCAGAGCAATGGCAATCCGGCATACAGCCAACGGCGTTTGAGCCACAAACCCGCTGCTGCTGGAAGAGCGAGGGCCAGCGCCGCAAAGCTGAGCCGAGCCAGCAGGGGGCCTTCATGCAAGGAAGACGGTGCAAGCGGCAGCCAGCTGAGCAGGCGCTGCCAGTTGTGCAGGCAGAGTCCGCCAGCCAGCACCAGGATCAGTCCGCGCTCTCCATCGGGGGCCTGCATGTTGCGTTGCAGATCGGCGGCAGGCGGGCGCAGTCGCAACTGCACAGAGCGGTTGGGACAGGCCTGGGTGCAGGTCATGCAGAGCACGCAGTTGCGGTTGTCGCTCAAGTGGGCGGGGTGGGTGCCCAGGGGACAGCCTTCGGTTGCCAGGCCCTCGCCGTCGGCGGGTCCTCCCTTGAAACAGGCGTAGCTGCTGCAGCTGCCGCTGCAGGTGCCGACTTCAGCCCGCAATTCAAGGATCGAGAGTTTGGCGAATAGTCCGTTCATGCCTCCGACGGGACAGAGGTATCGGCACCAGAAGCGTTTTTCGAAAACCATTGAGCTGATCACGGCCCCTGCCGTGATCAGTAACAGCAGGCAGCTGCTCAGCCAGGCGGTGTCTTCAAGGTTCCAGACCTCTTCCCAGAGGAGAATCGCGGCAAATCCGGCGGCTAGAGCAGGAGCTCCCCAGCGGTCCAGGTCTCCATGGGGCCAACTCCTTTTTTGCCATGGAGTGATCCGTTGGGCGATCTGTCCCCACACCATGAATGGACAGATCGAGCACCAGAGTCGACCCACCAGTGGGTAGCTCAGCAGGATCAAAGGCCACCACCAAGCCCAGAACAGGGTCAGCATTGGATTGGCTGCGCGCTCCTGGGGGCCAAGCCAGAGCGCCAGGTTCACAGCCACGAACAGCCAGCTCACCAGGCCGAACAGCAGCGTGTTCCAGAGCGCCGGTGCGCGCATCCACTCCCGCAACTGTGGTTTCCAGCGCCAGACGTCAAAACGGGTGCGTCGTGATTTGTCTTCGGTCCAGAAGACCTCTTCGGGAAGCAATGGTGGAAGCTCGCCTTGGCTTTGCTGACGCGCCTGACGCAGGGCGCGATCGACCATCGCTTCGAGTTCGCGCAGGTTGTTGGCGAAATCGTGGTTCTGAAGCCGTCGCACCACGCTGTCGGGCAGGGCTGGTGGTTGGTTCCAACCGAGTCCAGGGCTCTGCAGTCTCAGCCGGTAACGCAGCCAGTCCCCCAGGTCGGTTCGGCGCACGCGTAAGGGAGGTACGCGGATGGTTCGCACCAGGCCATCGAGGGCCGGGATGGCGGCTTCGCTGGTGAACAGCACACGACCTTGGAACCCGGGCACTTCGCCACGGGCCATCGCGATCAAGCGTTGCTGGAGCTCGTTATCGATGCGGTCCATGCCGCTCACCAACAGGGTGCTGGATCCGAGCTCATTCAGCAGGTTGAGCGTGCTGCCCTGCAGATCACTGGCATCCAGTCGCACCAGCAGCCGGCGTCGTTCCGCTGATCCGTAGTGCACCAGGGCGGCGAGATTGTCTTTTTCCAGGCCGGGCTCACCGCTGATCAGTACTGGCTGGCGTTGCGGGTCTCTGGCGGCCTCGAGCACAGCACTGCGCAGCCGTTGGGCATAGCGACTGGATCCCACGACGCCACGTCGGGCCCGGCCCAGAACGAAGGGGGCCAACCGCTGCAACCCAGCGCTGGATTCAGCCACCGATCAACTGCTCGCTCAAGCTCCAGAGCCGCTGCCGTTCGGCAGGTTGATTCGCTGCTGGGGCAACACGGCAGAGCGCGGGTGCAAACCGCAATCCACCGAACTGCTCAGGGCCGTAGTGCTCGCCACCCTGGGCTGTCGCTGCGGTGGCGGCATGCAGTTGCGGCAGGGCACCCATGCTGGCGCTTTGAAACAAGGGATCCATCAGCCGGTAGGTCAGGGCTTCCAAGCGATTGCCAACGCTGGCGATCGCCGTGGGTTGCAGTTCGGTGCGTGCGATGCCCGGATGGGCGGCCAGTGAGCCGATGGGGCTGCCCTGCTCGCGCAGGCGTGCATCCAGTTCGAGGGCAAACATCACATTGGCGAGTTTGCTTTGGCCATAGGCCCCATAGCGGTCGTAGCCCTTGCTCCAACTGGGGTCATCCCAGCGGATCTTGCCGAAGTACTGGGCGCCGGAGGTCACCGTCACTACCCGGGGGTCGGGCCGGTTCTGCATCAGCGGCAGCAGCGCCTGGGTCAGGGCCATGTGCCCTAGGTGATTCACACCGAACTGCAGTTCATGCCCCTGGGCGGTGCTCCGGCGTGGCGGCGCCATCACTCCAGCGTTGTTGATCAGTAGATCGAGGCAGCCGTAGCGCTCGCCGATGCTGTTCGCCGCCCGTTGGACGCTGGCCAGGTCCGCCAGATCCAAATCCACCAGATCCACCGCACCTCCATCCCGCTCCTGCAGCAAATCTTGTTTGGCCGTCTCCGCTTTGCGGGGGCTGCGGCAGGCCAGCACCACGGTTGCCCCACGACGCTTCAAGGCGCGCGCAGTTTCGAGGCCCAGACCGCTATTGGCTCCGGTGATCAGGGCAACGCGCCCCTGCTGGTTCGGGATGTCAGCAGCGGACCAACCCATGTCTCGAGGAAGAGTGAGTGCATTGTGCCGAGTTCGCTTTCAGGGTCGTCGCGCCAAGACCTCCAACACGGTTGGTCCGACCCAGTAGCAACCCGGTTCAGCGTGGGCGCGAGCGATTTCGTCCTGAGCCTCCAGTGCGTCGTCGGCACTCCAGTGCCCCAATTGTTGAAGTCGCCTGCCGAACACCAGGACAAACCGCTCCATCCATTGCCCGGCCATGGATCCGGCATCGCCCAATACGGGGATTGGCTTTAGGTGCTCGATCTGCCATCCGCGCTGGTGGAGCAAACCGGGGAGTTTCCGGTTGACGTCGGGATCGCCGCCGTCTTCACGAAAACTGCTCTGACAGGCCCGGCCAAAGCGCTGTATCGCTCGTCCGTGGGGATGCAGCCCGAAGGTGTCCCAGTGAACGTATTCATGGATCAGCAAGCGTCCGCCCGGTTGGATGCACTGATCGACCCCAGCCAAGAGGGGCTCCAGCTGGGGCAAAAACATGGCCACCCAGCGGCACCACACCAGATCGAAGAATTCCCTTGGCCAGGGATCTTTGAACAGATCCTGTTGGCGGAGTTCCAGTTGATGCAAGCCAGCTTGTTCCGCCATGCGGCGACCCGATGCGACGTAAACCTCACTGCGTTCCAACCCCAGGACGCGACCTTGGGTACCCACAGCGTTCGCCAGATCTGCTGCAGCGAACCCTGGCCCCGCACCCAGGTCGAGCACGCTCTGCCCCAAATGGAGGCCGGCGCGCTGCCAGGCGGCTTGGGCCGTCGGTCGCCACAGAGAGTGCTGGAAACGCAGGCGTTCCAGCTCCTCGGTGTGGGTTCCCAATAGGTAGGGGTCCCTTGGTGGTGCGGCGTCCGAACCCAGCTTCAGTCTTCCGGGAACAGCAATTCGGCCAGTTCGTCGGCGTCGACGTCGTAGACGCGGGCCAGGCTGGTTTCGATGGCGCTGGTCACCTCGCCGGGCAGGAAGCGCATCGAGTTCAGAGCGTCCTCAGCGATGTCATCGGTGAGCAGCTTGTCCTCGCTGTCCAGCTTTTCGTCGTTGATCACCGCCATCACCCAGCTCTGGTAGGCGTAGACCAGATCGGAGAACTCGAGTTCGGGATCGTTCAGGTCCAGGGCCATGGTGCGAATAGCCAGTCGCCCCAGTCTGACCTTTCACAGGAGAGGATGAACAGCATGGATTCCGCTGATGCCACTGGCCTCCAGGCCACGCTGTTTGATTTCTCGATTGCTGAGTTGGTGCGGCAACACCGGGAGAGCTTCCAACCCCTCTGGACGGCAGAAAGTTGGGTGAAGTTGTTGATCTGGTTGTCGCTGAATTGCGGCAGCTCCGGGGATGAAGCCGGCATGGCCCGTTTCGTCGAGGCGCTTGGTCCAAGCCTCACCACCCGGATGCGGCGGGTGTTCTTTGAACGGGAACTGGAGGATCTCGATCTTCAGGTGATGGCGGATCCGGCTGAGCAGCAGGTGCTGGTGCTGCCGATGGGCCCTGGTGTTCCTCTGGATCTCGAACGGGCCGCGGCGGTGATTGACCAGGTGAAGCTTCAGGATCAGGTGGTGGCGGATCGTGGTCGCTGGCAGGCCCTGGATGCTGTGGTGGCGATTCCCAGAATGGTGGCAACGGCATGAACTTGATCGGCCGTTACCGCAATGCCGGATTCGAGTCGGTGGCTGATGCCGTGAGTGAGTTCTTCCCGCGCCGCTTGGACTTGCAGCGTCCTGGCGTGGCCTTTGGGCCGGAGGGTACAGGCGAACCGGCGAAACAGAGCACCGACATCAGCCTGGTGGCGATTGATCGCTCAGAACCCGAATCCTTCGCCCTTTCACAACTGATCTTTCGTGGGGTGACGGCAGGGTTGGATCGCTATTTGCAGGAGCGACCGCTGTTCCGTCAGTGCTGCCCTCAGCAGAGCCTGTTCGTCAATCCGATTTTTAATCTTCAGCACTACGCCCCGGGGGAAGGGTTCAAGCGTTGGCACTGTGATTGGACTATTAGCGATGAGGCCACCGAACCGGTGCACCGAGTGCTGGCCTGGATTCTTTACTGCAACGACGTGGATGAGGCGGGCACCGAGTTTCATTGGCAGGACCACCACGAACCGGCGGAGCGAGGCAAGCTGGTGATCTTCCCGGCGGGTCCGTCCCACATTCACCGGGGACGGGTGAGTGAGAGCGCAAGCAAGCTGATCGCCACCGGTTGGATCAATGCCGGACGCCAGGAGGACTACTTAAGTCGTCTCGCCCGTTGAGCTGGGCAGGTCCTCTGGGTTGGCGTCTTCCACTTGCAATTGATTGGCGGCAGCACCCATGCGCAGGGTTTGGTCTTTTGATGGTGGCCATTCCATGGGATACACCTGACGCTGCGGGAAGGGGATGCCGATGCCGTTCTTTTCAAAAGCCGTCCAAATGGCCTGGCGTAAATCACTCCCCACACCAAAAGCTTCCAGCGGGTTGCGCACCCAGAACAGCAGCTTGTAGTTGATCGATGAATCCGCGAAATCGACGGTGAAGGCTGCCGGGGGTGGGTACTGCAGCACCTTCTCGTGTTGGCGGGCGACCTCCTCGAGAACAGCGATCACCTGACTGGGTTCGTGGTGATAGGCCGCTCCCACCACCACCACGTCGCGGCGGGAGGTTTCTTCGGCGGTGTACGACTCAGCCTCTTGGGTGAAGAAATTTTGATTTGGAATCAGCAGTTCGGCGCCATCGCGGCCGCGGCGCAATTGGGTGGCGCGCAGCCCCAGCTTTCTCACGGTGCAGGGGTCGCCGTTGATCATCAGGATTTCTCCGGGGCGCACGGAGCCTTCAAACAGCAGCCAGAGGCTGCTGATGAAATTGGAAATGATCTCTTTGATGCCAAAGCCGATGCCCACGGAAAGGCCTCCGGCTACAGCTACTAAGGCGGTGCCATTGATTCCGATGTAATACGCCACCCCCATGACGCCAATGCCGATCACCGAGTAGCGAAGAATCACTTCGAGCGCTTTGCGGCCCTGGGGCTTAATGCCGAAGAATCCACCCCCAAGCCAGGCGGCGAAGGCTGCCGGACGGCTGGCCAGGGTGATAACCAGATAAACGATCACCAGGGCTGTGCACAATTTGCCGATGGTGAGCGTCACCCCGAACACATCTCCCAGGGAAATCAGCGACAGCGATTCCCGGCTTCCAAGCATCTGGAAGAAGGTGAGGATTGAAATGACCAACAGAATTGGCCGGAAGAACGATTTATCGATTTCTTCGACCGGTACTTTTGGAAAGCGGCTGAGAATGAGTTGCTTGGTGGGTTCCACGCAGCGCCAGATCAGCCAGAGCAGCGCCAGATACTGCAAGTAGCCCGCTGTGACTCCAACGAGGGTCAACGTGGTGGCGATGAGAAACAGTGCCGCCGGCACTAGGAGATGGATCAGGCTGGCGATCAGGGGACTCCTGAGTTTTCGCTTCACCCGTGATTCGCTGGTGATGGCGGCGACGAACAATCCCACCTGGAGAAGCACGGAACCCCGCTGCAGATAGCCCAGCCAGGTCGTGGTTTCAGAGGTGATTTCGGTGATCATGAATCGCTCTCCCGCAAACTTTTCAGGATTTTTTGACTGGATTCCTCTGGGGAGCTGACGTCGTAGATGGTGTCGAGCAGAGCATCTGAGATGGTTTCATAACGCTCTGGATCGCGAAACACGCGCGCTTTGGATTGCCCTTTGGCGGCATTTGCCTTCAGCGACTCCTGTGCATACATCACCAAGGCTTCTGTGCCGCCGGGGATTTTGGCAGCAACGATCTTCGCGGCTTTGCGGTTCACGGGCAATGAATTGCGCCCTGCCAGTGCATAAGTTTTTTGCGCCCAGGGTTTAGTGATGAAATCGATCATCACTAAGGCTTTCTCTCGCTGCGTTGGGCTGGAGTTGCGTCCAAGCGCCCATACCTGCAGTTTGGTGGCGGCTTTGAGCTTTGTTGAAGGCCCTTTGGGGAGAGGAGCGAGCGCAAGTTTGTCTTTCATTTGCTCTCTCAATTCCCGCAGGCTGCTGCTCCAGCAAGTGATCCAATCCAGCTCTCCAGCCACCAAGGCGTCGCGGAGGGTGCGCTGATCGTTCAGAAAGCGAATGTTTTGCTGATAGCTCGCGTTTTCCAGCCAGTGCAACCAAGCCGTCACGTTGGCCTGGCGATCAGCATCCGGAGGGAGCTTCGCGAGCGCGGCTTCCATGGCTTCGCCAGCATCAAAAGACTCAGCACTCCAGAACAGATCCTTCAACTGAAGTGCCATGCCGAAGTTGTTTTCTTCGCTGGCTTGTTCCATCTGCTCAAGGGTCTGGGGAGGAGAGGGCAATCGCTCCTTGTTGAAGCAGGCCAACTGCACAAACTGATTCACCGGACGGCCCACCAGTTGCCCGTCCTTGGCTGTGACGAGGTCGAACAGATAGCTCGGAGTATCAGCACGATCTTCACGAGAGATGGCAATCGGATCGACCAAGTTGCGCTTGTACAACTCGAGGGCTGTGTCGCTATCGGTGATCAGCAGATCCGGGCCAAAGCCGCTTCGGGTTTGATCTTCAATCTCATCAACAAAATTTTTCTGGGAGGACAGGGTTAGTTGAGGGCGGATGGTGGGATCCACACTTCTGATGTGATCAATGGCGTCTTCAGTGACCTCCCGCAGCTGTTCGTAGTCCTTGCTGGAGATCGTTTCTGAGTTATTGATCGTGCGAACCACCTTGATCACGACCGGTGGGCGCCAACTGCTGCAACCTGCTGTAAGGGCCGTCAGCGCGATGCCCAGGGCCAGATGCTGGATCCGGATTAGCCCCATGCCAACACTTCGGTGGGCCGATGTTAGGGATGTTGGCCGGAGTGGGCAGGGCTTTGCGAGCATGTTCTGCTGAAACGCTGAGCATTCCGTGCCCGAACTGGCCAAGACCTACGACCCGGTTGGCACGGAGGCCCGATGGCAACAGGCCTGGGACGACCAAGGAGCCTTCCATCCCGACCCGAAGGCCCCCGGTGAACCGTTCTCGGTGGTGATCCCGCCGCCGAATGTGACGGGCAGCCTCCATATGGGCCATGCCTTCAACACGGCCCTGATCGACACGATCGTTCGCTATCAGCGCTTGGCTGGGAAGAACGTGCTCTGCCTGCCCGGCACCGACCACGCCTCGATCGCGGTGCAGACGATCCTCGAGAAGCAGCTCAAGGAAGAGGGCAAGACCCGCCACGACCTCGGCCGCGACGCGTTCTTGAAGCGGGCTTGGGAATGGAAGGCCGAAAGCGGTGGCCGCATCGTGGGTCAGCTGCGGCGGCTGGGCTATTCGGTGGATTGGAAACGTCAGCGCTTCACTCTGGATGAGGGCTTGAGTGAGGCGGTGAAGGAGGCCTTCGTGCGGCTGCACGAGCAGGGGCTGATCTATCGCGGTGAATACCTGGTGAACTGGTGCCCTGCCTCCGGTTCGGCGGTGAGCGATCTGGAGGTGGAGATGAAGGAGGTGGACGGCCACCTTTGGCACTTCCGTTATCCGCTCAGCAGCGGCGAAGGTCATCTGGAGGTGGCCACCACCCGGCCCGAAACAATGCTGGGCGATACGGCGGTGGCGGTGAACCCCACCGATGAGCGCTATGCCCATCTGGTGGGCCAGACCCTCACCCTGCCGTTTGTGGGGCGCGAGATTCCGATCGTGGCCGACGACCACGTGGAGAAGGACTTCGGCACCGGTTGCGTCAAGGTGACGCCGGCCCACGACCCCAACGATTTCGCCATCGGCCAGCGCCACGGTCTGCCCCAGATCACGGTGATGCGCAAGAACGGCACCATGAACAAGGAGGCCGGCCAGTTCGAGGGGCTGGATCGCTTTGAGGCCCGCAAGGCCGTGGTGGCCGGCTTGGAGGAGCTGGGGCTGCTGGTGAAGGTGGACGACTACCGCCACAGCGTTCCCTATTCCGACCGCGGCAAGGTGCCCGTGGAGCCGCTGCTTTCCACCCAGTGGTTTGTCAAAACCGAGCCTTTGGCCGCCCGTTGCCGCGAAGCTCTGGAGAAGCAGGATCCCCGCTTCATCCCCGAGCGTTGGGAGAAGGTCTACCGCGATTGGCTCACCGACATCCGCGACTGGTGCATCAGTCGTCAGCTCTGGTGGGGCCATCGCATCCCCGCCTGGTTCGTCATCAGCGAGACCGGCGGTCAGTACACCGACACCACGCCCTACGTGGTGGCCCGCAACGAAGCCGAAGCCCTGGAGAAGGCCAAGGCGGAGTACGGCGCGGCGGCGGAGATCGAGCAGGACGAAGACGTTCTCGATACCTGGTTCTCCAGTGGCCTCTGGCCCTTCTCCACCCTGGGTTGGCCCGCTGCCGATAGCGCTGATCTGCAGCGTTGGTACCCCACCAGCACCCTGGTGACGGGCTTCGACATCATCTTTTTCTGGGTGGCCCGGATGACGATGATGGCTGGCGCCTTCACCGGTGAGATGCCCTTCCAGGACGTCTACATCCACGGCCTGGTGCGCGACGAGCAGAACCGCAAGATGAGCAAGAGCGCCGGCAACGGCATCGATCCGCTGCTGCTGATCGACCGTTACGGCACCGATGCCCTGCGCTTCGCCCTGGTGCGGGAAGTGGCTGGGGCGGGTCAGGACATCCGCCTGGATTACGACCGCAAGAAGGACACCTCCGCCACGGTGGAGGCGTCACGCAACTTCGCCAACAAGCTGTGGAACGCCACCCGCTTCGCCCTGATGAACCTGGGCGGTGAAACGCCGGCCCAGCTTGGGGATCCCGATCCCGCGGCCCTGCAGCTGGCGGACCGCTGGATCCTGTCGCGCCTGGCCCGGGTGAACCGAGAAACCGCCGAGCGCTACAGCAATTACGGCCTGGGTGAAGCGGCCAAGGGCCTCTACGAGTTCGCCTGGAACGACGTCTGCGACTGGTATCTGGAGCTGAGCAAGCGCCGGCTCAATCCTGGTGAGAACCCCTCAGCCGAGGCCCTTGCCGATCAGCGGCTGGCCAAGCAGGTGCTGGCCAAGGTGATCAGCCAGATGCACCTGATGCTGCATCCGTTGATGCCCCACCTCACCGAGGAGCTCTGGCACAGCGTCACGGGCGAGCCGGAGACCACCTTCCTGGCCCTGCAGCCCTGGCCGGCGCTGGATGGGAGCGCCCTGGATGATGCGTTGGAAGCCTCCTTCGCTGAGCTGATCGGTGCCATCCGTGTGGTGCGCAACCTGCGCGCGGTGGCGGGCCTCAAGCCCTCCCAATCGGTGCCGGTGCGTTTCGTCACCGGCCGCGGCGAGCTGGCGGATGTGCTGACCAAGGGCACGGCCGACATCACGGCGCTGACCCGGGCGGAGTCGGTGGCGGTGATGGCGCCGGCGGCGGCCGATGCGGCTCCAGTGGCCAAGGCCCTGGCGGGGGTGAGCGGTGAGCTGCAGGTGTTGCTGCCGATCGAAGGCCTCGTCGATCTGGATGCGCTCAAGGGCCGCCTGGAGAAAGACATCGCCAAGGCCGAGAAGGAGATCAAGGGCCTGGCGGGCCGGCTGGGGAATCCCAACTTCGCCGACAAGGCACCGCCGGAGGTTGTGGCGGAATGCCAGGCCAACCTGGATGAGAAGCAGGCCCAGGCCGATCTGGCGCGCAAGCGCCTGGCGGATCTGAGCTGATTCGGTGATTCAGGTTGAGGGGCTGAGCAAGATCTACCGGGTTGCCGAGAAGCAGCCTGGTTTCGCTGGCACCCTGCGCCATTTCATCCGCCGCCGCACGCGGGACGTCACGGCGGTTCAGAACGTCTCCTTCCGGATTGAACCCGGCGAGATGGTGGGCTTTCTCGGCGCCAACGGCGCCGGCAAAACCACCACCTTGAAGATGCTCTGCGGTTTGATCCACCCCAGCGCCGGGGAGGTGCAGGTGGCGGGGCACCGGCCGCAGCGACGCCAAGCGGAGTTCCTGCGCCGGATCACCCTGGTGATGGGGCAGAAGCAGCAGCTGCTCTGGGACCTTCCGCCGATGGATTCCCTGCGGGTGAATGCAGCTGTGTACGGCATTCCCGAGGCTGTGGCCCGGCGGCGGATCAGCGAGCTGGCCGATCTGCTGGAGCTGGGGGAGGAGCTCACGAGGCCGGTGCGCAAGCTCTCCCTTGGCCAGCGGATGAAGGCCGAACTGCTGGCGGCCCTGCTGCACGAGCCGGAGGTGCTGTTCCTCGATGAACCGACTCTTGGGCTGGATGTGAATGCTCAGGCCAGGGTGCGCCAGTTCCTGGCGGAGTACAACCGCCGCACGGGGGCAACGGTGCTGCTCACCAGCCACTACATGGCCGACATCACCGCCCTATGCCCCCGGGTGCTGCTGATTCACCAGGGGCGCTTGTTCCACGACGGCCCCCTCGAGGCCCTGGCCGATCAATTGGCGCCGGAGCGGGAGGTGCGGTTGGAGTTGGAGACGCCCATTGCAGCGGATGCCTTGGCGGGGTTGGGACGTGTGGAGCAGCTGGAGGGTTGTGACGTGCGGCTGCTGGTGCCCCGCGACCAGCTCACCGCGGTGGTGGCGCAGCTGCTGGACCGCTTCCCCGTGCGCGATCTGGATGTGACCGATCCACCGATCGAGGAATTGATCGGGGGGCTGTTTCGCCAAGGGCGCGTCTGATGCGGATCTTCGGGCTGAACCGGCGAATCATTCGGGTGCTGCTGGGTTCCCAGTACGCCCACATGCTCGAGTACCGCGCCGAGATCGCCCTCTGGGCGCTCTCCGGTGTGCTGCCGTTCATCATGCTCAGCGTTTGGAGCGGCAGCGACGCGCGGTCGGGCCTTGGCCTCGATGGTGTGGCCCTGGATCGCTACTTCCTCAGCGCCTTTCTGGTGCGCCAGTTCTCGGTGGTGTGGGTGGTGTATGCCTTCGAGGAGGACGCCCTGCTGGGCCGGCTATCGCCCTATCTGCTGCAGCCGCTGCACCCGCTCTGGCGTTATGTGGCGGCCCACCTCGGTGAGCAGCTCACCCGCCTGCCCTTTGCGGCCCTCATCGCTGCGGTGTTTTTTGTGGTGCAGCCCCAGGCCTTCTGGTTGCCGTCCTTGGGGGGCTTTTTTATGGCCTGGCTGGCCACTTGGATGGCCTTTGCCATTGCTTTCCTGTTCCAGAGCTTGATCGCCGCCCTCTGCTTCTGGAGTGAGAAGGCCAGTGCCCTGGAGCGGCTCCAGTTCATTCCCTTTGTGTTTTTCTCCGGCCTGCTGGCGCCGCTCACGGCGTTCCCCCCCGCGGTGCGGGCGGTGGCCCAGTGGACCCCCTTCCCTTATCTGATCGATTTTCCGGCTCGGGTGCTGGCGGGCCAGCCGGTGGATCTGATCGCGGGCTTCGGGGCGCAACTCGCTTGGATCGCCCTGTTGTTGCCGCTGGTGCTGCTGCTCTGGTGGGCCGGCGTGCGGCGCTACAGCGCCATGGGGGCCTGATGGGGCGGTACTGGCGAACCTTGCGTCGTTTCTGGAGCACCGCCGTGGCGGTACAGCTGGAGTATCAGGCCAATGTGTTGATCGAGCTGCTGGCGGTGGCGATGAGCCTCAGCGGCAGCCTGTTTCTGCTCTCGCTGTTCTATGGCCCCGATCAGACCCTGGGGGGCTGGAGCTGGGCCCAGGCCCTGATGGTGCAGGGGCTCTACACCGTGTTCGACGGCATGGCCAGCACCTGTTTGCGCCCGAATCTTGGGGCGATCGTCACCCATGTGCGCGAGGGCACTCTGGATTTCGTGCTGCTCAAGCCGATCGACAGTCAGTTCTGGTTGTCCTTGCGCACGCTCTCGCCGGCGGGGCTGCCGGAAATTGGCCTGGGCCTGGGGCTTCTGGCCTGGGGCAGCCATCAGGCCGGCGTGGTGCTCAGTCTGTCTTCCCTGTTCACCGTGCTGGTGATGCTGCTGGCCGGTGGCTTGATCCTCTATTCGCTCTGGTTCCTGATTGCCGCCACCAGCATCTGGTTTGTCAAAACCTGGAATGCCACCGAGGTGTTGCGGGCGTTGCTGGCCTCCGGCCGTTATCCCCTGAATGCCTACCCACCGGCCCTGCGCCTGGTGTTCACCCTGGTGTTGCCGGTGGCCTTCCTCACCACGGTTCCCGCTCAGGTGCTGCTTGGAGACGCTGCTGCACCGATGTTGCTGGCGGGCTTGGCTTTGGCGGTGCTGTTCTTTGCGGCGGCGCGGGCCTTTTGGCTTTTCGCCCTGCGCTTCTACACCTCAGCTTCCAGTTAGTGCAATGCTCCACGCCATGCGTGGGTGAGTTCGCTTGATCTCCTTGGTTCAGCATTGGCTGCCGGATGTGTTGGAGCTGCTGCGCTCCCCCGCTGGGGCGCTGCTGTTCATGCCGCTCTATGCCCTCTGGGTGACGCTGCTGCTGCCGGGGGTGTGGGCGTCGATGCTGGCCGGGGTGCTCTATGGCACCTGGCTTGGCAGTGGTCTGGTGTTTGTGGGGGCCTGCCTCGGGGCGGTGGTGGTCTTCCTGCTGGGGCGTTCGGTCCTGCGCGACTGGGCCCAGCGCCGTTTGGAGCAGTTCCCCAAGCTGCAGGCGGTGGAGCGGGCCGTCAGCAAGGAGGGGCTGAAGCTTGTGTTGCTGACGCGCCTCTCACCCGCCTTTCCCTTTTCCCTGCTCAACCTGGCCTATGGCCTCAGTGAAGTGAGCCTGCGGGATTACAGCATCGGTTTGATCGGCATCCTCCCCGGCACGGTGCTGTTTTGCGGGTTGGGGGCATTGGCCGGTGATGTGGCCCGTTTCGGTGAGGTGCTGGGGGGTGAGGCGGATGCAGGCACCTGGGTGCTGCGGGTGGTCGGGGTGCTCGCCACGCTGGCCGTGGTCTGGTTGGTGAGCCGGGCGGCCCGGCGGGCGCTTCAGGATGTTGAGCCTCCGGCCTGATCGCTGCCACTGTTTTCACTGCCAACGCCGTGGTGCACGCGGAACAGGTTGGTGGGATCCACCCGGCGTTTGATCGCCAGCAGCCGCGGGTAATGCGGCCCCCAGAACTCCTCGCGCCAGTTGGGCTCGAAGAAATCCCCTTCGTTCACATAGGAGCCGGCGCCGGGGGTGGCGGCCCGGATCGGTGCCATGGAGGCCTCCACGGCATGGCGCTGCTGTGCACCCTCCGCCGCATCCGGCTCATGGCCAGGGATACCCGGGTAGCGGTACTGAACCCAGCGGGCCAGGGTTACGAAGCCGGCGTTGTTCAGCACAGCCGGGTTCATTGCGGTTGCCCGCTCCCGTTCCAGGCCGCTGGGGTCCATGCCCGCCAGGCCTTTGTTGGTTTGGAACAGCAGGAAGCTCTGGCGGCTGGCGGCCGCAAAGGCACGGGCCAGCTCTGCCACGCGCCCGGCCTCCAGGGCATCGAGCGGGATGCCGCGCCCCTGATAGCCGCCCCAGAACGCGCCCACCTCGTTCTGATTGCCCTTCCACCAGAACTGTCCTGCTGGCGCATCTGGACGCTGGTCCCAGAACACGCTTTCTCCTGAGGGCTGCCATTTGCGTTCGAATGGCTGAGTGCGGAAGCGCGCTGTCACGCGGAAGTCGTTGGGGCGGCGGCGCAGGGGTTCGAGCAGGGGTTGCCAGATCGCTTCGGCCGCCTCGGCGTCCAGATCCAGAAAGGCGGTGCCCAGCTGCAGGCGGCGCTGGCCCGGTTCGATCACAACGCCCTCGCCCCAGGAGGGATTCACCAGCGCATCGCGCACCAGTTCGAGGTAGCGCTGCAGCACCTCCTCAAAAAGCGCATCATCCGCAGCTTCAATCGAGCCTGAGAGCCAACCGTCGAGGCGGGGCATCGGATGGGCCAGTAGCGTCTGGCGCACCACCACGCCGAAGGTGCCGCCCCCGCCACCTTTGAGAGCCCAGTAGAGGTCGGGATGGCGGTAGGCGTTCACCGTGCGCAGCTGCCCATCGGCCGTGATCAGCTCCAGCTGCAGCACGTTGCCGGCGCCGCTGCCGAAGCGCTTCGAAAAGTTGCCGAAACCGCCGCCCTGGGTGAAGCCACCGCAGGCACCCACGGTGGTGCAGCCCCCCCCCTGCACGTAGAGCTTGGCGGCGGTGGCGGCCTGATAGGCCTGCAGCCAGGTGTTGCCGGCACTCACCTCCAGGGCCGTCACGGCCGGCAGATCTGCCGGGGCCCCCTCGGGCCGGAAGGCCCGCTGCACGCGGATCTGGTTGAGGTCGTGGGTCCAGATCAGCAGCGAATCGGCCTGACCGCTGGAGCGGCCGAAGTAGTCGCCGCCGGCGCCCCTCACCACCAGTCGCAGGCGCTGCTCGCGGGCCACGTTCACCGCGGCTGCCACGTCGTTGGCGCTGGCGGCCCGCACCGCCAGGCCGCTGGCCTGGGCACTCCAGGCGCCGGCCATGCCAGTGGACTGGGTGCCGCCGGGCTGGCTCACCAGATACCAGGGGTTCTTCAGCCGGGCCGCTACGGGCTGATCCGGCCTCAGGTTCGCCCAGGGCAGCTGCGGTGTGATCAGGCGCTCGCCCAGTTGTTGACGCAGTGCACGGCCTGCCTTCTCCAGGCGGTTGGCAACGCCACCGGCCCGTGCCCCGGGTTGCTTCAGCAAGGGGAGGCCGAGTGCTGTCACCAGGGCGGCGGCACTGCGGCCGAGCAGTTGGCGGCGGTTCATGGCATTGTCGTGTCCTCGTCTGGCGTCGGCAACGGCCAGTCCCGCAGAGCCGCGATCAGGATGAACCAGGCCAGGCGCGCGCGGGCGGTCGGGCCGGTGAGCTGCTGCAGCTGAGCCAGCTTGGCTCGTCCGCAGTCGGTCTTGATCCAGCGATGCAGCGCAGGGGTGGGTTGGCTCATGGCTCAAGCATGGCGGTGAGGTCGACTTCGCTGAGCACTGTCACCCCGAGGCTCTCGGCTTTGGTCAGTTTGCTGCCGGCGGCTTCTCCCGCCACCAGATAGCTGGTCTTTTTGCTGACGCTGCCGCTCACCTTGCCGCCGGCCGCTTCGATCAGCGCTTTGGCGTCGCTGCGGCTCAGGCTGGGGAGTGTTCCTGTGAGAACCAGGGTCTTGCCCTGCAGCACACCGTCGGTGTCAGCTCCGGCTTGGCTCGCGGCTTCCTGCTCAGAGGCACTTGCTTCAAGGGAAATCCCGATGCTGCGCAAGTCATGGAGCAGCTGTTGGTTAGCGGGCGTGCGCAGCCATTGGCCAAGGCTGGCGCTGATTTCCGAGCCGATGCCGTGCAGTTCGGCGATCCGCTCCGGGGCATCCAGAGCGGCTGCCGCGAGGCTGTCGATGCTGAAAAAATCGGCGGCGAGAGCCTTGGCGTTGACCTCGCCGATGTGGCGTATTCCCAGGCCGTAGAGCTGGCGGTGCCAGGGCTGCTGTTTGGAGGCCTCCAGGGCGGCCACCAGGTTGGTGGCCGATTTGTCCCCCATCCGATCCAGGCTGGCGAGCAGGGCGGCATCCAGCCGGTAGAGATCGGCCAGCGAGCCCACCAGACCGCGGTCCACCAGCTGTTCGATCAACTTGCTGCCGAGGCCATCCACATCCAGGGCGCCTTTGCTCACCCAGTGCCGCAGGCCACCCCGCAGGATCGCCGGGCAGCTGCTGTTCACGCAGCGGGTGGCGGCTTCATCGCCCTCCCGCACCAGGCTGGAGCCACATTCGGGGCAGTGCTGCGGCAGTTGTACCGGAGTGGCGTCGCTGGGCCTGAGGTCCGGCAGCACCCGCACCACTTCGGGAATGATCTCTCCGGCTTTGCGCACCACGATGGTGTCGCCCAGATGCAGATCCAGCTCAGCAATCCGATCGGCGTTGTGGAGGGTGGCGCGGCTGACGCTGGTGCCGGCTAGGGCCACCGGTTCGAATTCGGCGACGGGGGTGATGGCACCGGTGCGGCCCACCTGCGCGCCAACGCGCAGCAGACGGGTGGGGGCTTCTTCGGCGGGGTATTTGAGGGCGATTGCCCAGCGCGGTGCCTTCTGGGTGAAACCGGCTTCGTCCTGCAGCAGTAGGTCGTTCAGTTTCACCACCACGCCGTCGGTGGCATAGGGGAGGTCATGGCGACCCTGCTCCCAGTGGTCGCAGAAGCGGTTGATGCCGGCCAGGTCTGCACAGAGCTCCCGGTTCGGGTTCACGCGGAAACCGGCCTGGTTGAGCCACTCCAGAGCAGCCCATTGGCTGGGGGGTTGGGCGTCACCCGGCAGATGCAGGGTGTAGGCGAAGAAGTCGAGCCGGCGTGTGGCCACCACTTTTGGGTCCAGTTGGCGCAGGGTTCCGGCGCAGGCGTTGCGGGGATTGGCGAACAGGGCTTCGCCCCGTTGTTCGCGTTCGGCATTGATCGCCGCGAAGGTGGCATCGGGGATGAAGGCCTCCCCTCTCACCTCAACCCATTCCGGTGGATTGTCGATCTGCAGGCGAAGGGGAATCGAGCTGATCGTGCGCACGTTGGCGGTGATCTCTTCACCGCGGCTGCCGTCGCCACGGGTGGCGGCCCGCTCCAGCACGCCGTTGCGGTAGCTCAGGGCGAGGGCGTTGCCATCAATTTTCAGTTCCCCCACCAGGGGCAGCTGGGTGTCGTTGGGTCGGTCCAGCACCTTGAGCAGCCGCTCATGCCAGGCCTGTAGGTCGTCGCGGTTGAAGGCGTTGTCGAGGCTGAGCAGGCCCACACGGTGCTCAACGCTGCTGAACCCTTCCGCTGGAGCCCCACCCACCCGCTGGGTGGGGCTGTCGGGACGTTGCAGATCAGGATGGCTCTGTTCCAGCTCGAGCAGCTCGCGATAGAGGCGGTCGTAGACCGCGTCCTCCATCACCGGAGCATCGAGAACGTAATAGGCGTGGCCGGCACGGTTGAGCAGTTGCCGCAGTTCCGCGGCCTGCTCGTGCGGATCAGGCATTGACCCGGTTGATGCGGGCAATGCGCCAGTTGTCCTCCACCTTGGTGAAGGTGAAGTCGAGGGGCAGCTCCTCGTCACCTTCGGACTTCAATTTCACGGTGAGGAGCAAGTTGCCTTCCTGCACGCGGGGGCGTCCGGACTTGAGATTGCGGAACTTGTTCAGCTTGAGGTCGGCCAGGAAGCGGATGAACTGCTGTCGGCTCACGTGCTGCCGATAGGCCTTGGTGGTGAGCAGGTAAGCGGCATCGATGCGGCCGGCAGCAACCTGCGTGAAGAACTGCTTGATCAGGGGGTTGATCCCGCGGGCGTCAAGCACCAACTTGACGGCGTTGTAGATCCAGTACCCCAGCAGGGTGACTCCTCCCGCCAGCAAAGCTTTGCTGCCGATGTCGCGCACCAGTCCTAGTTCCATCACCAGCTGTCAAAGCAGGGCCGAGTCTGACTGACCACGGCAAGATGGCGCTGATTCGGATCTCCTCCCCCCTGCTCTGTGCCTTTGCAGCCCCTGCTGCCGTTGTTTCACCGCCTCAACCGGGAGCATTTCGGAGGTGTTCTGGTGGATGGAGGGCAGCCGCTGACGGCTGTGCGTTGGAGTGATGGGCGGATGAGCCGCACCGCGGGGTTTTATCGGCGTGGCCCAGGGGTGGGCGAGGGGCGCGGCAGCGAGATCGTTCTGTCGCGACCCGTCTTGGAACCGCTGCCGCAGACCGCCACGGAAAGCACGCTTTGTCACGAGATGATCCACGCATGGGTCGATCTGGTGCAGCGCCGCCGGGAAAGCCATGGACCGCTGTTCCGGTCTCGGATGGCAGCGATCAATGCGGCCCAGAGTCGCTTTCAGGTGAGCATCCGCCACAGCTATCCGGTGCCGCCCCGGCCGCCCCGCTGGCTGGCGGTCTGTCCCCGCTGCGGGCGTCGCACTCCTTGCCGGAGACGCACGCGCAATGCCGCCTGCCGCGCCTGTTGCGTCGAGCACTTTCTCGGCCGCTGGGATGCCAGCTGTGTGCTCAGTTATGTGGAGGCGGAGGGCTAGATGGAGGTGTTCTGGCTGTCCCTTGAATGCGGTGGTGTGGTGATTGTGTTGTTGGGATTGCGGCGGGAACAGTGGTTGCGCCGCCGCCGTCGGTAACGTCAGGGGATGGAGGAGCGATTCGATCGGTTGGACCGGTTCCGTGATCAGCGGGACCGCCGTCTTGACCAATTTTTGGAAACCGGACGTCAGCTCGTCGATGGCGTCTCCGGCCGGCGGCCTGGACAACGACCCGGGCAGCGGCGTTCCGGTTTGGACCTCGATTCAGTGGGCCGCTGGGTTGGGGAAAAAGTCGAATGGCTGTTGGAAGAGGACGACGATTGGCAGGAGCCCTGGCAGGAGTCGGGGCGCGTCCGCCCGGAGTCAGCCCGTCCTTCGCGTTCCACCAGGCGACCCCTCGATGCAATCTCACGCCGGGGCCGCCGTTCTGGGCCGGCACCAGTGCCAACGTCAACGCCGCCTGTGGCTCAGGAGTTCAAATCAGATCAGCAGGATTGGCCGGAGGATGACAGCTTTCGAGTTCAGCGTTGGTCACGGTCGGCGCAGGCGATCCCCCGTCCGGAGCCCGAAGCGGCTCCCAATCCGACTTCCGCAAGAAGGGCACTGCCGCGCTCCAGCCGTCGCCGGGCCGATTAACGGCTGGCGTGAAGTGAGCGCGGGTTGACCCGATAGCGGCAGCCCCGTTCGGCAAGTTTGTGGTTTACATCGTCGAGCAGTTCCCCGGGCATTTCTTCCGCCATTTGGTCGGCTGTGGCGGTGATCGACGGCGATCCGACCTGGAGGGCTTCCAGCAGTTGGGTCCACTGTTCGATTTGGAGGCTGCGGCTCATGGGCTCATAGCCCTTGTGTTCCAGCAGCTGGCTGCAGACTTCGCGGTTCCAGAGCACGCTTCGCCCTTGGCCATGGGGCCCTGTCTGCATGGCTGCATTGGCGTCGAGTGCGTTCTGGGTGGGCCGACCACGACGGTCACGCCAGCCTTGATGCTCGAGGGTCTTGCCGCAGTGAATGGCTGAAATGCCGTAGATCCGACCGAGGTCGGTAAGGCTTAGCCAAGAGGTGGTGGCAGCCATGACACGGTGAACCGAAGTGCCTACATCTTCCTGAGTGCACAACTCTTGGCAAGTTGTCAAGAGCAAATCCCAACAAACTCGATGGTTTGTTCATGAACTTTGTTGAAACTCCTGTCGCAGCGTGGGCCCGAGCCAGGTTTCGAGCTGTGGGCTGAACACTTCGCGAATCACGGTGAGGGCCTTGCCTTGGCGGAAGAAGCGGTAGTGGCGGCTCCAGTACGGGCCGCGATAGCCAAAGGTCTGGTCGAGCCAATCTCCTTCCACTAGGGCCAAGCCATCCACCTCGCGGAACAGCTCAGAGCGTCCTTCGGTCAGGCTTTTCCAGATCGGTTGGTTGCGGTCCCGCAGGTGCCAATCCGCTTCAGCTTGGTTCCACCAGCTTTCCGCCCAGGCCAGGGGTGTGCCGCCGCAGGTCAGCCAGACCTGGCGGCGCAGCAAGGGTGCCATCAGTTCCTTCACTTCCTCCGGTGCCCCGGGGTGGTCGCTCTGGTCGGCCTCCATGGCGATCAAATCCACGGCGACCGGTGAACCGGTTAGGAGTCGCAGGTGGCGGGTCGGGCTGCCATCACCCAGCAGCATCAGCCGCCAGGGCCCTGGGAGTTGTCGCGGTCCCTCCGCCGAGATCACGGCGTCGGTGGGGGCTTGCCAGAGCTGGTGCGGTGATGGGTGAAGACGCTGGGTGGGGTTCAGAAGAGTCCTCCCACCGAAAGGGTTTGGCTCTGGCCGTTGCGGCTGATCACAGCACCGCTATCGGTGACGTTGTTGAGAACCCAGCCGCTGCTGCCGATGGCATCACCAATGCCGGCGGACACCGATCCCTGTCCCAGCTGAAAAATGGCGGAACTGGTTCCACCGGGGCCTTGCACCACGCCTGTGAGTTGGGGGGTGGGCTCGATTGGAGCCGGGGCTTGATCGCTGCTTTGGGGAACGGCCGTTAACGGCTGTTTGATTGGCAGGGTCAGCGGTTCCAGGGTCAAGACCGCTGCTGGAGCCTCCTCGGGCGTGACCGTTGTTTCTGGGCGGGTCTCCTGCGCAGCGAGTTGGTCGCGCAGCCGCTCGATCAGGGCGACGCTTTGCTGCCGTTCCAGGTCCAGGCGGGAGCGCTGCAGGCTGCTGACCAGCCAGGCGCTGCAGATCACCCCGGCAACGGCGACGCCACTGATCACGGGCAGCAGCCAGGCAATGGGGGAGTTGCGCTCGGTTGGCTTGGCTGTTGGTTCATGCACATCCACATCCACCGGTACCAGGTGTGGCTGGCTCGGGGCGGTGACCGTCTCACGGTCAAACACCTGGTCCATCACCTGCTCGGCTCGCAGGTTCCAGTAGGCGCGTGAGGTGGGAACCCGTGCTGACACCGCAGACGTTTCAGGACGCCAACGCTATCGAGCTTCTGCGGTGGGGGCGAGGGGTTGGTGTTCCCTTTTCTGCAGTTCCAGCCACATCAGCAGGGCTGTGATGTCGGCCTTGCTGACGCCGGGGATGCGGCTGGCCTGGCCAAGGGTGCTGGGTTGAATCGCAGCGAGCTTCTCGCGGGCTTCGTTGGAGAGGGTGCCGATGCCGGCGTAGTTCAGATCGGTAGGCAGCTTCCGCTGGCTCTGGCGTTTCACCTGATCGATCTGTTGTTGTTGGCGTTGCAGGTAGCCGCTGTATTTGATGTCGATCTCAGCTCCTTCCCGCACCGGCAGGGGCAGGTCGGCATCGGCCAGGCCATGGCGCACCAGATCCGCGGCGTGCATGCCGGGTCGGCGCAGCAGGTCCGCCAGGGTGATCGAGCCTTTGATGGCTGCGCCCGTTTCCTGCTCCACCGCCGGGGCCACTGGATCACTCACCTTGAGGCGCACAGTTTCCAGCCGCTGCTTTTCGCCCTCCATCGCCTGGAGCTTGTCCTCGAACAGCTGCCAGCGGCGGTCGTCGATCAGGCCCAGCTCACGGCCCAACGGTGTGAGGCGGCGGTCGGCATTGTCACCCCGCAGGATCAGGCGGTATTCGCTGCGGCTGGTGAGCACCCGATAGGGCTCGCGTAGGTCTTTGCTCACCAGATCGTCGATCATCGTGCCGATGTAGCTGCCCTCGCGGGGGAAGTGCACCGGCTCCTGGTTGCCGATCAGCCGGGCAGCGTTGACGCCGGCCACCAGGCCCTGGGCGGCGGCTTCCTCATAGCCCGTGGTGCCATTGAGCTGTCCGGCGCTGAACAGGCCACGCACTCGCTTGGTTTCCAGGGATGGCTTGAGCTGGGTGGCAGGCAGGTAGTCGTAATCAACCGAATAGGCCGGCCGCAGCATCACGGCTTGCTCCAATCCCGGCAGGCTGCGCAGCAGTTGCAGCTGGATCGGCTCCGGCAGGCCGGTGGAGAAGCCCTGCACATAGATCTCCGGGGTGTCGCGACCCTCCGGCTCGAGGAAGATCTGGTGGCTGTCTTTGTCCGCGAAGCGCACGATCTTGTCTTCGATCGAGGGGCAGTAGCGCGGACCTTTGCTGTCGATCACACCGCCGTAGATGGCGGTGAGGTGAAGGTTGTCGCGAATCAGCTGATGGGTTTCGGCGGTGGTGCGGGTGATGTGGCAGCTCATCTGCTCACCGCTCACCCAGGCGGCCGGGTCAAAGGAGAAGAAGCGGTCGGCTGCATCGCTGGGCTGTTCTTCCAGCTGGTCGAGGGCGATGCTGCGCCGGTCCACCCGGGCGGGGGTGCCCGTTTTCAGCCGGTCGGTGTGGAATCCAAGTTGCTGGAGAGCCTCGGTGAGGCCTTCGGCGGCCTGTTCACCAGCGCGGCCGGCGGCCATCGATTGATGCCCCACCCAGATGCGGCCCCCCAGGAAGGTGCCGGCGGTGAGGATCACCGCCTCAGCGCCATAGACGCTGCCGAAGTAGGTGCGGATGCCGCTGATGCGTTGCTGGTCGTCTTCACCGCTGGTTTCGAGGCCGGTCACCATCGCTTCGCGCAGGGCGAGGTTGGGGGTGTGCTGCAGCAGTTGCAGCATCTGGCGTGAATACAGGCGTTTGTCGGTCTGGGCGCGCAGGGCCCACACCGCTGGGCCGCGGCTGGCGTTGAGGATGCGCTTCTGGATGGCGGTGGCATCGGCCAGGCGCCCGATCACGCCACCGAGAGCATCCACTTCATGGACGAGCTGGCTTTTGGCCGGGCCACCGACGGCTGGGTTACAAGGCTGCCAGGCGATTCGATCGAGATTGAGGCTGAACAGGGCGGTGTTCAGGCCAAGTCGAGCGGCCGTGATGGCCGCTTCACAACCGGCATGGCCGCCGCCAACCACGATCACGTCGAAGGATTCAGTGGGGGCGGCGGAGAAGCTCATCGCTTCATTATCGGCAGCCGCTGACGCTCAGTTCACCAGTTCAAGGTGAGCTTCGTATGAGTTGTTTTGAAGCGTGGTGCCTCGATTGATGTTCGTGATGGTGTGGCTCCGCTTCAGGGTCTCGCGAGGAAGCAGATTGAAATGACGCCGTCTTGAGGAAGCGGGTGAACGGAGTATCGAAAAGCAGCTGATCCGTGCTCGCAGGTTCGTTCTGCTGCCGCCGTTGACGATCACGTCGAAGCATTCGTTGGGGGCAGCCTTCTGGGGAAATATTTTCCTGTCAGTAAATGACGCAGGTCAGCTGTCTGTGTTTACCCGTGTTGTTCCAAGTGCTGTAGCTCAGTGAGCGGGGCGGATTAGTGGTGTGAGCAGAGGCTTGATGCCGGTGTTGCTGTTGGCAAGTAGCCGGCACACGTCCAGAAAAATGGATGCTGGTTGAGTCGATCCTCGCTGATGCGGCTTGGCCAGTGAACACTGCGCCGATCATCAAGGCCAAGTGCAGCAGGGCGACTCTCTTTGATGAGCCCATTTGTTCATGCTGTTGAGCCTAAAAGCTAAATGAGCTCATTTGTTCACGACAATTCGCCGCAATCATTCGTTGAGTTGCTCAATTTGTCTTAGGTGATGATCTGTCAAAGCCAAGATGGGCCACAAATATTCTCAGCTTCTTCTCAGGTGTTCAGAATTAGGTAGTGCCAGACCACCTTTGATGAACTTCAAACGCATCGCTGCAACCGCACTTCCCGCGCTTGCATTCGCATTGATGCCTTCCGCATCACTTGCAACCACTTCAACTACAGTTTTTTCGGCAACTGTTGACCAAAACTGCAATTTCACTGCCACGGATACAGCGGTACCGCTCACACTCAATAGTGATGGGGATACCCTCTCCGGAACGACTGATACCCTCACAGTTCAGTGCAATTACGGAGTCGAAGTTGATCTCGCAATGACCGTCAACACTAATAACCCAGAAGAAACAACCAATGCTTTGACTGTTACAAGCGGAGGTAGTGCACTCTCTGCAAATTCGGACGGTCATTACGAACTAGGTAATAGTAGCGGTGTCGCTAAAGACTTCACATTGGGTCTGTCAGCTGCTCAAAGTAGTTCGACACAGCTTGCTCCTGGAGATTACGAATATACAGTCGTAATGACACTGGTCGCTAGCTGAATTTTAATATTTGATCTTTTTGGGTTTTTAAAAAGATCAAATATAAGGGAGATTTGATTTTCAATCTCCCTTTTTTTGTCTCGTGGCGGCTCTTGACTGGTCATGTTTTCCTGTTTGTTGTTGAGGTGCATTCGTCTCAAAAGCTTCGTATGTGGGCTACTTCTTTTTGCAACATTTTTAGTTAATCGTTCGGGTTCTGCTAGTGAGACTTCGACGGTATTTTCTGCAAATGTACCATTTGAATGTGTTATTCAAAATAACAATACTGGCTCAGTTCTAATGAATTTTGAAGAATCCACTTTGCGAGCAGACGCTGTTAAGTTGACTGCTACTTCTGATTCATTGGAAATAAGCGGTAATGGACTTGCAGACGTAATTTTTGACTATACGCAAATACAAGGTTCAGATGCATTTTATACTTTTATGACCGCAGCTGCACCTCTTGATAGCGGTTTCAATGCAGCAATTGTAGGGATGCAAAACGGTAGTAACTTTCTTCAAATTGAGGGTGGTTTCCCGGTTTTGACGTCCTCTTCACGTCCTATTACCATATACTTCAGGGCGGACGTATTGAATCTTGTTGGAGAAACCTATGAATTCGAGGTAACCTTAACTTGCTTGCAAAGATCTGAATGAACTGGTTAATTTTCCCAAGTCTTCTTGCTGCCTCTTTGAGCCTCAATCCCAACACTAAAAATGTTTCACCTGGTTTAGGGTCCCGGGTTGTTATTCGCACACAGGCACTTTTGGGGAATTCTGAGCCCGGTGAATATGAGGTGGGTGCATTTAAAAATAAGGAGGGTGGTGGTCTTTCGCCAGGGAGAAAAATAGATAATGTAAGAGTAAGCCCTTCCAAATTATTTCTGAGGGAAGGCAGGCCTCGTAATGTCGTACTCAGCATTCCCAGTGATTCTTTGAAGCCAGGCCCACTATGGGTTTGTCTTACTGAAAAACCTAAACCAGATAAAAAATCAGCCCTTCCAGACACTGGTCCGCGGTTTAATTTGTTGGTTCGTACTTGTTATCAACGAGTTTTTCAGCCTCGCAATTCCATTCTTCAACGTTTGTTGCCAGAATAAATTCTACTTGTTATGAACCTATTTATTCCCAAAATTGAAGTCAGGAGATTAATCAGTTGTTCCAGGAGCAAGCTTGGTTTCCAATTTCTTGTTTTGAGCTTATTCTCGTTAACGCCTGCAGGTGCACAGGTCGCAACTCCAATTGTTCCAACATCAGTAACCACGCTTGAAAATCTTCCTCTGAGGGATCTTTCCGCTATTGGGGCTGCACCCGCTTTAGGAACTCGATTTCAAGTTGATCTGCCTGATGGAACTAGTTGTATTTCCACCAATGGCACTCCTCCCTCACTCAACTTCTATAGTGGATATTCTCATCGGCAAGACGAATCAAGGTCTGCGATAAACCTTGTCAATAGATATTCCGGAAATGGTAATGGTTACGCAGTAGGAGCAGTTTTAAACCTCCCATTTGGGACTATGAATACTCGAAACTGCGATGAAGCTTACGCTTTAAATATTGCCAATAAAAAACTTGAAATGGCAACGTTCATGTTTCAAGAGGACCTTCTGACTGAACAGGAGCTTAGATCGTTGGCTGCAGAGCTCAAGCAGGTATTATTACTTAAGAAATAATAGTATCGACGGCAACACTTTAGTTTTGCTTGAACAAGTGGGCTCATTTGATCAACCCTAAACGCACATAATATGTTACTTTAATAGATCGAGCGAAATCTACCGATGACTAATCGGAAATTTCTTACCTTCAAAAGTACCGTAGATCTTGAGTTTATTTTAAATCGCCAGCTTTCTAATGCTGCAATACTCCCCCTAGAAAATGGTCCTTTGAGTGGCACTGTTGGGGTTGTTCGGCTGCCAAATATTAGCCTCAACATAGTGAATGTAAATCGTCCAATCGCTATTTATGCTGATCGAAGATTAGATAAAATATTTTTTTCTGTTGACCTGTCGCACACCTCTAATTTGCCTTCTTCCGGCCTCAAGGCACAAGGCGTTAACATTAATTCCCCGGCATTGTTTGGGTTTAATTCAAATTTAAAGGACTTAGATTTGCGACTTGATTGTGGGAGCCAATTGGCTACGATTGTCTTGCGCAAGCATTTCTTTGAAAGTAAATTAGTTGCATTAGGTTTAGATCATTTGCTTGAATTTGTTGGCAAGTACAATATTTTCTCAAGCCTTGCAACCCAAACTCGCCTTTTGGATTTAATGGCAAAGATTTGGTTGGATGATGGGATTCTTTTTGGTACTTCATCATTATTTGAAGATCATATTATTGCTACATTAATCGACTCTTTGTCCGATGGCGATAACCGTCGTGTCGCGAGAGTTCCTAGTCGTCAGGAGCGCCATGAGGCGGCTTTGAAAATTCTATCCATAACCAGACAATCTCAAGCCAAAGGGATTGAAATACAGGATTTGTCTCGAATATTGCATCAATCCAGGACTTCTTTGTTTAATGGATGTAAAGAACAGTTTTCCATGTCACCTATTCAGGTTATTAGATCAGTAAGAATGCATCAAGTTCGGCATGCACTTCTGGATGTCGAATTTTGTGAGCAAAATAATTTAAATGGTGTGATTGATGTAGCCCAGCATTTTGGTTTTGTCGGCAGATCTCATTTCGCTCGTTTTTATAAGCAAGAGTTCCGCGAAACGCCACGTCAAACTCTTCAGTCTCGCAGAATAGCTGAAAAGAGTTTTTAATGTTTTTTAATCGGATCTGTTTTATTTATTGCAATGTCTTTTTTTGGGTTCGCTTTAATCTTCACTTCCATCTTCCTGCCATGAAGGCTCTTTTGTTGAGAACACTTCTTTTTGCAGGTACTTTCGCGATCTGTCCTGTTATTTCGTCTCGGGCCAACCCAATCACCGCAAAATCACGCTTGTGGTTTGAGTGGAACATGGTTCCCAGCACTCAATGGGCTCCAAAAACGATCGATTCGAAGGCACGTCCAGACAAAACGCTTTACACCCTCAAACTTCAGCCTGTTTTTCCTTTTCGTCTCAATGAGGATTGGACAGTCCTGACGCGGACGATTTTCCGCTTTGTTTCGGCGCCTTCGGCGACACCAGAGCTTGGCCTGACGCCTATGGGCGAACCCGTTCTTTTGGGTTGGAATCAGAGAAATCGCATGGGTTTGTCTGATGTCAGCCCGACTGCTTTTTTGGTGCCCAATCTTGGGCCTGATTGGACCGTTGGTTTTGGGCCGTCGCTGGTGATTCCCGCTGGCGATGGTCCCACCGATAGTGGAAAGCTGTCCGTTGGCCCTGCACTTCTCGGCTACTACCACAGGGGGCGTTGGACAGTGGGCGCCAGGATGCGCAACATCTGGTCTGTTGCCGGTGATCCTCAGCGAGATGGCGTCAACCGCTTTATTGCCCAGCCTTTGATTCGTTACCAGCTCAACAAGAACTGGTATTTCACTTCGTCGCCAATTATTTCGTCCGATTGGACCCATCCGGATGGTGATGGTTGGATCGTTCCAGTGGGAGGTGGCATCGGTTATGCGTTCAGGCTGGCGAACCAGCCGATGCAGATTTCACTGGAGAGCTACTACAACGCCTTGAAGCCGACGTTTGCTGGTGAAGAGCTTTTGGGCGATTGGACGATTCGCACTCAGGTTCAGGTTTTATTTCCGAAGTGAATTGTTGAATCCCTGGTTTTTCCGATTGGACCGGCTGAGGGTCGCGATAAAGGTGCGTCTGCCATACCGGCGAATCTTGTGTCGCCAAGGCGGTAATCAACTGGTGGTTTTGCGAAGTGCCTTCAGCCAACCTGCCACGTAGTCGCGATGCCTTTGCGGGCTCAGAACCCACCGGGCGATGTAGGACGAGCCAACACCAACGAGCAGAATTCGACCGATCCACATCTTTAACCTTCTAAATCAAGCAGCGAGATTGCGGAAGCGAGTGAACTGCGGCTCGAATAGCAACTTCACTGTGCCCACCGGTCCGTTGCGGTGCTTGGTCACGATCACTTCCGTGATGCCCCGGTCTGGGGTTTCCGGGTTGTAGTACTCGTCGCGGTAGATCATCAGCACCAAGTCGGCGTCCTGCTCGATCGAGCCCGATTCCCGCAGGTCGCTCAGCATCGGTCGCTTGTTGGTGCGTGACTCAACACCCCTGCTCAGCTGGGAGAGGGCAATCACTGGCACGTTCAGTTCCCGGGCCATCTGCTTCAGGCCCCGGGTGATGCGCGACAGCTCCTGCACCCGGTTGTCGGAGCCCGAGCCTTCCATCAGCTGCAGGTAGTCGATCATCACCAGCCCCAGCTCCTTGCCCTGTTCCGCCATCAGCCGCCGGCAGAGCGAGCGCATTTCCAAAACCCCGGAGTTGGGCTTGTCGTCGATGAAGATCGGCAGTTGTCCCAGGCTGTTGATGCCCTGGCCCAGCAGCGGCCATTCCTCCTGCTGCAGTCGGCCGGTGCGCAGTCGGCCCGCTTCAATTCCCACCTCCATCGAGAGCAGGCGATAGGTGAGCTGCTCCTTGCTCATCTCCAGGGAGAACAGGCACACCGGCAGGTCATGCAGCTGGGCCACGTTCTTGGCCAGGTTCAGAACGATCGAGGTTTTTCCCATGGCTGGCCGGCCGGCCACGATGATCAGGTCGCTGCGTTGCAGGCCCTGGGTCATCGCATCCAGGTCGTAGAAGTTCACCGGGATGCCGGCCACTGAGGTGCCCAGCGAGCGGCTCTCGATCTCCTCAAAGGTCTGGGTGAGGATTTCGGCTGTGGGAGTCAGACCCTTGGAGGGTTTCTCTTGGCTGATGGCGAAGATCTTCTGCTCCGCTTGGTCCAGCACCTGCTCCATCGGCAGGCTCTGATCAAATCCCAGTTGAATCACTTCGTTGCCGGAGCGGATCAGCTGGCGGCGTAGGAACTTGTCCATCACCAGCCGGGCCACCTGCTCGATCGAGGCGGTGGAGGGAACCCGCTCCACCAGCTCCACCAGTCGGTTGTTGCCGCCTACCTTCTCGAGGGCGCCGGTGTCGGCCAGCCAGGCGCTCATGGCGGTGAGATCGGTCGGCTTGCCCTGGCCGTGCAGCATCAGGGCGGTGCGGAAGATCTCCCGGTGGGCGTTCAGATAGAAGGCTTCCGGCTGCAGCACGTCAGCCACACGGCTGATTGCATCAGGATCCAGCAGGATGCCGCCCAACACTGCCTCTTCCGCCTCCAGGTTCTGGGGCGGTACGGAATCGGGTAGGGCCTCGAAGTTCGGCTCGTCGTCGCGACGGCCCTGGCCATAACCACGGCGTCCCCCATCATTCTTCTCTGGCAGGGGGACGCTCACCATGGCGGCAGGGCGTTACGAAAGGAATCACACTCTGGCTCGGATGAGCCGTTTGAGTGTTGTTTGATCAGGGATCAGTAGCTGACCACTTCCAGGTTGATCTCGGCGGTGACTTCGCTGTGAAGCTTCACCGTGACGGTGAACTTGCCGGTGCGGTGGATTTCAGGTACCACGATGTCGCGGCGGTCGATCTCCTTCTTGGTGGCTGCTTCGATGGCTTCGGCCACATCACCGTTGGTCACGGTGCCGAACAGAACGTTGTCTTCACCGGTCTGCTTCTTGACGGTGAAACGCCCGATGGTGGAAAGGGCGGTTTTGAAGTCGAGCGCTTCCTGCTTCAGAGCTGCCTGACGTTCAGCTTCCTTGGCCCGGCGGTGCTCCACCTGCTTCATCACCGCTGGGGTGAGGGGCACAGCTTTGCCGAAGGGGAGCAGGAAATTACGGGCGTAACCCGGAGCAACCTCCACCAGGTCTCCGTCCTTGCCCAGGCTGAGGAGATCCTCATTCAGAACGACTTTTACACGCTTAGGCATGGGACCGGAACGATGGATGAAGGCGGGTGCGATCGACCACGTTACGACGTGGCCTGTTGGTAAGAAGTCTCAGAGCCTCAGGAGGCTTCGTTGACGTAACGAGCAGTGCGGACACGGCTCGCCAGACCAAGACGTTTGAGCAGCCGCACGTGTTGCCAGGTGAAATCAAATTCAAACCAGCGCAGACCGTGGCGAGCGCTTGCGGGGTGAGCGTGGTGGTTGTTGTGCCAACCCTCACCGAACGAGAGCAAAGCTACCCACCAGCAATTGCGCGACAGGTCAGGGCAATCGAAGTTGCGGTATCCGAAGGCGTGGGTGGCTGAATTCACCAGCCAGGTCACGTGGTAGACGACCACGAGACGGAGCGGGATGGCCCACAGAACCAAGCCAAGGCCTCCACCATGCACCTGTGCAGTTTCCCCGAACCAGTACAGCCCAAGTCCCAGGGGGATTTGAAGGAGCAGGAACCAGCGGTCGAGCCAGCGATAAAACGGATCGCATTGAAGGTCGCCGGCGTAACGGTCGAGCTCCCTAAGAGCAGGGATGTCGTGCAGCATCCATTCGCTGTGGCTCCACCACAGCCCACGCCCAGCGTCATGGTGATCATTGGGTTGATCGGAGAAGCGATGGTGATGGCGATGCAATCCCACCCACTCGATCGGGCCGCTCTGACAGGCGAGGGTGCCCATGAGCACCAGGATGCGCTCCACCCATACCGGAACCACCAAGCTGCGGTGTGCGACCAGACGGTGCAGACCAAGCGTGACGCCCAGCACAGTCATCCAGTACAAAACACCGAAAGCCACAACCCCCTGCCAGCTCCAGAACCTTGGGAGCAGGGCCACGGTGGCTAGCACGTGCATCACCAGCATGAAGCTGGTGGTGCCCATCTTCAGCTTGCGCTGACGGGCTGGCAGAGGCTCACGCCGTGCCACCACCGCTGCCCGCTGGCGTAGCTCACGGGTGTCAGCTGTTTGCGAGGAAACCAATCGGATTCTCCTGAAATTGACAAGCCGCTCAGACAGGGAAACCGAGGAGCGGATGGTGCCGTTAGTGACAGAAATCTAAAGGAGTTCACGAAGTGCAGAGGCTTGGCACGTTCTGAAGAGTCGCGTCGGTCAGGACCTATGAAGGCAAGAACTCAGCAAGGAAACGGGTGATTAGTGCAATCGCAAATCATCTGATCGAAGTGGTGGCAAGGGATCAGGCTGAACTTGCCGCAGCGAGGACGGCGTCCGTGGAGCTGCGTTTGCAACGGGTCCTGGATGCGCTGTCGGCAGAGCGTGTGGGTACACAGCACTTCACTTCGCTCACCGGCTACGGCCATGGTGACCAAGGGCGTGAGGTGGTGGATCGGGTCTTTGCCCGGGTGCTGGGGGCCGAAGCCGCAGCAGTGCGCCTGCAATTCGTGAGCGGCACCCATGCCATTGCGGCAGCGTTGTTTGGGGTGTTGAGGCCCGGTGATCGTCTGTTGTCCATCACTGGGCGCCCCTACGACACCTTGGAAGAGGTCATCGGTCTCCGCGGTGAGGGTCAAGGCTCCCTTGCAGACTTCGGGATCTCTTACGACGAAATCGACCTGCAGCCCGACGGGGCAGTGGATGAGGTGGCGTTGAGTCAGGCCTTGGAGCAGTCCTGTCGGATGGTGCTGATCCAGCGAAGTTGTGGTTACAGCTGGCGGCCCTCGGTCACGGTTGATCAGATCGCAAGGCTGTGTGAACACATCCATGCGCGCCAGCCCGACTGCGTTGTCTTTGTCGACAACTGTTACGGCGAGTTGGTGCAGGAGCAGGAGCCAACCGCTGTTGGGGCGGATCTCATCGCTGGATCCTTGATCAAGAATCTCGGCGGCACCATTGCCCCCACTGGCGGTTACATCGCCGGACGGGCTGATCTTGTCGAGCAGGCCTGCTGCCGGCTCACGGCGCCGGGGATCGGTAGTGAGGGCGGCACGGGATTTGACCTGCAGCGGCTGGTGCTGCAGGGCCTGTTCCTGGCACCGCAGATGGTGTCGGAGGCATTGATCGGCGCGGATCTTGTGGCGGGGGTGTTCGCGCGACTTGGTTTCCCTGTTAATCCCATGCCAGGCGCGGTGCGTAGCGATTTGATTCAGGCGGTTCGGCTGGGAAGTCCGGAAGCCCTCAAAGTCGTGTGTCGAGCCTTCCAGTCGACATCACCGATTGGCGCTTATCTCGATCCGGTGCCTGCATCCATGCCGGGGTATGCCTCCGATCTCGTGATGGCAGGGGGGACGTTCATTGACGGCTCTACCAGTGAATTTTCGGCGGATGCGCCGCTGCGGGAACCCTTCAACCTGTACGTGCAGGGCGGTACCCATCGGGCTCACATCCGCCTGGCGTTGTCCCGTGCGTTGTGTGACCTGAATGCGGCAGGACTGATCAATCTCACGCAAACTGGGATCACCTGAAACTGCGTCGATGGCGTTCGCGTTCCCCGACTCTTTTCGCTTCGCCGACAGCCACGAGTACGCCAACTCCGATGGTGATCTGGTGCGGGTGGGCATCAGCGCCTTCGCCGTTGATCAGCTGGGCGACATCGTGTTCGTCGACCTGCCGGACGTGGGCTCCAGCTTGGCGAAGGGCACCAGCTTCGGATCGGTGGAATCAGTGAAGGCTGTGGAAGACATGTACGCACCCATTGCCGGAGAGGTGGTGCAGCGCAATGAAGCGGTGCTGGCCAGTCCGGAGGAACTCCAGAACGATCCCCATGGCGAGGGCTGGCTTTTGGTGCTGCGTCCAACGGATCCCTCCGAGCTCGACAGCCTGATGACTGCGGAGGCCTACGGCGCGAAGGTCAACGCCGGCTGACATCAACTACGGGACGCGGCTCTTACGATCGCTCCGTGCGCTGCTGCTTTAGACGTTGATCTCTCCTTTTTCGCAGCGGCATATCGGCCCAAGTGCGGCGGAACAGAGCCGGATGCTGAATGCCCTCGGCTACAGCGATCTGAAGGGTTTCATCACTGATGTCGTGCCCGACGACATCCTTGACCCAGCGCCGCCTTACGAAGCCTTGCCCGAGGGCTGTGGTGAGGCGGAAGCCCTTAGGCAGCTGAAGGAGCTGAGCGAGTCCAATTCACTTCGACGCTCCTTGATTGGGTTGGGTTACTACGGCACAGCAACCCCGGCTCTGATTCAGCGCCACGTTTTTGAAAATCCGGCCTGGTACACCGCATACACCCCGTATCAGGCGGAAATCGCCCAAGGCCGTCTTGAGGCCCTTCTCAACTTTCAAACCCTGATCAGTGAGCTCACGGGTTTGCCGATCGCTAACGCGTCGCTGCTGGATGAAGCCACCGCAGCAGCGGAGGCCATGAGCCTCAGCTTCGGGGTTTGCCGTCGCCCCGAGGCGACCCGGTTCTTGGTGGACGCCAATGTGCTGCCGCAGACCTGGGCCGTGCTGCAGACCCGCGCGGAACCTCTTGGCATCACCCTGGAGCGGATCGACCCGGCAACGGCGCCGATCGATGCGTCCGTGTTCGGAGTTCTGCTCCAATTGCCCGGGGCTGATGGTTGTCTCTGGGATCCAACTGCCGTGATCGAAGCGGCCCATGCGGCTGGCGCTTTGGCCACTGTGGCCATCGATCCGTTGGCGCAGACCCTGATGGCGCCTGTTGGATCCCTGGGAGCCGACATTGCCGTGGGCAGTGCCCAACGCCTGGGGGTGCCGATGGGATTCGGTGGCCCCCATGCAGCCTTTTTCGCCACGGTTGAGGCCTACAAGCGTCAGATTCCGGGTCGTCTGGTGGGGCAGTCCAAGGATGTAGAAGGCCGCTCGGCCCTACGGCTGGCGCTGCAGACCCGTGAGCAGCACATCCGCCGTGACAAAGCCACCAGCAATATCTGCACTGCTCAGGTGTTGCTCGCCGTGATGGCCTCTTTCTATGCGGTGCATCACGGGCCCGACGGCCTTCAGGCCATCGCCCAGCGCATCGTTGGGCTGCGCAGCCAGTTGGAGCAGGGCCTGAAGGCTCTCGGGTATCCGCTGGCCTTGGCGGACCGTTTCGACACCGTCACCGTGCACTGTGCGGCGGCGCCTGCCGTCCACCGCGCCGCTGCCGCAGCAGGCTTCAATCTGCGGGTGCTGCCAGATGGCGCCGCTCCGGCGGACGCCGCCGGATTCGGCATCAGCCTGGATGAGTTGTCGGATGAACGGGAGCTGCAAGTGCTCCTGGGGCTCCTGGCGGAGGCCTGCGGTCAGGACTTGCCAGAGCTTGAGGCTGCGCGGCCCGAGTCCCTGTCCCTGCCGCAGCGCAGCCAACCCTGGCTCACCCAGCCGGTGTTTCATCAGTACCGCAGCGAGACGGAGCTGTTGCGCTACATCCAGCGGTTGGTGAGCCGTGATCTTTCCCTGGTGCACGGGATGATCCCCTTGGGCAGTTGCACCATGAAGCTCAATGCCGCCGCTGAGCTGCAGCCGGTGAGTTGGCCTGCCTTTGCGGCATTGCATCCGTTTTCTCCAGTGGATCAGACGGAGGGCTATCGCTGCATGGCCGACGATCTGGAGCGATGGTTGGCGGCTCTGACTGGATTTGCAGCCGTGTCGTTGCAGCCCAACGCCGGTTCTCAGGGGGAATATGCGGGGCTTCTAGTGATTCGCGCCTGGCACCGCTCCCGCGGGGAGGCCCATCGCGATATCTGTCTGATTCCTACCAGCGCCCATGGCACCAACCCCGCCAGTGCCGTCATGGCCGGACTCAAGGTTGTGGCTGTCGCCTGCGATGACGAGGGCAACATCGATCAGCAGGATCTTGCTGCGAAGGCTGCTGAGCATGCCGATCAGCTGGCGGCGTTGATGGTCACCTACCCCTCCACCCACGGCGTCTTTGAAACCGGCATCCGTGAGATCTGCTCCGTTGTGCATCAGCACGGTGGGCAGGTGTACCTCGATGGGGCCAACCTCAATGCGCAGGTTGGGCTTTGCCGTCCTGGTGCGTTCGGTGCCGATGTGTGCCATCTCAACCTGCACAAGACCTTCTGCATCCCCCACGGGGGCGGTGGCCCAGGTGTGGGACCGATTGGTGTGGCGGCGCATCTGGCGCCCTTCCTGCCGGGTCATCCGTTGCAAGCCGGTACCTCAGCCGCCATCGGACCCGTTTCCGCAGCAGCGCTCGGCAGCGCCAGCATCCTGCCGATCAGTTGGATGTATCTACGGATGATGGGGGCGGATGCCCTGCGGCAGGCCAGTGCCGTGGCACTGTTGTCAGCCAACTATCTGGCCCATCGGCTTGACCCCTATTACCCCGTGCTGTTTCGGGGCAGCACCGGTCGAGTGGCCCATGAATGCATCCTTGATCTGCGGCCGTTGAAAAGGGAAGCGGGAATCGATGTTGATGACATCGCCAAGCGTTTGATGGATTACGGCTTCCACGCACCCACCGTCAGTTGGCCGGTGGCTGGAACGGTGATGGTTGAACCCACGGAGAGCGAAAGCCTGGCGGAGTTGGATCGCTTCGCCGATGCCCTGGTGGCGATCCGTGAGGAGATTCGTGCCATTGAAAACGGCGCCAGCGACCCTCAGAACAACCCGTTGAAGCTTGCCCCGCACACCCTGGCTGCAGTGACAGCGGATGACTGGGATCGTCCCTACAGCCGTCAGCAGGCCGCATTCCCCATGGAAGGCCAGCACGAGAACAAGGTCTGGCCAGCTGTGGCTCGGATTGACAACGCCTTCGGTGACCGCAACTTGATCTGCACCTGCCCCTCTGTGGAAGAGGTGGCTGTGGCGGCTTGAGACCCTGGTGCGAGGGCATCAGAGCGTGTAAATTTTCACTGAAAGTGGAAAAATTGGTTTGATTCCGTTCATCGCCCTTGCGGGTTCGGTCAAACTGTTCGACAACTGATTCGTCTGTCGGGGGACACCATGGATCGGGACAACATCAAGAAATCTGGCCTCAGGACCGTTGAAGGACCTGCCCTTCCTCAACTTTCGGACGGTCTCGAGTCGGCCTTCAATCGTGGTCACACTTTGTCTATTGAAGGGACGAATGTGATTCGGGTTCCGTTCGGCACCCGCCGCTCCCGTCGTAGCCGCCCGGAGCGGCCCGATCACTGGGCCACCCTCGTCATTCCTCTTCAACCGGTGGGCGATCCCACCCCTCCACCGGCAGCGGCCTGAATTAAGGCCACTCCGATTTCTGATGACTCTTGCGAAAGACGCCAGTCCACAAGGGCTTTGACGTCGGCCAATGAGCAGGTCGGTGTTCTGAACGGCAGGAGCCGCATGGGGCTGCGTTCAGGTCGCACCAACCAGCTTCGATTGGTTTGAGGCATCAAAAGGAACCCGCGGTAACGAACCGCGGTTTCATGACCGTTCATGAATCCCATCGCTCAAGGGATTGTTTGAAAGTGACTCCGTCATTTCAGGGCGCAAGATCTGGTGTTACGCGCTTGCACCGAATCTCTTCCGGATTGCTGCGTTTCAAGTGGTCAAACGGAGATCAGCTTGCGAGATTGCAACGGCCTGTCAGTTGTGCCCCCACAGGTGGTGGTGCATGCCGGAACCCTTTCCAGCAGCGATGGTGTCGTCGTTGATCACCCGCAAGGGGCCGAAGCCCATTCAGTTCGGATCCTGATGGCCGCCGAACGAAAAGCTGTGCCAGGACTCAAGCCAGTCCAGTTGGGTGAGACAGCGCTCGGAAGCCGGGCGCATCCGCATTGATGGAGTGTTGACAACAGCGGTCAGGTTGATCGCGTGGAAAGGGGGTATTCGGGGTGAGGTGTTCGCTTCAGAGCTCCAGGGGAGTCATCTGCAGCAGCCGTTGCACCAGGTCGGCGATGGTGTCGTCTTGGGGTGGCTTGGCGTAGTTACTAAGCAGCTGTCGCCCGACAACCTGGGCTCCAAGGTGCGTCAGCTGGATGCGCAGGGAAAGGAGCAGTTCCATGCCGCCCCCACCGGAAAAGGTGGCCATGGCAATCGGTCGCCCGTTGAAGAGGGATCGGAAGTCATCTCCTGTCACCGAGAGCCAGGCAATGGCATTGGTGAGGGATGGCGGTATTGAGCCGTTGTATTCCGGTGCGCAGATCACCCAGCACGGAGTTTGCTGGAGCTTGTCGTGCAGGGTCACAAGATCAGGGCCAGCACCCGCTTCCTTGACTCTCGGTGTGAACAGGGGCACGTCGAGCTGCGTGAGGTCGATCAGTTCGGCGGTGGCGTTCTGAGCTGCTGCGGCCTTCACGAACCGTTCAGCAAGCTTGAGGTTCTCGCCATTGCTTGCTGTCAGAACGATGAGATCGGAGGGCATGGAGAATTCTGAACTTGATTGAATCGTGCAAGTTCTCGCTTGTTCTCACAACAAGGCCCGCCGCGCTCGGACGATGCGCTGACGGACCTGGGAGTTGCGTTGTTGCCCGTGCTGGAGGCCTGCACGGTTGGGGAGAGCGTCAGGCGGCCTTTAACTCGGCTTCCCGGTAGGGGACGAAGCTGGCTTTGCGGGCGCCGCAGATCGGACACTCCCAGTCGTCCGGAATCGCTTCAAAGGGTGTGCCTGCGGCGATGCCGGAATCCGGATCTCCCTCGGTGGGGTCGTAAATCATCGAGCACACCTTGCAGATCCATTTGCCTGGAAGGGGTTGATCGGCTTGGCCTGCCGTTCCTTTGCCTTGCAGTGCTTCCAGGGCGACGCCATAGGTTTCGGCGTGATGTTGTTCGATCGGGGTTAGCAGGCCGAAGTTCTTAGCGGCTGTCCGGAAGGTGCCGGCATGCTCCTTGGATTCGCTGCTTTGCTCGGCAAATTCCGCCTCGGCGCCGCTGTCCCGGTCCTGACGGGCCTGGGCGGCGAACTCCGGATACATCGTTGTGTACTCGTAGGTTTCGCCTTCAATCGCCAGTTCCAGGCAGCGGGTCAGCATCGCTTGCTTCTCGTTGTCGCTGAGCTGGTCGGGGTTGCCCACCACTAATTCGGGATGCAGTAGGCGGAAGTGCGCAAAGGCATGCTCTGTTTCTTGGGCCGCGGTTTCACGAAACAACTTGGCCAGGTCTTTGTGACCCAGTTGTTTGGCCACATCCGCAAAGAACAGGTACTTGCGGTTAGCCATGCTCTCGCCGCCGAATGCGGCTTCGAGATTGGTGTGGGTGGATGGCTTGGAGAGGTCCATCGAGGAGAAGCGATCGTTCCAACAGACTACTCCTAACTCATACTCATTATGAGTTAGGAGATGTTACGGGTTGCCGGCTCAGTAGTTGGCGCCGCTCCGGCGTTGGTGCACCGCAGTGCTGCCCTTCGCATCCAGCACCCCACCGTGATCCACTTCGGCGTAGATCAGCCAGTGGTCGCCGCATTCCATCCGCTGGCTTACTTTCCCGTCTAGCCAGGCCAGGGCATCCGGTAGCAACGGCTGCTCGGCGGGGCTTGTGTTGAGCTCAAGGCCTGCAAAGCGATCAGCACCGGGCTCGAACGGCTGCAGGAATTGCTTCATCGCTGCTGTTTCGCGACCTTCTGCCAAAACGTTCAAGGCGAAGCGATCGCCCTTGTGCAGTAAGGCTTCCACGGCGCGGTCTTTGGCGACTGCCACCGTGATGCCGGGAGGACTGAAGCTCGCCTGACTCACCCAGCTGGCCACCATCGCGCCGCTTAGATCAGCTTTACGTGTGGTGAGCACGCAGAGGGAGCCGATCACGCGGCCCAGGGCTAGTACCGCTGGATCGCTGCGGCTTTCACTCAACCCTCCTGCACTGCGCCGCTGCGCTCGCTTCTGGCTCTGCAGCAGTTGACGGGCGAAACGGGTGCCGGTCTCTTCCAGCTCCTTCACCCGTGCGGCATCTGGACTGAACTTCACCCGGATCGGCTCGAAGCCAAAGCTGAAGCCGCCATCCCGCAGCTTGGTTTCCAGCAGATCCACCGCCTCGCCGCTCCAGCCGAAGCTGCCGAACACCCCCACGGGCTTGTTGCGATCTCCTTCCGCTAACAGGGTGCCCAGGGCCGAGACGATCGGTGTTGGGGCATGGCCCCCCAGGGTTGGTGAGCCGATCAAAACGGCGTCGGCTTGCTGGATGGTGTTCACCAGTTCATCGGCCGGGGTGAATTCGCAGTTCAAGCTGCTCACCCGGATGCCGGTGCGGCTGACTCCGCGGGCTAGGGCGTCGGCAATGGCCGCGGTGTTTCCGTAGGCGCTGGCGAACAGCAGGGCCACCGTCAGGCTGGCGTTCTGCTGGCCTTCTCCCCAGCGGCGGTAGTCACTGAGCAGGCTGCGCCAACTGGCTTCGATCGCGGGGCCATGGCCCGGAGCGATGGTGCGGATATCGAGCTCTTCGAGCCGTTCCACCAGGGCATCCACCTGACTGGCCATGGGAGCCATCAGGCAGTCATAGAAGTGACGGCGCTCTTCTTCTGTGCTGCTGCGGTTGCTTTCGGCCCAGCTGTCCGTGCAGAGGTGGGCACTGAAGAATTTGTCGCTCATCAGCAAGCCGAGGCTTTCCTCAAACGCCAGCAACCCGCCAGGCCAACGGGGGGTTGGGGCCGGCAGCAGCATCAGGCTGCGCTGATGGCTGAGGGGAAGCGTTTGCTCCTGGCGGATGATCCGCAGGGGCGGCAGGCCGGGCAAGGGTGGTTGTTCGCTTGATTCTCCGGGCGGGGCCGGTTTGCGTTGGCTCCACAGTTCCTTGATCAACTTGGCGCCCGGGTTGGAGACGATCAGTTCCAGCCCGGCATAGGCCTCCGCTAAATCCCGCAGCAAGGCAACGCGATTGGGATTGACGTGACCCAAGACCACCAGCAGCGGCGCATCGTTGCTGGGTAGGGCGTCGGCAAGCACCGGAAGAAAGGCCCCGCTGTAGGCCACACCTGGAGGGTGAACCAACACGGCAGGGGCACCATCACCGGCCTCAAACAACACACTGTTGGCGGTACTGCCCCGCTCCAGGGCGTACTCCAGTTCAAAGCGGTTTCGTTGGGGGCTCAGACCGCGGAGACCAACGACTCCATCGTCGATCGGCAGTTGGATCGTGCGACGCGTGGTTGCGGTGCTGGTCACGCTCATTTTCGAAGCAAGTTGAATGTAGGCGTGTTGTTAGTGAGAGCAGCAGACCTGTGCCGCAGAGCGTTGTTGTTCTCTCCTGCCAGCTGATCACCACCCTCTCGGCTCTGGCCTATCTGCGCTCGCGAGGAATACGAGGAACCCGGCTGCACGTTGTCTCGCCTTATCGCGACGAGTACAGCCATTCGACCAAAGCCTTCCAGCCGCTGTTGCGGGATCTCGCTTCCCAGGATGGGCATCAGTGCCAGTTCATCCAGATCCCCCCTGATCAGACTCGAGTGCTCCAGCTCAGTGCTGGGGAAAGCCTGCTGATTCGGTCTGAGCCCCTGGAGTGCAGCCTGCTGCTGCTGCCACGGTTGGATGATCGTGAAGGGCAGTGGATGCTGCTTGCCTACCAGGCTTCAGAAGTGGTGGAGCTGGGGGAATCGATTGGGGTCGAGACGCGCTTGTATACAGATCAAGCACAGCGCAAACGCAGCAAGGTGCTGGAGGTCGTGAATTGTTCTGAAGTCATTCCTTCGGTTCGTCAGGATCCGCTGCTGCCTTTTGACCGTCCTGTTGAGCCGTTGCGGCTCCAGGCCATGCTCGACATTTGCGCGAATTTCCGTTCCGCATTGCTTGACGATGAAGCGATCAGCGGAAAGCATCAACCGGGCGTGATGCTCTGCCTGCCTTACCTGAGAGTGCCCAAATGGCATGTTCGCTGGCGGCTCTTTGGCAAATCGTTTGGTTGGCGCCGGAAGCCAGGAATCGCGAACAGTGCGTACTTCATTCGCGCCATCCGTTCCGCCTTTCGACATTTGCGCGCAGATGCACCGTTGTGGGTGCAAGCCCATCCCAAAAATGAAGCTCACTATTCCTTGGTTCAGCAGCTCTTGAATCCGCTGCATCAAGGGAGATCGTTGGAGCTGTTCTCATCAGATGCCCCTCTCGAGGTGCGGCTGTCGAGCGGATGGTTGTGTGAAGGGAGTGGACCTTTGAATGTGCTGGGTTTCGGCACCAACCTCTTGGTTGCAGCCATCTTTCTGGCCCCTCATCACCGAGGTGTTGCTCTCTGTAAGCCGGCTGATGAGGGCTGGTGGCGCGACTGCTCAGATCATTGGCTCCATCGCCGTGAATGGCGGAGAAGCCAACACGTGCATGCCTTGCTCACGAATCTTCTTGACGCTCTGGATCAGCTGCAAGCTCAGTAATGGTTGCCCACCTTGCGGTGATGCACCGCGGTGCTGGCTTCGGCATCGGCCACGTTGCCTTGCTCCACGACGGCATAGATGATCCAGTGATCGGGGCCTTCCATCCGCTGCTCCACCCGGCAGCCAAGAAAAGCCAGTGAATCGGCCAGCACCGGGCCTCCATCGGCTGTTCCTTCCAGCACATTCACCCCGGCGAAACGATCGGCACCGGGGGGGAAGCGTTTGAGGAAATGACGCATCAGCTCCTGGTGGTTGTCCTGCCGGAGAACATTCAGCACGAACCTGTCGCCAACCTGCATGAGTGCTTCGATCGCACGGTCTTTGGCGACAGCAATCGTGAGCCCCGGTGGTGTGAAGCTGGCTTGGCTCACCCAGCTGGCCACCATGGCGCTGCGGCGCTGCGATTCGCCGTCCCCCTGGCTTGCGGTGACCACATAGAGGCCACCACTGATGCGACCAAGAGCCTTGTCGAGGTCGCCATCGAGGCTTTTCATCGCCGCGATTGTCTTCTCCTTGGTGAGCAGCTGACCAAGGTCGGTGCCCGACTCTTCACAACGTTGATAGTCGCTGCCCTGGGGCAGTTGTTTGATCCTTAATGGGCTGAATGCTGGTTTCTGCCCCTGGCTGCGCAGTTGATCGGCGACGGCGTCGATCGGTTCATCGTTGCCGCCGAAGGCGTCGTAGACCCCCACCAGTTGCTTGGGATGAAGGGCCGCCAGGAGGGTGCCGATCGAGGCCTGGAGATCAGGTTCCGGTTCCGATGGCCAGGTCGGCACCACAACAGCCTTGGCATCGCCAATGAGTGCGGTGAGTTCCTGCGGATCGGTGGCCCGCAAGTCCACCAGTTGCACCTGGGCATCCGCCTTGCCGACGCCGTGGGCAATGGCCTGGCTGATCCGATCGGAGAAGCCGTACTGGCTCAGATAGCAGACGGCTGCATAACTTTCTCCCTTGCTTCGTTGACCACTCCAGTCGCGGTAGTCACTGACCCAGTGGCTGAGGTGATGGCGTAGCAGGGGGCCATGGCCCACGGCGATCGTGTTGATCTCCGGCAGGCCATCCATGCGCTTCAGGGCCTGCAGAACGCTTCGGGCATTGGGGCCCATCAAGCAGTCGTAGTAGAAGCGGAAATCGGGAGCGATGGCGCCAGGGTCGGCGTCGAAGACATCGTCGGAGCAGTAATGCAAGCCGAAGGCGTCGCAGGTGTAGAGGATGCCTGTGCCGTGATCGAAGGAAAAGATCGTGTCTGGCCAGTGCAGGTTCGGAGCGCTCAGGAATTCGAAGCGGTGCTGAATGCCGCTGGCTGGGTTCGTGCCGAGATCCAGTTCTTCCCCGGATTTCACGGCACGGGATTTGAAGGGCCGGTGCACCTGGTCCTGCAGGAACTGCAGCGCCACCTTCGATCCGACGATTTCAATGTTTGGGTTGAGGTCGATGAGATCCCCAATCAGTCCGGAATGGTCCGGCTCCGTGTGGCTCACGATCAACACATCAATCGCGATTGGATCGATCTGCTCCTTGAGCAGGGGAATCCAGGTATCGCGGAACTTGGCGTGGCTGGTGTCGATCAGGGCGGTGCGTTCGCCGCGCACCAGGAAGGAGTTGTAGGTGGTGCCGTTGCGCAGGCCGAATTCGATGTCGAAGCGGCTGCGATCCCAGTCCAGGGAACGAATCGTGCTGGTGTCGTCTGCAATGGCCTCGCACTGCAGCGACAGCTTCGGAGCAGCAGGAGCGACGACCATGAAACCGACCATGACGGATGTCGACTTTACGGAGATTCAGCGGGGGAAGGCGGCGGAGACTGGTAGCAACCGCAACCTTGTGATGGCGTCATCGACGCTGCGACGCAGCATTGGTCCCGGGATCCTGTTGGCCGGTGCCTGCATTGGTGGATCCCACTTGATGTCTTCCACCACGGCGGGGGCCCGTTTCGGCTTTGCGCTGGTGGGACTAATCCTGCTCACCAATCTGATCAAATACCCGTTCCTGCGGGTGGGCACCCGCTTCACGGCGGCCACCGGACTGTCGTTGCTGGAGGGCTTCCAGCAACGCAATCCGCTCTACCTGCCGCTGTATTTGGCGGTGAGCCTGGTGACAGGCACCTTCACCATCGCTGCAGTGAGTTTTGTTGCGGGGCTGCTGCTCACCAACATCCCCCTGCTGGCGGGATTGGACCCCTATGGACTGTCGATCGCCGTGTTGGTGGTGAGTGGCCTGGTGCTGCTGTTGGGGCACTACCGCGCTTTGGACCGTCTCTCCAAGCTGCTGGTGGTGCTGCTCACCTTGCTCACAGGGATCGCGGCCGCATCACTGTTGATTCGTGGCCCCGTCGGTGATGTGGCATCGAGTTGGGTCAGCACGGATCCCAGTCCCTGGACCCTCGCCAATCTGGCCTTTTTGATTCCCCTGATGGGCTGGATGCCCGGTCCGGTGGAGATGTGCGTGTGGCCATCCTTGTGGATGTTCTCCCGTGCCCGGGATACCGACCACACCGCAACGCCGAAGGAAGCGGAATTTGATTTCAACCTCGGCTATGGCGTCACGGTGGTGACGGCGATGTTCTTCGTGATCCTTGGCGCCTTCACGATGTACGGCAGCGGTGATGGAATGCTCGCTGGCAGTGGTGTGTCCTTCGCTCAGAAGCTGATCAAGCTCTATACGGCCGCCATGGGCGGTTGGGCGGCTTGGGTGATCATTCCGGCGGCCTTTTTCGCCATGTTCAGCACCACCCTCACCTGTCTTGATGCCTACCCCCGCAGCATTGCGGCGATTCAGGGCTTGCTGCGCCATCACGACAGTGGTGACTCGGCACCGGGGCCCATGCAACGTCGCTTCGATATCTGGGTGATCGTGCATTTCCTGGCCGCTGTGTTGGCGCTGGTGGTGGCCAAGAGCGGCGGGATCGGCGTGAAGGATTTCGTCTTCGGGGCAATGACCGGCAGCTTCCTCACCGCTCCTTTGTTCGCCTGGATGGCGATGGACACGATCAACAGCCCTTTGGTTCCGTTGGAACATCGTTATGGGCGGCTCACCCAAGCCTTCTGCTGGTTTGGCCTGTTGTTTTTTAGTGGCTTCAGCCTGTTGTTCATCGGCCGCTTCTTCCTGGGCCTTGGTGGCTGACTCCAAGCTTCAGCTTCAATAAAAAACCCTTGCCATGGGCAGGGGTTGGGCTTCCGTTCTTCTCGTCTTGGTCTGTTGGGCTTGTTCACCCCAAGGCTGATCAGCTTTCGATCTTCACCGAAACGCTGGTGTGTTCAACAGCTTTGCCGGCGTTGATCTCAAGAATGCCGTCGCGGTAGCTGGCTTTGAGCTGGTCGCGATCAAGGCTGTGGGGGAAGCGGAAGCTGCGGCTCCAGGTGCCGCTGCGGAATTCGCTCAGCAGAGGTTCATTGTTGTCATCGCCAGTTGCGGCTGTGCGTTCTGCGTTGATCACCAGATTGCGATCGGTGGCCTTGATGTCGATGGAGTCGCGGTCCACGCCAGGCAGTTCCAGCCGCACGATGTAGCTGGATTCAGTCTCATGGATTTCGGCGTTGGGGACGCGCTCTGCGGTCGCAAGTTGCTGCTCGAGACGCTCGAACAGATCGAAGGGGGATTGGCGGAGGGTCAGCATGATGGTTGCTCTGAAGAATGAACATCTGCGGACTTGGTTGATTGCCCGCCAACACAATCTGCGCCGCTTGGATGAGAACCAGAAGCGTGAGAGCCGCCCGTTTTGATTCGGTCTCTACCACCAGGTTCGGCTGGCACGACAGGGATGGTGTTGAAACCGAATCTCCCTAAAGCCACCACCAGTCGCTGAAGCAGGCCGCCTGGCCGCAAACCCGCTCTTCTGCATCCCAGAGCGTCCAGATACGGGCGTTGTTGAGCATGAATTGCTGCCCTTTTCGGCTGATCCGAATGCCTTGATAGTTCTGAACTGCCTCCAGACGTTTGGCCTGGCCCAGGGCGTTGCTGCGTTCTGCCCGTTCGGTTTCCGGTGCGGTGAGCCGTGAGGGCAGGCCGATCAGCTCATGCCAGCTGGTCTCCCAGAGCTGCAGCGCAGCCGCATTGGCGTAACTCAGTTTCGGGTCATTCTCGGTGCCGTGGGCCAGCACCGGAAAGCCGCAGGCGAACAGTTCCTGGCACAGCAGGCGCCTGGAGCGGCCCGGTTGGGCGGCGGCGATCAGCGGGCGACAGAAGGCCTGTTGATGGGATTGCAGCAGCACCCCGGCGAGCCCTTGTTTTTCGGTGGTGAGCCAGGCGGCTTCGCAGGCCATGGCTCGCCTCCGCTTCAGCTGCCGGCCGCCATGGCCTGCAGCATCGCCTTCTGGGCACTGGCCTGGCCGTGGGCCTTGAGGTTGCTGAGGAAGGTGCTTCGGGCATCGGCGAAACGCGGGTCTTCCGCCAGTGGCAGCTCTCCGGCGGCATCCAGGCCGGTGTCTCCATCCATCGCCGGGGTGATCACCACCAGGTCGCCATCGAGGCTGCGGTTGTAGCGCCACCACAGGGCGGGATCCTGCACTGCTGGATGGGGCGGCAGGGGGGTGGTGGCATTGTCAGGGATGTTGGTAATGCCCGCTTCCTTGGCCGCCTCCGCCCGCTCAGCCAGGGCCTTGCGCCGGTGTTCCGCCAGGTCCTCCAGCAGCCGAGCCCGGGTGCGGCCCCGCAGTTGGAATAACACGAAGGGGTCTTCACTGAAGCGGTCCCCCATCAGGAAATACACCGCGCTGATGTGTTTGCAGGGGTTGGCTTTATCCGGGCAGCTGCACTCGCTGCGTACCTCCTGCAGCTTGAACGGGAACAGGCGTTTGCCGCTGGCGGCGAAGGCCCGTTCGATGTCTGAGGGCATGATCCCCGCCAGGAGTTGGGCCGACCAGCGGGCTTTTTGGGTCAGGGCTTCCATGACATAGCCCCAATCTTCATCGTTCAGCACATCCAGCCAGAGCTTCACTTTGTAAGGCGCTTCATCGGTGCCTTGGACCCGGGCATGGACCCGGCGGCCTTCGAAGCGGATCGACGTCACATGGCCTTCGCGGGCATAGCCCCAGGCCCGTTCCAATCGCTTCTTGAACCGGTAACCGTTGATCAGCTCCATCCATTGCTCCACCCACCAGGGCTGTTGGCCCAGGCCGTCGTCGCCGATGGCGGTGCTGCCGTTGGTGCTGTTGTTGCTGAGGGTCATGGTCAGGTGTCCTCCAAGGAAACGAGATCACGCAATTGATCGCCACCGAGGCTGCCGAGCCAATCCTCCCCGGAGCCGATCACATCCTCCGCCAGGCGTGATTTCTCCCGGATCATGCGATCGATTTTTTCTTCCACCGAGCCGCTGGTAATGAATTTATGCACCATCACCCGATTGGTCTGGCCGATTCGGTAGGCCCGGTCGGTGGCTTGGTTTTCCACGGCCGGGTTCCACCAGCGATCGATGTGGAACACGTGGCTGGCCCGGGTGAGGTTGAGGCCCACACCACCGGCCTTGAGCGAGAGCAAGAACAGCTGCGGACCGCGGGGATCCTCCTGGAAGCGATCCACCATCGCCTGACGTTCGCTCTTGCGGGTGCCGCCATGCAGGAAGGGCACCTCCGCCTTCCAGCGCTGTTGCATCCACGCCTGTAACAGATGCCCCCATTCGGCGAACTGGGTGAACAGCAAAGCCCGGTCGCCCGCTTCGATCACCTCGTCAAGGATCTCCTCTAGCCGCTGCAACTTGGCGGATCGGCCGAGGAAGCCATCGTCTACAGCCCCTTCGCTCAGGGCAAGGGCGGGATGGTTGCAAATCTGTTTGAGTCGGGTGAGCAGGGCCAGCACTTGGCCGTGGCGCTGCCCGCGCGGAGCACGTGCAATGGCATCAAGCGTGTCTTCCACGGTTTTGCTGTACAGGGATTTTTGCTCTTTGCTCAGCCCCACCCATTCGCTCAGCTCCACCTTTTCGGGAAGGTCCGAGATGATCGTTTTGTCGGTCTTGAGCCGGCGCAGGATGAATGGTCCGACTCGTCCCTTGAGGTCCCGCAGAGACGACATATCGCCGTACCGCTCGATCGGCATCCGGTAGCGCTGGCGGAAGAAGTCCTCCTCCCCCAGCACCTTGGGGTTGAGGAAGTCCATCAACGCCCACAGTTCGCTGACGCGGTTTTCCACTGGGGTGCCGGTCAGGGCGATGCGGAAGCGGTTGCTTTTGCTTCGGCCTGGGCGGGCCAGATCCCGGGCTGCTTGGCTCTGCTTGGCGCCGGGGTTCTTGATTGCCTGGGCTTCATCAATCACGACCCCCTGCCAGTCCTGGGTTTCCAGCAGTTCGCTGTCGCGTTGCAGCAGTCCGTAGCTGGTGAGTAACAAGTCCACCTCCTTCAAGGCTTTCTTCAGTTCGGCCGGTGTGGAGGGACGACGTGGGCCGTAGTGCTCGGTGACCGCTAACTCGGGGGTGAAGGCTTCCGCTTCCCTTCGCCAGTTGGTGAGCACTGAGGTGGGCGCCACCAACAGCACAGGGCGCTTCAATTCCTGCTCCGCCTTGAGGTGCTGCAGAAACGCCAGCAACTGGATTGTTTTGCCCAAGCCCATGTCATCGGCCAAGCAGGCTCCTTGGTCAAATCGATGCAGGAAGGCGAGCCAGCCCAGGCCCCGCTCCTGATAAGGCCGCAATTGGCCGCAGAAACCCTCTGGAGCTGGCAGTGGGTCGGGGGCTTTTTGCTGGTGATATTGCTCCAGCACCGACTGCAGCCGTGGGCCGGCATCGAAGCGGTGCACCGGCATCCGCATCAGCAGCTCCCCTTCCGTTCCCGTCAACCGCAGCGCGTCGTCGAGGCTCAGTTCTGCTTTGGCGCCACAGAAGCGTTCGGCGTTCTTGAGGTCGTTCGGACGCAGTTCGATCCAGGCCCCCTTGTGGCGCACCAGGGGGCTGCGCTTGCCGCTGAGTCGCTCAAGTTCTCGCAGGGTGAGCGTCACCCCACCGATCATCAGATCCCACTCCCAATCCAGACACTCACCGAGGGTGAAGCCCCGCGACCGCTCCGGTAATTCAGCCTTAATCGCCAATCCCAGTCGGCTGGCTAGTCCACCGGAGAGGCTGGGGGGCAATTCCACGCCCACACCGGCGTCCCGCAGTTGCCGAGCTGCAGTGCGCACCAGCACGAAGGCTTCGGCCGGTGTGAGTTGCATCGTGTCTGGCGTGGCGCTTTCCAGCCCCCGTTCGATCGGTGGGAACACCGTCAGGGCCCGCCCGAGGCCCTCCAGTAGCACTTCGCCGGGCTGGTCCACCTGGATCTCACCCAGTTGGAGCATTTCGGCGCCGGAGGCCCAGGCGGCGGCGGCCGGGAGCTTCAGGCTTGGGTCGGCTTCCGCCTGCAGCCCGAAGCGCAGTTCCCAGAGATCCTCCCCATCCGGTGGGGTGTGCAGTTCCAGGCAGGTCCGGGCCGCGGCGAATCCGCCGGCGATGCCTTCCCGCCAGTGATGGCTTGCGCTGGCCAGTCGTTCGGCCTCCTCATCACCGATCTCGATCACCCCGGTCTCTGATCCCAGGGCCTCCTGCCAGAGCGTCAGCAGGGGATCAAGGCCATCACTGGAGGGCTCGAAGTCCTTGCGCAGCTGGGCGTCCACAAGGTCTTCCAGCAGGGTCGCCACCCGCAGGCGACCGCTGCGGGGCCTGCAGCTGGCGACGGGATTGGCGGCCCGCATCGCCTCTGGCCGCAACCGGGTCGTGCGGTTGCTGCGGCGCCCCAGTGGTTCGCGCCAGGGCAAAGCACAGGTGGCCACCAGGGGAAGGCTGGCTGCCAGATCCTCTAGCCGGCGTCGATCTTCTTCCCGGTTAAGCAGCGGCACCCAACGGGCCCGATGGGGGTAGCCCTCCCCTTTGCTCAGTTCCATCTGGGGCATCCAGCGGCCCCGAGCCACCAGACTCAGGGCCCAGCGCTGCAGATGGCTCCACCAGCGCAATTCATCGGCCAGGTCCGGGTTGGTCCCCGACAGCGGTAAGCGGGACAGCCACTCTGTGGCTGCTGAGGGTTCCACGGCAAGGCCCTGCACCTGCCAAGGCCACCATTCCGTTTGTTTGGGGATCGGTTCGCCGGCTTGCATCGGCAGCCCGGTCCAGCCCGGTGGCTCTGGCGCTGGATCCGCTGCTTTGCTTCGGCTTTTGCGCGGCTTCACCGTGCGGCTCGGCAGGGTGAGACAAGCCGTGGCATCGATGCTGCCGCCGGGCAGAAGGTCGCGTTCGCTGAGCCAGGCCTTGAGGTCGTCGTGGCTGAGGGTGAAGGGATGCAGCGCCGGGGTGAGGCCTGGCCCTTCCGGTGTGGCCACCCGCCAGGTGTCAGCCCAAACGAGCAGTGCCGGTTGGCCGGAACTGCTGGAGGTACGGATGGCGGGAAGCCAGGTGGCGTGCAGCAGGCTCATGGCCGCGACGCGGGCAGGAAGCGGAGGATGCCTTGGAGCAGGAGAGCACTGCCGATCAACGGCAGCCAGGCCAGAAAAAGCTCCAGTACTAATGATGCCAGGCCATCGACCTGCCAGTTGTCAAGGGGTAGCGGCATGCCGAGGCTGCGCAGCCCGCAGACCGCCCCCACCAGACCCGCTTGAAGATGCCCGTCATCGGGGTCCACCCGCTGCAGGTGGAAAGCCAGTAGTCCGTAGAACAGACCGCAACCGCCAGAACGCACGGCTGCTTCCAAGCCCCAGGGCAGGCTGATCAGCCCCGCGCTGATGCCGGCAATTAGAGCCCAGCCGATCGACTGCAGTCTCAATCGCTGGCGAATCTCAGGATCACTGGGAGGAACGGCCACGGGCGCCGGCGGTTCAAAGGCGATCATGACGGCAGGATCCCCCTTTCCTGTCATGGTCGCCGCCGCATCGTCGTCTTCTGCAGCGTCTGCACCGCGCAGCGGTGAGGAGATCCGTGAGGCTTTCCTGAATTTCTACGCCGAGCGCGGCCACAAGCGGATGGCCAGCGCTTCGTTGATTCCCGACGACCCAACGGTGTTGCTCACCATTGCGGGAATGCTGCCCTTTAAGCCGGTCTTTCTCGGCCAGCAGGAGAGACCGGCTCCCCGGGCCACCAGTTCTCAGAAGTGCATTCGCACCAATGACATCGAGAACGTGGGGCGCACCGCCCGGCATCACACCTTTTTCGAGATGCTCGGCAACTTCTCCTTTGGGGATTACTTCAAGCAGCAGGCGATTGAGTGGGCCTGGGAGCTCAGCACCGTTGTCTATGGCATCGACCCCAAAAATCTGGTGGTGAGTGTCTTCCGTGAAGACGATGAAGCCGAGCAGATCTGGCGCGATGTGGTGGGGGTGAACCCCAAGCGGATCATCCGCATGGACGAGGCCGACAACTTCTGGGCTTCGGGGCCGACTGGGCCCTGTGGTCCCTGCTCGGAGATCTATTACGACTTCAAGCCTGAGCGGGGTGATGAGGGCATCGATCTGGAGGACGACGACCGCTTCATCGAGTTCTACAACTTGGTGTTCATGCAGTACAACCGCGACGCTGAGGGCACGCTCACGCCGCTGGCCAATCGCAACATCGACACCGGCATGGGTCTGGAGCGGATGGCTCAGATCCTGCAGAAGGTCCCCAACAACTACGAAACCGACTTGATCTTTCCGTTGATCCAGGCGGCCGCGGAGCTGGCAGGGGTCGACTACCACCAGCTCGACGACAAGGGCAAGACGTCGTTGAAAGTGATCGGCGATCACAGCCGTGCTGTGACGCAGCTGATCTGTGATGGCGTCACCGCCAGCAACTTGGGCCGCGGCTACATCCTGCGGCGGCTGTTGCGCCGGGTGGTGCGTCATGGCCGCCTCCTGGGCATCGACAAGCCCTTCTTGGTCACCATGGGGGAAGCGGCGATTGCCTTGCTGAAGGGGGCCCACCCCAGCGTGATTGAGCGGCAGGAGGTGATTCTGGCCGAACTCCAACGGGAGGAGGCTCGTTTCCTCGAGACCTTGGAGCGCGGTGAGAAGCTGCTGGCGGAGGTGCTGGCGTCCAAGCCAACGCAGATCAGCGGTGCCCAGGCCTTTGAGCTTTATGACACCTATGGCTTCCCCCTGGAGCTCACCCAGGAAATTGCTGAGGAGCAGGGCTTAGCCGTCGATCTCGATGGCTTCGAGGCGGCGATGGAGAAGCAGCGTCAGCGGGCCAAGGCCGCTGCGGTGAGCATTGATCTCACGCTTCAGGATGCGATCGATCAGGTGGTGGCCGATCAGGCGGCGACCTGCTTCCAGGGGTATGTGGCTCTCGACCACGCCTCCTGCGTCCAGGCGCTTGTGGTGAACGGCGAACCGGCCACTACCGCGAAGGCTGGTGATGCGGTTCAGGTGGTGCTCGACACCACACCCTTCTACGGAGAAGGCGGTGGCCAGGTGGGCGATCGCGGGCTGTTGACCGGCACGGACCTCATCGTGCGGATTGATTCCGTGAGCCGTAGCCGTGATGTGTTCGTGCATGCCGGTCGTGTGGAACGCGGTGAGCTCTCCTTAGGTGAGACCGTTAAGGCGCAGGTGGATCGTGCCTGCCGGCGCCGGGCTCAGGCGAATCACACCGCCACCCACCTTCTCCAGGCTGCGCTTAAGCAGGTGGTGGATCCGGGGATCGGCCAGGCCGGTTCCTTGGTGGATTTCGATCGACTGCGCTTCGACTTCCACTCCCCTAACGCGGTGACGGTGGAGCAGCTGGTGCAGATCGAAGCATTGATCAACGCTTGGATTGCCGAAGCCCACGGGCTTGACGTGCAGGAGATGGCGATTGATCAGGCCAAAGCGGCCGGCGCTGTGGCGATGTTCGGGGAGAAATACGCCGATGTGGTGCGCGTCGTTGATGTTCCCGGTGTGTCGATGGAGCTCTGCGGCGGCACCCACGTGGCCAACACCGCAGAGATCGGTCTGTTCAAGATCGTGGCGGAAAGTGGCGTGGCGGCCGGTATCCGTCGGATTGAAGCTGTCGCCGGCCCTGCCGTGCTCGCCTATCTGAACGAGCGCGATGCGGTGGTGAAGCAGCTTGGAGATCGCTTCAAGGCCCAGCCGGCCGAGATTGTTGACCGTGTGGCGGCCCTGCAGGAGGAGCTCAAGGCCACCGGCAAGGCGCTGGCCGCGGCGCAGGCCGAGCTGGCGGTGGCCAAGGCCGGCGCTCTGGCCGCCAAGGCAGAGGCTATGGGTGAGTTCCAACTGCTGGTGGAACGCCTCGATGGCGTGGATGGTGCCGGTTTGCAGGGGGCAGCCCAGAGCCTGGCCGATCAGCTGGGGGATGGTGCGGCCGTGGTGATCGGCGGTCTGCCGGATCCCGGCGACATGGGCAAGGTGATCCTGGTGGCGGCCTTCGGCAAGCAGGTGATCGCCGCCAAGATTCAGGCTGGCAAGTTCATCGGCGGCATAGCCAAGCGGTGCGGCGGCGGTGGTGGTGGTCGCCCGAACCTGGCCCAGGCCGGGGGTCGTGATGGCGCTGCCCTGCCTACTGCTCTTGAGGCCGCTCGTTCAGAGTTGGCTGCAGCGTTGCCTCAGTCTTGAAGGTAGGTGGTTTGGCGGAGGCTGCTTTCGAGGTGGTCCAGCAGCCGTCGTGATTCGTCGATGCGCAGCTGACCGTTGTTGATGGCCGCCTCCGCCGCTACCCGCAAGCGCTCCAGCAAAGCGCGGGGATCGTGCTCCATGGCCTCCAGTACATCGGCATTGGTGTCACCCCGCACGACGTGGTCAATGCGATAGCTACCTCCTGGGCTGAGGCGAATGTGCACGGCATTCGTTGTGCCAAACAGGTTGTGCAGATTGCCCATCACTTCCTGATACGCCCCGCTGAGGAACAGGCCGATCAGATAGGGGTTGTGGCCGTTGAGCTCGTGCAGCTCCAGCAGCTGTTTGGGTTGTCCATCTCCGATGAAGCGATCCAGGCGTCCATCGGAATCGCAGGTGAGGTCGGCGAGATTGGCCAGCCGCGTCGGCCGTTGATCCAGTTGCTGGATGGGGACCACCGGAAACAGCTGATCGATGGCCCAGGTGTCGGGTGCTGAGCGGAAGATCGACAGGTTGGCGTAATACGTTCCTGCCAAGGCTTTGTTCAGGGCTGAGAGCTCTTCCGGGATGGCTTGATCCTTGGGCAGCCGTCGGGCAATGGCATCAGCGCAGGCCCACGTCAGTTGTTCGGCTGTGGCGCGGTCGGGCAGCCCCATGTATCCGAGCCGGAATGCGGCCAGAGCATCCTGTTTGAACTTCAAGGCGTCGTTCCAGGCTTCCTGCAGTCGCACCAACTGCGCATCCGCCGTTGCCGACAACTCTTGAATGGTGTCGAGGGTGTCCCGCAGGTTGCGAACGGTGAGTGGTTCCTCTCCGCTGGCGTCGGGAATGGATGCCGCGAGCGCGCTGCTGCCAAGGACGTCGAAGACCAGCAGGGAGAAATGGCTGGCGATGGCGCGGCCGCTTTCACTCACCAGCGTGGGCACGTCTACACCGTTGGGTTCGCAGCACTCCCGCACTGTGGCCACAACGTCATTGGCGTAGTTCTGCAGCGAGTAGTTCGTGGAGGCCGCCGATGCAGTTCGGCTGCCGTCGTAGTCGATGCCGAGTCCACCGCCCACATCGAGGAATCCCATCGGGGCCCCCAGCCGGGTGAGTTCCACATAGATCTGCCCCGCTTCTTGGAGCGCGTCCTTGAGAACGGCAATGTCGTTGATCTGGCTGCCGATATGGAAGTGCAGCAGGCGGAGATCCTGGAGCAGGTCGTGGTCCCGAAGACGTTCCACCGTTTCCAGCAACTCGGGAATGGAGAGGCCAAATTTGGCCTTGTCGCCAACGGAACTGCCCCAACGCCCTGTGCTGCGGCTTGAGAGCTTGGCTCGCACGCCTATGTAGGGCGCAGCACCCAGGTTTTTGCTGGCTTCAATGATCCGATCGACTTCGTCGGGCTGTTCAATCACCACCACCGGTTGCCGACCCAGACGTCGCGCCAGGATTGCGGTTTCGATGTACAGCCGATCCTTGTAGCCGTTGCAGATCAACAAGGCTTCAGGGTCGTCCAGCAGCGATAGCGCGATCAGCAGCTCCGCTTTGCTGCCAGCTTCTAGCCCGAAGTTCCAGCGGTGGCCGCAGCTCACCAACTCCTCCACCACATGGCGTTGTTGGTTGCATTTCACCGGGAAGACACCTTGGTATCGCCCTTGGTAGCTGTATTGCGCGATGGCGCGTTCAAAGGCTGCGTGGAGCCGTTCCAAGCGGTCTTCGAGGATGTCGTCGAAGCGAATCAGCAGTGGCAGGGCAAGATTTCGGCTTTTCAGCTCCGACACCAGATCCACCAGATCCAGGCTTCCGCCGCGATCTCCTTGGGGTTGGACGCTGATGTGCCCGCGCCCGTTGATGGAGAAGTAAGGATCTCCCCAGCGGTCGAGCCCGTACAGCGCAGCACTGTCTTCAATCGACCAGCCTTCGCTGTCAGCCACTGGCATTCGTCGTGGGGAATGGTCGGAATCTAGGGACATTCCCTGCGCTGCCCAAGGCCTGTGCTTGCCAAGCGGGGTGGCCAGCACTGACGATGGCGGCGCTTTTTATTGACACACACCATGGCCGAACGCACGTTCATCGCCATCAAGCCCGACGGCGTCCAGCGCGGCCTGGTTGGCGAGATCCTCGGCCGCTTCGAGCGCAAGGGGTTCAAGCTTGTGGGCCTGAAGCAGATCACCCCTAGCCGCGCCCTGGCTGAGCAGCACTACGGCGTCCACAAGGAGCGTCCCTTCTTTGCCGGTCTCGTCGACTTCATCACATCCGGTCCTGTGGTGGCCATGGTTTGGGAAGGCGATGGTGTGATCGCCAGCGCTCGCAAACTGATCGGCGCCACCAAGCCCCTCGAGGCTGAGCCCGGCACCATTCGCGGCGACCTGGCCGTCAACATCGGTCGCAACGTGATTCACGGTTCCGATGCCCCCGAAACAGCTGCATTTGAGATCGGCCTCTGGTTCGAAGCCTCTGAGCTGAACGACTGGTCCCCATCCGATCAGGAGTGGCGGGTCGAGGGCTGATTGCTCAGTTTTCGAATCGGTTCCAGCGGAAAGCCTCCAACAACGCCTTTGCGGCCGCGTTGGGGGCTTTTTGCATCACGGCGCCGGCCGTGAGCTCGGCGGTGATGGCAGCGAGGAGAACACCATTGCGGTGATGACCGCAGGCCAGCCAGAGTCCTGGAAATGGGCCTGAGCCAAGCAAGGGGCCTTCGTCTGGCGTGCAGGGCCGGAACCCCCACCAACGCTCCATGGGCGGCCAGTTAGCGGCCATGGGGAGCAGGCTGTTGATGCCCGTTTGGAGTTGTTTTTGGCCATCGGGTGTGAGGCCTTCCGCGAATCCAGCGTCCCGTTCGCTGGTGGCCCCCACAACGATCAGTCCGTCCTCACGTGGAACGAGATAGATCCCGGGGCCGAAGATCACGCGCTTGAGCGCTTCCCGCGGCCCTTGCAGGGAGAGCATTTGACCCTTAACAGGGAACACCGGGAGCTCGGGCACTAGGTGTTGACTCCAGGCCCCGCTGCAAAGCACCGCTTGTCGGCAGTGCAGGTGTTGCTCGCTTCCTTCGGCACTGCGCAGATGGATCCCGCAGAGGTGTCCGGCGGAATCACGCTCTAGATCAATCACTTCGGCGCCTTCCATGAATTGAACGCCCAAGGAGACGCAGGCGCGCTCTAGAGCTCGCATCAGTCGACGGCGGTTGTCGATTTGGCCGTCTTGTTCGAAGAGCAACCCCGTCGTCCAATCCGGGCCCAAACCCGGAATCTCTCGATCCAGGCTGGCGCGGTCGAGCGTTAGTCCGAGCTGGGCCGTTGGGTAGGCGTCCCGTTCGCTGGCTGTGCGGAATGGCACCACGATGCCGCTGGTGCGAAGTCCGCAGCTCAAGCCGCTGTCACTTTCGATTTGGGCGACCCAACGGGGAATCCCCTCCAAGCTGGCCTGCCCCAGGCGTAGTAAATCTCCGCTCAGGCCTTCGGCATGGGGCGCCAGCATGCCCGCAGCAACAAACCCTGCCGCTTCGCTGCGGCGTCGGCTGATCACCAGTACGGTTTGGTTGTGACGGGCGAGTTGGTGGGCAATGGCTAACCCCATCAACCCACCCCCCAGCACGAGCGTTGCTGGCGTCTGTGCAGGGGTCATGGCTGGCTTAACTCTCCAGGCGGGGTGATGCAGCGACCGTCAGCAAATGCTCCAGCTGGCCAGCCGCTTGTTCCATGCTGGCAGGCCCTTGGCGCAGTGTGCTGCAGTTGCTCGCCAGTGACGTGGCATCACCGCGCGATGAGGCATCAATCCCATCCAGCAACAGGTTGATCATCCGGTTGCTGTTGCGGCAGCGTTCACTGCTGAGCAGCAGCATTTCAGCAGCCAGTTCAGCGTCGAAGAGAACTGCACTATGAAGTGCCTCTCGCGAGAATCGCAGGATTTCTGTGTTCGCCTCCAGCACCCGAACCCGCGCGCCGTGCAGGGTCTCTCCTATCCCAAACAGGGCCATTTCCCCAAGAACTGCGCCCGCCCCCACTTCAGCAATGGTTCGGGACGCGTTCCCGTTCTGATGGATTTCGATGGAGAGATGGCCCTGTTGCACCAGCAAGAGCGAGTCAGCGACATCGCCTTGCTCAATCAGAACGGCATTGTGTTCAGGGAGAAGCAGCTCGGGTTCAAGTTGCTTCAAATGGGTCTGAAGCAGATGCCACGGCCTGAGGTTGATGGGTTCTTGCTCCTGTGCTTCGGGGTCCATTCCGGCCAGGCAACGACACCCATCCTGATTGGCCAGGGCCTGATTCCATAGGATCCCGGAAACTGCAACACACCAGGGGCGCATGGCCGACGCAGCAACCCAACCGGCCTGGGAGGCCGTGATCGGTCTCGAGACCCACGTGCAGCTGGGAACGGACAGCAAAATTTTCACCGCGGCGTCGACCACCTTTGGTGATGACCCCAACACCCACATTGATCCGGTGGTGTGCGGTTTGCCTGGCACGCTGCCTGTTCTGAATCAGAAGGTTCTCGAGTTTGCGGTGAAGGCCGCGATGGCGCTGAATCTCAACATCGCCGAACACAGCAAGTTCGACCGTAAGCAGTACTTCTATCCAGATCTGCCGAAGAACTATCAGATCTCTCAGTACGACCAGCCGATCGCTGAGGAGGGTTGGATTGAGGTGGAGGTTGCTGAAAAGGGAAAAGACACCTACCTGAAGACGATCGGCATCGAGCGTCTGCACATGGAGGAGGACGCCGGCAAGTTGGTGCATGCAGGCAGCGACCGCCTGGCGGGATCCACCCATTCCTTGGTGGATTACAACCGCGCCGGTGTGGCCCTGGCCGAGATCGTCAGCAAGCCGGATCTGCGCACCGGTCGCGAGGCGGCGGAATACGCCTCGGAGATCCGCCGGATCATGCGTTATCTGGGTGTGAGCGACGGCAACATGCAGGAGGGATCTTTGCGTTGCGACGTCAACATCTCCGTGCGCCGTGGGCCGGATGCGCCCTTCGGCACGAAGGTGGAAATCAAGAACATGAACTCGTTCTCGGCCATTCAAAAAGCCTGCGAGTACGAGATCAAGCGTCAGATCAAGGCCTACGAAACCGGTGAGCCGATCGTTCAGGAGACCCGCCTCTGGGACGAGGGCAAGCAGCTCACCAAGAGCATGCGCAGCAAGGAAGGGGCCAGCGATTACCGCTACTTCCCTGATCCTGACCTAGGCCCCATTGAAGTAAGTGCCGATCAGCGGGAGTCCTGGCGCTCGGAACTTCCGGAGCTGCCGGCAGCCAAGCGCCATCGCTACGCCCAGGACCTGGGTCTGTCCCAGTACGACGCCAGGGTGCTCACCGACGAGCGGCCGATGGCGGATTACTTCGAGGTTGTTGTGGGCGCTGGCGCGGACGCCAAGCTTGCAGCGAACTGGATCACCGGCGACATCGCTGCCTATGTGAACAGCAACCGGCTGAGTTATGCCGAACTGGCGTTCCGCCCGGAGCAGTTGGCTGAGATGGTTCAGCTGATCGATGGTGGCAAGATCAGTGGAAAAATCGCCAAAGAGATTCTTCCCGAGCTGCTTGAGAAAGGCGGCTCCCCTAAGGCGATCGTCGATGAGCGTGGTCTCGGGATAATTAGCGATCCGGCCGCGATTGAGGCGATCGTTGACGAGCTGCTGGGGGCCCATCCCGATGAGGTGGAGGCCTTCCGGGGCGGCAAGACCAAGTTGCAGGGCTTTTTCGTTGGACAGTTGATGAAGAAGACTGGTGGTAAGGCCGATCCCAAGCTGGCCAACCAGATTCTCAGCAAGAAACTCAAGGGTTGATGAGCGCAGCGGCAGCCATTCCCGACACCTGGAAGGAGTGGTTGCTGCAGAACAGGGATCGTGGCTGTGATCCCGAGGTGCTGATGCAGCGGGCCCTCGACCAGGGATTTGCCCGTGAAGCGATTGCGGCGGTTCTCCAATCGTCATCGCAGGCGCCGAGGGCGACGGGCGCACCCACGGTGGATTGGCTCGCCTGGTTCGAGTCACCCCTTACCCGTCCTGAACATCGGCCGCGCGCCTGGCGCCTGGATACGTCTCTCGCTCAGGTCTATGAGTTGCCTGCACTGCTCAGCCACGAGGAATGCGAGGCGGTGATCGAAGCCATCAATGCGTCACTGCAGCCATCGACGGTGACCCGTGGCACCAGTGATTACCGCACCAGCCGAACCTGCCATTTGCGTCAGAACCATCCACAGCTTGCTGCGCGCCTCGATCGGCGGTTTGCGGCCTTGTTTGGGGTTGATCCGCGTCTGTCGGAACCCATCCAGGGTCAGCGCTACGACCCAGGCGAGTACTTCAAGGAACACACGGACTGGTTTTCGCCGGGGACGGAGGAATACGCCACCCATACCGACAGCGGTGGGCAACGCACCTGGACGGTGATGGTTTATCTCAACGCTGTTGAACGGGGTGGAGAGACCTTGTTCCGCCGCCTTGGTCGTTCGTTCACGCCTGTGCCTGGTATGGCATTGGCCTGGAACAATCTCCAGGCCGATGGAACCCCCAATCCCTTCACGCTGCATGAAGCCTTGCCCGTGGAGGAGGGGAACAAATGGGTGATCACCAAGTGGTTTCGCGCAGACTTCGGCCGTAACGGATAGTCCGGATTGTCCTAGCCCGTGGACCTCTGGGGCTTGGGTGTCTCCGGGTTGTTCAGCAGACCCATGGCTTGGGCTTGCCAAGCACAGTGTTGGCCCTGATTGGAAATGACGTGATCTGCCAGCGCGCGTTTGCGACTCAGGGGCCATTGGGCGGCGATGCGTGCTTGAGCGGCTGCAGGGCTTAGCCCGTCGCGCGCGATCAATCGCTCGAGTTGCTGGGATTCATCGCAGTCGACAAGCCAGATTTCGCTGCAGAGCGACTCCAAACCCGATTCGAACAACAGCGGGATCATCAGCACGATGGCTGGCGTCTTGGCATGGCGTGTGAGTGATTGATCGAAGCGGTCCCGCACGATCGGGTGAATCAGTTGCTCGAGCCAGTGCCGCTCAGCGGAGTCTTGGAACACGATCCGACCCAGTGCCGCTCGGTCGATGGTCGCTGTCTCCTTTGCTTGAACTGCTGAGCCATACCGCTGCAGCACGGTATTGGTGGCGTTTCGACCGGGCTCGAGGGCCTCTCGGGCGAATTGATCCGCATCCAACACCGGGAGGCCTTGTTGCGCCAACCAATGGCCCACACTGCTTTTGCCGCTGGCAATCCCGCCCGTGAGTCCTATGCGTCGTTGCGAGAACCGCTCGCCAGGCGCCATGGTGTCGGAGCAGGATGCATTCAGTGTCTCGCGACGGATTAGCGGTGGCGATGGCTTCTTCTTGGCAACCAATCCAGGGTGGTGTCACGGCATCGGAAGGGTTCCAAGCGGCAGGCATCGTTGCGGGTCTCAAGCCCTCGGGTAAGCCAGATCTGGCCCTGTTGTTGGCACCGGAGGCGGCCGTTTGTGCTGGCACCTTCACCACCTCAGTGGTGCGGGCGGCCTGTGTTGATCTTTGCCGTGATCGCCTCTCCAGCAATGGCGGCCAGGTCCGTGCGGTGTTGATCAATTCTGGTCAGGCCAATGCCTGCACCGGTGATCGAGGTCTGGTCGACAGCCAGCGCGCCACCCAAGTGCTTGCTGATCAGCTCGGCTTGGATGCGGAGTCGGTGTTGATCTGCTCCACCGGCGTGATCGGTGTGCCGATCCCGATGACGACGTTGTTGGCCGGGTTGGCTCCTTTGGTGGAGACCTTGGATGACGAGGGTGGTGATGCCGCTGCCAACGCCATCCTCACCACAGATCTGGTGGACAAGCAGGTGGCGCTTGAACTGGAGCTGGAGGGTCGCCTGGTGCGCATTGGAGGGATGGCCAAAGGCTCGGGAATGATTCATCCCGACATGGCCACGATGCTTGGTTTCTTCAGTTGCGATGCCGGCGTCGACGCCGCCGTCTGGCAGGGGATGGTGCAGCGCGCGGTGCAGCGTTCCTTCAATGCCATCACCGTGGACGGAGACACCAGCACCAACGACACCGTGCTGGCCTTCGCGGCAGGCCCACCGCTGGCCCAAGAGCACCATGTCGTTTTGGAACAGGGTCTGACCCAGGCGATGCAGCAGCTCGCCCAGGCCATTGCCCGGGATGGTGAAGGGGCCACCTGTTTGATCGAGGTGCAGGTGGAGGGCGCGGTTGACGAGGCCGCGGCGTTGCTGGTGGCGCGCACGGTTTGTGGTTCGTCCTTGGTGAAGACCGCTGTCCATGGCCGGGATCCGAACTGGGGGCGGATCGTGGCGGCAGCAGGTCGCTCCGGCGTGTCTTTCGAGCCGGGTGCCGTTGCTCTTTGGATTGGTCCGCATCAATTGATGGCGGCCGGTCAACCCGTGGCCTTTGATCGCGCTGCAGCCAGCGACATCCTGCGTCAGGAGCATGTTCCGATTCGCGTCTGCCTCGGGGATGGTTCCGGCTGTGGTCAGGCCTGGGGATGTGACCTTTCAGATCAATACGTGCGTATTAACGCCGATTACACAACTTAACCAAAAAATGTAGTGATACCAGTGCGTTCGGGGTTCTCAAATGCGCTAGTGCAAAGGAGGTGCAAAACCATATCTCACGTATCCCGCCCAAAATCAAAGGGTAGGAAGTCAAAAAAAGACCCCTGGAGTGCCCACACCCCAGGGATCCCGTCTCCTCGTCTGCTTCAGACCATCCACAAAGTCCCATTCCTCTTCCGCCAACCAGGTGTAGTACAGATGTGCTGCACCTGGTTGGCGGAGTTGGGTCAAGAGCGAAATCGGAAGAAAGTGCCGCTGGTGTCGCTGAACGATGGGCACGAACAAGATGAGTGCGGGCAAAGTCCAGTCGTCGTGCGAACTTTCCGGGAAAAACTCTTCCGCTCGTTGAACTCTGAGGGCGAGCGAGGGGAAGCGACTAATGCCGTCAAAGTGATAGGTCTGCTGATCGCTTTATCAATCGGTTTGGCAGTTGTGGTGACAGAAACTGTTGTTCGCTCATCACTGGGAGATTTGGTCGTAAAACTTGATGTCGCTGTTGCAATAATCTTCCTGGTCGAATACATCTTGCGACTCTGGGTTGCTCCACTTAGGGAAGGAGTAAGACGAGGCATTCGAGGTGCCTGGGACTACGGCATTACGCCTCTGGCAATCCTGGATCTTACTGCAATTGACCCAACCATCCTAGGTTTCATCGCCCCTGAATTGTATTTGCTTAGAATTATTCGACTGGCACGCATAGGCCGCGTAGGTCGTTCAAAGCGTTTTCGCAATAGCATCAGGCACTTCAACGAGGCGATCGCCGCCAAGAAGGAAGCACTTCAGATTTCTGCGATTTACTCGGGAATCGTCATATCCTTTAGCAGCATTTTGATGTTCTTGGCAGAAGAAAATATCCAGAAAGAGCAGTTCGGATCAATACCAAGATGCCTATGGTGGGCAGTGGTTACCGTGACAACGGTCAGTTACGGCGACACTTATCCAGTGACAGCACTGGGAAAATTGGTGGCAGCGTTAATTGCTATAAGCGGAATTGCAGTGATCGCCATTCCGATCGGAATTATCTCAGCGAGTTTTACCGAATCCCTAGGGTCAGAGACTTCTAGAGAAGACTCTTAAACGCTTGTAGAGCATCGGCAAACTCCTCCGCTTTTCTAGGATCGCTGAACATATATTTCTCATAAATTCCAGATCCCGATCTAAAGGTGATTTATCCATATTCGATCATAGGGAACTGGCGATTTTCGGCATACCTCTTATCTCTGTTCCCGTTTTTATTTGATTTTTCCCACACCTCTCCAACCTGCTGACTGTCTGGAGGAATTGCATCGTTCTCCACAAATCTGGTCGCTTCGTATTCGACCTCTGCAGAAGTTTGATTCCTTATCTCATTAACTCAGACGATCTAGGACAGGAAAACTGGATTGCCTGATCACTCACTATGAGTGGTTTCAGAGCAACCGTAGTGAGGTGGCGGGATGATTATCACTATTCGACTGACTAAAGTTGAATATGAGATGCTCAGGGAACTTCAGAAGAGAGACAAGAGATATAAGAAGGGACTAGAGAATAAGATAAAGACTGAAATAGCCAAGGGATTCGAAGTATAAGAAAATTGATTGCCGATCTTTGCATATATATTGGATTATAGATCTTTGCTTTTAATGGGAGCGGCAGATTTGATCTCAATTGGAATTTCTTCATAGGTATCTAGTCCCGCTGCGTTCAATAGTCCGATGCATTGAGACGCCTCTCCACCGTCCAGGCACAACTTAATCAAAGAAGCAAGAACCCCTCTTTTTTCAAGATCTACCGCACATGCATGTTTTATTTTCTTAATGGTTATACATCGCCTTCCTTTGACTGGATTTTCAAGGAAACTCTTGCATTGAGGGAGGTCATAAAATGTATCACTATGAAACACAAATTCATTTTTTGCATGGTGCTCGATATCATTCAGTGACTTAAATCTCCACTTTTGGATTCTTGTTACGTAATCGAGAATGCGAGAGTTTTTCTTTACTCGTCTAAAAAATTTCATTAATTCAGGAATGTATTCAGGATAGGCACTGTATTGCGGTGAAAAGGTGATGATTGTCTCTGCATTGAGAAGTGGTCCAAGAATAAGTGCGTTGGTCCCTCCCATGCTTGTTCCAACAGCAATAACCCTAGAAAACACTCCGAATGACTGAAAAGTCTTTTTCAAAACCTCTACATTAATGTAATTTGACCAACTTTTTTTCTTGTCAATTACTGTAAAGATACTCGCGTTTTCAAACTCAGTGCCCCAAAAGTTTACCCCCTCAATTTTTATGCCTCCCAGCGCTTCTGCGGCGCCAGTAAATGCAACTATGCATGTCGTACTCTTGGGGTTGCGATTGCCACATATACGCAAGAATTCGTCTTCATAAATGATATCTTTATCCATGAAGTGCTTGTTCGCTAACAATGCTAGCGATTTATTGCCAGGGTTTGTTTCTAATCTCTTTTGGGCGAGTTCAATGCTCTCGTCCGGATAGCCTAGTTCGATTAGTTTTGAGTAGCCTTTGATGTTGTCAGGGTGATGAGTGATCAGAAGGTCTACATTTTCTAGAGACTTTTCAAGGTTTCCATTGTCAAAATAAATATCTGCTGCAATGATTAGTAGTTTAGGTTGATTAGGGATCTTCTCTAGTCCTGCCTGAATCTTCTCCCGTGCTTGTTCAAACCTCTTGAGTGCAGCTAAATCTTGTGCTGCCCGTCCATATCCATTCCAGTTCTCTGGATGGTGAGTAATTAGAAGTTCGGAGTATTCAAGAGACTTTTCTCGATTGCCGGATGCACGGTAAACATCAGTCGCGGTTTTAAGGAGATTGACTTGGTTGGGGATCTTCTCTAGTCCTGCCTTAATCTTATCTTGTGCTTGCTCAAACCTCTTCAGTGCAACTAAATCTTGTGCTGCAAGTCTATATCCATTCCAGTTGTCTGGATGGTGAGTAATTAGGAGTTCGGCGTATTCAAGAGATTTTTCTCGATTACCAGATGCGCGGTAGACGTTAGTTGCAATGGTGAGGAGATTGACTTGGTTGGGGGCCTTCTCTAGTCCTATTGCAAGTTCTTCTTTCGCTGCGCTGAGGTTTTTAGATTTCAGGAGTTTTCTGATTTTTTTTGCGAATGTCTTCCTGTCACTCATGTTTTTTTGGGGGGATGGATGATTATTGCATGGTCTGCTTTTCGTCATGACTAGAGGGTCGTGATGAGGTTGTTACCCTTTGTCTTCCCAAGACCAATTGCATATGGTCGCTCAAAGACTGCGAGTGATTCAGTCCAACGAGATGGGTTTTCCATCTGTGGTAGGGAATTAGTGTTGGTCTGGTCTCAAACCCTTTGCTGTCAAAGAAGAGGAGTCTGGGTCAACACTTAGGGAAACATTTTTCATCTTGAAAAGATCTGATGGTTTGCGCGACTTTGCCGTATTCGAGTCTGTCTTTGTCTGCTTCAGAGAGAAAGACAGGAAATATATCTTTGAGATCACTGCCACACCTATTGCCCTTCGAGATCAGATAATGATGGTTCATCTCATGTCTCGTAAAGAGATCAGAATTACCGCAATGGAAATGGTTTAGGCATTTGGTGAGTGAGTCTATTTTAATGAGTCATAAGTATAAGGATCTTGCTGATCAGATCGCAGCCCAGGACATGTTTTTTGACTCAGGTGCACATCAACGCCGACTACACCACTTGAAGATTCTGTTCTGGATCTCTGTCACAATCCGAGTCTTCGTCAGCCCCACCCGTGGACAAGACCAGCTCCCCTGACGCTCCCGTTGAAACCCAGTCTCGTTTCTGGGTGGGCCCTCTGGTGGCTGGTTGTTGTTTTGCCCTCGGTTACGGCATCACCGAGCGGGTGCTGACGCTGCAGACCAATGCTGAAGACCCTGTCCCTGAGGCCTTCACACCGCTCGCGTTTCCAGGGGATTCCCTGCAGGAGATTCGGTCCCGGTTCGGCGACGACGATGCAGAGCTGCAAGTGAATGTCACAGCCCTGGAGGCCGCCGAGGCCGCGAGCCGTCCGGCCAAGCCAGTGGTCAAGGAGGCGATCAAACCCGATCTGGCTCTGCAGACGCCCGAACCTCCGGTGTGGACGGCCCCAGCCTGGTCGGACCCCCAAACCATTGCCCCCGAGCTTGACGACAGCAACGCCGATTCCCTGGTGGTTCCTGAGGAGTCCATCGAGGACATGCCTGCTGTGGTTGTCCCTGATGGTGATTCACCGGTGCTGCTGGCCGAGCCGGATTCAGCTGTAATTCCCCCTGGTGCCGAAGCTTTTTTCGAAACCATTGAGCCTGTGATCCCTCCTCAGCCCTGATCTCCTGGTGGATCTGCCACAGTTGAGCCTGTCTGTTTTCGGTTCATGGGTTCCTCGGAGGCCTTGATTCGCGCCACCGTGAATCGCATCAGCGCGCGGCTTGGCCACGGTTTTGCGGACGCAGCGGCGGAGTTGGCGGTGTTGGCACAAGACGCTCCGCAACGGCTGCGTCAGGAATGGGATCTGTTTCAGGACGAGGTGCTTGCAGAGGCAGAACGGATTGAACGAGGTGATCAGGCTGTGGTGAGCACGGATGGGGAGCCCTCCGCGGAACAATCGGAGACCCCTCAAGCGGTCATTGATCGCCTCCGGGCCACGGTGGCTGATCTCAGTCAAGCGGTCGAGGCACGCCCCTGATGCTCGGACTGCTGCGAGCGTTTCGGATCTGGTGCTCTGTCCTGACCCTTCTGCTGCTGCTTTGGTGGGATGGTCAGTCCTGGACCTACCGCGGTGGCGTGACCGTGGAGCGTCGTGCTTGTCGTCAGCAAGGCCGAGCTCGCTGGTTGACGTCTGAGCTGCTGTCTCTGGGTTCAGCTTTCATCAAGCTGGGGCAGCTGCTGTCTGCAAGGCCAGACATTCTCCCGGCGGGCTGGGTGGCTGAACTGGAGGCGCTGCAGGACAGCGTTCCGGCATTCAGTTTTGATCAGGTGCAGACCGTTCTCGAACGAGAGCTTGGTCAGCGCTGTGCAGAGGTCATCGACCTTGACCCGGAGCCCCTTGGTGCTGCCTCTTTGGCCCAGGTGCACCGCGCCAGCCTGCGGAGTGGCCGGCAGGTGGTGCTCAAGGTGCAGCGACCTGGCCTGGATCGTCTGTTTCGTCTTGATCTTGAGGTGATGCAGCAGGTGGCGGCTGTGTTGCAGCGCCACCCCAGTTGGGGCCGTGGTCGAGATTGGCCGGCGATGGCACGCGAATGTCGACGTGTCCTGCTTCGTGAGTTGGATTTCCGGGTTGAGGCTCAGTATGCGGCGCGTTTTCGTCAACAATTTCTGGATGACGAACGGATCAGGATCCCAGGTGTGATCTGGGAGTTGAGCAACCGCCGTGTGCTTTGTCTCGACTATCTGCCAGGCATCAAGGTCAATGACCGTGAGGCGTTAATCGAGGCCGGTATTGATCCAGTCAAAGTGGCTGAAGTGGGTGCGGCCAGCTATCTCAAGCAGTTGGTGCGGTTTGGTTTCTTTCATGCCGACCCCCATCCCGGCAACCTTGCCGTCGCTAGCGATGGCGCTCTCATCTACTACGACTTCGGAATGATGGGCCTGTTGTCGGATGGCTTGCGTCGACGCCTCGGGGCCATGGTTCGCGCTGCTGCCGCCAGGGATTCAGCGGCGTTGGTGGAGGAAATGCAGGCTGCCGGGGTGATCTCCAGAGGCATTGATGTTGGTCCGGTCCGTCGTCTTGTGCGGCTGATGCTGCAGGAGGCTCTGACCCCACCATTCACGGCCAATGCGATCGACAAACTCTCCGGAGATCTCTACGACCTTGTCTACGGGCAGCCCTTCCGTCTGCCGGTCGAACTCATCTTCGTGATGCGAGCGCTATCCACGTTCGAGGGTGTTGGCCGCAGTCTCGATCCCGCTTTTAGCTTGGTTGCAATTGCCAAGCCCTACCTCCTTCCACTCATGACCTCAAGCGGCTCTGGCAGCAATGATCTGTTCAATGAACTCGGCCGTCAGGTCGGGGCTCTCAGCAGCCGTGCTGCTGCCTTCCCACGACGTCTTGATGAAAGTCTTGAACGCCTAGAGCAGGGCGATCTTCAGCTCCAGGTACGTCTGGGGGAATCGGATCGCCAGTTCCGCCGGATGGCCCTTGCACAACAGTCCATCGGCCAGTCGGTGTTACTCGGATGCTTGGCTTTGGCCACAGCCATTGTTGGTGCGAGTGCCCGCCCGCTCTGGTCGATTCTTCCGGCTGCTGCTGCTTTGCCTGTTGGATTGGGCTGGTTCCAAATGCAGGTCAAGATCCGGCGCGATCAACGGTTGGAGCAGTTGCCCGGTTCCAACCGTTGAGCCGTCTGGGGCCTGAGATCAGGCCTTGCCGCGGGGGCCCTGGGCGACAGCACCGGCGTAAACGGCCTGGCTGCCCAGTTCGTCTTCGATGCGCAGCAGCTGGTTGTACTTCGCGACCCGCTCACTGCGGCTGAGGGAACCGGTCTTGATCTGCCCGGCGCGTGTGGCGACGGCGAGATCGGCAATCGTGGTGTCTTCGGTTTCGCCACTGCGGTGGCTGATCACGCTGGTGTAACCGGAGCGCCCTGCCAGATCGATGGCCTGAAGGGTTTCCGTGAGTGAGCCGATCTGGTTCACCTTGATCAGGATCGAGTTGGCCGTGGCGCTGTCGATGCCTTGCTGAAGGCGCTTGGTGTTGGTCACGAACAGGTCATCACCCACGAGCTGCACCTTGCCGCCGAGGCGTTCGGTTAGCAGCTTCCAGCCATCCCAGTCGTCTTCGGCCAGGCCGTCTTCGATCGAAACGATCGGGAATTTGTCCACCAGTTGTTCCAGCTGGCCGACCATCTCTGCGCTGGTGTAGCTGCCACCATCGAAGGCATAGCGACCGTTCTCGAAGAATTCGGTGCTGGCGACGTCCAGAGCCAGGGAGATCTGCTCGCCGGGCTTGTATCCCGCCTTGGTGATCGCTTCCACCAGGATTTCACCGGCTTCAACGTTGCCCAGATTGGGGGCGAAACCGCCTTCATCGCCAACGGCGGTGCTCATGCCTTTGGCACTGAGCAGCCCTTTGAGCGTGTGGAACACCTCGGTTCCCATGCGCAGCGCTTCGCGGAAGCTCGGAGCCCCATGGGGGACCAGCATGAATTCCTGGAAATCCAGGCTGTTGGCGGCATGGGCGCCACCGTTGATCACGTTCATCAACGGCACCGGCAGCAGGTTTGCCATCGGACCGCCGAGGTAGCGGTAGAGGGGAATTCCCAGGCCGTTGGCGGCAGCGCGAGCGGTGGCCATGCTCACCGCCAGGATCGCGTTGGCACCCAGGTTGGATTTGTTGTCGCTTCCGTCCAGCTCCAGCATCGCGGTGTCCACAGCCGCCTGATCGAGGGCCGAAAGGCCGCAGAGGGCTGGTGCGATCCGCTCTTCGATGTGATTCACGGCTTGGCCCACACCTTTGCCCATGTAGCGGTCTCCCCCATCACGCAGTTCGTGGGCTTCGTGGGCGCCGGTGCTGGCACCACTGGGAACGATGGCCCGTCCCATGGCACCTCCTTCGAGCAGCACTTCGGCTTCAACCGTTGGGTTGCCGCGGGAATCGAGCACCTCTCGGGCCACGATGGTGTCGATGACGAGGTCGAGGGAATCGATCACGTTGGGACGCACGCTTAACCCGGGGATCTTATGAGTCGCCCCTCTCTCCCCTGTTGTGACGGGTCATACCTGGCCAGAATGATGGGAGGTAAATCCTGAACGACGCTCACCCATGCGGATGCTTCACACCATGCTTCGGGTTGCTGATCTGGAGCGGTCTTTGAGCTTCTACACCGAAGTTCTGGGCATGCAGCTTCTGCGTCGAAAGGATTACCCCAGCGGCCGCTTCACCCTGGCTTTTGTTGGCTATGGATCGGAGCAGAATCACACCGTTCTGGAACTCACCCACAACTGGGACACCGAGAGCTACACCTTGGGTGACGCCTATGGCCACATCGCTCTGGGGGTTGAGGACATCCGCAGCACCTGTGCCGGGATTGCCGGTAAGGGAGGCCGCGTGGTGCGGGAACCTGGCCCGATGAAGCACGGCACCACCGTCATCGCCTTTGTTGAGGATCCGGATGGCTACAAGGTGGAATTGATCGAGTTGTCCTCCAAAGTCCCCGCCTGAAACGGATGACCCCATCCCCAGCGTTGAACGGCAGCCTCACCCACGAGCCGGATCGCTTCAGCGATGCGGCCTGGGATCTTTTGCTGAGTGGTCAGGACGTCGCCCGTCGCTGGCGCCATGAGCAGTTGGATGTTGAGCATCTGATTCAGGTGCTGTTCACCGACCCCTCCTGCCGCCGCATGGTGGAGGGATTGCCCCTCCCAACCGATGCGCTCTTGGATCGATTGGAGGATGTGCTGGCCGATCAGCCCTCTGGGCGCGGCGATGAGTTGTTCATTGGTGATGACCTGGAGCAGCTGCTCGATGCGGCCGATGCCATTCGTCGGCGCTGGAATGGCGACGTCATCGATTTGCCGGAATTGCTGATGGCCATCGGTGCTGATCCACGGATCGGTGCCGAATTATTTGCTGGCTTTGGTGTTTCAGCGGATGAGCTTGAGCAGCTGATCCAAAGGGGTTCCGCTGAAGCCTCTCCCCCCCAGGAGGCTCCACGCCGCCAACGGGTGGCCCGCGCTCCGTCATCGTCCCGTCAGCCCCGTGCGTCGGCTCCTCCCAACGCAACTCTTCTCTCCCCTGACCCCGAGGCCGCTGCGCCCGTCCTCTCTCCAGAGCCTGCGCCGCAGCAGCCCACGGCGTTGGAGTCCTATGGGCGGGATCTCACCGAAGAAGCAGAGGCGGGCAGCCTCGATCCGGTGATCGGTCGCGATTCCGAAATTCGCAACTTGATCAAGGTGCTCTCACGCCGGAGCAAAAACAATCCGGTGCTGATCGGTGAACCCGGCGTTGGCAAAACAGCGATTGCGGAGCTGTTGGCCCAGCGGATCGTGGCGGGTGAAGTGCCGGAATCTCTACAGGGTCTGCGCCTTGTGGCTCTCGACCTTGGGGCCTTGATCGCCGGCGCCAAGTTCCGTGGTCAGTTCGAGGAACGCCTGCGGTCGGTGCTTGAGGAGGTGAGCGGCTCCGATTCCGGCGTGGTGTTGTTCATCGATGAGCTCCATACCGTTGTTGGCAGCGATCGCAGCAGCACCGATGCCGGCAGCCTGTTGAAGCCTGCTCTCGCCCGTGGTGATTTGCGCTGCATCGGCGCCACCACGCCGGAGGATTACAGGCTCACGGTGGAGAAGGATCCTGCCCTCAACCGCCGCTTTCAGCAGGTGGTAATTCGGGAGCCAGATCTGGAGTTGAGCCTCGAAATTCTGCGGGGCCTGAAGGAGCGCTACGAGCTTCATCACGGCGTCACGATCACCGATGAAGCCATTCAGGCCGCCAACCGTCTCGCCGATCGCTACATCAGCGACCGCTGTCTGCCGGACAAAGCCATTGATCTGATCGATGAAGCGGCGGCACAACTGAAGATGGAGGTCACCTCCAAGCCGCAGGTGGTGGAGGAAGCCGAGGCGGATCTACGCCGCGTTGAACTGGCATTGCTCGCTGCTGAGCAAGCGCCTGAATCGGAGCGGATTCAGTTGCAGCGCAACCGGCTTGAAGTGTCGACGCGATTGGACGATCTGCGGCGACGCTGGCAGGAGGAGCGTGGTCAGCTGGAGGAACTCGGCCAGTTGCTTCAGCAGGATGAAGACCTGCGCCATGCCATCGCTGAAGCCGAGCGAGATGGCGACCTCGAGGAAGCGGCCCGGTTGCAGTACGACCAATTGCATCGGGTGCAGCAGCGTCGGGATGAACTGGAGGCGTCCCAGGCGGAGGCGCAGACCTCCGGAACTGCTCTGCTGCGCGAGCAGGTGGAGGCCGGTGACATCGCTGATCTTGTGGCCCGCTGGACCGGGATCCCTGTGCAGCGGCTGCTGGCGGGTGAGCGCCGCAAGCTGCTGCAATTGGACGCCCATCTCGCCGAACGGGTGATTGGCCAAGGCGAGGCGGTGATCGCCGTTGCTGCTGCCATCCGCCGTGCCCGTGCAGGCATGAAGGATCCGCGTCGCCCGGTGGGATCGTTCCTGTTCCTCGGGCCGACCGGCGTGGGCAAGACCGAGCTGGCCAAGGCGCTTGCAGCGTCGTTGTTCGATGAAGAGGAGGCGCTGGTTCGCCTCGACATGAGTGAGTTCATGGAGCGCAACGCCGTGGCTCGGCTGATCGGTGCTCCTCCCGGCTATGTCGGCTATGAGGAAGGCGGGCAGCTCACCGAGGCTGTGCGGCGGCGTCCCTATGCGGTGCTGCTCCTCGATGAAGTGGAGAAGGCGCATCCCGATGTGTTCAACCTGCTGCTCCAGGTGCTGGATGACGGCCGACTCACCGATTCCCAGGGCCGCACCGTCGATTTCCGCCACACCGTGGTCGTCATGACGAGCAACCTGGCCAGCCCGGCGATCCTGGAACATGCCCGCTCGGGATCCACGGACGAGTCAGCCCTTCAACAGCAGGTGGATGCAGCGCTGTCGAGTCAGTTCCGGCCTGAATTCCTGAACCGTATCGATGAGGTGATTCGTTTCCGCCCCTTGGAGGTGGCTGATCTGGTGCGCATTGTTCAGCTGCAACTGCAAGATCTCGCCGCCCTGTTGGCCGAGCAGGGTCTTGCTCTTCTTGTGGATGATGCTGTCGCCGAGGCCATGGCCCGTCAGGGCTATGAACCCGAGTACGGGGCGAGGCCACTGCGACGGGTGTTGCGGCGCCAGCTGGAAAATCCGCTCTCCACGCTGCTGCTCGAGGAACGCTTTACCGGTGCCAGTGGTGTGACGGTGCGGTTGGGAGAGGCCGGTGCAGATTCCTTGGTCTTTGATCCCATGGGAGTTTGAGGGCATCCGGTAGGGTGGTTGTTTGGCGAAGTGCCAGCCGGCACCGTTGTCAACTTCCGGTCCCATCCCCGTGACCAGCCCCATCTCTGAGGACACCACCACATCTGAAGGCTCAAAGGCCGCCGCCGATCCCACCAAATCCGGTGGATTTCTGGCGGACACGGTTGATGAGCTGAAACTCGTGGTTTGGCCCAGCCGCCAGCAATTGTTCAGCGAATCCATCGCTGTAATCCTGATGGTCAGCCTTTCGGCGGCCACCATTGCGGCTGTCAGTCGCTTCTTTGGGTGGGCTTCGTCCCAGGTGTTCCGCTGACTCGATATCACCTTTCTCGCCGTGCCCGACGACCTGACCACACCGGACGCCCCTGAGGTGCTTGATCTGCCAGCCCCGAATGAGGGGGAAGTTGGCACCTTGCCTTTGGAAGCTGTCGCCAACACGGCCATTGCCCGCTGGTATGCCGTTCAGGTGGCCTCCAGCTGCGAGAAAAAGGTCAAGGCGACCCTTGAGCAGCGTGCCGTCACCCTGGGGGTGAGCAATCGGATTCTTGAAATTGAGATTCCCCAGACGCCTGCCGTCAAGCTGAAGAAGGACGGCACCCGTCAGTCCACTGAGGAAAAGGTGTTCCCCGGTTATGTGCTCGTCCGGATGGTGCTGGATGAGGACACGATGATGGCGGTGAGAAGCACCCCGAACGTGATCAATTTCGTGGGTGCTGAGGACCGCCGTGCCACTGGTAAGGCCCGTGGTCACATCAAGCCACGTCCCCTCAGTCGGTCTGAGGTTGATCGCATTTTCAAGCGGGCGGCTGAGAAGAAGACCGTCGTCAAGGTGGATCTGACCGAAGGCGATCAGATTCTTGTTACATCGGGTCCGTTCAAGGATTTCCAGGGAGAGGTGATCGAGGTGTCCGGCGAGCGCAACAAGCTCAAGGCCCTGCTTTCCATCTTTGGTCGAGAGACACCGGTTGAACTGGAGTTTTCTCAGATCAGTAAACAGAACTGATCCATGCGGCGGCCGTCTCCCTGCGGAGGGCGGCCTCAGGAGTGGGCAACCATTCCGCCGCACCAGACCCGAGGGTCTTGTGATCCGCAGCTGTCCAAACCACCCAGCCGATGGCCAAGAAAGTCGTAGCTGTGATCAAGCTGGCCCTAGATGCCGGCAAAGCAAACCCCGCGCCGCCGGTGGGCCCTGCCCTCGGTCAGCACGGTGTGAACATCATGATGTTCTGCAAGGAGTACAACGCTCGGACGCAGGACAAGGCCGGTTATGTGATTCCGGTGGAGATTTCGGTCTTTGAAGACCGCAGCTTCACCTTCATCACCAAGACGCCTCCGGCGTCGGTGTTGATCACCAAGGCCGCGAAGATCCAAAAGGGATCCGGTGAGTCTGCCAAGGGCAGTGTTGGATCGATCAGTCGGGCTCAGCTCGAGGAAATCGCCAAGACCAAGCTCCCTGACCTCAACTGCACCAGCGTTGAGTCCGCTATGCGGATCATCGAAGGCACCGCCCGCAACATGGGCGTTTCCATCAGCGACTGACGTCGCTGCATCTCTTCTCCAACCCATTCGGGGGAGACATCGCTGATGTCGCCTGAACCCCACCTCTGAACATGCCCAAAATCTCTAAGCGCCTGGCCAGCCTGGCCGGCAAGATCGAGGACCGTGCCTACGCCCCCCTCGAGGCGATTGCCCTGGTGAAGGACAACGCCAACGCGAAATTCGACGAGACGATGGAGGCCCATGTGCGCCTCGGCATCGATCCCAAGTACACCGACCAGCAGCTGCGCACCACCGTGGCCCTGCCCAATGGCACCGGCCAGAGTGTGCGCATCGCTGTGGTGACCCGTGGTGAGAAGGTGGCTGAAGCCAAGGCCGCGGGTGCTGAACTCGCTGGTGAAGAAGAACTGGTGGAAACCATCAGCAAGGGCGAAATGGATTTCGACCTGCTGATCGCCACCCCAGACATGATGCCCAAGGTGGCCAAGTTGGGCCGAGTCCTTGGCCCCCGCGGCTTGATGCCCAACCCCAAGGCGGGCACCGTCACCACGGATCTTGCGGCTGCGATTAAGGAATTCAAGGCCGGCAAACTTGAATTCCGTGCCGACCGCACCGGCATCGTCCATGTCCGTTTCGGCAAGGCCAGCTTCAGTCCTGAGGCCCTGCTTGAGAACCTCAAGACGTTGCAAGAGACCATTGACCGCAACAAGCCCAGTGGTGCCAAAGGCCGTTACTGGAAGTCCCTGTATGTGACCTCCACCATGGGCCCCTCCGTAGAGGTCGATTTCTCTGCCCTACAGGACATTGAGCAGGGGAGCTGATCAGGCTCTCCTCTACACTCAACCTTTGGCGAAAGCCAAATCGGGCACGCGCCCGGCCAGAGACAGCAGGATGTCCCTGGATATGACGTCAGTCATTCCCAGAGATGTAATCCCTGCCGAGGCAGACGCGACACGGTTTTGTCCCATTCGGGGTTGGATCGGCACGCGGCCTCGTCTTCGTTCAGAAGACTCGATCGGCCGTGTGCCCAGCTTGTTCCTTTGATCCGATCCAATCCCTATGGGCCGCACGCTGGAGAACAAGCAGCAGATCGTCGGAGAGCTCAAGGAGCTCCTCGCCGACGCCGAACTGGCACTTGTCCTTGATTTCAAGGGCCTGTCCATCAAGGAGATGTCTGACCTGCGGGATCGTCTGCGGGCCAGCGACAGCGTTTGCAAGGTGACCAAAAACACCTTGATGCGCCGTGCCATTGATGGCGACAGCAACTGGGCCAGCCTCGACTCCCTGCTGACCGGTACCAATGCCTTCGTCCTGGTGAAGGGCGATGTTGGTGCTGGTGTGAAGGCCGTTCAGACCTTCCAGAAGGAACTCAAAAAGTCCGAGACCAAGGGCGGCCTTTTCGAAGGCAAGCTTCTGTCGCAGGACGAGATCAAAGCCATTGCTGATCTCCCCTCCAAGGAGCAGCTCATGGCTCAGATCGCCGGTGCCATCAACGCCGTGGCCACGAAGGTCGCTGTGGGCATCAACGAGGTTCCCTCTGGTATGGCCAGGGCGCTCAAGCAGCACGCCGAAGGCGGCGAAGGCTGATTCGGCTCTGCCGAGACCACTGTTCATTGATCTGTTGCTTCCCCTTTCAAAACCATGTCTGCAAAAACCGACGAAATTCTCGAATCGCTGAAATCCCTCTCCCTGCTTGAAGCTTCCGAGCTCGTTAAGCAGATCGAAGAGGCCTTCGGTGTGTCTGCCGCAGCATCTGCTGGTGTTGTGATGGCTGCCCCCGGCGCTGGTGGTGGTGGTGGTGGCGAAGCCGCTGAGGAGAAGTCTGAATTCGACGTCATCCTCGAAAGCTTCGACGCTGCAGCCAAGATCAAGGTCCTCAAGGCCGTCCGCAACGCCACCGGCCTCGGCCTCGGCGATGCCAAGGCTCTGGTGGAAGCTGCCCCCAAGCCCGTCAAGGAAGGCATCTCCAAGGCCGATGCCGAAGCTCTCAAGAAAGAGATCGAAGAAGCAGGCGGCAAGGTCACCCTCAAGTGATCGCCTTGGGAGAGGGCATGCCCCTCTCCCCTGCTTGTTGTCGCTCAGCTACCGGTCCCTTGTGGGCCGGTTTTTTTTATGTTTTTCGGTTGCCAACAAAAAAGCCCCGCCAAAGGCGGAGCTTTTGTCGAGAGGAACGTGTTCAGGAGTCTGTCCTTGTTTCGACCCTGAAGAGGCGTTCTGCACTCCTCACACAAACGCAAACTAAGAGCGAGGATTTGATTGTCAGCCCCTTTCTGGTCGCTCTCTCGACTGGCACTGTGCCGGTTTGCCGTCAACGGGCGTAGGGAATCACCTGCAATCGAATCGGGCCACTGCTAACGATGCGGCTGGCTGTTGTTCGACCTGCTCTTCTGCGCGTTGCTCCTGCGGCAGGGAGGGGAGGTGGTGCAACCGGTGGCATCGGCGTTCCCAATCGCCTGAATCCGGAACGTTGGCCATGACTGCTGGCCCGTGCGAGGAGCAGGTTCACCGGTGCCTTGTGGGCAAAGTACAGGTGGTTCAGTTTGCGGCCTTGGTAAACGCGCCGTTCCAGTGCCCAGCCAGGTTCCAGTTGCAGGGGGACGAATCCGTTGGGTTCACGACGGTGGACAGGGGCCTGCCCGACCAGGAGTGGTGCCCGTTGCTGGGGGTCGAGGGCCTCGAGTTTCAGTGATGCGCCGGATTGTTTGAGACGGAAGCGGAAGCGGGTTCCGAGATCTTGTTCACCGCTGCGCAACGAGTAGCCATTGCTGTCCAGGTAGCGCTTGCAGAGTCTGGTGAAGTCGAAGCGATTCAGGCTGGGCTCCACCAGTCCGTCCTGGCGTGGCGTCCAGCAGCGCGGTTGGGGCTTGATTTGTTCCAGAACCAGCAATTTCCACTGGGCCCTCCCAACGGGTTGTGCAAGTACAGCGAAGCGCTCCTGTGGAACTGCTGTGCTCTCAAACAGGGGCCGCGCCGCGCCCTCCTGCGGTAGGCCAGCGCCCATCAGCCCCACGGCAGTCAGGCCGGCAGCCCGCAGGTAGGTTCGGCTCATGCACGGTGACGCCAGAAACCGTGTTGTACCGAACCGTGTTGGGACAGATCAATGGCCGAAGGACGCGGACGTGTCGTGGCTGCAGCGACGGACGGCGCCTGCAGCGGCAACCCAGGTCCGGGAGGTTGGGGCGCGTTGTTGCGTTTCGAAGACGGCAGTGTTGAGGAATTCGGGGGCCATGCGCCCGACACCACCAACAACCGCATGGAATTGCAGGCGGCTTTAGAGGTGTTGCAACGCCTTGAGCAGCTGCCCCGTCATCCGGACCTCACCCTGCGCACCGACAGCAAATACCTGATTGATGGGCTGGGCTCCTGGATCAAAGGCTGGAAGCGCAAAGGCTGGAAGACGGCTGCCGGCAAGCCAGTGCTCAATCAGGATCTCTGGAGGGCCCTGGATGCCGCCCGCTTGGATGACGTTCCGCTGCGGTATGTCAAAGGCCATAGCGGCGATCCAGACAATGAACGGGTGGATCGCATCGCTGTGGCGTTCTCCCATGCCGTCCAGCCAGATTTAGCCCTGCAGCAGGGATCATCTGAGCCGCTGTCTGCGGAGGCTGCTCCAGAGGCCGCTCCCAAGCCTTTGCTGCAGTTGTTGTCACGATTGGAGTTGGCGGATCGGTTGGCGAAGGGCGGATACAGCCTGTCGTTGCTGGAGCTGGCGCAGCTGGTGGAACAGCCGTTCAAACAGCTGGAAACCAAGCGGGAGAGCTGGATCTGGAGGGACTGGACTGTCCATCCCCAGGAGGATGGCCGCTGGACCCTGCAACGCCGCGAGGCAGGATCAGGACAGTCCTGAGGCAGAGCATGTCGCCGTCCTCTTCGGCCGGACCGCTCAGCAGCGGTGCCTTCTATCAACGTTGGCTTGGCCCGATCTTGGCGCGAGACGACGGTCTGGATGCTGAACAGCTCTCGCGTACAGCGCTCACGGCGCTGGCTCAGGCCAGCCTGCGGCGTCGTTGGCCAGGGGTGTCCACGGTGCTCGATGGCGTGGCGGCAGATCTGCAACGGCGTGATCTGCGCTTGGAGCAGATGTTGTTTGGCTGTCGTTTCCCCAACCCGGTGGGCTTGGCAGCGGGATTCGACAAAAACGGCGTGGCGGCTGGCATCTGGGATCGCTTCGGCTTTGGTTTCGCCGAAGTGGGCACGGTGACCTGGCATGGCCAGCCGGGTAACCCCAAACCACGCCTGTTTCGTTTGGCGGAAGAACAGGCAGCGTTGAACCGGATGGGATTCAACAACGATGGTGCCAAGGCGCTGTTGAAAACCCTGGAGCGACAACGGTTGGACCCGCCGGGTCGTCGTCCATCTGTTCTGGGGATCAATGTCGGCAAATCCAAGATCACAGACCTGGAGCAGGCTCCGGATGACTACGCGGCCTCCCTGGAGTTGTTGTCTCATTTGGCGGACTACGCAGTGATCAACGTCAGCTCCCCCAACACCCCCGGGCTGCGGGATCTGCAAGACACCACTCAGCTGCGACGGCTTGTGGAGCGGCTGCGACGCCTGGCGGCTTGCCCTCCGCTGCTGGTGAAAATCGCGCCGGATTTGGACGATGAGTCGATCGATGCCATTGCTCGCCTGGCCTTTGAGGAAGGCCTAGCTGGCGTGATCGCTGTCAACACCAGTCTCAATCGGCTTGGCCTGGAGCAACGGCGTCTGCCTCAGACGGGATGCACTCTGGCGGAGGAGGCCGGTGGCCTCAGCGGTGCCCCCCTGCGTCACCGGGCTCAGGAGGTGGTTCGCCGGTTACGGGCTAGCGCCGGCCCTGCGTTGCCGTTGATCGGCGTGGGTGGGATTGACTCCGCGCAAGCCGCCTGGGAGCGCATCACCGCAGGTGCCTCCCTGGTGCAGCTTTACACCGGTTGGATCTTTCAGGGGCCGGATCTGGTGCCGCGGATTCTGGAGGGTCTGCTGTTGCAGTTGGATCGCCATGGCCTCCGCAACATTGCGGAGGCATCCGGCAGCGGTTTGCCCTGGCAGGACTGAACTGGATGCATCAAAGCCATCTCATTCCTTGATGTTGTGCCTTTGAATGTCTCTTTGGGAGAGTGATTCAAGCGAGTGATCGTCGATAGGATGAAGACAGTGGAAAGAGTTGTGTGCCACTGCCTGCTCTCGCTGAGCTGCCTCAACTCACAGCATTGAGCTTGGCTTGGCGGCGGCTTGTCGAGATCAAGCCGGTGTTGATCATGGTGACCAACACGCGCTTGGTGTGTTGTTGGGACAAAGGGGAGCGTTGCTGGCAACGCGTTGTCGACTGGCCCGATGGTGTGTGTCGTGATGGTGTGCCGCTGCAACGGGAAGCGGTTGGTGAGTTCATCGCTGATTTGATCTTTGACTGCGATCTTCCCGGGGCAGAACTTGTTCTTTGTCTCCCCCTGCGCGCTGCTGCCTGGTGCGTGGTCGACGGCTACGGATTGGATGGGGCGACTGGCGTGTTGCCCCCGTCCTTGCCGTCTGTCGACCTGCCGTTTGATCTTGCTGAGAGTTACATCACGTCCTCGCCGATGCAGGACGCTTTGGCAGTGGTGGGTGTGCCCCGTTCGTTGATTGAAGGGTGGAGTGAGGTTGCTGAACTCGCTGATTTGCCCCTGCGCCGCGTTGATTGGTCTCTGACGGCAGCCCAGCGGGCCCTACAGCAACTCACGCAGTCGTGGCAGGGCGACCTGGCTTGGCTCGTGGTGGAGGAGCAGAGCATTCGTTTGGTGTTGCTCCGCCAGAGGGTTCCTGAGGTTGACCATCTCCTTGAAGCGGATGAACCTGTTGCCTGTCAACGCGAGATTCGGGCCTGTGTTGCTGCGTGGCAGTCCCATGTGGCCACGCCACCACCACTTGGATGGTGGTTTTCGGTGAAGGTGGAGCAGGTCGATGAGTGGTTGTCTCTGGTTGATGGTGCGGCAGGAGAGTGCTGCTTGAACCAGCCCTTGCCCGCTTTGGCCGAATCGTGGGATGAAGCCGCTGTTGTTGATGCGCTTTCACCCTTTCAGCATTTGGCGCTGTTGGCTCTGCAAGAGGAGGAGCGATGACGGCGCGTCAGGCTTGGCCCAAGCCGGATTTATTGCAGCAACGCCGGGTTGAGCTCGGCTTGCCGTTTGAGCCGGCACCGGTTCCGTCAATGCTGTCCCTTCTCTTGAAGGGGGGCATCAGTGCGGTGGTGTTGATGATGCTGTCGTTGCTCGCCGTGTTGGTATTGCAGCATCGTCAACAGGTGGTGCAGGGCGAGGTCGCTGCCCTCAATGCTGTGGAGAAGCGTGTTGGTGACGCCAAGGCACGGCTCAAAGCGCTGACCTCGCGCCGGTCCACCTTGGAGCAGCAGACGCAATCCATCGCCGAACAATTGGTGGCGCTGCGTTCGGGGTCGGCGTTGTTGGAGCAGTTGCGACAGGTCACGCCTCAGGGTGTACGCCTTGTGTCGGTCGACGCCAACCCATCCAAGTTGGCGATCCAGGGGGAAGCCCAAGGAAGAGATGCCTTTGAACGGATCAATGCCTTGGATCTCAACCTTGAAGCGTTGTCGGGCATGCTCCCCGATGGAACAACTGTGGTGAAAGCTCAGGCCAATCAGGATGGACTGATTGCGTTCACTCTCGAGGCCAAGCTCGATCGAACAAGCAAACCCACAACGGCACAGTTGCGTGGCCTTGGTGCCGAAGGCGTGGCTCGTCGTTTGGAGTTGCTTCAAGACGAAGGTGTGTTGCCATGACCAATCTGTTGACGCCCCCACGACAGCGATGGCTGACGCGGGGGCGCCTGTTGGTGGGTCTGCCCCTTGGGATTGGTGTTGTGGTGAGTGCTGCTGTTGTGCTCTTGGCGGTATTGCCTGCTGTTCAACAAGTGCGAAATTTGGAGGCAAGGCGAGATGCCTTGCTCAGCCTTGAACTCAGTCTTTCTGCGTTGGAACGCCAGCTCCCTCAAGCGGAGGCTGAACTGTTGGCGGTTGAAGAGAAGCAAGCTCTTTTGGTTGGGTTGCTGGCCGGGAGTGACAGTGTGCAGACCTTTTTGGCGCTGTTGAATCAGCAGGCTGTGGCATCGGCTGTGCAGATGCAGCGCTATGAACCGCTCAAAACGGCAGCTCCTCCCTCGGCGTCTCGGCAGAGGCAATCCCGCCGGAACAACAAGCAATCCAATGGGAAAACCAAGCTGCCGCAAGATCCCTTGCAGGCTCTTGGTTATCGCAAGTCATCTGTTGCGCTTGAAGTCAGCGGCTCCTACGGCGGTTTGCAAGCCTTTTTGCAACGCATGGAAGCGTTGGAGTTGCTGGTCGAAAGCAGTGAACTGTCACTTCAGGCCCTTGCTCAAGAGGCTGCTGATGAAACATGGCCGAACAGCGCAGCAACCAAGCTCACCCTCCAATTGAGTTTTTATGACTTAGTTCCTGAACCTGCTGATCGTCCAACTGCGCCAAGTTCCAACGAAGATCCCACTTAAGTCTGGTGGTCTCCAGATCTCATTGATACCATCTGCCCATAGTTCAGGCACTCGAGCGGTTTTTGTTTGGTGACCCCCTCTTCCCGGCGTCTTTTTCCGCTCTTCTTAATGCTTGGTCTGGCTGGTCAGGGGTTGGTGGACTCGCTATTGCTCGAGCGAGCGGTTTTGGCGCAAAGCGTGTCTCGGGTCTCCCTGAAGTTGCGAAAGGAGCCCAGACATCTTGATGTGATGCTGACCGGCATTGGTGATAGCGCTCGGGTTGTTCAAGAGCGGAGCACCGACACCAATTGGCGGGGGGAAATTACCGGTTCGGATGATGGGTTGTCGACTGACGAGGTGGCGCAACAGGTGTCCATGCCAGAGATGGGTTTGGCCAGTGTTCGTCTTCGTGGATCTGGTTCTGCCTATCGGTTGGAGGTTAAATCCGTTACGGGCATTGTTTTGCCGAAGCCAAAGATCTTGGCCACTGGAGATGATTTAGTGCTTCGGTTTAGCGGCCTCACAGGTGCATCCAAGACGCGTCAAACCAGTTCGTTGGATTTGCGTCGTCCCGGCCGAGTTGCACAGCCAGTGATGGCCCCGCCGATACGTCCACGGGCTGTAGCACCACCGCTCGGTGATATGGCTGTTGGAACGATGTTGGTAAACAATCGTAGCTTTGTTACGGCAAGTGGTCCGCCGGTTTCTCTCACCTTGAATAATGCTCCGGCGAAGGATGCCCTGATGTCGTTGGCTCGCCTTGGGGGGTATGGCTTTGTCTTTGTTGGCGGTGCCGATCTCCCGACTGCTGAAGGCGTTGATAGCAGTCAATACCCTGTCACCATGGCGTTTCGTGATGAGCGTTACGACCGTGCCTTGAACAGCGTCTTGATGTCGTCAGGATTGCAAGGCCGGCTGGATGGAAACACTCTGCTTGTGGGAACAGCTATTTCTGCGAAAAGCTTTGGCCCGCAGATGTCGAAAGTGTTCCGGATGAATCAGGTGGATGTGGAGTCTGCAAGTCAATATCTAGGTAATCTTGGGGCTGCGATCACGGTAACGCGTACATCAACAGCAGCAGCTTCTGAGGAGTCTTCTGATGATGGTGAAAGCTCTGATTCGGGTGGATCGAATGATCCAACTGCTTCAGTTTCCAGCTCTGTTGAGACTTATAGCTCTGGCTTTGGGCCGTTGATCGGTTTGATTGGGACTACCGATTCACGTTTAAATACGATTACTTTGATAGGGGATCCTAAATTAATCAGTGTTGCTGAGAGTTATCTCAGGCAAATCGATCTGCGCAAGCGCCAAGTTGCGGTGAAGGTTCAGATTTTAAATGTAACTCTTGACAATGATGCGAGTATTGATTCTAGTTTCTCGGCAAAGATCGGGAATACATTCATTGTGAGCCAGAGTGGCAAGGCTCATATGAACTTTGGCGCGTATAAGCCTGGTGGGCCTCTCCTGGGGTCGGGAACTTATAATGGCAGTGAATATGTTAATCCTGGAACATATCCATCGTTTGTGCCGAGAGTTCAGGCGCAGGATGTAAGGGATCCTGTTATCGCTGCAAAAGACGTAAAAAATGGAATTGTGACGCCAATTTTTGATAAAAATGGTAATCAAATAGGTTCTGATGTCACTTATCCGGATCTTCTTGATGAGAAGGGCCGTCCCGTCTATATTCCTGACTCGAATCCGAATGCTGCGAAGCAGCTGGTACCAAGAATTGATAAAAAAGGGCGTCCAATTTACGTGAATGCGAGAGATCAGAATAGCTTCAAGTATCCAGATAATTCTTTCTACTCTTATCTGGAGTCGGTCATTATATCTTCGAGTTCAAAAACTCTTTCTCAGCCTACTCTCCTGGTACAGGAGGGTGAAACGGCTGTAGTTCGTTCTGGCGAGAATGTGATCACGGGTGTAAGCAAAAATGACACTGCAAATGGATCAACTCAGTTTACTAATACCCGCGAAGATGCTGGTCTTACTGTGAACCTTGAGGTCGAAAAAATTGATGATAATGGTTTTGTTACTATGAAGTTAAATCCTGCAATATCAGTTCCAACTTCAGCGGGTCAGCAGGAGGGAGTTCAGATTTTTAATATCGTCAAGCGAGAGCTCAATTCCGGTCGTATTCGTCTTCGTGATCGACAGACTTTGATCCTTACCGGTGTGATTACTGAGTCAGATCGTCAGTTGGCTCGCAAATGGCCAATTCTGGGTGATCTGCCGTTGATCGGTCAGCTGTTCCGCAGCTCCAGTTCTAATCGTCAGAAAAATGAGCTCGTCATCATCGTGACGCCTTCCATCCTCGACGACGACAACGGTGGTACCTACGGTTATGGATATAGACCGGGTACATCCGCAGGTCGCGAGCTTGTCCAGCAGGGCTATTAATTTATGGAGTGATTGGCATCAGCGCCTTCAGTGCGATTGGTGCCAAGGCTTGTGCTGTAGATAGTGCTCCACTGATTAAGGCTGAGCCAAAGCCATTGCCGGTGGGAGAATCGGTGCTGTTTTGGATGTCGTAGACACGCCGACTGGCTTCTCGCAGTTGATCGGCTTTAACGATGTCGCCTTGGTTAGCAAACAGCTCTCCGGCATGGGCGAAGTCGCGTGAAGCGAGATCATCTTTGCCCTGCTCACCACGGCTGAGTCCTCGTGCCACCCAGCTCAGGGGTTCATCCGGGTTGGCCTCGATTGCAGCGTTGAATAGTTGTTCAGCGTCGGGCCATCGCTCGGCCTGTGCTGCGTCTACTCCTGCATTGTGAAGACCAGCGTGACTACGAGCCCCTTGGACCACACCCCGTGCTCCGACCCAGTGGCTCTGTTCCAGAGCATGTTGATCCAGCAGTGCACCGGTGAGATCTGTTTTGCGTAGGTCGGTTCCGATCAGGCGGCTTCCTCGTAGGTCGGTGCCGCGCAGCGAGGCACCTTGAAGGCTGGTGAAACTGAGATCACTTCCGCTGAGATCAGCGCCGTCGAGCTGCGCTTGGCTCAGGTTCGCGCGTCGTAACTGCGCACCCTTGAGGTCTGCATCGCGTAGGTCGGCATGCGTTAAATCAGCGTCGTTGAGCTGGCAGGCCGGGCACTGACCGCTTCCCAGTAGTTGGATTAAGTCCTGCTCATCATTGGCAATGGCAGGGCTGGCGATCCCGAAGAATCCTGCAACCAGCGCTAATGCCAGTGGCCTGAGCGGAACCATGGGAGTGATGCTTCAGTCGCTTCGTTGTATCGACCGCAAGATAATTTGTCGATCTGATTATGCGGCAATCGTGCCGGAGTCAGCTTCAAGGCTGGCGAGCAGTTCCGCAGCGACGGCTTTCTTCAACTCTTGCTCGGCGCGGCGGCGTCGATCAGGAGTGCGGAGTGCGGGGACCTTCAGGCGTAGGCGCGCCGTTGGCTCCCCTGTGGCAACTCCACCATTGTCGACAAGGCGCATCAGATCCACAACGGCAACCCAGCGGGTGGGGGTCTCGGATCGACAAAAAGAGGGCCTGAAAACTGGAGCTTCCACGCCGTGATCGGCGATGGCCTGAAACTCCCCTGCAACTGCTCCGCGAAAACGGATGACCGCTGCGGGGTTGCTCTGGAACCAGATCCGGTCGTCGCGGACGGCGGGATGCATGGCTGATGACAACTCCTTGGATTATGCGGTTGTTGGCAAGCCTGGATTAGTTCCGAGGCACCTCTCGAAGGGCTTCGTCGATGGTTGATTTGAAGGTGCTCCAAGGCAAGGCTCCTTCGATCACTCGCCCGTCCAGGCTGCCGTCGCTTTGGGTTGGACCGATAACGAAGGTCGGAGTGGCGCTGATGTTGTGCAGCGATGCTTCGGAGCGGTTGGCATTGATCAGGGCCACGGTGGACTTCCGTTCCATGCAGGCCTGCAGGGCTGCTGTGTTGAGCTCTTCCTCGGCCGCAATGGCGAGGACGCCTTTGCAGTTCAAGCAGTTTTGCTGGTCGAACAGGGCGGCGTACAAGTCCCAATAGCTGTTCTGCTCGCTAGCACAGCGTGCTGCTGCGGCTGCCGGTAGGGCGTGGGGGTGGAAGGGCAGGGGAAGATCTTTGTGGACAAAGCGAATCAGACCGGTATCGATGTATTCGCTTTTGAGTTGTGGCATGACTTGCTCATGAAAGCGACGGCAGTAGCTGCACTCGAAGTCACTGAATTCCACGATGGTGAGCGGTGCGGTGGCATCTCCTAATGCCGGCTCCCCCTTCAGTAATAACGGGCTGGTCAGCGCTGGGATCGGTCGACTTTGCGACTCGCCGGGTTGAGGCAGGCGTTGTTCCTGCAACCTCTGGACGATGACCGTGCTGCCAATTCCGAGGGCAACGCCTGCCAGACACCCGACCACACTGCGATGCGAAATGTGCATTACGGTTTGGCTGATGCGATCAATGCCTTCATGCTGATGGCATTGGTGCGCGAATGTCGATTGAATGGCACCAGTGGATAGGAGTGGAGGTTTGAGCGCAGGGGCCTGGCTCGATCTAGATCTGTTACGTCAGCGCCGTGAACGCTTTGGCCTGGAACACCCCAAGGTGATTCCTGTTCGAGAGCTTCTCTGGCGTGGCGGTCTGATCGGAGCTGTCGCGCCGCTTTTTCTGCTGTTGGTGGTGCTCTTCTTTGTTGTGCAGGACCGTCAATTAGCGCAGCGGCAGAGACGCTTGGAGCCGATCGCGGCAGAGCACGATCGCGTTGACCAGGTTTTGATCGCAGCCATGCAAATGCTGGAACAGAGCCGGTCCACCAATGCCGCTATCGCCGAGGCCATGGCTGATGTTCGTTCCAGCTCGGCTGTGCTGGCAGAAGTTCGACGTCTGGTGCCTGAATCGATCGTTTTTGATCGCCTTACGGTGCAAGGCAATGTTTTAGAGATCAGTGGTTCGGCAGAGCAGCCCAATGGTCTGCGGTTGGTCAATGCGCTGCTGCTGCGATTGTCGGCCTCAGGCTTTTTTGCACCAGAGCTGGTGGAACTGGCGAATGCGCATGTGGCCGGACAAGCCGAAGAAGCGGCGCTTGAGTTCAGCCTGCGTGCAGGGTTTGCGGCTGATGCAGCCGTGGCAATGCGCACCTCTCTTTCGCGCCTCGGTTCGGAGGGGATGGCACGCCGCATGGCGGTCTTGATGCAGGAGGGTTTGGTTCAATGACTAACTTCCAGTTAGGAAACGATCGCCCCATCGCGGTCTGGCTGACACCTGAACGGGCGGTCTTTGTGGTGCCGATCCTGGCTGGTCTGGCTTTGGCAACGACTTTGGCGACGGCAGTGATCACGCCGCAAATGGTGCAGTTGCGTGAACGTCGATCAGTGGTTGATGTACTGGAACAAAAAAGCGACGCCCTCCCAGGGTTGGTTCAGGCCCTGGCTCAGCGTCGCCTGGATCAGGCGGAGGTGATGGCTCAGCAGAAGCGTTTACTGGCTTTGATTGCCGGTACCGGGGAGCTGGAAACGTTTCTGGCGCAGCTCAATGATTTAGCGGACAAGTATCAGGTGGTTGTGACCTCGACCGTGCCTGGGGCGGTTGAGAGAGCCCCTGTGCCCGTGCCTCCGAGTGATGAGGCACCTGCCGCTGGCGCTGAGGATCTTCCTGTTGGCGACCCTTTGTTGATGCAGGATTTGCAGAAGCGTTCTGGCCGCATTCAGGTGCAGGGGCCTTTTGTCCATGTTCTGGCTTTTCTGCAGTCGTTGGAAAAGCTGGAGGTCTTTGTCATCACCGATGATTTGTCGGTTGAGGCAGCGCGCTCTTCTGAGGATGAGGCCATGCAGGTTCGGCTTGGCTTAACCCTGGTGGCTTATGGAGCAGTGAACTCTGCTTCAGAAAATGGTGCCTCGTGATCCCATTCCACTTAAAGTGTTGTGAGTATGACTCTTTGAGCCTTGGTTTATCTCTACGCCGCGATGGGTGTGGTGATGATGACAGGGATCATGGCTGTGGTTGAAATGGGTTTGTCGCTGACAGGACAATCTTTGCTGTTGAAGCCCGTTGACTCATATCAGCAAAATCGTGAGCTCAACGCAGTTGGTAAGCGTGATCAACAGATGTTGGGCCTTCTGCATGATCAAGCTGATCTGGATGCTATTGGGCGATCTCTGCAGAGCACTGCACTCTGTGTTCAATTGTTGTGTCGAAGTTCCCTCCTTGGTGCGGCAAGTTGTGCTGCTGGTAATTCTGTGGTTGAAGATGCTGAAACACGATTGCCCGACCTCACGGGTTTAACTCAGGCTGGTGTCATCCCTTCAGCCGGTAACTGGGCTAACGCTTGTGTTCTTCAATCCGGCAGCCACCGATTGATCATTCACCCGGATCCATCACCAGATAATTTGCAAATTCCTTATCGCTTGTTTTCGTGTGTCTTGAGTGGAGCCTCCACATGCAGTTTTGAGCCCAAAAGTTGAGAACAATTCATGGTAGATGCCGTTGTTGGAGCTGTGATCATGGTGGTGGCTACTACTTCTCTATTGTTGGCTGTCGAAGTTGTAGGGAATGCATTCACGGCGGCAGGTCGTTATCCCACGAATGATGATGAACAAGTCTTATTGGATAGTCTCGCTCGATCACTTCGTGAACAGGGGCGTGATAGTGCTTCTGCATTGCAGTTGATCGATGATGTTGAAGACCAGATCATCGACCAACTTCCGAGGCAGTACAAGAGAAAAGATGACATCTGAGGATCGATCTGCTTCGGGGATGTCGGTGTTGGAGCTGCTCCTTGCAGTCACAATGATGGTGATTTTTACCGGTGTTGTGGCAGCGGTGATGGAGGTCACCTTGCGCTTTATGGGAGAAGCGGAATGCCCTGTTGATGTCAGTGGCGTTCGCCGCTGCAACGATGAGAATACGGAGGATGTCGCGAATGGTGTCTTGATTGATCGGCAGCGGATTGAGGTGTTGTTCGATCAATTGGAGCAGGTTTTGGTGCAACCTGGAATTCATCGTTCTCGCATCGAATCCATTTCGGGTTCATTGGGTTCTCTGCCCGAAGAGGTTTGTACCCCTGCAGCTTCGACATACGTCTGGTCATCCAATGACAAGATTCCTGACCTCCCTGTCTTTACATTTCCCCGTGGCTATCACATTTGTTTGTGGCAAACGGGGTTACGAGAGGCATCGATAGAGAATCTTCTTGACCCCGCCAATAATTCGGCCACGCCTGGTCTTTACGTCCTACAAGCCTTGCCGACCCAGCTCAACGCGTCCACCCTGCCTATACGTCGCCTCATTTGTCGACCTCGTCCTTTTTGCTGAACCGATGACCGAAACTCCTCTGGTTGGCAAAACTTTTTTTGGCCTTGATATCAGTCAACTGGGTACACAGTTGATGTCTGTGCGTCGTCGTTTGTCGAAGCGCATCCTGCTGTTGGAGTTCAGTGCGTCGGGGTTGCGTTATGCCGAAGCCGCGCCATCTCTGGATGGCATTCGTTTCAGCCACATCAGCAGGGTACCCTTACCGGAAGAAGCGCTTGAACGCGGAGTCCCCAGCGATCCCGCCGTGATGGCGTCTTTACTCAAAGCGCTCTGCCAAGAAAAGGGGATTCCTGCTCATCGTGCAGCAGTCGTTCTCTCTCCTGATGTTGCTTATCAGCGCATTGTCGAACTTCCTGCTGAACTGACTGCGGAAAAAGCACATCTCTATCTTCGAAATCCGGCTAACCCTGTTCAATTGCCCTTCCCGTTGGAGCAAACGGACTTTGATTTGTACCCTTTGCCTCGCCAGCAGGGATCTGCTTTACAGCCCTATCTGCTGATGGCGATACCTCAAATGTTGATCGATCGTGTGATCAGTCTGTTGGGTGATGCTGGGTTTGAATTGCAGGCTCTTGAGCTTGGCCCATTCAGTTTGTTGCGCTTCTTGGTGGATGAATTAAGCAGATTGCGTGAGTCGGAGTTCCATCTTGTTCTGGAGTTGTTGCCTGATTGTTCGCAGTTGTGTGTTGTGGGCCCTAACGGCCCGATTCGATTAGAGCGCTTGTCTGCTATTCGGGATTTTCCAGAACCAGATTTGGATGATGAGCAGCGCAAGGAAGCTCTGGAGGCTGGCTTTTCAGCAGAAAAGATGACGCTGAAAGATGAGCGCTATTTACCGATTTCGGAGTTGGATTTGCGTGCTGTTCTGCGTGATGTAGAAGCTGTGATGTCGGAGTTGACATCTCAGGCCGATTCAACTGTTGTGCGCGCTCTGAGTCTTAGCGGTATCAATAGCGCTCATCCGCTGATTAAGGATTTGTTCCATGAAGCATTGGATTGTGACGTGAACGTACTTAATCCGGTACTGATGCCCAGAGTTGCTGGCTTCATCCCTGATGATCTTCTGGTTCAAGCAGGTCTCGCAAGATTGATGGGCTTGGGTCTGGGCTTTCTTCCGCGGGAACAGTTGCTGTCTTGCGGTTTGCCGGAGGTGTCTACATCGTTGGAACTTGCTCCTCTCCCCTCTTTGACTGTCGAAGCCAGTGTCGATGCTCAGAAGCAGCCAAGTACTTCACAGTTGGAGCCGTTGGATGTTGAGGTCACGCAGCTGTCGCCTGCTAGTGGAACCATGGACGTTCGTGAGGAGTTTTTAGTTAAAGAAGAGCCAGTCAAAGTTGAGGAGGTTTCTGCTGTTGAGGAGGTTGTCGAAAGTGAAGAAGAAGAGAAGTGGCCGAGTTTGAGTTTGGATTTAGTGGAGAAGAAAGAGGGTGTTAAAGCAGAAGAGTCTTCTGAGGTTGAGGAGCCTGTGGCGGGTGATGAAGGGGAGGAGTGGCCGAGTATCAATGCGATTCCTGGATTGGAGCCCTCTGAGCCACAATTACAACCTGAAAAAGCTCAAATGAAATCTCACACAAGGATTGCTAACAATGATTCTTCAGAGTCTTCGTCGTTGGGAGAGTTGCGTTTTCAGGATGAGTAGGCAGGCTGCAATTTCTTTATATTGTTCAACCTCGCATGTTGGTGATCAAGCTGAACATGGGTAGATAAAGTGCAATCACAATGGTCCCCACGATTCCGGCCACCACGAACACCACGGCAGGTTCCATCGCTTTGGTGAGGGAAGACACGGTGGATTCCACTTCTCGCTTGTAGAAAATAGATAGTTTCTCTAGCATGAAACTGAGCTGGCCAGTCTCTTCTCCAATTTTGATCATTGAGATCACAAGTTTGGGGAACATTCCACTTCGCCCTAAGGAATAGTTCAACTCCTGCCCCTGTTGAACTAAGCTGATTCCTTGTTGCAATGTGCGGCGGGTTAATTCATTCGAGCTGGCTGAAATGCAGCGCTGTAATCCTTCTACGATCGGAATGCCTGCATTGACGAGTGTGGCCAAGGTGTCAGACATGCTCGCCATTTCGGACCGTAAAATTAGATCACCAAATAGCGGCACTTTGAGGGTCAGCATATCGATCATGTATCGACCCTGTTTGGTGCTGTAGTAGCGATTGAATGCAGCTGTGATGACGATCATAGTGATGGGTGCCCCAATCGCGAACTGTAATGTTGTGATTGCTTTCGAAAGTTCCAGAAGAAAAGTCGTGAGGGCTGGTAACTCCGCACCCATCCCATCAAACATTGTTTTGAAACGGGGCACGATGAAAATCAGTAAGCCGAGGCTTACTGTTGTGGCCAGCAGTAGCACGATTACTGGGTACATCATCGCCCCGATTATTTGTCCACGGATTTTGGCCCGTTCTTCCAGCAACAGGGCTATTCGGTCTAGAACTTTTTCCAAGATGCCACCGGCTTCACCGGCTTCAATGAGGCCAACGGCCAAGGGTTCAAAGACTTTGGGATATAACCGTAAACTTTGTGATAGCTCCTCACCCGCGCTAAGTCTGGCGGCAATGTGCTGGACGCAGCCAGCTAAGCGCTGGTTCGTCATGTTGTCAGCAATGAGAAGCAGACCTTGCGCTAGTGGAACGCCGCTTTGTAAAATAACGGCCAATTGTCGAAAAAATACCAGCAAATCTTTTTGCGGTACTGTTAAATCTTTAGGAGATGGTTGACTGCTGAACAGATCAGCAAAGACACCAGTTTTAACCTGCTTGCGTCCTTCTGATGATCTGATGTTTACATCAGATTGTGTTCTAGATTGGGGTTGAGCTCCATAGGTGGCCATGCTTAATTAGCCTCTGACAAAATTGCTTTTGGATTGGAAGCCCTACTAATTGCCTCTTTTTGTGTGATGGCTCCGCTGTTGACCAAGTCGAGTAGGCATTGTTCAAGAGTGTTCATACCTTCTTTGCTACCAGTTTGTAATTGAGAATAAATTTGGCTGACCTTTCGTTCTCGGATCAGGTTGGCGATAGCTGGAGTATTCACCAAAAGCTCATAGGCCAGGGAGCGTTTGCCACTGGTGTTTTTGCATAAGGTCTGGGACATGATTCCCAGGAGAGACGTTGAAACCTGCAGGCGAGCCTGCTCTTGTTGATCACCGGGGAAGACATCAACGATTCGCTCTACTGTTTTGGCTGCTGATGAGGTGTGCAGTGTTCCCAAGACAAGATGGCCAGTTTCTGCTGCTGTAATCGCAAGTTGGATCGTTTCTAAATCGCGCATTTCGCCGATATAGATGACATCGGGATCTTCCCGCAGAGCAGCTCGTAGTGCTGAGGCAAAGGATTGGGTATCGCGTTTGACTTCGCGTTGATGAATAATTGAACTTTGAGAATGTTGGAATTCGAATTCAATAGGATCTTCAATGGTGAGGATGTGACGCTTTTGAGTTTCAAGAATGCAATGAATGAAAGCTGCCAGAGTGGTTGATTTCCCAGAGCCTGTAGGGCCAGTACATAGCACCAGTCCGCGATGTTTCTGAGTCAGATCAATGAAGGGCTGGGGCAGTCCTAGATCTTGCCAGCGAGGTAAACTATCCGAAAGGATTCGAAGTGTGAGGCAACGCCGTTCGTTGGCAATGTAGGCGTTGATTCGAATGCGTGATAGCCCCTCGATACCCATTGAGGTGTCTAGGTCGCCAGTTTTCTGAAACTGTTGAAGCTTTTCCTCTCCTACGATTTCAAGGAGGAGCTTTGTCATATCTTCCTCATGCAAGATATTTTCTAAAATGCGTATATCCGAGTTAACTCGTAGGGCAATTGGCGAACCTTCTTCAAGGTGAATGTCTGATGAGCCTGCTTTGATTGCAAAGTTAACGATCTGGCGTGCCAGGCTCATGTTGACTCTCAAATGAATCCCTAGTTTTCAGTATTACAGATTTTCTGCAATTCGGAAATGGTCGTAAGCTGTTCGCGAATGAGTTCAACCCCATACCGTTTCAGCGTGAGCATCCCCGATTGAACTGCTTCTTGCTCAATTTCATGGGTTGTTTTTTTCTTCTTAATCGATTCGCGAATGCTGCTGTTGATATTCATCAGCTCATAGGTGCCGACACGCCCGTTGTAGCCACTACCTCCGCATTTGGCACAGAGACTGCCTTCTTGTTTGCGTTTTTGTTTTTCTTCAGCGCTTAGGCTGGTGGCAAAACGAACTGGTGTACCTGGTTGCAGACCGGTGAAATAGCTTTCTGCATCATTAATCGCTCGTTCAACACTGCATTCTGGACAGACGCGGCGTAAGAGCCGCTGTGCTAAAACTCCGCGTAAAGATGCATTGAGCTTGTAGCTCGGCACTTCCATATCCATTAGGCGAGTCAGTGAGCTGGCAGCACTATTGGCGTGAAGGGTGGTGAAGACGAGGTGACCAGTTTCAGCCGCATCCATCGATGACTCGGCAGTTTCTGGATCACGGGTCTCGCCAATGAGGATGACATCCGGGTCTTGCCGGAGAAAGGTCCGAAGTAGCTGGGAGAAGGTTTGCCCCTTGGCTCGAATGACTGGAAATTGTTGAATATTCCCTCCAAGATCATATTCGATCGGATCTTCTGCGGTTACGATGTTTACTTCTCCGCTGTCTTTTTCTCGGAGTGCTGAAGCTAAAGTAGTAGATTTTCCTGAGCCCGTTGGTCCTGAAACAATGATGAGTCCGTTTGCTTCATTGAGTATGGAGCGGAAGTCTTGTCGTACTTTGTCGTTACTTATTAGTGTGTCAAGACTCAACATGTCTGGGTTGCTGTTGAGGAATCGCAATACCATTTTCTCCCCATGTTTCCCTGGAGCTGTTGCACAGCGAAATTCCATAGCCTGGCCTTCGAAACGACGCCGGATCTTGCCGTCTTGAGATGCACGGCGTTCTGCAATATCCATTTTCGCCATGTTTTTGTAGCAGGCGGTGAGTTTGATCCCGGCGGAACGCGGCATTGTCACATAGTTCTGCATAACCCCATCGAGGCGAACGCGAACCTTGTAATTATCTTGTCGTGGTTCGACGTGAATGTCTGAGACGCCTGTTCTGCATGCGCTGATAAGGATCTTTGCTGCTGCTTGTTGAATTTTTGTCCCTAGCATTTCGATCGACAGATCTAGGGCTTGCTCTTCAATGATTTGTTCGTCGCTATCGTCAAAGTCGAAGTTGAACCCACCAGCGGATCCTTCTTCATCTGCATCTTGTAGAGCATCCAGGATGGACTCATCGCTGAATTCAAAGTCTTCTAGAAGGTTCTCTCCGCTGATGACCCTTTGCAGTGCTGCTTCATCCAGAATCTTTTGAATATCCTCCGGCGTTTTTTCAATAAATTGGCATTCGAGTCCGGCATCTGAGGCACGCCTCTTGATGAAGTCGCCAATTGTACCCAGATAACTAAAGTTTCCTACAGCGACTGTAACTTTCTCGGTACCTGTTGCTTGATTCCTTTCAATACCAAGAGGCACAACGATATTTTCTCGGCACCATTGTAGAGCAAATAAATTGTCGACCAATGATCGTATATTTCGAGCGTCGTGTTTATTGCTCATGTCGTATCAGACTTGTAGTGCAATCTTGCTTTGTTGTTTAGTATGCATGTGATGCTTTCTGGATTTATTCTTTAGCTTGAAAATATACATGTCCTATTGGAGCCCCATGCATTTTGCCCATTGAGCACAGGCGGGAAACTTGTCCCACCCTTTGCGGTTTGATGGCCTGCCTTTCCCAACCTCTCCGCAATTCTTAGATCCTCCGAGCATCGGCCTCTGCTGACATTTTTGAATCAATGTCTCTGTCAATTCATATTCTAAGCAGTCTAAATCCACTGTTTTCAAAACATCAGAGCACTTTGCTGGAGGTTCTTTCGCCGGTGTGTCGCAGTTGATGTAATAATCTTGCTCACTTACAAATGTGTTTTCGCAGACCCATTTGATTTCCGAGCATTTTCCAGGGCCAGGTAATGGTCCAAATTTTCCGGTATGCCCTGTCTCTCTCGCTTCCTCTTGCTTTGAGACGCATAATGCTTCTTCGTCTTCTCGAAGGCAGGTTTCTAGGCCTGCCTTTGATCCCTTGTTGACACCTTTGCAGAACCAATACTCTTTATTGCCGCACTCAGTAATTGTTGTGGGTCGTGATGATGAGCTTGTTGTCTGGTCTATTTTGTGTTGCTGTAGCTTTTCTGCGCATATTGCTCCAAGCTTGTCCTTTATGCACTTTTCGTGATCTTCTGGTTCTGTTCCGCAAAACTCCCCGTCTAGATAAAACATTTTTTTATTGCAGCCGTTTGTTGTGCAGTTGTTATTCACAACCTTTGGTGGCTTTGTGGGGCACCCACTGTTTGCAGCGTCGTTCCAGGTATTGAAACTCCCATCACCAGTGTTCTTCAGCCAAGTGTCGAATGTATTCAGGCAACTTGCCTTGGCATCTTGAATTTCTAAGTTGTAATCCATCAGGTCTTTAAGGTCTTCTGATTTTGTGACGTTTATCCCAGCCCATCCTTTGGCAGTAATAGCTGCATGACTGGTGTCAACATATTCTGTACTCGCTACTTTTGTTAGTCTGCCTTCTGAGCTAATTGTGAAGCCAAGATCGGGCATGTGCTCTTGGTCTTTGGGGGAGATGGCTCTGATCAGAGTGTTCCCGCAATTGCTGGTGCTTTCAATGTCCAGGAATTTATAACCTGTACTTTCAAGTCGATCCTTGCTGAGGATATTCTCGTCAACACTGTCCTCTAGGCTTTCTCTCCCTTTTCTGCGAAAATCTTGAAGGCAATCTGCTGCAGCGCTATTCAGTAGTGCTTTTGCCTCGTCAACACGGGCGTAATTAAGGTAATTTATAACTTTAGGAATTGCAAGGCTTGACAAAATGCCAAGCCCAGCAAGGACGACAATTAGCTCTATGAGAGAAAAACCATTATCTTTATCGAAATACGATTTTCTCACTTTTAAATCCTATCTCCAGTCACCCGCTGTGGCGCCATATCCTCCTGCAGCTCCAGCTACTCCATCGCAGCCTACGGAGTGGGTGTCGGCATAGGCTGCTGTAGCTCCATCGCCAGATGCGCAATCTTTTGTGCCGGTTGATGCCACTCCGAATTTTGGAAATTTGCCTGTTTCTGTAGGAATTGAGTAAAAGTTGTTCATGCTCGCGACGCCTGTGGTCGCATTCACTGTGAAGCAAAGTGCAGACGCGCCTGCGGCAGGTACTGCAGCCGCAACAGTAGTTACCGTGTTTCCGAGTGCTGTGATCGTGAAATCATTGAGTTCAACAGGCTCAAATGCAGCAGTTGCAGTGACATTGCCCCTAGCCTTTTGTACTTGGCATTCCTTGAAGGCTGTAATTACGCCCTGTTGAGCGGAGCGCACTGCCGCGTCATCGCTTACCCCAAGGAAGTTCGGCAATGCGATGGCGGTCAGCACGGCGAGCACGGCAATCACCACCACCAGTTCGATCAAGGAGAAGCCCTTCTCACCTGGTTTGCGTTTGAGCACCCGACGGGTACTGGGGCTTTGCAGATAGGCCTGAAGAAGGCTCATTGAAAGTGAAAACACTGATTTCATGATCTTGGCTCTGAAATCAGTTGTCAACACGAGTCAGCGGGCACACTTGCAGAACTTGCATCGGTCGGGTGCTGCCTGTTCATGGCGGTGAAGTTCTGCAGGCGGCGCAACGGGCCGGGTTGAGGCCTCAAGCTTTTCTTGATGCCAGTGCGTCCCTGGTGCCCTGGACTCCTCGGTTGCAGCGTCTGGGCCGAAGTGCCTGTCGCGATTACCCCGACCGCAGTCAGGCATTGCTTCGCCAGCACCTGGCTGCTCTTCATGGCGTTCAATCTTCATTTGTACTGCCCGGGAATGGAGCCGCCGAATTATTTACCTGGGTGGCGCGCGATGCCTCGGGCTCGGGTGAAAGTGTGCTGCTCGCACCGGGTTTTGCTGATTACGGGCGTGCCCTCCGCTGTTGGTCAGCGTCATCCCGCCAGCAGCAGCTACCCCTCGTTTGGAGTGAGGCGTTCCCGCAACCCTTCCCCGAGCAGGACCCTGGGGCTGTGTTGTGGATCTGCAATCCCCACAACCCCACAGGGCAGCTCTGGTCCCGTGCCTCGTTGGAGCTTCTGCTCGCGACTCATGGGCTGGTGATCTGTGATGAGGCCTTCCTGCCTTTGGTGCCTGGTGGGGAGCAGCAATCGATGATTCCGCTGGTTGAGCACCACCCCAATCTTGTGGTGATCCGCAGCCTCACCAAGCTCTATGGCATCGCCGGGTTGCGATTGGGCTATGCCGTTGCGCAGCCCCAGCGATTGCAGCGTTGGTCTGAGTGGCGGGATCCCTGGCCCGTGAATGGCATCGCTTTGGCTGTCGGCGAGCGCTTGTTGGCATCGCCAGAGCGTTACCGCCGTTGGTGTTCACGGGTGCAGCGTTGGGTGGCCATAGAAGGCGCCTGGATGCAGCAGCAGTTAGCGGCGCTGCCTGGCATCACCCCCATGCCGTCGGCGGTGAATTACCTGCTGATTCGTGCGAACAGCTCCCTGGTGCCATTGCGGGAAGCGATGGAGCAGCGGCATCGCATCCTTCTGCGCGATTGCCGCTCTTTCGAGGGCTTGGGTGAAACCTGGCTACGGATCGGTTTGCAATCTCGCCGCAACAACCGCCGCATCGTGAGGACGTTGCGTGAGGAGCTGCAGCGCAACCCTCTGACTTGACTCAGTCCACCAGCGTCTGAAGCAAGGCAGCCAGTTGCCGCTCGGCATCCCGTTCCGCCAGCGCCTGCATGCCTTCACGCATCTGGGCGAGGGGATCGGCTGCAGCCGTGACCTGCCCCAGCCGTGCTGCCAGGAGCCGTTGAGCAGTGTTCAACAACACGGGCTGGTCTGGTTCGTGTTGATGCACGATCACCGCAGCACCCAGAGACGCGGCGCAGGCGGCATTGGCCTCTTGATGCTGATCTGCCGCCTGCGGGAACGGCACCAGCACGCTGGGAGTCCCACAGACCGCTAGTTCACTGAGGCTGCCGGCCCCCGCGCGGCTTATGGCCAGGTCGGCATGCTGCAGCAGCCCTGGAATCTCATCGCTGAAGCGGCGTTCCACCAGCTGTGGGTGCCGCAGTTGCTCGATGTCGGGATCGTTGTCGCCGGTCAGGTGCACCACCCGGCAGCCCTGCTCCAACAGGGCTGGCACCGCAGCACGCACCATGCGGTTCAAGCCCACCGCGCCTTGACTGCCGCCCATCACCACCAACAGTGGGCCTTCGCCCGAGGGGACCCAGGCCGGTAGGGGTTGCGCCGCCAGGAAGCTGGAACGCACCGGTGTGCCTGTCAGTACCGGCTGGCTGCCGGGGATGCGCTTGGCGGCCGCGGGGAGGCCAATGGCCACGGCGCTGCAGAAGCGACCCAGCAACCGCGTGACGCGCCCCGGGATGGCATTGGATTCATGCAGCACCACGGGAATGCCGCACCAGCGCGCCGCCAGGATTGCGGGGGCGGCGATGTAGCCGCCGGTGGTGAACACCACATCGATTGCGTTCCGGCGGATCACCCGCCGCACGCTGACGCTGGCAAGCAATAGACGCAGTAGCTGCAGCAATTTGGTCAGCCCACGCCCCTGCAGGCCGCCGGCGTTCACGCACACCAAGCCAAAGCGTTCAGGCACCAGGCGCGTTTCGAGTCGATCGGGCACCCCCAGCCAGCGCACGGGCCACTGCTCTTCAACGGCTTCTGAAACAGCCAGAGCTGGGAAGAGATGGCCGCCGGTGCCGCTGGCAGCGATCAGAAGCCGGGTCATCGCGTCGGCCGTCTCCGCTCACCACGCCTAACTTAATTGGGTTGTTGCGTTCCGGCCCGTGCGTCGTTTCCTGGGAGCCACGCTGGTGTCGGCCATGGCGCTGGTGCTATCTCCGGTCCATGCCCTCGAGCAGCCTGGTCGTGAGGGCAGTGTGGCGGAGAGCTTCAGCTCGCGCCTGCAAACGGTGTTGAACAGCAGCGGTCCTTCGAGTGGTGGCCCTACGGCGTTCGACACGGTGGCCAGTATTGAGCTGCAGCCCGTATTGGCCCAGCGCTATCAGCGATTCCGTCAGGATTTCCCTGAGGTCACCTGGCAGGTGGAGCCTGCAGAGCCAACGCCGGATGGCCGTCAGACCCTCACCTTGAGGGTGCGTGGTGCAGCTGAATCCGAGGGGTTGAACTACGCCTTGGAAGCCTCGGAGCAGATTGCGATTCGTCTGGAGGGGGGGCAGCTGGTGGAGCAGGAACTGTTGGCCCAGCAGTCGTTGCTGCGCAGCGGTGAACGCCCGTTGGCCGTCAACGTCTCGATTCCCGATGTGGTGCTGACCGGCAGTCGCTACGACATTGATCTGGTGGTTGAAGAGCCGCTGGGCCAGGCACTGGTGGCGGGCGGCTTGCTCGACCTCACCGATGAGCAGCTGTCGGCTCAGATTCGCCCCAATCTGCCGCTGGCACCTCTGGGGGGTGGTGGCTTGTTCAAGAGCGTCCAGGCACCACAGCAACCCGGTTCTCAAACCTGGGCTGTGATGCTGGTGCATCCCGATGGGGTGGTGACGGCCACCAAGCGGGTGCGCGTGGTCAGTAGCAATTAGCTCTCTCCTATCGCAGGGTTCCAGCGATGCAGAGCGGACACGTCCTCATCGCCATGGCCGCCGTTGATCAGATCGAGTTCCAGCTGTTCCACCAGCGTCGTCACAGGGAGATCCAGTTTGACTGCTTTGGCTGTATGAAGGGCGATACCGAGATCCTTGCGATGCAGGCTGAGCCGGAATCCAAGGGGGTAGGTGCCTTCAAGCATGGCGGTGCTGCGATGCTCCAGAGCCCAGGACCCGGCTGCTCCGTTTTTGAGGGCGTCGACCACCATTGGCATGGGTAGATCCAGGCGCTGGCCCAGGGCCACTGCCTCAGCCACGGCGGCATAGCTGCCGGCCACCAGCACCTGGTTCACCGCCTTCACCTGCTGCCCTCGTCCCACGCTGCCGAAGTGGTGGATGGAGGAGCCGATCACCTCGAGAATCGGCCGAACACGCTCGAGCGGCTCGGTGGCTCCTCCAACCAGCACTGTGAGGCTGCCGCGTTTGGCGCCCTCCGTGCCGCCGGTGACCGGGGCATCCAGGTAATGGACGTTCTGGCGTGCTAGGCGCTCCGCACAGCGTTCGGCTGTGGCGGGAGCAATGGTGGAGCAATCCAGCACCACGCTGCCGGTGGTGAGTTGTGACGCAGCTCCGTGGGGTCCGAACAAGACCTCCTCAACGGCTGCGTCGTCGCTGACGCACAGAAGAAGAACGTCAACGCCGGCGCTGGCCTCGGCTGGGCTGGAACATCGAGTTGCACTCTCGAGCTCTGGCCTGGTTTCGGCTTTGCGGCTGCGGGTGTGCACCCTCAGCCGCAAGCCGGCGCGGTGCAGGTTGATTGCCATCGGCAAGCCGAGAGCTCCTAGCCCCACGAAGCCCAGGCTTAAGTCACATCTGGTCATGACTCATGGCAGACCATTCAGATCCTGATTGATAAGTGTCACCAGAATGTATGCATTGCGAAGGCTTCATCCATGCGCATCTCCAACGCTTCTCTGGCTCTGGCTGCACTGATGGCAGCACCGGTCATGACGATGGCCCCATCGGCAATGGCTGGGCGGGATCAGTCCCCCGAGCAGAGCCAGGTTCTGTTCCAGGCCCGTAAGACCTGGTTCAAAGACAACTACCAGCGTCGACTGGATCTCCTGCAGAGCCATCAGCTCTGTGTTGATGCGGCAGCATCCGCGAATGCGATCAAGACGTGCCGTAAGGACATGAAAAAAGCCCGGAAGTCCCTCAAGCAGGACTACCGGGCATACGTGAACAAAGTGCGGAATCAGCTGGGGCTTCCGGCGCGCACCGGCAAGAAGCGCGATGCCAAAGGCCGGAAGCTTCAGGCTTGAACGTCTGATCAGGCGGCGTCGAGGGCAGCCACACCGGGCAGCACCTTGCCTTCCAGCAGTTCAAGGCTGGCGCCGCCACCGGTGGAGATGTGAGACATCTTCTCGGCCAGGCCAGCCTTCTCAACAGCTGCAACGGAATCACCGCCGCCGATGATCGTGCAGCAGCCCTTGCCGCTCAGGTCCGCCAGGGTGGTGGCGATCGCGTTGGTGCCAGCAGCGAACTTGTCGAACTCGAACACGCCCATGGGGCCGTTCCAGATCACGGTCTGGCAATCCGCCAGGGCGTCCTGGAACACCTTGATCGAGTCGGGGCCAATGTCGAGGCCCATCCAGCCATCAGGGATGGCGTTGATATCAGCGATCTGACTGTTGGCGTCGGGGGCGAAGTTGTCGGCCAGCATCACATCGGTAGGAAGCAGCAGCTGCACGCCCTTGGCCTTGGCCTTGGCTTCCAGCTCCTTGGCTAGTTCCAGCTTGTCCTCTTCCACCAGGCTCTTGCCCACTGCGAGGCCGCGGGCCTTGTAGAAGGTGAAGATCATGCCGCCGCCGATCAGCACCTTGTCGCACTTGTCGATCAGGGCCTCGAGCACGCCGATCTTGGAGCTCACCTTGGAGCCACCGACTATGGCGGCCAAGGGACGCTTGGGCTCATCCACAGCACCCTGCAGGTACTGAAGCTCCTTCTCCATCAAGAAGCCGGCGACGGAGGGCTTGAGGAACTTGGTCACGCCTTCGGTGGAGGCATGGGCACGGTGGGCGGCGCCGAAGGCGTCGTTCACGTACACCTCAGCCAGACCAGCCAGTTTCTCGGCGAAGCCTGCTTCGTTCTTCTCTTCCTCAGCGAAGAAGCGAACGTTCTCCAGCAGCACCACATCGCCGTTGGCCATGGCGCCCACCTTGGCTTCGGCGTCAGGACCGATGCAGCTGTCGGTCTTGGTTACAGACTTGCCCAGCAGTTCGCTCAGGCGAGCCGCCACGGGGGTCAGGCGCATGGCGTCATTGACCTGGCCCTTAGGACGGCCGAAGTGAGCAGAAAGGATCACCTTGGCGCCCTTGCTGATCAGGTCGTTGATCGTGGGCAGGGCGGCACGGATGCGGGTGTCGTCGGTGATCGCACCGGCATCGTTCAGGGGCACGTTGAAGTCAACCCGCACGAGAACGCGTTTGCCGCTCAGGTCGCCGGCTTGGAGGCTGGCCAGGGAACGCTTCGCCATAGGGTTGTCTCGTGCGGTAAGAAAACGGGGTGACATTAACCCGTGTGAAGGGCGATAGCGCCGGCGAGTTCAATGTGAATGTGTTTCAGCGGGCCACCTGTTCTGTGCGTTTGCGTTTGTGAGCACCCCAACGATTCAGTGGTACCCCGGCCACATCGCGAAGGCGGAGCAGCAGCTCAAACGCCATCTCGACAAGGTGGATCTGGTGATTGAGGTCCGCGATGCCCGCATTCCTCTCGCCACAGGTCACCCCCATCTCAACCGCTGGCTGAAGGGCAAGCAGCACCTCTTGGTGATCAATCGGCGTGACATGGTCACAGCCGCCGCCAAGGAGGCTTGGGAGGCCTGGTTTAAGGCCCAAGGTCAACGCACCGTTTGGTGTGATGCCAAGGCCGGTACTGGGGTGAAGCAGGTTCAGCAGGCCGCGATCCGTGCCGGAGATCAGCTCAACGAACGCCGTCGCAGCCGGGGCATGCGGCCCAGGCCGGTGCGGGCCCTCACGCTCGGATTTCCCAACGTGGGTAAGTCCGCCCTGATCAATCGTTTGGTGAGGCAGAAGGTGGTTGCCAGTGCCCGTCGGGCTGGGGTGACGCGAACCCTGCGCTGGGTGCGTCTGGGGCAAGACCTGGATCTCCTCGATGCACCTGGGGTCCTGCCCCCCCGCCTTGATGATCAGCAAGCGGCCCTGCGGCTCGCCTTGTGTGACGACATCGGCCAGGCCGCCTACGACGGTGAACTGGTGGCTCAGGCCTTTCTGCAGCTGTTGATCGATGCCGAATCGCAGGCCGCAGCTGGAGTGACGCTCCCGCTCCTGCAGGAGCGTTATGGCATTCCCCTGAGTGGTGAAACGGCGGACCCCGCCCTTTGGCTTGAGGCCGCAGCGTCCCGCCACACCTCTGGGGAAACTGCGCGCATGGCCCAGCGGCTGCTGGATGATTTCCGTAAATCGGCCCTCGGCAGCATCGCTCTGGAGCTACCGGCATGAGTCCGCAGTGGAAGCGTCCTCCGCTGCCGGAAGAGACTTTTACCGACCGCTTTGGGGAGGGTGAGGGAGAGCTGCTCACGCTGACGTATCCCAAACCGTTGCCGATGCGGCTGGACCGTTGGCTGGTCAGTCAGCGCACGGAGCAGAGCCGGGCCCGGATTCAGAAATTCATCGACGCGGGGTATGTGCGCGTCAACGGCAAGACCGGCAAGGCCAAAACACCGTTGCGTCAGGGCGACGAAGTGCAGCTGTGGATGCCGCCCCCGGAACCGTTGCCTTATCTCAAGCCAGAGCCGATGGATCTGGATGTGCTGTTTGAAGACGATCATCTGATCGTGCTCAACAAGCCCGCAGGTCTGACGGTGCACCCGGCACCGGGCAACAAGGACGGCACCTTGGTCAACGGTCTGCTGCATCACTGCCCGGATCTGCCTGGGATCAGCGGCAAGCTGCGCCCGGGGATTGTCCACCGTCTCGACAAAGACACCACCGGCTGCATCGTGATCGCCAAGAGCCAGGAGGCCTTGGTGCGGCTGCAGGTTCAGATCCAGAAACGGATCGCTTCCCGTGAGTACTTCGCCGTTGTCCACGGTGTGCCCGACGGCGACTCCGGCTCGATCGTCGGCGCTATCGGTCGTCATCCGATGGATCGCAAGAAGTACGCCGTGGTGAGCACTGAAAACGGTCGTTACGCCTGCACCCACTGGACCCTGGTGGAGCGTCTCGGGGACTACTCCCTTTTGCGGTTCAAGCTCGACACCGGACGGACCCATCAGATTCGCGTTCACTGCGCCCACATCCATCACCCCGTGGTGGGGGATCCCACCTACAGCCGCTGCCGCAAATTGCCGATCGAACTGCCCGGCCAAGCACTGCATGCCGTGCAGTTGGGGCTGGACCATCCAATCAGTTGCGAACGGATGGTGTTTGAGGCACCCCTTCCACCTGTGATGGAGAAGTTATTGGGGGTGTTGCGGCGGCGCGCCGCGTCGGGTTGATGGGGAGAGTTGCAGGTTCAGTGGCGCACTGGACAAGTGCTGAATCCGCTTTTTGATGGTGAATAATCCACAGGCCGATCGATGGTCATACGGGTTCGTTGCAACAGAACTTGGGTCTCCGCTTTGATCCGTTCCGTGCGCCGTGAGGTGCTTCCTGCTGCCTTGCGACGGCACCTGATTGTGGTTGACCTTTCACAGACTGCCTGAGTTCAGCGGGGCAGCCTTGGGCAGGCCTCCACCAGGGTCTGGCTGATCGGTGCCTGAGGCGCGCTGAAGATCCGGTCCCCTGGGCCCTCCTCAACCACCTTCCCCTTGTCCAGCACCATCACCCGGTGGCAGAAGCCACTGGCCACCGAGAGGTCGTGGGTGATGAACACGATCGCGAGGCCCAGCTCCTGCTGCAGCTCCCTCAGTAGGCCCAGAACATCCGCCTGCACTTCTGCATCAAGCATGCTGACGCTTTCATCGCAGATCAGCACCTTGGGCTTCAAGGCCAGGGCGCGCGCGATGGCCACCCGTTGTTGCTGGCCACCGGAGAGCTGCTTTGGCAGGCGCTCCTGAAACTGCTCTGCCGGGCTGAGTCCGACCCGTTCCAGTAGGCGTCGGGCTTCCTCCCGGGCTGCAGCCTTGGAGCAGATCCCATGGATCAGCAATGGATCGGCGATGGCATCAGCCACCTGTAGGGCGGGGTTCAGACAGGCCAGAGGGTCCTGAAACACCATCTGAAGGGCCCGACGGGCTGACCGCAGCGCTTCTCCGCGGAGGCTCAGCAGAACCTGGCCGAGCAGGTCGACCCGTCCGCCGCGGATGGGATTGAGCCCCATCAACGCCCGGCAGAGGGTGCTTTTACCACAGCCGGATGCTCCGACAACTCCAAGACTTTCCCCGGCCCTGAGCTCGAAACTCACTCCATCCACTGCTTTAAGCCAGACAGGAGACCAAGGCGCGCCACCCACGGCATGCCAGCAGCGCAGTTCCTCCACCTTCAGCACGCTGCTGTTGTCGGGACGTGCCGGCGACCTCCCACCTTCCCGGGCCTGTGCTGCGGCGACCAGGCGTTGCCCCACGGACGACTTCGGCCTGGTGAGCATCTGATGGCTGGGGCCGTCCTCCACCTTGCGTCCGTTGTCGAGCATGGCCATGCGGTCGCACCAGCGGGCGGCCATGGCCAGGTCATGGCTGATCAGCAGCAAGGCACTGCCCAGTTCTTGGCAGAGACCGCTGAGCTCGGCCATCACCTGCCCTGCTACAGCCACATCCAGGCTGGTGGTGGGTTCATCGGCGATCAGCAGCGGCGGTTCCAGGGCAATCGCCAGGGCAATGGCCAGGCGTTGTCGCATGCCACCGCTGAGCTCATGGGGGTAGGCGCGGAAGCGGTTGGCACCGATGCCCACCCGTTCCAGCAGCTCTCGGGCCCGTTCTTGGTGGGCTGTTTTCCTGGTGTCAGGCCGGTGGGCCTTGAGGGTGTCGATCAGATGTCCCCCCACGGTCATCAGCGGATTCATCCGGGTCATCGGGTCTTGGAACACCAGACCCACCGCCTCACCGCGCAGCTGTCGCAACTGCGGTCGCCTGAGCTGGCGTGGATCTTGGCCGGTTAAGTCCAGCCGACCTTCACAGACTGTTCCCCGTGGCAGCAGCTGCATCACGGCGCGGGCCACGGTGCTTTTGCCGCATCCGGAAGATCCCACCAAGGCCACGGTCTCCCCTGGCTCGAGGCTCAAATTCAGCCCATCCAGCGTCCAGCACTCACTGCCGGGGTAGCGCAGTCGCAGCTGTTCGAGTTCCAGAACAGGCCGGCCCATGAACAGTGCGGCAGGAAAGACGGGAGGTCCTGCACTGAATACCATGGAATGATCCGCTGGGTCGGATGCTCAACGCCGCTTCAACACACAAAGAGCCCCAAACCAGCACTGGTTCGGCTGCGGTGGCGTGTGTGTTGCCAGAAGTTCGGCGCCATCCCATCCGCCATCCGGATGACTACGACATCTCTCTGCCGGACTGGTTGAGGGAGTGCATCGCCAATGTGCCGCCCGGCATCGGTCAGAGCTGCCCTACGGATTCCGAGGCGCTGCTGGTGTCGGCCTTCGATTTCGGTTTTCAGCTCCACGAGGGACAGTTCCGGGCCAGTGGGGACCCTTACATCGTTCATCCGGTGGCGGTGGCGGATCTGTTGCGGGATATCGGCGCCAGTGCCCCCGTGATTGCTGCTGGGTTCCTCCATGACGTGGTCGAGGACACCGACGTCACCCCCGATCAGATCGAGCAGTACTTCGGTTCAGAGGTGCGTGAACTGGTGGAGGGTGTCACCAAGCTCGGCGGAATTCACTTCAACGACCGCACGGAAGCGCAGGCGGAGAACCTGCGGCGGATGTTCCTGGCGATGGCCAGCGACATCCGCGTGGTGTTGGTGAAGCTGGCGGACCGGTTGCACAACATGCGCACCCTTGGTGCTCTGAAGGAGGAGAAGCGCCAGCGGATCGCCCGCGAAACGCGCGAGATCTATGCACCCCTCGCCAACCGGCTCGGCATCGGCCGCTTCAAGTGGGAGCTGGAGGATCTGGCGTTCAAATTGCTGGAACCGGAGGCCTTCCGTGAGATTCAAGAGGAGGTGGCTACCAAGCGCAGTGAGCGGGAGGAGCGGCTCGGTGTCACGGTGGGGCTGCTGAATGAGCGGCTGGAACGGGCCGGCTTAGAGCACTGCGAGGTGACGGGTCGCCCCAAGCATCTCTATGGCATCTGGAGCAAGATGCAGCGTCAGCAGAAGGAGTTCAACGAGATCTACGACGTGGCGGCGTTGCGGATTCTCACCACCAATGTCGAAAGCTGTTACCGCGCGCTGGCGGTGGTTCACGACACCTTTCGTCCGATTCCTGGTCGGTTTAAGGACTACATCGGCTTGCCGAAACCCAATGGGTATCAATCCCTCCATACGGCGGTAATCGGTCGGCATCGCCCGATCGAAGTGCAGATCCGCACCCTTGAGATGCACCATGTGGCCGAATTCGGGATTGCGGCCCACTGGAAATACAAAGAAGGAGGGTCGCCGGCCAGCAGCAGCAGTGATGCGGAGCGGTTCAACTGGCTGCGTCAGCTGGTGTATTGGCAACAGGAAGGAGGAAATGACGATCACAACGACTACCTCTCGTCGATCAAGGAAGACCTGTTTGATGAAGAGGTGTTTGTGTTCACACCGAAGGGTGATCTGCTCGGTTTGCGCAAAGGGGCAACCGCTGTCGACTTCGCCTATCGCATCCACTCCGAAGTGGGCGACCACTGCCATGGCGTCCGCATCAATGATCGGCTCTGCCCCCTGGCCACACCGCTGCAAAACGGCGATTTCGTTCAGGTGCTCACCAGCAAGACGGCTCACCCCAGCCTGGATTGGTTGAACTTTGTGGCCACGCCGACGGCGCGTAATCGCATTCGCCAGTGGTACAAGCGCAGCCACCGTGACGAAACGATTGAGCGGGGCAAGGATCTGTTGGAGCGGGAGCTGGGGCGTGATGGCTTCGATGCCCTGCTGAACAGTGAGGCGATGCAGCGGGTGGCGCAACGTTGCAATGTGCCCACCACCGAGGATCTGTTGGCGTCACTGGGGTTCGGTGATGTCACGCTGCAGCAAGCGCTCAATCGTCTGCGGGAGGAGATGCGCCTGCTGGCGGAACAGCAGCAGGCGCCGCCCAGCAATGAAGAGGTCGCGATGGCTCTGGTGCCATCGCGGGATGTGGCGCCGGATCGGTCTGGGGGAGAAGGGGCGATCCTTGGGCTGGAGGGATTGGACTACCGCCTAGGAGGCTGCTGCAGCCCGCTGCCGGGCGAGTTGATCGTGGGCACTGTTGCTCTCGGCAACCACGGCATCACCATTCACCGGCAGGACTGCTCCAACGTGGAGACGATTCCGCGGGAACGCCGTCTGCCCGTGCGCTGGAACACCACCCATGCCCAACGGGAGAAACAACGCTTCCCGGTGCAGCTGCGGATCGAAGTGATCGATCGCGTCGGCATCCTCAAGGACATCCTCATGCGTCTCTCCGATGGCGCCATCAACGTCAGTGATGCCAGGGTGACCACCGCAGCGGGCCGGCCGGCCCGCATTGATCTGCGAGTTGAGTTGGATGGTGCGGATCAGCTCAGCCGCACCATGCACCAGATCCGCTCGATGGCGGATGTGATCGGAATTGCGCGGGTGGGCACGGGCTAGCGATTCCGGCTCACAACAGGACGGGCCCCGCGCCGCAGAAACAGGCGGTAGGCCGTCCAGCCGCTGGCGATGGCCAGCACCATCCCCACAACGGTCGAGCCCAGCAGGATGCGCTCGGTGAAGTCCCATCCCTGGGACCACAGGCTGCTGCGATTGACCCCCGCCAGGTTGATCCCGCCTCGCCCGGGGCCCAGGAGCTGACAGCCCACCAGGTAGTTGAACCAGTAGAGGGGCAGATAGGTGATGGGGTTGCTGACCAGGGTGCCTGCTGCGGCGAGCAGGTGGTTGCCACGCACCACGGTGGCGACGCCCACGCTGAGAAAGATCTGCAGCCCGAAGAAGGGGTAACAGCCGCAGAACACGCCGGCGGCAAGGCCGCGGGCCCGTTGTCCTGGGGTTCCCTCCTGTCTCCACAACCAGAGAACCCCGCGGCGTATCCGGAGGCGACTGAGGCGCAGCAACCGGCGCATGAGCCCAGTAAATGTCGGCTGGATCCTAGGTATGGATCACCAGCGACGACTGCTGTGCCCAGCACCGACACGATTGCGGCGGTGGCCACCGCAGTGGCTCCAGGCCAGGGCGGGATCGCTGTGATTCGTCTCTCCGGGCCTGCGGCGGAAGCGGCGGGGCGCACTGTTGTGCATTGCCCGGGCCGTCAGGAGTGGGGATCGCATCGGGTGGTGTATGGCCACGTGATCGATGGAGAGGGTCGGCGTCTCGATGAAGTGCTGCTGCTGCTGATGCGCGGGCCCCGCAGTTTCACCGGCGAAGACGTGGTGGAGATCCATTGCCACGGCGGGGTGATCGCTGTTCAGCGGGTGCTCGAACAGGTGCTGCGGCAGCCGGGTGTTCGTCGGGCTCTGCCTGGCGAGTTCAGCCAGCGGGCCGTGCTCAACGGCCGGCTCGATCTCACCCGTGCGGAGGCGGTGAGTGAGCTGGTGGCGGCCCGCAGCCGCCGGGCGGCCGAGTTGGCGATGGCGGGCCTTGACGGCGGGATCCAGGCCCAGATCACAGATCTGCGCGAACGGCTGCTCGACCAGCTCACCGAGCTGGAGGCTCGGGTGGATTTCGAGGAGGATTTACCCCCTTTGGATGGCGATGCCTTGCTGCAGCAGCTGCAAGCCGTGCGCCTGGAGCTTCAGCAGCTGGTTCGTGACGGAGAGCGGGGAGATGCCCTGCGCCAGGGCCTGCGGGTGGCCTTGGTGGGTCGCCCTAACGTGGGCAAGAGTTCCCTGCTCAACCGGCTCAGCCGCCGCGAGCGGGCGATCGTGACCGATCTGCCAGGTACCACCCGGGATCTGCTGGAGAGCGAGATCGTGCTGGAGGGGGTCCCGATCACCCTGCTCGACACCGCCGGCATCCGCAGCACCGATGATGCGGTGGAGCAGCTGGGAATTGCTCGCAGCGAGGAAGCGCTGGCCACGGCTGATGTGGTGCTGTTGGTGCTGGATGGCCATGCGGGCTGGACCGCCGAAGATGCAGCCTTGCTGGCGCGCATCCCCGAGCAGATCCCCAGGATCCTTGTCGCCAACAAGGCGGATCTCCCTGCGGGTTCGTTCCCCCAGCCGGTGGATGTTCAGCTGTCCGCCTTGGAGGGCACGGGTGAAGCGGCCCTGGTGCTGGCCCTGCTTGAGCGTTGTGGTGCTGCAGGAACCGACGGCATGTTGGTGGCGCTGAACCAACGTCAACGCGATCTCGCCGCCCGGGCTGCCGAGGCCCTGGCCCGCAGCCAAGAGGTGGAAGCGCAGCAACTTCCCTGGGACTTCTGGACCATCGACCTGCGGGAGGCAATCCGATCGTTGGGGGAGATCACCGGGGAAGAGCTCACCGAAGCGGTGCTGGATCGGGTGTTTTCGCGCTTCTGCATCGGAAAATAGATGCATCGGACTTCAGGAACCGTTTGGACTGGCAATCCCCGGCATTCACCGCTGCGTTGGAGACCTGGCTGGAGGAAGACATCGGTCGCGGTGATCTGACGGCTGCTGCGTTGCAGGGCCAGCAAGGTCAAGCCCATTGGGTCGCCAAACAGGCGGGGCGGTTTTGCGGTGGCCCGTTGGTGCAGCGCTTGTTTCAGCACCTTGATCCTGGGGTGAGCGTGAATTTGCTGCGGCAGGACGGCGCCGCCGTCGAGGCGGGCGAATGCCTGCTGGAGCTGCAGGGCCCTGCAACGGCTTTGGTGGCAGGAGAACGCACTGCCTTGAATCTGGCCATGCGGCTGTCGGGCATTGCCACAGCCACCGCTGAGCTGGTGGCCCAACTCCAGGGCACGGGTGTGCGTCTTGCCGACACCCGCAAGACCACGCCTGGGCTTCGCCTGCTGGAGAAATACGCAGTGCGTTGCGGCGGCGGCATCAACCACCGCATGGGGCTCGATGACGCGGCCATGCTCAAGGAGAACCACATCGCCTGGGCGGGGGGCATCACGGCGGCCATTGCGGCCGTGCGCGAGCAGGCGCCCTGGCCCACGTCCGTGATTGTGGAAGCAGAGACCGACGCCCAGGCGCTGGAAGCGGTGCAGGCGGGCGCCAATGGAGTGCTCCTTGATGAGTTCACTCCCCAGCAGCTCAGTGCTCTGGTGCCTCGCCTGCGTGACTGCAGCGCCAGTGGGGTGGTGCTTGAGGCCTCGGGCATTCAGCCCGAACAGCTGCAGGCCTACGCCGCTACCGGTATCGATCTGATCTCCACCAGTGCGCCGGTTACCCGCAGCCGCTGGCTCGATCTGAGCATGCGCTTCACCTGAAGAGGGATGATCAGAGCCGGATTCCCCCGGCCACGCACTGCCCATGCTCAGCCTGTCCCAGACCCTGGATGCCCAGCTGCGGGCGGCGATGCAACGGGCCTTCCCTGAGGCGGAAGCGGTGCTGGATCCCCAGCTCGCACCGGCCAGTAAGCCGGAATTCGGCGACTTTCAGGCCAACGGTGCGCTGCCCCTGGCCAAGCCCTTGAAGCAGGCCCCACGACAGATCGCTACGGCGATCGTGGAGCAGCTGCAGGCCGATACGGCCTTCACGGAACTGTGCCTGGAGCCCCAGATCGCCGGGCCTGGTTTCATCAACCTCACGATTCGCCCGGAGCGGTTGGCGGCGGAGCTGTCGGCTCGGCTGGGGGATGAGCGGCTCGGCGTGCCGGCGGTGATGAACAAGGCGCCGGTGGTGGTCGACTTCTCGAGCCCCAACATCGCCAAAGAGATGCATGTGGGGCATCTGCGCTCCACGATCATTGGCGATTCGCTGGCGCGGGTGCTGGAGTTCCGCGGCCATCCCGTGTTGCGCCTCAATCATGTGGGCGACTGGGGCACCCAGTTCGGCATGTTGATTACCCATCTCAAGCAGGTGGCGCCCGAAGCACTGGAGACCGCCGATGCGGTGGATCTCGGAGACCTGGTGGCCTTCTACCGCGAGGCCAAGAAGCGCTTCGATGACGATGAAGCCTTCCAATCCACTTCCCGCGATGAGGTGGTGAAGCTGCAGGGGGGTGATCCGGTGTCGCTCAAGGCCTGGGGCCTGCTCTGCGATCAGTCGCGGCGTGAGTTCCAGAAGATCTACGACCGGCTTGACATTCGCCTGAGTGAGCGCGGTGAATCGTTTTACAACCCCTTCCTGCCGGCGGTGATTGATGGGTTGAAGGATGCTGAGCTGTTGGTCACCGATGACGGAGCCCAGTGCGTCTTCCTCGAAGGCGTGCAGGGCAAGGACGGCAACCCCCTGCCGGTGATCGTGCAGAAGAGCGATGGCGGCTTTAACTACGCCACCACCGATCTGGCGGCAATCCGCTACCGCTTTGGTGCTGCTCCGGAGGAGGATGGTGCCCGCCGTGTGGTGTACGTCACCGATGCCGGCCAGGCGAACCATTTCGCCGGGGTGTTCCAGGTGGCGGAACGGGCCGGTTGGATCCCGGACGGTGCGCGCCTCGAGCACGTGCCCTTTGGCCTGGTGCAGGGGGAAGACGGCAAGAAGCTCAAGACCCGCGCAGGCGACACCGTGCGTCTGCGGGATCTGCTCGATGAAGCCGTCGAGCGCGCCGAGACCGATCTGCGGTCTCGCCTGAAGGAGGAGGAGCGCAGCGAGTCGGAGGAGTTCATCCAGCATGTGGCGGGTACCGTGGGTTTGGCGGCGGTGAAATACGCCGACCTCAGCCAGAACCGGATCACCAATTACCAGTTCTCCTTCGATCGGATGCTGGCGTTGCAGGGCAACACCGCGCCGTATCTCCTTTATGCCGTGGTGCGCATCGCCGGCATCGCCCGCAAGGGGGGCGACCTTGCGGCCACCAATGCCCAACTGCAGTTCAGCGAGCCCCAGGAGTGGGCCCTGGTGCGGGAGCTGCTTAAGTTCGACGCCGTGATCGCTGAGGTGGAGGAGGAGCTGCTGCCCAACCGTTTGTGCAGCTATCTGTTCGAGCTCAGCCAGGTGTTCAACCGCTTCTACGACCAGGTGCCGGTGCTCAAGGCAGATCCTGAAGCTCTGGTATCCCGCCTGGCCCTCTGTCGATTAACGGCTGACACCCTCAGACTGGGGCTCGGACTGCTGGGCATCGCCACCCTGGACCGCATGTGAACGACAACACCCAACCGTTCACACCCAGTGGCGCTCCCGCGGCCCGTGCCGCCGTTGAGCAGCTCAAGCCCTACAGCGCGCCGCTGGAGGGGCGCCGGACGATGCTGCGGCTGGATTTCAACGAGAACACGATTGGTCCCAGCCCCCTGGTAGCCCAGGCGTTGCGTAACTTCAGCACCGAGGAGATTGCCGTTTATCCGGAGTACGCCGGCCTGCGGGAAGCGTTACTTCAGAACCTGTTGGAAACCGGCTGCCGGCCGGGATTGAGGCTTGATCAGGTGGGCCTGTTCAACGGTGTGGATGCCGCTATCCATGCGGTGTTTCAGGCCTATGGCGATGCCGGTGAGACGTTGCTGACGACAGTACCCACCTTCGGGTACTACAGCCCCTGCGCCGGGATGCAGGGCATGACGATCGAGGCGATCCCCTACCAAGGCGAGACATTCGATTTTCCCCTGACGGCTATTCAGGAGGCATTGGCGGCTCGTGCGCCGCGGTTGCTGTTGATCTGCAACCCCAACAATCCCACCGGCACGCGTTTGGCGGCGGAAGAGGTGATCGCCTTGGCGGCCTCAGCGCCGGGCACGCTGGTGGTAGTGGATGAGCTTTACGAGGCTTTCACCGGAGACAGCGTGCTGCCGAGTGCAGATTTCACGGCCACACCAAATCTGTTGGTGTTCCGCTCTTTGGCCAAAACGGCTGGTTTGGCGGGCCTGCGGATTGGCTTTGCCATTGGCCACGCCGATGTGGTCGATCGGGTAAGCCGCGTCACGGGCCCCTACGACGTGAACAGCGTGGCCGTGGCCGCGGCGTTCGCCGCTTTAGCGGATCAGTCGTATGTGGATGCCTATGTGGCTGAAGTGCTGCGGGCCCGTGATTGGACCCTGCAGGCCCTGCGGGACGCGGGGGTACGGCACCACTGCGACGGCGGCAACTATCTGCTGATTTGGCCCCAGCGCCCTGTGGTTGAGGTGGATGCGGCGCTGAGGCTGGCTGGAATCTTGGTGCGCTCGATGACGGGCAAGCCCCTGATTGATGGTTGTTTTCGGGTGAGCATCGGCACCACCAGCCAGATGCAGCGCTTCATGGAGGCGTTCCTCCCTATGGAGCGATGAACCGTTTGCTGCTGCTGGCCACCGGCGGCACCATCGCCGGTTGTGCCTCCGACAGTGCAACGCTGAACGACTACACCGCTGGCGTGCTGGGGGGTGATGCCCTGCTGGCTGCGGTGCCGGCTCTGCAAGACCTGGCCACGATCAGCGTCGAGCAGGTCGCCAATGTCGATAGCGCCGATCTGCTGTTTGAGCATTGGCGCGCGCTGGTGGATCGCATTCGTGATGCCTTTGCGGCGGACCCGGTGCTGGCCGGGGTGGTGATCACCCATGGCACCAACACGTTGGAGGAGACCGCCTGGTTGCTGCAACTGTTGATCGACGATCCCCGGCCCGTGGTGCTGGTGGGGGCGATGCGGCCAGCCACGGCCCTCAGTGCCGATGGACCGCTCAACCTGTTTCAAGGCGTGCAGGTGGCGTTGAGCAGCGAAGCCCGCGGCCACGGCGTTTTGGTGGTGATGGATGGCCAGATCCATGGCGCTCGCGCTGTCACCAAGGTGGCTACCCAGGGGGTCGGGGCCTTTGCCAGTCTCGGCAGCGGGCCGCTGGGTTGGGTGGATGGCGTTGGCGTTCATCTGCCGACGGCGAGCGGATCCCGGCAGGTGCCCTTCGCAGGGCTCGCGTTACCCGAGCAATGGCCCCAGGTGCCCATCGTTTACGGGTGTGTGGAGCCCGGGCCACTCCTGCTCACCGCCTGCCTCAACGCCGGTGTTTCGGGCTTGGTGCTCACCGGCACGGGCGCCGGCCAGTTGTCGGCGGGCGAATGCCGTGTGTTGGAGGCGTGGGCTGGACCACGGCCGCTGATGCTGCGGGCTAACCGCTGCGGGTCGGGGCCCGTGCACGGGTGCCCTGAGGATGAACGGCTTGGGCTGCTGGCGGCAGGGAGCCTGAATCCCCAGAAAGCTCGGGTGTTGGTGTTGTTGGCTTTGCTGGCAGGTTGGAACCGTGTTCAGCTGGCTGCGCTGATTACTGCATCACCGTGATCACGGTGGTGTCGTCGAGGCTGCCCGGCAGGGTTTGAGAACGGCCAACACGGCGTACTGCGGTTCCGCCCATGGCATCGAGGAAGGGCTGCACACCCTCTTGATCACACCCTTCAGGGGCGTCTCCATTGACGTATTGCACCGGAATCACGCGTTTGGGGTTCAACTGATTCACCACCGCCGCGGCTTCCTCGGCGTTGTAGATCTTGCTTCCGCCGCCAACGCCGATGATCAGCACGTCGGGGTTGCCCAGCAGCACCCGGTCGGCGGCGGTGAGCTCTCCAGCGGTTGCACCGAGGTGGGCAAAGCTGAGGCCCCCTTGCTGCCAGCGCCAGAGAGTGGCATTGCCAAAGCGGCGTCCGCCCATCCGGTCGTGGGGGCTGGCAAAGCCCTCAAGGCTTAGGCCACCGATGCGATATGACCCCGGTTGTGCCAGAAAGCGGCCGCCGGCCACGTTTCGGGCCCCTTCATCGGCGAGTTCGGAGTTGGCCAGAACGACGCCGGCCGTCAGCCGCGGTTCCGGCATGCCTGCGGCACAACCGACTGCCTTGTAAGGGTTAAGCAGCACCGACTGGCCGCCGCCTTGGATCAGCAGGGCCCGTTGCCCGTAGCTGCTGATCGACACCCCACTACCCGCCAAGGCTGGAGAGGTCAGGCTCAGTGCCAGGCCTGCAGCGGCGGTCACAGCGGAACGCAGGACGGACATGGGCGGAAATGAACTTGCTCTGGACGCTAACAGCGTTATCCCTCGGCTTCCCGCAGGAAGTTTGCCAGCAGTTGGTGGCCTTGATCGGTCAGCACGCTTTCGGGATGGAACTGCACCCCCTGCAGGTGGTGATGCTCCCGGTGCCGCAGGCCCATGATCGTGCCGTCCTCAAGCCAGGCGGTCACCTCAAGGCAGTCCGGCAGGGTTTCGCGCTCGGCGATGAGGGAGTGGTAGCGGGTGGCCGTCAGCGGTTGGGGCAGGCCTGCGAACACGCCGTCGCCTTTGTGCAGCACAGGCGAGGTCTTGCCATGCATCTGCTGCTGGGCTCGCACCACCCGGCCGCCGTGTACTTGGGCGATGGCTTGATGGCCCAAACACACCCCCAGCGTGGGCACCGTTGCTGAGAGTTCTTGGAGGATATCCAGGCAGACGCCCGATTGATCTGGGTCCCCCGGGCCGGGCGACAACAAGATCGCGTCGGGGTTCAGGGCCCTGATCTGCTCAAGGCTGATGGCGTCATTGCGATGCACCTGCAGATCCGCCGCCAGCGGATGCTGGGCGGCCAGCTCACCGAAATATTGCACCAAGTTGAAGGTGAAGCTGTCGTAGTTGTCGATGACCAGCAGCATCTGGGTGTAAATCGGGAGTCAGAGCCCCAGGCGGAGCAAGAGCGGCGGAAGCAGGAGAAACACAGCGATTAATAAAGAGCTGATGGCGGCAGTCAGCACAGCTGCAGCAGCACAGTCTTTGGCGATGCGGGCCAATGGGTGATAACGCCGGCCAATGGCCAGATCCACCACCGCTTCCATCGCTGTGTTCAGCAGCTCCAACACCAGAACGGCAGCCACCGTAAGCACCAGAACGGCCAGGCGGATCAGATCCAGTTGAAGCCAGGCGGCGAGACCAAACACCACCAGCCCCGTCACCACATGGATCCGGAAGTTGCGCTGGGTGACGAAGGCGTAGCCGAGGCCTTGAGCGGCGTAGCGAAAGCTTGCTGGCAGATCGCCAGCGATGCGCCAGCTGCCCCGTCGTCGCATTCCGTTGGGCACCATTGCCACCTCCTCCGCTGCTGCGTCTGCGGATGGTGTCCGGGGCGATTCGGTGGTCATCGGAACGGAATTCGGCATCCGCAGGGCGAACGCCCGCTCATCGAAGCCTACCCGGGTTGTCCAGATCACCCATCCTCAAGAAGCCTCTCCTGCAGGGCGAGCATCGCGGCGAGGCTGTCGTCATCGGGATGGTCCCAGCCCAGCAGGTGCAGCAGGCCATGGCTCACGAGCCAGCGCAATTCCCGCTTCAGGCTGTGCCCCTGCTCTTGGGCCTGATGCCGGGCCGTCTCCAGAGAGACCACGATGTCCCCGAGTTCGACGCTGGGTCCGTCCATCCAGTCGCCGGCGTCGTCGAGGGCGGCAAAGGACAACACATCCGTGGGGCCCGTTTTCTGGCGCCAGGTGCTGTTCAACGCCGCGATGCTGGCGTCATCGGTGAAGTGCAGCCCCAGGCTCAGTTCCTCCGCTGTGCGCACCAGGGTCGGACAGTCCAGGCGTGAATCCCCGCAAACAGTGCTTAGCCAATGCTCCAACTGCTGGATCCAGGCTGTCTCGTCGAGCAGGTCGGAGGCGTCGCAGGGCTCTAGTGGCGCCGTGTCCTGATCCAGCGCTAGGTCGAGCTTCATGCCTAGCCCGGCAGGGTCGGTCGACCTAGCCAAGCCACGAGGGTGATGAAGCTGAGAAATCCCATGGCGGTGAGGCCGAGGTGAAACAGGCTCTTGCTGCCCTTGCGCACCATGTTGCGCATCGCCTGTTTGATGAAGCTCGGCGGTGGAGTGCTGTCGGAGGCCATGGGGTCAGGAATCGGTGTCGGCGCCGGGACTGTCGACACCTTGGCGCAGAGACGCATCGATGAAGGGGTCGAGGGCCCCATCCATCACGGCTTGCACATCGTTGGTTTCTTCATTGGTGCGCAGGTCTTTCACCATTTGGTATGGCTGAAACACGTAGTTGCGGATCTGGTTGCCCCAGGCCGCTTCAACGATGTCGCCCCGGATGTCGGCGATTTCGGCCGCCCGTTGCTCCTGGGCGATCACGAGCAATTTGGCCATCAGCAACGCCATCGCCTTCTCCTTGTTCTGGAGCTGGGAGCGCTCCTGGGTGCAGCGCACAAATAGCCCGGTGGGGATGTGAAGGATGCGCACAGCCGTTTCCACCTTGTTCACGTTCTGGCCACCCGCGCCGCCCGAGCGGCTGGTGGTGATCTCCAGGTCCTTTTCAGGAATGTCGAGTTTGACGTCCTCCTCGATCTTGGGCATCACCTCCACACCGGCAAAGCTGGTCTGGCGCTTGTCGTTGGCGTTGAACGGTGAGATGCGCACCAGGCGATGGGTACCTTTCTCGTTGCGCAGGTAGCCGTAGGCATAGCGACCTTCGATCTCGATCGTGCAGCTCTTGATCCCGGCTTCTTCCCCTTCGGAGAGTTCGTCGATGCTCACCTTCATGCCGTGGTCTTCGGCCCAACGGGTGTACATGCGCAGCAGCATCTGCGCCCAGTCCTGGGCATCCGTTCCACCGGCTCCTGCATTGATGCTGAGGACGGCCCCTTCCTTGTCGTATTCGCCGCATAGCAAGCGCTCGAGTTCCCAGCGATCCAGCCCCTGGCGCAGTTGGTTCAGGCCGTTCTGGGCTTCCTGCAGCAGGTCTTCGTCGGGCTCCAGCTCGTAGAGCTCAAGGGTGGCCTTGGCATCGTCCACAGCCCCACTCCATCCGGCCAGCTGACTCAGCTGTGCCTTCACCTCGTCCAGGCGCCGCATCTGCTTCTGGGCGTTCTGCTGGTCATCCCAGAAATCAGGCTGGGCGGCGAGTTGCTCGAGATCTTGTTGTCGTGCGTTCAGTGCAGGAACGTCAAAGACAGTCCTGGGCATTGCCCAGGCGGTCAGTGAGCTCGGAGAGATCGCGTTTGAAGTCGGTGAGATCCAGCAAGGACTCGGTCCTGATCAGCTTCTGACGCTATCAGCGCAGTCGCTGCATAGGATCCGACCACTGGTTTGTACAACGCAATGGCCAAGGTTGAGATCTACACCTGGCGCACCTGCCCGTTCTGTGTCCGCGCCAAGGGACTCTTGGATCGCAAGGGGGTGAGCTACACCGAACACAGCGTGGATGGCGATGAGCCCGGCCGTGATGCCATGGCGGCGCGGGGTGATGGCCGCCGCAGTGTTCCTCAGGTGTACATCGATGATCGCCATATCGGCGGTTGCGATGACCTCCACGCCCTGGATCGTGCCGGCGAGCTCGATGCCCTGTTGAAGGCCTGATCGATGCGCCAGCTGTTTGTTCTGGATCCGCTGGGGCAGATCAAGCCAGCCAAGGATTCTTCCGTTGCGCTGATGCAGGCCGCCCAGCGGGCCGGCGATGAGGTGTGGGCCTGCACGCCTTCCGATTTGATTGCCCGGGGGGATGAACCCCTCGCGCTCGCCCTGCCGGTGACGCCGGAGCCCTGGATCACGGTTGGGGTGGCTGAACGTCAGGCCCTGGCTGGCTTTGATGTGATCTGGATGCGCAAGGATCCGCCCGTGGATGAGGCGTATCTCTACGCCACCCATCTGTTGGAGGTGGCCGAGCGGGCTGGTGTTCGTGTGCTCAATCGCCCCAGTGCGCTGCGCAGCTGGAACGAAAAGCTGGGGGCATTGCGCTTCAGCCGCTGGATGGCCCCCACGCTGGTGGCGGGGCGGGTGTCTGAATTGCTCTCGTTTGCCCAGGAGCAGCAGGAAATTGTGCTCAAACCGCTGGGGGGGCGTGCGGGTCTTGGGGTGATTCGGGTCAATGGGCAGTCGCCGGGTTTGAAGGCCCTGCTGGAGCTGGTGACGGAGCAGGAGCGGTTGCCGGTGATGGCCCAGGCGTTCCTGCCGTCCGTGAGCGAAGGCGACAAGCGCATCCTGTTGGTGGATGGCGATCCCCTTGGAGCGATCAATCGGCGCCCTTCAGCCGGGGAATTCCGCAGCAATCTGGCCGTCGGTGGCCAGGCTGAGGCCACAGAACTCACCGACCGGGAACGTCAGATCTGCGCTGCCCTGGCCCCGGCGCTGCGGGCGGAGGGGCTCTTCTTTGTGGGCATCGATGTGATCGGCGGCATGCTCAGCGAAATCAACGTCACCAGTCCCACGGGGGTGCGTGAAGTGGAGCGGCTGATGAACCAGCCCCTGGCCGATCAGACGATCGAGCGGTTGCGTGCGCTGGTTTGAAGTTCCAGCTGGTCGGCCAGTACGGCCAGTTTCAGCCCCACTTCCTGCAGCTCTCGCTCGGCAACGGATCCCCGCACCAGCCCGGCTCCAGCCGTGAGGTCCAGTTCGCAGCCCCGGGCGTGCCCACAGCGGATGGCCACCCGCAGTTCGGCATCACCGGCATTGTCGATCCAGCCGATCGGTGCGGCATAACTTCCCCGTTCAAACGGTTCCAGGGTGCGCAACCAGGCCATGGCGTCTCGGCGGGGCAACCCGGCAACGGCGGGTGTGGGGTGCAGTTGTTCGGCAAGCGACAACACGGGCTGACCGTGGGTTTCCGCCGTGATTGGGGTGTGCAGGTGGGTCAGGTTGCCGTGCCGGGCCAGTTGGGGTTGCCAACGGCGTCGCGGGGACAGTCCGTTGCGGCGCAGTTGGTCGGTGATGGTTTCCACCACGAGTTCGTGTTCGCGGCGGTCCTTGTCGGAGCGCAGCAGCTGAGCGCCGGAATCCCCCTGCCCAGCCGTACCGGCCAGGGCATCACTGCGCAGCCAACCGGCGCGAAGGCTGAGCAACCGTTCCGGGGATGCACCGAAGAAGGCATCCCCCGCATGGCGCTGCCAGAGGAACCGGCAGCTGCCGGCCTGTTGTCGCCGGAGCCGTTTCAACAGCGGTAAGGGGTTGAAGGTTTCGGCCAAAACGATGCGGTGCTGCACGGCCAGCACCAGTTTGTGCAGGTCGCCGTTGTTGACCAGATCAATCCCGTGGGTGAGTGCTGCGGCGTAACGCTGCCGCCAGGTTTCCGGTTCCGTTGCCGCCACCAGCGCCTGGGGTTTGAGCGCTGTTGGCGTGGTTGGTGTTTGGAGCAGCTTTTCCTGCTTGAGCCAGAGCTGTTCCGCTAGCTCCCGGCAGTCCGCTGCACTGCTCACGATCCCGTTCAGCCGCAGCCAGCCGCGGCGTCCTTGACGGCTGAGTTGCCAGCGGGGCAGCACCGCCTGCACTGAAGGAACCACCGCTTCACTTCGGCGGCGTTCACTCACCTGATCGAAGAAGCGGAAGCGCAGCAGCACCCGGGGGCGTGCATGGGCCGGACTCTCCGGTGCGGTGTCGTGGAGGCGGCTGAGGCAGAGGTCAGCGAAGCGCTGGGCCTGTTCAAAGCGACGACTGCCAGCCAGCTCCAGTTCCTGGCAGGGCCCTGCTGCAGCCAGGCAGAGGCCCGGGGCGCTGTCCCACAGCACCTGCAAGTTTTCCTGCTCCGCCAGCTGCGGTAAGGCCAGAAGCGGGTCGACCCCTTCGATCGGCAGGGCCAGGCTCAGCAGCGCTTCATCGCCGTCACAGGCCATCCATCCCCGCTGGGCTGCGGAGAGAAGGGAGCTGAAACAACAATCAGCCGACATCCGCGGCGTTTCTGGCCAGGGTTACTGCTCAAATGTATGGGTCTTCGCCCTGCGGGAACCGAACCTGTCCATGTCTGAGCCGCAGGCTGTCGCATCCCGTTACGCCGATCGGCGCCGTTTGTGGAAGGCAGCCATCAAGTGGCCGATGTATTCCGTCGCCGTGATGCCAGTGCTGGTCGCGGCTGGATGGCATTTCGGTGTTGAAGGATCCCTGCGATGGCTGCAGCTGGGGGGCTTTTTGCTGGCGGCCATTTTGTTGTTGCTCTGGGAAAACCTCAGCAACGATGTTTTTGATGCGGCGACGGGCGTTGATGCCTCCGGTAAGCCCCATTCGGTGGTGAACCTCACCGGCCGCAGGGATCGCGTTGCCCAGGGGGCGACCGCCGCGTTGGTGGTGGGGTTGCTGTTGATGGGGTTGCTGGCCTGGAACAGCACCTGGGCGGTGTTGGCCCTGGTGTTGGTGTGTTGCGGCCTGGGTTACGTGTACCAGGGCCCTCCGTTTCGATTGGGCTACCGCGGCTTGGGTGAGCCCCTGTGCTGGCTGGCGTTTGGGCCCTTTGCAACCGCTGCGGCCCTGTTGGTGTTACAGCCCAGGGGGGCTGTGTTGATCCCATGGGGCACCGCCTTGATGTTGGGGGCAGGCCCAGCTCTGGCGACCACCCTGGTGTTGTTCTGTTCCCACTTCCATCAGGTGGAGGAGGATGCGGCCCACGGCAAACGCTCGCCGGTGGTGCGTCTTGGCACGCGAAGGGCGGCGGCACTGGTGCCCTGGTTTGTGGCCTTGACGTTCGCTCTGGAGTGGGTGCCCGTGCTGCACGGGGACTGGCCTGCATCGGTGGTGTTGAGCGGACTCGGTCTTCCGGCGGGTGTGCAGCTGATGCGTCTGCTCCAGCGCCATCATGACCGGCCGGAGCTGATCAGCGGTAGCAAGTTTCTGGCGTTGCGCTTTCAGGGCTGGAATGGGCTGGGGCTGAGTGTGGGCTTGGCCCTGGCCCGCGTCTGGACAGGCGGATGACGCTCCGGTTGCAGCGTCGCCCTTTTCGCTTTGCCTTGCTGCAGCCGCTGCGAACGGCAGCAGGTGTTTTGACGGAGCGCTGTGGCTGGTTGCTGCGTCTGGACGACGATCAAGGGGCGGTGGGCTGGGGAGAAGTGGCCCCGCTCGAGCAGCAGCAGTGGTCGCCCTGTGAAGACGCCCTCACCTCGCTGTCGGATGTGGTCTCCAAGGCTCAGTTACAGGCCCTGCTGCGGGATGCGCCAGGGGCAGTCGGTTTTGGTCTTGGTGCGGCGTTGGCGGAGCTGCAGGGTCTGGTTGGTCCTGCCTCGCCTCAGGGATGGCTGAAGGCCCCCGCGCCGGCCCTGTTGTTGCCGGCCGGCGAGGCCATGCTCACGGCCCTCGAAGCTGTGGCGGAGTCGGCGGGGGGCCTTGTGGAGCGCACGTTCAAGTGGAAGGTGGCGACGGAGGCGGATTCCCTAGAGCGCCAGCTGCTCGATCAGTTGCTCCAGCGCCTGCCGCCAACGGCTCGGTTGCGCCTGGATGCGAATGGTGGCTGGGATCGCAGTACGGCGCAGGCTTGGATGCAACGGTTGCGTGATGACCCACGCCTGGCCTGGTTGGAGCAGCCGCTGGCGGTAGAGGATCAAGCCGGCCTGGAGCAGTTGGCGGCGCTGGGGCCGGTGGCTCTGGATGAATCACTCGACCAGCGGCCGGAGCTGCGGCGCGGCTGGAGCGGCTGGCAGGTGCGGCGGCCCGCGCTGGAGGGTGATCCCAGAGTGCTGTTGCGGGAGCTGCAGGCGGGGGTTCCTCAACGGATGGTGAGCACAGCCTTCGAAACCGGCATCGGTCGGCGTTGGCTGGAGCATCTGGCCGGGCTTCAGGCCCAGGGGCCCACGCCGGCGGCACCCGGCCTTGCCCCCGGCTGGACGCCGTCTGGGGCGTTGTTTTCCACCGATCCAGAGTTCGTCTGGGCTGCGGCGGTATGAGCGAGTTCGAGCAGCTGGAGCGGGGGCTGGCGGCAGGGCAGTGGGTGCCCCTGTCGCCGGAGGCGGACGCTGCCCCCATCGATCAACTGCCGCCAGGCCCGGGGGTGCTGGTGCGTAGTGGTGGCAGCAGTGGCGGCAGCCGTTGCTGCGCCCAGCCCTTGGACCATCTGGACCGTTCGGCAGCAGCCACCGCGCACTGGTTAACGGGAATGGCTCTCGACCCCGCCGCCACCCTGCTGCTCAATCCACTGCCGATGGCGCATGTGAGTGGTCTGATGCCTTGGTGGCGAGCCCGGTGCTGGGGTGCCTCGCATCAGCAGCTGCAGCCGGGGTTGATGAAAAACCCCACTGAATTGCTCGCGTGGTGTCGGAACATGCCCGCCTGGGGGACCAAGCCGGTACTGCTCTCATTGGTGCCCACGCAGCTGGCGCGTCTGCTGGCCCATCCCGTCGGGGTGACCTTCCTGCAGGAGATGCAGGTGATCTGGATCGGTGGGGCTGCTCTGCCGCCTGCGTTGGCGGCGCAGGCTCGCGCCTTGCAGCTGCCCCTGGCGCCCTGTTACGGGTCGACGGAGACGGCGGCGATGGTGGCGGCCTTGCCGCCGGCCCGTTTTCTGGCCGGTGAGCCGGGGTGTGGGGACCCGCTGATGGACGTGGAGCTGCGTCTGGCCGCTGATGGGGCCCTAGAGGTGCGCACTGATCGGCTGGCCCTCGGACGTTGGTGTGCGGATCAGCCGGCTCGGTGGGAACAGCTCATGGATGTAGGAGGCTGGTGGCGCTCCGGGGATCGAGCCGCTTTCACCCCAGGCCTTCAGATCGTGGGCCGAATGGATGGCGCCATTCATTCCGGTGGTGAAACCGTGTTTCCTGAGCAGCTCGAGCAGCGTGTGATGGCGGCTGTGCAGGCGGCATCGCTTCCGGTCAGTTCCGTGCTGTTGCTGGGTGTTGATGATCCGGAGTGGGGGCAGCGGCTTGTGGCGCTGGTGGGCAGCGCTGACAGTGCGGTGCTTCAGCACCTTGCGACCCTCACGCGTTCCTGGGCGCCGGCGGAGACGCCACGGCGTTGGGTGTTCTGCCCCGACTTGGCACCTTCTGCGCTGGGGAAATGGCAGCGCCAGCGCTGGCGGGATTGGTTACAGCGGTTGGATTCGGCCGAGGCTTGATGCTTCTAGCCAACGGTCCACGCCATCGGGCAGGACACAGCGGCGACGTGTGTTGGCGTCGATGGCTACATGGCGCAGGCAGCCGAGGGCGACAAGCTGCTCCTCCAGCAGCACCTGGCTGTTCACCGCAAAACTGCTGGGATCGAGCCGTTCTGGTTCCAGGCGGATCAGCAGCTTGTCGCCCACCTGCACCGGGGCGCGAAAATCGGCATGGCAGTGCACGATCGGCAGGGCCACGCTGGGTTGCTCTCCGCGTCCGCCGGGGAAGACCGAACCAGCCGGAAGACCAAAGCATTCCAGGCTTTCTTCCCAGGCCTGGTGGCACCATCCCAATAGCTGCTGAAAGTGCATCACACCGGCGGCGTCGGTGTCGCTAAAGCGCACGGTTCGGCTCAGCTCCAGCCAGGGGGCAGAGGTCATGGCGTTGTGTTGTTGAAGCCGGTGCCAACTGTCACCCTGACAGAAGTTCAGCTTGAACCATGGCCGCGCCGATCGCTCATGAGCCCCCGTCCATTCAGAAGGCCTGGCAGGCCTTTCTGCACCACATCCCCGTGGTGCTGGTGATCTGGGTGGGTTCCATCGTGCTCTCGCTGCTTGGTGTTCTCGCTTATGCCTTGATCATCGTCGTGGTCTCGACGACCCTCGGCAGCAGCGATGCGGCGCTGGGCCTCGGGGCGGTTTTGGCTCAGTTGGTTCAGCTGCCTCTCACAATCCTTGCCAGCCTGTTGTCAGTGTTGCTCGTGGCTGTTCCTGCCCTCTATTACGAGCGCGGTGAGGTGGTGACGATCGCGGCTGCCTGTCAGCTGCTCTCAGGCCATTGGTTGCGTTACATCCTGGCGGGGCTGTTCTTTTCTCTGGCCACGACCATCGGTTTTCTGCTTTGCATCCTTCCTGGAATTGCAGTTGCGTTGGTTACGCCGGTGTTTGTGAATCGCATCTTCGTCACCGACATGAGCATCGGTGAAGCGTTCGCCCAGTCGTTTCAGGTGGTCTACCGCTCGGAGAACGGTTTGAGCTTTGTGGGCCTTGAAGTGTTGACGGGAATCGTTGTGGCGTTTCTGGCCTTGGTCACCTGTGGTTTGGGTGGCTTTGTGGTGATCCCCATGGCCAGCTTTTTCCTGCAGAACGTCGCCTATGAGCGCGGCCTGTTGCGCTGATGGTTCATCCGCTGGGCCAGCTGTTGGTACCCAGGCGCAGCAGCCAATAGCTGATTAAAGCTCCACCAACAATGGGAATGGGCCAGAGGGGTAGGCCTGTTGGGATGAGACGCCTTTGGTAGAGAGCCAGGCCACTCCAGAGAACGAGCCCCAGGGCGGTGATGGGGCCGAACAGATGCCATTGCAGCGATCCGCTGAGATCACCAGTGAGAGCTGCTCCCGTCGCTCGGGTCAGAAAGCAGGTAGGGCAGGGCACGCCCGTGAGTGTGCGAAGGGGGCAGCCAAGGCCCGGAAGGCCTGGATGCATGCCCTTGAGCCACAACGTGCCCGTCAGGGTCGCGGGCAGCAGATAACCCGTGTGTTGCAGCCGACGAAGAAAACAGTTCAGAGCTTGATGCGACCAGCTGGTCTCGTCACAGTCTGACCAGTGTTGGCCTGATGAGGTGATGGAAGCTCTGATTCGCACGCTGCTGGCCAACGTGGCTGTCTGGACCTTGCTCCTGGCCCTACTGCTGGCTGCTTTGCAGACCCGCCGGGCCTGGCAGCTTGACCGATGGGCCGAGGCATCCCTGCTTTGGATCGCCTTCTGGGTTCTGGGTATTGGCGGTGTGTACGGCTTTGTTGCTCATCTGGCGTTTGGTCCGTTCATTGCTGAACAGATCGGCTGGCCTAACAGCCCCTTCCAGAACGAAGTGGCCTACGCCAACCTCACCATCGGCATCCTGGGCCTCACCAGTTTTTGGTACCGTCGCCGCGACTATCTGCTGGCAGCCATGGTCGGCTACTGCAGCTGGTTTTTTGCCGACGGTGTCGGCCATGTGGTGTCGCTCTTGGTCGACAGCAACACCGCTCCATCGAATGCCGGGTCGGTGCTTTACACAGATCTGTTGACCCCATTGCTGGTGGTGCTCCTGCTCTGGCTCAGTCGCAAGGAGCGTTGTCGGCTGCGTTGATCAGCGGTCCACTGATCCCATGATCACGTCAATGGAACCGAGGATGGCCATGATGTCGGCCACCTTGTGTCCCTTGAGGATGTGGGGAAGGATCTGCAGGTTGTTGCTGTCGGCAGCGCGGATTTTGAAGCGCCATGGGGTGACGTCGTTGTTGCCCTGGATGAACACGCCGATCTCCCCCTTGCCCGACTCCAGCCGGGTGTAGAGCTCACCGTTGGGGATCTTGAAGGTGGGCGCCACTTTTTTGGCCACGTACTGGAAGGCGAATCCAGCGGCATCGCTGCCTTTGCCTTCGTTGAGGCGTTTGGCTTCGAGGTTTTCGGTCGGGCCACCGGGGATCATGTCGCAGGCTTGGCGCAGGATCTTGAGCGACTGGCGCATTTCTTCGATGCGCACGCGATAGCGGGCGTAGCAGTCGCCTTCTTTCTCCCAGGCCACCTGCCAGTCGAAGTCGTCGTAACACTCGTAGTGATCGACCTTGCGCAAATCCCAGGGCACGCCGGAGGCTCGCAGCATCGGGCCCGAGAGGCTCCAGTTGATGGCGTCCTGTTTCTCGATCGTTCCGAGGCCTTCAATCCGGCGCCGGAAGATCGGGTTGTTGGTGATCAGCTTTTCGTATTCATCGATCTTCGGTCCGAACCAATCGCAGAAATCGCGGCATTTCTCGAGCCAGCCCCAGGGCAGGTCAGCGGCGACGCCGCCGATGCGGAAATAGTTGTTGTTGATCAGCCTCTGGCCGGTGGCGGCTTCCCAGAGGTCGTAGATCATCTCCCGCTCGCGGAAGATGTAAAAGAACGGCGTCTGGGCCCCCACGTCAGCGAGGAAGGGTCCAAGCCAGAGCAGGTGGTTGGCGATGCGGTTGAGCTCCAGCATCAGCACCCGGATGTAGCTGGCCCGCTTGGGCACCGGGATGTCAGCCAGTTTTTCCGGGGCGTTCACCACGATCGCCTCGTAGAACATCCCAGCCGCGTAGTCCATGCGGCTCACGTAGGGCACGAACATCACGTTCGTGCGGTTCTCGGCGATCTTCTCCATGCCGCGGTGGAGGTAACCGATCACCGGTTCGCAGTCGACCACGTCCTCACCATCGAGGGTGACCACGAGCCGCAGCACCCCGTGCATGGAGGGGTGGTGGGGCCCGAAGTTCACCACCATGGGCTCCGTGCGCGTTTCCAGCTGCGTCATGGGAGCGGTGGTCCGATCGATGTGTAGATCTTAAGGAGTCTTCGCCTGTGGCTTGTGCCCCCCTTCAGCCATGTGCCTGTACTGGCCGATGCGGTGCTGGATGCAGCCCGGCAGATCCCGCGTCCGGAAGGCCTGTTGATTGACGCCACCCTCGGTGGTGGCGGCCACAGCGCCCTGTTGCTGGAACAGCATCCAGCCCTGCGTTTGATCGGCTTGGACCAGGACGCCACGGCCCGGGCGGCGGCGGCGGAGCGTTTGGCCTCCTTCGGAGAGCGTGTCTCGATCGTCGCCACCAACTTTGCCGACTTTGTGCCGCCCGAGCCCGCTGTGATGGTGCTGGCCGACTTAGGGGTCAGCAGTCCCCAGTTGGATGTGGCGGAGCGGGGTTTCAGTTTTCGCTTCGATGGTCCGTTGGACATGCGCATGAACGCAGGGGGTGATGGGGAGACCGCGGCCGAGCTCATCGACCGCCTGGAGGAAAACGAGCTGGCGGATCTGATCTATGGCTATGGGGAGGAACGGCTCTCCCGCCGCATCGCCCGACGGATCAAAGCCGACATCAAGGAGAACGGCGCCTATGGCGGCACCGCCGCGTTGGCCTATGCCGTGGCGGGCTGTTACCCCCCCAAGGCGCGGCGCGGGCGGATTCACCCCGCCACCCGCACCTTCCAGGCCCTGCGCATTGCGGTGAACGATGAGCTGGGGGTGCTGGATCGCCTGCTGCAGCAGGCCCCCGACTGGCTAGAGCCTGAGGGCCTGCTCGGGATCATCAGTTTCCATTCCTTGGAAGACCGCCGTGTGAAGACGGCTTTCCTGCGGGATGAGCGGTTGCAACGGATCACCCGCAAACCGGTGGTGGCCACCGACCAAGAGGAGGAGGCCAATCCCCGCAGCCGCAGTGCCAAATGGCGCCTGGCCTGCAGGGTCAGTGAGGGCTGATGAAGCCGGTTTTGTCCTCTTGGCCAAACAGCTGTCGGTAGGCAGCGCCGGTGATGCAAATGCAGACCGGAGCGGCGGCCACCAAACCCACCACACAGGCCAGAAACCCCAACAGCAGGATCAGCACCTGCAGGATCAGCAGGCCCAGCACCTGCCACCACTGGCCCTGCACCACAGTGATGCCCCGTTGGATCGTGGCGATCGGGTTTAGATCCTCCAGCAGCGCAATGAAGCCAAGGAAACTTTGGTTCACCTGGATGTAAGTGGCGAACAGCCAGCCGACGGCCAGGGTCAGCAACGCCAAGGGACTGCTGCTGAGATTGAGTGCCAGTTCGAGGGCGGCTGCACTGCCTGCGTCTGCCAGCTGCGGATCGTTGGGGTCCACCGTTAACGCCAGGTTCATCAGTGGTCGAAACACGGTCCAGGCATCTGCGGCATTGAGGGCCACGACGATCACCAGCAGGGCGATGGGCAGCACCAGCAGAGTCAGCACCAACTGCCGGCTGAACAGGCGCCAGATGGCAGAGCCGTTCCAGCGGGTGAAGTCTTCGAAGCTGGGGGCGGTGCCTTCCAGAGCGATCCAGGAGCCGCGGATCAGGCCGACGCCGCCCCAAAGGTTCACCAGAGTCCCCACCAGCGCGCCCAGGACGGGAATGAAATTGGCCAATTGGGCGAGCAGCGAGCTCAGCAGCACAAAACCAACAAAGACCCAGGGGGCCAGGCGAAAGGCACGCCAGCCTTCCTGGATGGCGGTCCCGACGGAGAGTTCGGCCCTGCTGCTCATGGATCTAGATCAGTCGACTGGAACGTAGGGGGATCAGAGCTGGGCGGCAGCGACGGCGTCGTCGATCACGGCAATGGCCTGTTCCACTTCGGCTGCCGTGGTGTCGCGCCCCAGGCTCAGCCGCAGCGAGGCCTCAGCTTCGGTGCGCGAGCGGCCGATCGCTTGCAGCACATGGGACGGCGCACCGCTGCTGCAGGCGGAGCCACTGCTGCAGGCCAGGTGGGGGCGGAGGGCACGGTGCAGGCGGCTGCCGTTCACCCCGGGCAGGCTGATGTTGAGGTTGTGGGGCAGGCGCGGCTGCATCGCTCCATTGAGCAGCACGCCGGGGAGGCGCTGCTGCAGGCCCTCCCAGAGCTGATCGCGCAGGCGTTGCAGTCGGTTGTTGCGCTGATCCCGCTCTTCAAGGGCGATCCGTGCTGCCGTTGCAAACCCCACGATCAAGGCGGTGGGCAGGGTGCCGGCCCGAAGCCCCGCCTCCTGACCGCCCCCCCACTGCAGCGGTTCGATCGCGATCCCCTCGCGCAGCACCAGGGCTCCGATGCCCTTGGGCCCGTACAGCTTGTGGGCACTGAGGCTCAGTAGATCGACGTTCATGGCATCTGGGGTCAGTGGCACGGTCCCGAAGGCCTGGGCCCCGTCGCTGTGCAGGGTGATGCCATGGCCCTGGCAGAGGGCACCCAGCTGCTCCAGCGGCTGGAGTACACCGATTTCGTTGTTGGCCACCATCACGCTCACCAGCCGAGTGTCGGGGGTGATCGCCTCCTCCAGCTGTTCCGGGGTGATCAGACCATCGGGGCCTGGTGCCAGCAGGGTCACGCTGAAGCCCTCCCGCTGCAGCTGCTTGAGGGGATCGAGCACGGCGTGGTGTTCCGTAGCCACGCTGATCAGATGCGCCTTGCCTAGGGCGCGGGCATGGCCCAGCAGCGCCAGGTTGTTGGCTTCCGTCGCACCACTGGTGAACACCAGTCGTTCCGGGGTCACCTCCAGAGCCTCCGCGAGCTGACGCCGCGCCAGCTTCACCGCTGCAGAGGCGCTGAGGCCCAGCCGATGCTGACGGCTGGAGGGATTGCCCCATTCCGCACTCCAGAAGGGCGCCATCGCCTCCACCACCTCGGCCGCACAGGGGGTGGTGGCCTGGAAGTCAAAGGCGAGAGCGGAACCGCTCAGGACGAATCAGGCAGATGTTGCGATCATGGTGCTGCATTGCGAACAGCACTGGCATGGGTCTGCGATTGCCGATGGCTCTGCTGGGCTTGGGCTGGTTGGTCTTCGCGCAGCCCGTGAGCGGCTTCGATCGTGAGCAGGTGCTGGAGCAGATGCGCCAATCCCGGCCGGCTGATCTCAAGGTGTTGATTGAACGACCGGCCCCCGTCGGCACCATGTCGATCGGGATCTATGGGGTGACGCCAGCCTCGTCGAATCCCGATACCCGCAGCTACAGCTTGTGGGAGGAGTCGGCGTCGGATCTGAACGTCTATGTCGAGAGCGTCAACTGCTCCACCACCAAGCCTGTGCGGGTGAAACGCACGCCGCTGGTGGTGTACGTGCGCACCCTTAATCCCGGCGGCCCGATCACCGATTTCAACCGGGAGGATCACCTGGTGTGGTGGGCAGCCTGCGTGCCGGAGGTCGCGGGAACCGACCCCGCCACGTTGCGTCAAAAAGCTCTGGATCTGGGCTATTCGACCCTGATTCCCGAACAGCAGGAGCAGTTACCCGCACTAGCTCGATGAGCTTGGCCTCCATACATTGCGACCAGAGCGATTCCGGCCATGAGCGACGCGCCCACCCCCACCGCTGAATCTGTAGAGGCCGCGGCGCCCACGCCAAGGCTGCTGCTGGTGGATGACGAGCCGGGCCTGCGCACGGCGGTGCAGGCCTACCTGGAAGACGAAGGTTTCGATGTGACCACCGCGGTGGATGGGGAAGAAGGGTTCGCCAAGGCCCAGCAGATGCTGCCGGATGTGGTGATCAGCGACGTGATGATGCCGCGGCTCGATGGCTATGGCCTGCTGCAGAAGCTGCGGGCGGATGAACGGCTCGGCGGCACCCCGGTGATCTTCCTCACCGCCAAGGGCATGACGGCCGACCGCACTCAGGGCTATCTCGCCGGGGTGGATGACTACATCCCCAAGCCTTTCGATCCTGATGAGCTGGTGGCGCGGGTGCGCAACGTCGCCCAGCGTCAGCAACGGCTGCTGCAGGAAGCGGCTCGCTTTGCCGACACCGACATGGGCCAGATGGCCAAGCAGATCACCGAGATCCGCTCGCTGCTGGCCCAGGCGGAAGCGCTGCCCTCCACCGAGCCGGTGGTCCACAGCTTCACGCCGCGGGAGGCGAGTGTGCTGCAGCTGGTAGCAGAAGGCTTGATGAACAAGGAGATCGCCCGTCAGCTGGAGACCTCGATCCGCAACGTCGAGAAGTACGTGAGCCGTCTGTTCAACAAGACGGGTACCTCCAGCCGCACGGAACTGGTGCGTTATGCGCTGGAGCACCGTCTGGTGACTTGAAGCCTGGCTGGCGCGAGGCGGCGTTCAACGACGGCTGGATCTACCGCGACAAGGTGCCGCTGGCTGATGCCGGCATGCTGGTGAGCCATTGGCTGGCGGATCGCTACCGCCACTCCGATGGGCCGTTGTGGCAGCAACGGATCGCTGCCGGTGAGCTGGATTGGAACGGAGCCCTTCTTTCAGCGGATCGCGCGCTGCAGGGCGGAGACAACCTTTGTTGGCGGCGTCCACCATGGCTGGAGGAGGCGATCCCCGATCAGTGGGAGACGATCCACGATGACGGCGATCTGTTGGTGATCAACAAGCCCTCGGGCTTGCCGGTGATGCCTGGTGGTGGCTTTTTGCGCCACACCCTCACCGCCTTGCTCGAACCCACCGGGGCGCGGCCGGTGCACCGCTTGGGGCGGTTCACCTCTGGCTTGCAGGTGTGTGCCCGTTCGCAGCAAACCCGCGCGCTCTGGTCGAAGCAGTTCCGGCCTGATGGTGGTTGCCGCAAGGTGTATCAGGCCTGGAGCCAGCGGGTGCCGGGGCTGGAGCTGGGGCAGTCGTTGATGGTGAGCAGTGATGTGGTGGAACGGCCGCATCCGCTGCTCGGTTGGATCTGGGGGCCGGAACCGTTGGAGGAAGAGCCAATCCGCAAACGCCTTTCAGCCCACTCCGAGCTGGAGCTGTTGGAGCGCACGGCTGAGGGAGATCGCTTGCAGGTGACGATCAGCACAGGGCGGCCGCATCAGATCCGCATCCACCTGGCGCAGCTGGGCAGCCCCTTGCTGGGGGATCCGCTCTATCTGTTCAATCGCGAGATTTCAGCAACAGCAACCCCCGGGGATGGCGGCTACCGGTTGCATGCCTGGAGACTTTCAGGATTCCCTCAGTTGAGGGAGACCACACTCCAGGTGGATCCCCCGGTTGAGGGAGATCAGACCTTGCGGAACTCGATCAGCCGAGAGAAGTAGAAGGGGGCCTTGTTCAGGCTGCGGCGCACCAGCTTGAAGCCGCAGGCTTTTGCCGCTTTGACGATGCCGTCTTCCTTCAAGGTGTAGGCCCGGGTGGTTTTGCTGGGGCCGGGGAACAGCTGACCAATGCCCTTCAGCAGCGCCAGTAGCGGGGTGTAGGGCGCAAAGCTCACGATCAGCCGCTCTTCCGTGAGGCTGCAGAGGTGTTTCACCATCTCCTCGGCCGGTTGCTGGGGGTAATGGATGAACACATCCAGGCAGCACACCGTGTGGAAGGAGCCGCTCAGGCTTTCCAGGTCACTGGCGAAGAAGTTCAACTTGGCCATGTCGAGGCCAGACTCTCGAGCCCGGCGTTCCGCTTCCTGGGCCATGGCCTCGGAAATATCGCTGGCGCTGATCGACCCAGCCCCCATGGCCGCCAGCGGCAGGCTGAGGCTGCCGACGCCGCAGCCCGCGTCGCAGAAGCTCGCCTGGCTCAGTTCTCCGCTCTCCTTGATCCAAGCCAGCACTTCATCGACGGTTTTCTGGTGACCGATGCGGATGTTGCGCTGCACCTTGTTCACGTCATCGCTGTCGCTGTAGATCCGGTTCCAGCGGTCGAAACCCGTGGTTTCGAAGTAGCCCTTCACCTCCTTCTTCTCGGCCTGTTTCTGCTCCAGCAGCTGATCGGGGGCCATGGCGGAAGGGTGTGCGTCGGCGGGATCTTAAGCAGCGCAGGCCCAGTGCAGATCACCGTCCGTGTGGCGCCAGCGCAAGAGCTCTGTCAGTGTCCGTCCCATCAGGGCATCAATGCTGTCTTTGGCATGGGTCTCTGACGCACTGCTGATCACCTGCCTTGGCGCGACCGTGGCGCTCCAGATCGCGGCACTGGGGGCGTCACTCCAGCGGGCGAGCCGTTTGACCCCTTCCAATTGCGGCAGGGTGACTCCAGCCAGGGTTCCGTCCTCGAGGCGGCAGGTGCCGTTCTCCACCAGCAGCACCCGCTCATCCCAGCGGTGCTCTCCGTCGGCCAGGCCGTAGGGGGCCAGCGCATCGCTAACTAGCACCGTTTGCTTCGGCGCCAGCCGTTGCAATAGCACCGCCATCGTCGAGTGCACGTGCACGCCATCGGCGATCAGCCCCAGGGCGATCCCGCCGCGCCGGCAGGCCTCTCCCAGAGGGCCTGGCGCCCGGTGGTGCAAGCCCGGCATGGCGTTGAAGGCATGGGTGAGCATGCCCACCCCCTGATCGAAACCGGCGCTGGCCTGCTCGGCAGTGGCGGCGCTGTGGCCGAGGGCCACGCTGATGCCCAGCTCCCGCAGTCGTTGGATCACAGCAGCGGCCCCCTCCAGTTCGGGGGCCAGGGTGACCAGGGCAACCTCCGTTTCGAATCCATCGATCCGTTCAGCCAGGGCTTCAAGGCTGGGGCGTGCTAGGTGCTCACGGGGATGGGCACCGCGGCGGCCCTCCGCCAGAAAGGGTCCCTCCAGATGGGCGCCGAGCAACCAGCAACGGCCGGGACGGTGCTGTTGCCGCGCCTGCCGCAGCACGGCCAGGGCCTGACGCAGCGGTGCGATGCCGCAGGTCACCAGGGTCGGTGCGATCGCTTCGACACCATCGCGCCATAGCAGATCCAGGAGCTCCTCCAAACGGGGCAGATCTGCTGCTGTCAGTTCCGGGAAGGCCAGCCCCAATCCGCCGTTGATCTGCAGATCCACGCCCCGGGGGCTGAGCCAGTGGCCGTTCCAAGTCTCATCAGCCTGTTGGTCCTCAGTGCCCATCGCTTCGATGCGGCAGATCAGCCCCTGGGAGTCCAAACAGACGACATAGCGCTGGTCTCCGTCCCCAGGCAGGGGAGCAGGCAGACGAACGTTGGTGATCCGATGCATCAACGCAACACTGGCCTCGGCAGCCATGGGGGGAGACGATGGCAGTCTTGCCCCTCTGCGTTGTGCCGCCAGTGCTCCCCCGAGTTGCCGTTGTGATGGGAAGTGACTCTGACTTGCCCACCATGGAACCCGCTGCCGCCATCCTGCGCGAGCTGGGGGTGGGGGTGGAGGTTCGGGTGCTGTCAGCCCATCGCACACCGTTGGAGATGGTGAGCTTCGCCAAGGCCGCCCGGGATCAGGGCTTCGGTGTGATCGTCGCCGGTGCCGGCGGGGCTGCCCATCTCCCTGGCATGGTGGCTGCCCTCACCACGCTGCCCGTGATTGGCGTGCCGGTGAAAAGCCGGGCGCTTTCGGGGGTCGACTCCCTCCATTCGATTGTGCAGATGCCGGGCGGGATCCCTGTTGCCACCGTTGCCATCGGTGGGGGCCTCAATGCCGGCTTGCTGGCGGCTCAGATTCTGGCGGTGGCGGATGCTGGCTTGGCCAGGAAACTTGAGGCTTACCGCAGCAGCCTCCACGATGCTGTGGTGGCCAAGGATGCGCGCCTGGTTGATCTGGGCAGCACGGATTACCTCTCCCAGATGGATTCATGAGTGTTCCCGTTCGTTCCACGCTTCGTTCCACGCTGCTTTGGGCGGTGGTGCCGGCGGCCATCGTCTATGCGATTGCTCTGGGCTGGAGTGCTTCAGAGGGCATCAGCGCCAAAATGGTGTTGAAGGATTTGGCCCAGTCCTGCAAGGCACCTCTGGGGGAGGGCTTTCTCTCAAGCGTCGGCTACTTGCTCTGGATGGCGGCCGCTGCCATTGCCTTGTTTGCGGCGTCCACCCGGCAAATCAAAGGCTCCGTTTTGAACCGCCAATTTGCCTTCTGTGGGGGTGGTTTCTCACTGTGGCTCTGCCTCGACGACATGTTCCTGGTGCACGACCGCTACCTCGGTGAGGCGTTCCTCTACATCACCTACGCCTTCTTCACCGGGCTGCTGTTGTTCCGGTTCCGTGGACCACTTCGGCGCTTTGGTGGCGACACTTTTTTGGTTTCCGTTGTGCTGTTGGGCCTGTCGGTTCTGACCGATGCTCTTCAAGGGCTTTGGCCGAATTCCTACGAGACGGTGCAGATTTTTGAAGAGGGATTCAAGTTTCTCGGGATTGCCGCCTGGCTCAGTTTTTGGTGCCATTACGTCAGTTCCGCTTCCAATCCTTCTTCTCTTGAGCAGCACTGATCGACACGCGTCATCCTCTCGATGACGCCCTGGCCCGCTTGGTTGCGACTCGGTCTCCTGCTCCCCGTGCTGGGCTTGAACGCCTTTGTCTTGAAGCGCCTGCTGGTTCAGTTCGCGCCGTTCCCCGGGCTGTTTCTGACCGCGGCCTTGATTGCCTTTCTGTTGGACCTGCCCTGTCGCTGGCTCTCGCAACGGGGTCTTCCCCGCGCTTGGGCCATCGTGAGCGTTGTTCTGGTGACCGTGGGGCTCTTGGTTTGGGCGGCCGTGGCCTTGGTGCCGCTGCTGATTGAACAGCTCAGCCAATTGATCAGTGCTTCACCGTCACTACTGACGGCAGCAGAGCAGTGGATCGACCGGGGTCAGCTTTGGGCGGTGGACCATGGCTTGCCCGCCGATTTCGCTGATCTCAGCAGCGATCTGGTGTCCCAGTTCAGTCGTCTGGCCACGCAGCTGAGTCAGCGCTTGCTCGGACTTCTGGGGGCAACGGTCGGCACCACGATCAATGTGGTGATCGTGCTGGTGCTGGCGGTTTTTCTGCTGCTTGGGGCTGATCCCATCGTCGAAGGCCTGGCCCGTTGGCTGCCGGATCGCTGGCGGGAGCTGGTGCAGACGACCCTCGAGCGCACTTTTCGGGGCTACTTCGCCGGGCAGGTGGTGCTGGCGTTGATCCTCAGTGGCGGCCAGCTAATGGTCTTCACCGCCCTGAAAATCCCCTATGGGGTGTTGTTCGCTGTGCTGATCGGATTCACCACCCTGGTGCCTTACGCCAGCGCTGTGTCGATTGTCTCGGTGAGTGCGGTTTTGGCAGTACAGGATCCCCGCACAGGCTTCGAGCTGCTCGCCGCGGCGATCGTCGTTGGTCAGATCGTGGATCAGGTCATCCAACCGCGGCTGATGGGCAGCATCGTCGGGCTGCAACCGGCCTGGTTGCTGATCGCTTTGCCGATCGGCGCCCGGGTGGGCGCCCTTTACGGCGTGGGGGATCTCCTGGGATTGCTGTTGGCGGTTCCGGTGGCCAGTTGCATCAAGACCCTGGCCGATGCCGCCAGGGCTGGCGATGTCAGGCCGCCGGAATCACCCCCCGCTCCTGGAGTGCCTTGATCACCAGCTCCACGGAGTCGGCCAGATCCTGCTTGCCGGTGTCGATCTTCAGCTCGGGCGTCTCCGGTGCTTCGTAGGGGCTGGAAATGCCGGTGAATTCTTTGATCTGCCCAGCCCGTGCCTTGGCATAAAGGCCTTTGGGATCGCGGGATTCGCAGACATCGAGATCGGCAGCGCAGAACACCTCGAGAAAGTCACCGTCTTCCACCAGGCCACGGGCCTTGTCTCGATCAGCGCGGAAGGGGGAGACGAAGGCGGTCAGCACGATCACGCCCGCATCCAGGAACAACTTGGCCACTTCACCGATGCGGCGGATGTTCTCTTCACGGTCGGCATCGGAGAAACCCAGGTCTTTGCAGAGCCCATGGCGGATGTTGTCCCCGTCAAGCACGTAGGTGGCGAGTCCTCGCTCGAACAGAGCCGCATTGACGGCATTGGCCAGGGTGCTCTTACCGGAACCCGAGAGTCCGGTGAACCAGAGGATGGTGCTGCGGTGGCCGCGCTGTTTCGAGCGCTCGTCTCGGCCAACGGAGGCTTCATGCCAAGCGATGTTGGTGGACGCACCCTTGTTGGTGAGTTCTCCGTAGGTGGGGCTGGCAGTCATGGCCACGGCATGAAGTGGCGGCCATTCTCACTTATCCACCAGCTCGTTTTGGCCGGTATCCCTCTTTGCTGAGCAGCTCGAGCGTCAGGTCCACCTGATCTCCTTGAAGTTCGATCACCCCATCCTTGGCGGTGCCGCCACTGCCGATGCGTGTTTTGAGTTTCTTCAACAGAGCCTTGAAGCCCGCAGCATCAAGCTCCAAGCCTCGGATCACCGTCACAGTTTTGCCCCCCTTGCTGCCGCGGGTGGGCTGCACCCGCACCATTTGCTGAGACTTTGCTGTGGGCTCCGTCGTCGCCCCGCTCGGTCGCTGCAGACTGTCAGCTCTGCTGAATTCCTGCCAGCCGCCTTTCGGCATCCACCCGTCGCAATCGAATTGCATTGTCGATGACCATCCATGCTGCACCCACAACAACGCCTCGCTGGGCCGATTCCAGCCGAGGCCTCGGCCGTTTGATCGAGGCGTTGATCGGTATCGGTCTGCTGCGTCGTCCCCTGTTCTTCCAGGCGCGGCAGCTGATCATTCGCACGGCTGAACGCAACGGCATTCCTTGGCGGGCCCGACGCAAGGAGCTGCAGCAGGCGGCAGCACCGTTGCTGGCTGCCAGCACTACGGCAGGTCTGACCCCGCCGGACTATTACCTATCCCGATTCCATGCCTATGAGCAGGGCAACCTCTGCTGGCAGGCTGCCGCTGAAGCCGAGCAGGCCACCGATGCCATGGCCCTGCGGGTTTGGCCGGAGGAGCAGCTGCAGCCTGCCGAGGCTCAGGCACGACTTCGAAATGCCATCCATGCTGTGGCAGAACCGTTGCTTCCCGGATCGATCGACCGTGTCGTGGATCTGGGCTGTTCCGTCGGGGTGAGCACCCAGGCCCTTGCCCGCTGGCTGAACGCCCGGGCCGCAGCAAGCTCTGCGCACCCTCCGATGTTAATCGGCCTGGATTTGTCGCCAGAGATGCTGTCGGTGGCCCGCGTGCGTGACCCCCAGGGCCTTGTGCACGACTGGCGCCATGCCGCTGCCGAAGCCACTGGGCTGGCCTCGGGTTCCGTTGATCTGGTCAGCCTGCAGTTCGTCTGCCATGAGCTCCCCCAGGGAGCGACCCGTGCTGTCCTGGCCGAAGCGGCCCGGCTGCTGCGGCCCGGTGGTGTTCTGCTGATGGTGGACCAGGATCCCGGCTCCTCGGTGCTGCAGCGCTTGCCGGCGCCGGTGGCCACGCTGCTCAAGAGCACAGAGCCCTTCATTGAGCAGTACTTCGCCCTGGATCTGCCCGCAGCGTTGCAGGAGGCCGGGTTCCGGAATCCCAGCATCCGTGCCTGCGACCCACGGCACCGTGTGATCGCCTGCTTACGCTGAGCCGACGCTCCAACGTCGATCCGTGACCAGCACTTTGCCCAACGCCAGCACTCCGGATCCCTCCAGCTTGCAGCCGGCGGTTCGTCCCGGTGCCCATGGGCGCTTTGGCCGATTCGGTGGGCAGTACGTGCCTGAAACCCTGATGCCGGCTTTGGCGGAGTTGGAGCAGGCGGCCGCCCAGGCCTGGAATGATCCGGCCTTCACTGCTGAGCTCAACCGCCTGCTGAAGAACTACGTCGGTCGGGCGACACCGCTCTACGAAGCTGAGCGTCTTTCAGCCCATTACCGCCGCTCCGACGGTGGTCCCCGCATCTGGCTCAAGCGAGAAGACCTCAACCACACCGGGGCGCACAAGATCAACAACGCTCTGGGGCAGGCCTTGCTGGCACTGCGCATGGGCAAGAAGCGGATCATTGCTGAGACCGGTGCGGGCCAGCACGGCGTCGCTACGGCCACGGTCTGCGCTCGCTTCGGTCTCGAGTGCGTGATCTACATGGGCGCCGAAGACATGCGCCGTCAGGCCCTCAACGTGTTTCGCATGCGCTTGCTGGGCGCCACCGTGCAACCGGTGACGGCGGGCACCGCCACCCTTAAGGACGCCACCAGTGAAGCCATCCGCGACTGGGTGACCAACGTTGAGTCCACCCACTACATCCTCGGCTCCGTCGCTGGCCCGCATCCCTACCCAATGTTGGTGCGGGACTTCCACGCGGTGATTGGTGAAGAGTCCAAACAGCAGTGTCAGGAGGCTTTCGGTCGGCTGCCGGATGTGTTGATGGCCTGTGTGGGTGGTGGCTCCAATGCCATGGGCCTGTTTCATCCCTTCGTTCAGGACACCTCAGTTCGTCTGATCGGCGTTGAGGCCGCCGGCGATGGCGTGGCGACAGGCCGCCATGCCGCAACGATCACCGAAGGCCGTGCTGGCGTTCTCCACGGCGCCATGAGCCTGTTGCTGCAGGACGGCGACGGCCAGGTGATGGAGGCCCATTCCATCTCGGCTGGTCTCGACTATCCCGGTGTCGGCCCTGAGCACAGCTACCTCCGCGAAATCGGCCGGGCGGAATATGCGGCCGTCACCGATCAGCAGGCCCTGGATGCCCTGCGGTTGGTGAGTGAGCTGGAGGGAATCATTCCGGCCCTGGAAACCGCCCACGCCTTCGCTTGGCTCGAGCAGCTCTGCCCCACCCTGGCCGAGGGCACCGAAGTGGTGATCAACTGCTCCGGTCGAGGCGACAAGGACGTCAACACCGTGGCGGAAAAGCTGGGCGATCAGCTTTAAGGCTCAGGCATCAAGCCAGCAGTAACTCCAGATGCCGGGCTACGCGCTGCACCGCAGCGCGTGCCGTGGCGTAGGCCATGCGCATGGGACCCACGAGGGCCACGTGCCCGAGCCCCTCGTTGCAGCGATAGGGGGCTTGAACCACCGCACAGGCCTCCAACGCTGGCTGTGGATGCTCATCGCCGATCCAGACCCGTGCGGATGCACCGCGACTGATCAAGGTGCAGGGCTCGTCGTCGATCAGTTCCAGCAGCGGCCGAAGGCTTGCCGTGCTTTCAAATTCCGGTTCGCTCACCAGCCTTGAGAGGCCATGCACCACAACAGACGTGGGGTTGATGGTTGGGGTGGGCTGGTCAAGGGCACTACGCAGCACAGCGCCGCTGCGTTGCAACTGCCTGGGTAGTGCCTCCCAGTTCAGGTCGCCCTCTTCGAGCTGCGCTGACGCCCAGCGTTCCATCGCTGTGAGCTCGGCTTCGGCGCCGTGCGGCAGGCGCAGGTTGAGATGGCTTGCGCTGCCATTGGCTTCTACCAGCATCACCAGCAGTCGATCACCACTCGGCACCAGACGGATCGTCTTCAGTTGGCGGTTTTCCTGCTGCGGTTGGGTGATCAGGCTCATCAGGCCGGTGAAATCCGTCAGTCGCCGTGCCAGATGCATCAGCAGGTCATCGAGACCCGCCCAGCGCAGGCTCAGGCCCGTGAGCTCCCGTTCCAGGTGCTGAACGGCAACGCCGGGTTCCGGCAGTAGAGCATTCACGTAGTGCCGGTATCCCATCGGACTGGGAATGCGTCCGGCTGAGGTGTGTGGTTGATGCAGCAGACCACGACGTTCCAGAGCTCCCATGGCGGAGCGAACGGTGGCTGAGCTGGCGGGGATGCCGAAGCGTTGCACCAGGGTGCGGCTTCCCACGGGTTCCATGGTGTCGACGTAGTGGTGCACCGTCGCCTGAAGCACCTGTTCTTGCCGAAGGGACAGGGGCTTGCTCATCAGTAGCGGGGAACGCTGGGATCCACCTGAAGGCTCCAGGCATCAATTCCTCCCTCAAGGTTCCACACCTCGAGGCCCCAGGGCTGGTCCAGCAGCCACAGACCGAAGTGGTAGCTGCGAATGCCTGCATGGCAAACCACCACCACCGCTTGATCGGGCTTGAGGTCGGCTTGCAGCGTTGTGAGCCATTCATTGGATTGGCTCAGGGGTCGGTGCAGCACTGAACCGGGGAAAGACGCGATCGCGAGTTCAGCCGCCTCACGCACATCCACCAGTTGGGGTGAAGGCTGCTCACTTTGCAGCCACTGCTGCAATTCGGAGGCTTGGATTGGTTGTGGTTGGGATTGGCCCATGGCGCCATTCTGCGTTGATGGACAAAGATGAAGCGATCCGAGAATGCCGGCCCATGAAGGCCCGCCCCTTCCTCAGCGCTGTTGGCGCTGTGCTGCTGTCGCTGCTGCTTCTGGCTGCTGGTCTGCTTTGGACCATGGATCGCCAGAGCCCCCTTCACCTGGCTGAGCAGCCTTTGCGTCTGCCCCGGGCGGCTCGCTTTGTGCCGAGGGATGCCGATTTGTCCCTGCACTGGCTGGCCGATCCCAGGCGTCTGCCTGCCTATGCCCAGGCCGTCGCCCCTGCATCGGAACGCCGCGATGCCCGCGATGGTGCACGGCAGTGGCGTGAGGGGGTCTTCGCCTTGGCGGGCCTGCAGTTTGGTCTTGAGCTGGAGCCCTGGCTTGGCGAGGAAGTCAGCCTCACCCTCACCGATGGGGGCTCCAGCGCCGGCTGGGTTCTGGCCTTGACCAGTCGGGATGACGATGGCGCCAGGCGCTTCTTGCAACGGTTCTGGCAGACCCGCAGCCTGGCGGGCACCGATTTACAGATCAGTAGTTACCGCGGCATCGGTGTGATCAGCGGACAGGGGGCCTTGGTGGGGCATGACCCCCAACCTCTGGCCACGGCCTTGATCGATGACGATCTGCTCTTGGTGGCCTCAGGCCGGGGCGTGCTGGAGCAGGCCCTCGATGTTTCCCAGCTCCCGGATCAGCATCAGCTGGGGGATGAACGTCTGCAGCGTCAGGTCGCTGATCTCGGTCAGGGTGTGGCACTGCTGACGGCATCGCCACACGCCCTTCAGCATTGGTTTCAGTTCCCTGAGGTGGTGGCCCAACGCGAGGATCTGAGCGGACTTGTGGCTTCGCTTCGGCCGGAAGGCTCGACCCTGGCGGTGGATGGGCGACTCGGGTTCCTGCAAGAGATTGCTTCCGCCCCATGGCCTGACCTGACGGATCTGACCGCTTCGGCTGGTGGACATGGCCGTTGGCTGGCGCAGCTGCAAAGCCCAGCACGTCTGTTGGATCCGGGCGAAAGCCATCCGCTGGCCCAGTGGTTCGGTCCGGTTCTCGCGCAGCAGTTGCGGGACCAGCCGGCTGCAGATGCTGTTGTTCAGTCGGATGACGGCCCGCTCCTCTGGCAAGACCAGTCCGAGGGCTGGCTCTTGGCCACCCGCTCGCAAAGTCCCGCCAGGGATGCGGTGGATGCACGTCTGCAGGAGCAAGGCCTGACCCGGTCTGAGCTGGACGGAGATGGTGAGGTCTTGAGTGTGTGGACGCGTCTTGTTCGCCAGCGGGGACGCCAGCCTGGAGTGGATGCCCAGTTGGCCGTGGCTCAGGCCAGCTCGTCCTCTCTGAACTGGTGGGGTGAGTCGTTGATGGCTCTGGCGCAGCGCCAAAACGGACGTGCCCTTCAGCCTCGCCTGAACCAGTGGCAGGAGCTCGCATCGGCCTCCCAACCCGTGCAGGCTCTTCTTTTGGCGGATGCCCCGGCTCGATCACTGTTGGGTCAATGGCGGCCATGGGGGCTGCTGCAGGTGATGGCAGGGCGGCCCTTGCAGGATCAGGTCCGGGGTCTAGCGTTCGCCGTCGACGTTGATCGTCTGGAGCAGAGCGGCACCGAGATTCCTTTGCATGCCCGCCTCGAACTCGGCTGAACTGGTTCTGCTGCGGCATGGCATCGCAGAACCCCGCCAGGCGGGGCGGGATCATCCGGATCGCCCCCTCACCGCGGCCGGGCGTCAGCGCACGCAACTGGTGATGGCAGCCTTGGTGCGACGGGGGCTGAGGCTGGATCGCCTGTTGTCCAGTCCCTACCGCAGGGCACTGCAAACGGCTGAACTGGCCCTAGAGGCGGGGCTCGCCTCAGGCCTTGCGGTGGACGAACGCCTCAAACCAGGAGGGGCACTTGAAACGCTGCTGAGCTCGGTCGATGGACGGCTTGGTCTGGTGGGCCATGAGCCGGATCTTGGAGATCTGGCCTGCATGCTTCTGGGGTGTCCCCCTGGTGGATTGCTGTTGAAGAAAGCCGGCGTGATCCAGCTGCATTGTTCGGCGGGTCAGTGGCAGTTGCAGACCTTGCTCCGCCCGGCCCTGTTGATTGAAGATTTAGGTTGCTGATAGAGGCAATCAGGTGGTGGCCCAGCAGCAGACAGGAGACCTGCGCCATGCGCGGACCGGGATCGAACTGCGGCCAGGCCTCGACGGTGTTCCGGCGACCCAGTCGGGCATCTGCGATATCGATGGAGACCAGGGGCTGCTCACCTATCGCGGCTACCCGATGCAGGATCTGGCAGCCAACAGCAGCTTTCTGGAGACGGCCTACCTGCTGATCTGGGGAGAGCTGCCCAGCCGCGATCAGTTGGCGCAGTTTGAGCACGCTGTGCAGATGCATCGGCGTGTCAGCTTCCGGGTGCGGGACATGATGAAGTGCTTCCCGGCCAGCGGCCATCCGATGGATGCCCTGCAATCGAGTGCAGCATCCCTCGGCCTGTTCTATTCCCGCCGGGCCATTGACGACCCGCAATACATCTATGACGCGGTAGTGCGGCTGATTGCCAAGATCCCGACGATGGTGGCGGCGTTTCAGCTGATTCGCAAAGGCCAGGATCCGATTCAGCCTCGGGATGATCTGGCCTACTCCGCCAATTTCCTGTACATGCTCACAGAGCGGGAGCCTGATCCACTGGCGGCGCGCATTTTTGATCGTTGTCTGATGCTTCATGCCGAGCACAGCCTCAATGCGAGCACCTTCAGTGCCCGTGTCACCGCCAGCACCCTGACGGATCCCTATGCCGTGGTGGCCTCTGCAGTCGGCACCCTGGCGGGGCCGCTCCACGGGGGAGCCAATGAAGATGTTCTCGCCATGCTGGAGCAAGTGGGAAGCCCCGAGAACGCCGGTGCCTTCCTCGACGATGCCGTCGCGTCCAAGCGGAAGGTTATGGGTTTCGGCCACCGCGAGTACAAGGTTAAAGATCCCCGCGCAGTGATCCTTCAGTCGCTGGTTGAGGAAATGTTCGACAGCTTTGGCCATGACGACCTCTACGACGTGGCCCGGGCGATTGAGCAGGAAGCGGAGTCCCGTCTTGGCCCGAAAGGCATCTATCCCAACGTGGATTTCTATTCCGGGCTCGTGTACCGCAAGCTCGGGATTCCCAGGGATCTGTTCACGCCTGTCTTCGCGATCGCCAGGGTCGCCGGCTGGCTGGCCCATTGGCGTGAGCAGCTGGGGGCGAACCGGATTTTTCGGCCCTCGCAGATCTATTCCGGGTCACAGCCACGCTCTTGGATGCCCATCGAGGAGCGAGTTTCGGCTCCGGCCGCCTAAGTTGCACCCACTTCCGTCGACACCATGGTGAGTCCGGGACTTGACCTGGAATTGAGCTTTAGCCAGGCGCTGCAAGGCTTAGGCCTCTCTCCAGAAGTGGCGAGACTGCTCTGGCTGCCGCTGCCGATGCTGCTGGTCCTGGTGGCTGCAGTGGTGGGTGTGCTCGTGTCGGTTTGGTTGGAACGCAAGATTTCGGCCGCCGTTCAGCAACGGATCGGACCTCAGTACGCCGGTGCCCTTGGCGTGCTTCAGCCTCTGGCCGATGGCCTCAAGCTTCTGGTCAAGGAAGACATCATTCCGGCGCGGGCCGACAGCCTGCTGTTCACCCTGGGCCCGGTTCTCGTGGTGGTGCCGGTGATCATCTCCTGGTTGATCATCCCCTTCGGTCAGAACCTCCTGATCAGCAACGTGGGCGTGGGCATTTTCCTTTGGATCGCCTTCAGCAGCATTCAGCCCATCGGTCTGCTGATGAGCGGTTATGCCTCGAATAACAAGTATTCCCTTCTTGGCGGCCTCAGGGCAGCAGCGCAGTCGATCAGCTACGAGATCCCCCTGGCTTTAGCGGTGCTGGCCGTGGTGATGATGACCAACTCGCTGAGCACCGTCGACATCGTTGATCAGCAGACCGGAGCAGGCATCCTCAGCTGGAACATTTGGCGTCAGCCTGTGGGTTTCCTGATCTTCTGGATTTGTGCCCTGGCTGAGTGCGAGCGGCTCCCGTTCGACCTCCCTGAAGCCGAAGAAGAGTTGGTCGCCGGCTACCAGACCGAATACGCGGGCATGAAGTTTGCCCTCTTCTATCTGGCCGGATACATCAATTTGGTGCTCTCCGCCATTCTGGTCAGCGTCCTCTATTTGGGTGGTTGGGGTTTCCCGATTCCGGTCGAGTGGCTGGCCGGCTGGCTCCATCAGCCCATTGACGCCCCTCTGGTGCAGGTCATCACTGGTGCTGTCGGCATTGTGATGACCGTGCTGAAGGCCTATCTGCTGGTGTTTGTGGCCATCCTGCTGCGCTGGACAACGCCCCGCGTGCGCATTGACCAGCTGCTGGACCTGGGCTGGAAGTTCCTGCTGCCGCTGTCCTTGGTCAATCTCTTGGTGACTGCGGCCCTCAAGCTCGCCTTCCCTGTTGCGTTCGGTGGCTAGGTTTTACTACCTAGCATTCATTGCGCTCCGGCTCCGCTTCGTTCTCTCCCCTTCAGACCATGTTCGGCTTCCTCAAACAGGTCGGTGATTACACCCGGGATGCGGTCGATGCAGCCCGGAATCTGGCCCAAGGATTTTCGGTCACGTTTGACCACATGCATCGCCGTCCGGTCACGGTGCAGTACCCCTACGAGAAGCTCATTCCCTCCGAGCGTTATCGGGGTCGAATTCACTACGAGTTTGATAAGTGCATCGCTTGCGAGGTTTGCGTCAGGGTCTGCCCGATCAACCTGCCGGTGGTGGATTGGGTAATGAACAAGGCGACGAAGAAAAAGGAGCTTCGGAATTACTCCATTGACTTCGGCGTTTGTATTTTCTGCGGTAATTGCGTGGAGTACTGCCCCACCAACTGCCTCTCGATGACTGAGGAGTATGAGCTGGCTGCGTTTGATCGCCACAGCCTCAACTACGACAACGTTGCCTTGGGGCGGCTCCCTACCAGCGTCACCACAGATCCTTCGGTGATTCCATTGCGCGAGCTGGCATATCTCCCAGCTGGGGAGTTGGATCCACACACCGTGCCTGCAGATCGCCCGCGGGCCGGCCAGCTGCCCTCCCAGGTTCTGGAGACCCTCACTCCGCCGCAGAAGCCAGCAGTCAAGGATGAGGGACAATCCTCCAGTGAGGACAATGAGGGCGACGCATGACCATCGCGACCACCACCGAGCTGATCTGTTTCCTGGTGCTGTCTGCCGTTGTGGTGGTTGGCGCCCTGGGTGTGGTGCTTCTCAGCAACATCGTCTATTCCGCCTTTCTGCTTGGCGGTGTGTTTACAGCTGTTGCAGGGCTTTATCTGCTGCTCAATGCGAGCTTCGTGGCCGCTGCCCAGATCCTGGTTTATGTCGGCGCAATCAATGTGCTGATCCTGTTCGCGATCATGCTCGTGAACAAACGGGAGGATTTGAAGGCCATCGCCAACCTCACCACCCGACGGGTGGTGTCAGCTGGCGTCTGCGCCGGTCTGCTGGCTCTGCTGGTCCGCGTTGTGGTGACCACTCCTTGGTCGCTTCCAGGCCCCGCCGCCGTGGGTGAGGAGGCCACCGCGCGCATCGGTGAACACCTGTTCACTGATTACCTCTTACCGTTTGAGGTGGCTTCAGTGCTGCTGCTAATGGCCATGATCGGAGCGATCGTTTTGGCCCGCCGCGATGTGTTGGCCACCGATGTGGTCACCGGTGAAGTGGCTGACCAGGGCCTGATCGAGAAGGCTCGTACTCCCTTGCTGATGAACCGAGCGGACTGATGAGTGATTTCCTTTCAACGCTTCCTTCCCTGCAGGCTTACCTCCTGGTGGCCGCAATGTTGTTCTGCATCGGTGTCTGGGGACTGATCAATAGCCGCAACGCCGTTCGGGTGTTGATGAGCATCGAGCTGATGCTCAATGGCGTGAACATCAATCTGATGGCCTTCTCATCCTTTGTGGATGGCGATCTGATCCGAGGTCAGGTGTTCGCTGTGTTTGTGATCACGGTGGCTGCCGCTGAAGCTGCGGTTGGTCTCGCGATCCTGCTGTCGCTTTATCGCAATCGCGTTACCGTCGACATGGAGCAGTTCAACCTGCTGCGCTGGTAATTCCCGCACACCTGGATCATGCGTCTCGATCGGGTCTGGGTGATCTATCGGGCCGATAGTCAGCCTGCTCAGAGGGAAGCTCGCCAATGTGCCAAGGAGCTCAAAGCCCTTGGAACGCACGTTGTGACCGCGATGTCAGGGCCGAGGGTGAACCCTTTCCCTGGCTTGCTGGCTGTTGAAGACGCCTTGCCCGACCTTGCTCTGGTGCTGGGGGGGGATGGCACGGTTCTTGGGGCTGCCCGTCATCTTGCGGTGCATGACATCCCGATCCTGAGCATCAATGTGGGAGGCCATCTGGGCTTTCTCACCCACGATCGCCGGGTGTTGCGTGGCGATCAGATCTGGCAGCGACTTCAGGACGATCAGTTCGCGATCGAACGGCGCATGATGCTTCAGGCCATGGTCGATCGCCGCTCCGCTGAAGAACGAACGGCGTCCCCTGGTCTGTTGCAACAGCCGGATCTGGAAGATGACGAAGAGCACCACTGGGCCTTCAACGACTTCTATCTGAGGGCCTATCGCGATGAGATTTCGCCCACCTGCACCTTGGAGTTGGAGATCGATGGAGAAGTGGTCGACCAGGTGCGGGGAGATGGCCTGATCCTGTCCACGCCGACCGGATCCACCGGTTACGCCCTGGCGGCGGGGGGGCCGATCCTGCATCCCGGCATTGATGCCATCATCGTCGCCCCGATCTGCCCGATGAGTCTTTCCAGCCGAACGCTGGTGGTGCCACCCCGGGCAAGGTTGGCGATCTGGCCCTTGGGTGCCGGCGATCACCGCATCAAGCTCTGGAAGGACGGTGTGGGCTGCACAGTTCTGGAACCAGGCGAGTGCTGTGTCGTGCAGCAGGCGCGTCACCATGCCCTGATGGTGCTGCTGAATCAAAGTCCCTCGTATTACAGAACGCTGTCGCACAAGCTTCACTGGGCGGGAAGCCTGCAGGCGGCGCAGCCGTCCCAGAATTGATCGATGGCTCTAGAGATCGAACGACGTTTTCTGGTGCGTTCTGACGCCTGGCGCAGCAGTGCCGGCCCCGGACAGGCCCTACGACAGGGGTACCTGGCCGCCAGTGCTGAGGGTGTGACGGTCCGGATGCGACTGCGCGGGATGAAGGAGGCCTGGCTCACCCTTAAAGCTGCTGCTGATGCCGTTGGTCTGATACGCCACGAGTTCGAATATCCAATTCCGGTGGCGGATGCCGAGGCCCTCTGGGATCTGGCTCCGCACCGTCTGGAAAAAGTCCGTCATCAGCTGGATTGCCCTGGTGGAGACTGGGTTGTGGATTGTTTTCAGGGGGAGAATGCGCCCCTGGTGCTGGCGGAGGTGGAGCTTGCATCGGCTCAGGTTGACCTGGTGATTCCGCCTTGGTGCGGTCAGGAGATCACAGGGGAGTCCCGTTGGAGCAATGCGGTGCTGTCGCAGCACCCGATTCAGGCTTGGCCGCTGGAGGATCGATGCCGTTTTGGCTGGGTTTAAGACCAGACTGGATTTATCTTCAGATTTCCTTTAGCTTTGAGGTGTTCTGATCGGTGATCGTTTCCAGTGGTGGGTCTTTACGACACAACTGGAATGCTCCGTTTTGCGGGATCAAGTGTTGAGGCTTGCCTCGAATACGCCACCTTGTTTCGGATTCCTGTCGGTCCCAGCTCCTTGCAAAGTCTTCCGGAACCTGTCATCTCCACCATCAGGGTGAGGGGGGATCGTTTTCTGGAAGGACGCAACAATTGAAGCCGTCCCGGCAGATCTTGCCGTTGTCCATCGCCCAGTTGAGTAGAGCAACCCTGTTCTTGGAACCGGTTTTGGTGAACACGTTGCTCACGTGGTTGTCGACGGTTCGTTTGCTGATGGTGAGACGATCGGCGATTTCTTGATTGGTCAGTCCTTCTGCCACGAGTTCAATGATCTCGACCTCCCTGGCTGAGAGGGAGATCCCAAGGGGATCAATTCCGTCGAGGGAGGACATGAGTGACCACCGATGGCTTCATGCTAGTCCGGACCGTTGCTCCGATCCTGCATAGTGGGCCGGTGAAATGGAACTGGATTTGAGGACGGCGCTTCAGCGCGCGATTGAGGCCGGCAATCAGGTCCTCACGGCCGAGGTGATGCCGCCTCGTGGTGCAGATCCGACGCATATGTTGTCCATGGCTGAATCGCTGCGGGGCCGCGTTCATGCGCTGAACGTGACTGATGGCAGCCGGGCCGTGATGCGCATGAGCAGCCTGGCGTCCTGCAAGTTGCTGCTTGAGGCCGGTCTGGAGCCCGTCTTGCAGATGGCCTGTCGGGATCGCAACCGCATCGCCCTGCAGGCTGATCTCCTTGGGGCCCACGCGTTGGGGATCCGCAATCTGTTGTGTCTCACCGGAGATCCGGTGCGCGCGGGAGACCAGGCGGATGCGCGTCCGGTCAATGAATTCGAGTCTGTGAAGCTGTTGCAGCAGGTGCAGGCTCTCAACAGCGGGGCCGATCCCGTTCAGGGCACCCTGCCCGATGGGGAGACCACGCTGTTCGCCGGGTGTGCCGCCGATCCGCAATCCAGGAGCTGGAGCGGTTTACAGCGCCGGTTGCATCGCAAGCAGGCCGCGGGAGCCCGCTTCGTTCAAACCCAGATGGTGATGGATCCTTCAGCTCTTGAGCGCTTTCAGCACGAGCTAGCTGGTCCCCTGGGTCTGCCGGTGCTTGCCGGTGTGTTTCTGCTGAAGTCAGCCAAGAATGCCCTGTTCATTAACCGTGTTGTGCCCGGGGCATGCATCCCCGATGAATTGATCCATCGGCTTGAGTGTTCGGAGCATCCCGCAATGGAGGGGGTGGCCATCGCCGCTGAGCAGGTGAAGCGTTACCTCGGCATCGTCAGTGGTGTTCACTTGATGGCGATCAAGGCGGAGGAGCGTATCCCGATGATCCTGGATCGAGCCGGACTCAGCTCGCTGCCTGGGTGAGATCCGTACCCAGCAGCTCAGCCATGGCTTTCTGCTGGGGGGACGGTTCCACTAAGTCCTGACGCCGGGCGTCGGTGATCAACCAGTCGAGGGATGCTTCCTGCAGGTCGAAGTGATCGCCGTCCTTGCCAACGCAGTAGCGACCGAACACCAGCTTCTCCAGAAGCTGGACGCCGGCGCCGATGCGTGAATAGTCAAAGATGATCGAATTGTCCACCGTGGCACCCTCACAGATGTGGCAGCTCGGGCCAATCATGGTGGGTCCGATGATCGTTGCACCGTCTTCGATTTTGGTCATCCCGCCCACGTAAACGGGGCCGGTGACGTTGATTTTGTCCCAGTTGGCGGCCACATTCAGGCCGGTGTAAACCCCGGGCCGCACCTCCTTGCCGGGGATTCCGACCTGACGCACATCGCCCATCAACACACTGCGGATGGCTTGCCAGTAGTCGGGAACTTTGCCGATATCCACCCATTCGAAATCCATCGGAATGGCATAGAAGGGTGCCCCGAGCTCGGCCAGTTTCGGGAACAGATCAGAGCCGATGTCGAAGGGCTGGCCCGAGGGGATGTGCTCGAAGATTTCCGGCTCGAAAATGTAGATGCCGGTGTTGATGGTGTCGCTGAGGGCTTCCTCAACGCTGGGTTTTTCCTGAAAGCTTGAAATTCTGTTCTGGTCATCCGTGACCACAACGCCGTAGCTGCTCACCTGATCCTTGGGGACCCGTTTGGTGACAAGGCTGGCGATGGCACCCTTCTCACGGTGCAGACGCAACGCTTCGCTGAGGTCAAGATCGATCAGTGCATCACCGCAGAGCACCACGAAGGTGTCGTCGAAGAAGTGCTGGAAGTCCTGGATTTTTTTGAGTCCGCCGGCGGATCCCAGCGCGTTGCCGATCAGTTCTCCGTCTTCAATCCGTCCTTCGAAGCTGTACGCAATTTCAACGCCAAAACGCTGGCCATCCCGGAAGTAATTTTCAATCTCTTCGGCGAGGTGGGAGACGTTCACCATCACTTCGGTGAAACCGTGCTCTTTGAGCAGTTCCAGCAGGAATTCCATCACCGGCTTCTGCAGGATTGGAATCATCGGCTTGGGGATCACATGCGTGATCGGTTGAACCCGCGTCCCCTTGCCAGCCGCCAGAATCATCGCCTTCATTGGCGTTTCACGGGGGTCATTACAAGGTAGTGACCATAGACCCGGTCTTAAGCCGCCACGACTGTCCGGGTCGGCGACGGATCTGGCACCTGAAGGCTGCGGATCGGTAGTTGTGTCGCGGTGCCACTGGCAGGGATGAATTTCAGTCGCAATGGGCCGTGAAGCCAGCCCTCCTGCTCCAGTTCAACCCGGCCTTGGGAGGAGAGAAACAGCAGAGCCCAGAACACCCCGACGCGGTCCCGGTCAAGGTCAGCGGCTGCGGCAACCTCCCACCGCTCCACGAGCTGATCGAAGCCCACCCAGTCCAGGGCAGTCTCCCAACCGTTGAGAAACACCCCAAGCGCTGCGGTGGTTTCCGGGAGTTTTTCGCGGTGGGCCAGTCCAGCGACCTGGGCGATCGCTTCACGGTTGCTGTAGCGCTTCTGCCGTTTCCGCCGTCGCGCCTCCAGTTCATCCGATTCCAGTTGCTCTGCGATCGATTCCAGTTGTTCGATCAGCTCCCCAAGGGTGACGGGGCGTCTTAATGGCGGTGGAGCTACGGGCCGCCGCAGCAGGTGCTTCTCCGGCCGTCGGGGCAGATCAAAGGCGGGATCAAGCCAGCCCTGAGCATCGAAGTCTGCGTCGAAGTGGTCTTCGACCTCCGGGGCGGGGGGCAGCATGCTGGCCTCGAGCATTTCTGCTTTGAGCCCCACCAGTACAGAGGCGGCCAGGAAGGCTTCGCTGCTCTCGGCTAGGTCCCGTTCATAACTGCCGCCCCGTCCGGCCAAGACGGCAGCCACCTGACCGGGAACCTCAATGCGTTGTCTGAGTTGATCCAGAAATCCGTCGATAACAGCGATCACATCGACATCCCATGGATCGAGATCTCCACTCTCCGCTGCGTCCTGCAACAGCCGGATCGCGAGGCGGGCTCCAGCATCAGCGCCGTCGTTGGGAGCCACCTGGAGCAAGTCAATTCACCCTCTTCCGGCAAGGTATCGGGCGCAAACGGTTGCTGCCAGGGGGTTGTTTCAGCGATTCATCAGCGGGATCAGGCCTCAGTCGGCTGAGTTGTCGCTGGATTCATCACCTTCGGCAGCGCTGGCGGTCACGGTGGCGGCGGGGAGGAGACCCAATTGGGTTTCAACGGTGGAGCGATAGCGGTTGAGGTCGGTTTCCAGTTCTTGGATGCGCACCTGTTGCGCTTCAAATTCGTTCGCTTTGGAGAATTGATCCACGTTGTTGAGCATTCCCGTCCAGGCGGCAAAAAACCACGCCGCTACTGCACCGAATCCAGCCACCAGCAGCAACAACCCTGCTAAAGGCAGGGTGTATTCCATGCCTGGCAACACATGCACGGTGGTTGCGTTGGTGTTCGCCAGCGTGAAAAACACGGTGATCAGTCCAAAGGAGAAGATCAGGCCGAAGTTGATCTGGCGCATGTTCTGGAGGAGCGATAATTCAACTTACGGACAGTTGGCAGCTCCCGAACAAGAATCGATACGTGTTTTATGAAGTGCCCACCATGGGGGCCTGGATCACTGCCGGAACCGTTGCTTGGCCTCGAATCAAGGGGGCTGTTGGTGACATCACCTGCTCCATGGCGCCCAGGTTTCGGTTCACTAGGGCTTCAATTGAGCTGCGGTAGCTGTCGGTCATCAGCTTGGGATAGAGCCCAATTCCGATGATCGGCACCAGCAGGCAACCGATGATGTACACCTCACGCGGCTCCGCATCCACCAGGTTGGTGTGGGACACCAGCTCCTCCTTCTCTTTGCCGAAGAAGATCTCCCGCAGCATCGAGAGCAGATAGATCGGCGTGAGAATCACGCCAACAGCGGCCAGTGCGCAGATCACCACGCGGAAGGGCAGGGTGTACGCCTCATCGGTTGCGAAACCTGCGAACACCATCAATTCACTGACGAATCCACTCATGCCTGGCAGAGCCAGGGATGCGAGGGCACAAACGGTCCACAGCGCGAACATGATCCGCATCTTCTGGCCAATGCCCCCCATCTCATCCAGCTGAAGGGTGTGGGTGCGGTCGTAGGTGGCACCCACGAGGAAGAACAGGCTGGCCCCGATCAACCCGTGGCTGATCATCTGGAGCATGGCGCCACTGGTGCCGAGGGCGCTGAAGCTGCCCACGCCGATCAGCACGAAACCCATGTGGCTGATCGAGCTGTAGGCGATCTTTCGCTTCAGGTTGCGCTGTGCGAAAGATGTGAGGGCGGCGTAGATGATGTTGACCACTCCCAGCACAATCAGCAGCGGTGCGAACTGAGCGTGGGCCGCTGGCAGCAGTTCGCAGTTGAACCGCAGCAGGGCATAGCCCCCCATCTTCAGCAGGATGCCGGCCAGAAGCATGTGCACCGGTGCGGTGGCTTCGCCATGAGCATCCGGCAGCCAGGTGTGCAGCGGCACGATCGGCAGTTTTACGCCGAAGGCGATCAGCAGCCCGGCGTAGCAGAGCAGTTGAAAGCCCGTGCCGAAGTCCTTGGCGGCAAGAGCGGTGTATTCAAAGCTGGGGGTGCCACCGCCGAAGAATCCCATGGCCAGGGCGGCCAACAGGATGAACAGGGAGCTGCCAGCGGTGTAGAGAATGAATTTTGTGGCTGCGTACTGGCGTTTCTTGCCGCCCCAGATGGCCAGAAGTAGATACACCGGGATCAGCTCCAGCTCCCAGGCCAGGAAGAACAGCAGCATGTCTTGAACCGCGAAGACGGCGATCTGGCCGCCGTCCATGGCCAGCAGCAGGAAATAAAACAAGCGCGGTTTGAAACTCACCGGCCAAGCAGCCAGGCAAGCCAGGGTTGTGATGAAGCTGGTGAGCAGAATCAGCGGCATCGAGAGCCCATCCGCTCCCACCGCCCAAGTGAGCCCCAGATCGGGCAGCCAGCTCACCCGTTCGGACAGCTGCAGGCCACTCAGGCTGGGGTCATAGCCGGTCAGGTAAGCAGCAACGGTGATCAGAAAGGTGATCAGCGTCACGATCAGGGCATACCAGCGAACCTTTTTGCCGTCCCCTTCATCGGGAACGAGAGGAACCAGCAGTGCACCCACGATTGGAACCAGGATCGATAGGCTCAGCCATGGCACTGTGGCCTGCACCGGGTCGCCAAGTCCGGCGACTGCGAATTCGAACACGCTCTGAATCCGACCCTTACTGGTTGGATCGTAGAAATCATGGGCGCTGTGTCATCACCTCGATAGGCGATGACACACATGTGCAATTGAGACTTAAGAGATCGGTCCGCCGATGACGCCGAACAGCACCACCAGAGCAATCACTCCAGCGAACACGATCAGGGCATAGAACTGAGCGCGTCCGGTCTCGAGATACTTCAGACCCTCGCCGCTTCCGAGGGTGAGAAGTCCGGTGAGGTTGACAACACCATCAACCACCTTCGCGTCCACTTCGAGAACCTCCCGGGCCAGTTTGCGGCTGCCTCGCACAAACAACTTCTCGTTGAGCACATCGAGATACCACTTATTGGCGAAGAAGGCATTCACCGTGGGGAAGCGGCCGGCCACCATTTCACCCAGATCGATCCGATGCAGGGCATAGGCCAGAACAGCCAGGGTGATGCCCGCGACGGAGATAGCCACTGAAGCCCCCGCCAGTGGCAGGAATTCCCCCCAGCTGAACTGTTCTGCCATCTCGAGGGCTTCCTCAGGATTCAGCAGCCCTGCAAAGCGGCTGTTCCAGGGTGTTCCGAGAAGACCAATGAGCACCGAAGGCACCGCCAACACCGCCAAGGGTGCTGCCATGGGCCAGGCGGACTCGTGCACGCTGCCGCCATGGGGATGGTGTTCCGCAGGATCCTTGCCAGCTGCCGTGAGCAGTTGGGTCTGCATGGCGGTGTCGTTGCCGCGGAACTCCCCTTCAAAGGTGAGGAAGTACAGGCGGAACATGTAAAAGGCCGTCATTCCTGCAGTCATGAAGCCCACCACCCACAGCAGGGGGTAACTGTTGAAGGCTTGACCAAGGATTTCGTCTTTGCTCCAGAAGCCAGCCAGGGGAGGAATGCCGCTGATGGCGATGCAACCGATGAAGAAGGTGATCGAGGTGACTGGCATCTTTTTGCGTAAGCCACCCATCAGACGCATGTCTTGGGCGAGCACAGGCTCGTGACCCACCACCTCTTCCATGGCGTGGATCACGGAGCCAGAACCCAGGAACAGCATGGCCTTGAAGAAGGCATGAGTCACCAGGTGAAAGATGCCAGCAACCGGGGCTCCACAACCCATGGCCAGCATCATGTAACCGAGCTGGGAGACGGTGCTGTAAGCCAGCCCCTTCTTGAGGTCCATTTGGGTGAGGGCGATGGAGGCCCCCAGGAAGCAGGTGATTGTGCCGACGACGGCAATCACCGTTTGAATGACGGGGAATTGGGCGTACAGCGGATCGAGGCGGGCTACCAGGAACACGCCTGCAGCCACCATCGTGGCGGCGTGAATCAGGGCTGATATGGGTGTCGGACCCTCCATGGCATCGGGCAGCCAGACATGGAGGGGGAACTGAGCCGACTTGGCCATCGGACCCATGAACACCAGCAAGCAGAGCAGCAGTGCTGCCCATGGGGCCACCGTTCCATTGGCCAGGCCGTTCTGCAGACCATCGGCGATGCCCTGGAAATCAAAACTGCCGGTGGCCCAGAACAGGCCAAGGATTCCCAGCAGCAGGCCGAAGTCACCGACTCGGTTCACCACAAAGGCTTTCTGGGCTGCATGGGCGGCACCATCGCGGTCGTACCAAAAGCCCACCAGCAGGTAGGAGCACATGCCCACCAGCTCCCAGAAGACGTAAATCTCCAGGAGATTGGGACTGATGATCAGCCCCAGCATGGAGCTGCTGAACAGAGCCAGGTAGGTGAAGAAGCGCACATAGCCCTTGTCGTGGGCCATGTAGCCATGCGAATACACCAGCACCAGCAGGGCGATGGTGGTGACCAGCGCGAGCATCACGGCCCCAAGCGGATCAACCACGTAGCCCATCGGCAAAACGAAGCTGCCCGCACTGGCCCAGACGAATAGATGCTCGACCGGTGGGGCCCCGTTGAGCTGGTTGAACAGGATGCTGTAGCTCAGCACCGCAGCTGCACCGACACAGGAAATCAACAGCAGCGCAACGGGTTTGCGCAATCGGTTGATCGTGCGGTTGAAGCTGATCAATCCCAACCCTGTCAGCACGGCGCCGAACAGGGGCAAAACGGGAATGAGCCAGGCGAGTTCCTCGGCCGAGGGCATCCGCAAGCAGCAGGTTGAAGCGAGTGTAGGCAGCTCAGCCCAGGAGGTTCTGGAGTGCTGAATTGCGCATCAACCCTGCAGCGGTCGGAATGAAGCGATGGGCCCACCAAAAGACGCCGACGGCGATGGCGATGCCGAGTTGCGCGGGTCGGACGAATTCCTGCCATTGGAGCTGCTGGCGTCCATCGAGAACCGCGGCGAAGGGCACGATGGAGGTGTTGGCCTTGAGTTCATCAAAGGCTTCACCGAAGCGAGCTTTCGAACGCCGGTCGCCATGCCAGACGGCAAATATGTGATGACCGATTAAGCCGACGCAGGTCACCAGCATGAAGCTGCTGCCGATCCAGAGGCCGTGGGTGAGGCACCAGAGAATTTGACCGATGGCCTGCGGATGCCGGCTGATGCGGATGATCCCTGTGGCGTAAAGACGCACCTGCGGTTTGAGCACCGCCGGGATCTCCAGCAGGTTCTAGGTGGCTGGGTAGAGAAACAAAAAGCTGACGGCTGTTCCGATCCACACCACAGGCACCATCCCGGGGACGCCTTGAAGATTCCACAGCCGTACCCCGTCGTAGCGATGGGCCAGGAACCATCCGATCACCACCACGGCCGAGGGAATGCTTGCCGCGGCAAAAATTAGTCTCCAGGCCCGTGCTCCGATCACGGCCTCAGCTCGGGTGCGCAGTGCTGCCCCACCGCTGTGAATCACCGCAAACAGGATCAGCAGCACCAACATCACGATGCTGCTGTGGTGGGTGGAGGCCATAGGGGCTGCCTGGGAAGGGCGTGATTCTGGCTGGCGGCCCCGGCAGTCCTAAATTTCAAACGTTCCCCCGGGTGTTCCGCGGTGGCCGATCTGCCGTTCACCCTCGACCAACTGCGGATCCTTCGCGCGATTGTTAGCGAGGGCAGCTTCAAGAAAGCCGCCGACAGTCTTTACGTCACCCAGCCCGCCGTCAGCCTTCAGATCCAGAACCTGGAGAAGCAACTGGAGGTGTCGCTGTTCGATCGCGGCGGGCGCAAGGCACAGCTGACGGAAGCCGGCCATTTGCTGTTGAGTTACTGCGATCGCATCCTCAGCCAGTGCCATGAAGCCTGTCGGGCTTTGGATGATCTCCACAACCTCAAAGGTGGGTCCCTGATCGTGGGGGCGAGTCAGACGACAGGCACTTATTTGATGCCTCGGATGATCGGCTTGTTCCGCCAGAAATACCCGGAGGTGTCGGTGCAGCTCCAGGTCCACAGCACCCGGAGAACCGGTTGGAGTGTGGCCAATGGCCAGATCGATCTGGCCATCATTGGCGGTGAATTGCCGGCGGAACTCAATGAACTGCTGCAGGTGGTCCCCTACGCCAGTGACGAGCTCGCGCTTGTGCTGCCGGTGAAGCACCCGTTGGCCCGACTGGCTGAACTCACCAAGGAAGACCTCTATCGCCTGGGCTTCGTCTGCCTGGATGCGCAATCGACCACCCGGAAGATGGTCGATCAGCTCCTGGCCCGCTCCGGCCTGGATGTGCAGCGCCTGCGCATCGACATGGAACTGAATTCGCTGGAAGCGATCAAGAATGCGGTTCAGGCGGGCCTCGGTGCCGCCTTTGTTCCCGTGGTGTCGATTGAGCGGGAGTTATCGGCGGGAACGATTCACCGCCCTCAAGTGGCCGATCTGCAGGTGCGGCGCCAGCTCAAGCTGATCACCCATCCCGCCCGCTACTGCTCACGGGCCTCGGTGGCCTTTCGCAATGACGTCTTACCTGTCTTTGCCAGTGCCGACAGCCCCATACGCCAGGCACCAAAAGCTGTGCCTGAGGTGATGGGGGAGCCGCTGATTCAGAACTGATCTGCTTCTGGGGTCAAACCGACCGAGTCGTCAGCCACGCCCCGGGTCAGGAATTTGTTCTGAGTGATGTCGGTTTGGTAAACGCAGCGCACCACGGGTTTGTCCCGCACAGAACCGATGTAAGCGAAGGTATTCATCCGTTGTTTGCATTCACGCTCCTGCTCGGAGCTGATGGCACCCTCTTTGCGCAGCACCGACCAGTTTTCCCGGCGGATGACGCAACCCGGTTGCAGCGTTGGCTGGGTCACGAAGCTGCTGGAAGGGTTGAGCGTTGTGTACATCTCGATGTCCATGACGAAGGCGCTAGCCCCCCACTGCCGGCAGAATTCCGGGTCCGGCACAGCCATGTCCAGTTGCTGGGAACTGGCGATGTTGCCTTGGTCACCTTGAGTCGTGCTGGTGACAGCACTGCCGATGCCGATCCCCACTACAAGAACGCCTGCCAAAACGGCCACGGTGAGGGTGCTGAATTGGAAGGGCCCCTGAGATCCACCTCCCGGTGGGGGACCTGGTGGTCGCCCGTATCCACCACGCTGCGGGGGGGCGTAACGATCCCGCTCAGACCGGTCGTAACGGCTGTCCCGTGGCCCGCGACTACCTCGGTCGTACCGCGAGCGGGTCACAACAGTTCAGGGGTGCGGGGCAGGCCCATGGAGAAGTTCTGCACACGGCCATCGGTGTTGTAGCTCAGTTCTCCTGCCTGCAGCAGCTGCCGGATGAATCCCTCCAGGTCGGTGCCGATGCGGCGCAGGGTGTAGTCACTCAGTTCGCCACCGGCCGCGGCATCCACCAGTTCCTTGAAGCGTCCTTGCACCTTGGTGAGGCTGGCGTCGTCCCATAGGAATTCATTGTCGGGATCCAGGTCCAAGGTGAGTTGGTCGTCCGAAGGGACGAGATCTTCATCCTGGAGGGCCGCTGTGAACAGGCGCACGTGGCGGGTGGTGCACTTGAGAAGGGTGTCAGCCAAGACGCGCCCACGGGAAAGCTGTCACGACTTTAAGAAGCGAACGGGGGTCAGGCCCTTTTAAGGTTGGTTTCACTTTCGAGACGGCCGCATGCGCGTCGCTATTGCCGGAGCTGGTCTTGCAGGACTCTCCTGTGCCAAATATCTGGCGGATGCCGGCCACACGCCGATCGTTGTCGAAGCCAGGGATGTTCTCGGCGGCAAGGTCGCAGCCTGGAAAGACGAAGACGGCGACTGGTACGAGACCGGCCTGCACATCTTTTTCGGCGCTTACCCGAACATGCTGCAGCTCTTTAAGGAGCTGAACATCGAAGACCGGCTGCAATGGAAGAGCCACTCGATGATCTTCAATCAGCAGGAGGAACCAGGCACCTACAGCCGCTTTGATTTTCCTGATCTGCCAGCCCCTGTGAATGGTGTGGCCGCGATCCTGGGCAATAACGACATGTTGAGCTGGCCTGAGAAAATCAGCTTCGGCCTGGGCCTTGTGCCTGCGATGCTCCGGGGTCAGGGGTATGTCGAAGAGTGCGACAAGTATTCCTGGACCGAGTGGCTGCGGGTCCACAACATTCCCGAACGGGTGAACGATGAAGTGTTCTTAGCGATGAGCAAGGCGCTGAATTTCATCGATCCCGATGAAATCTCTGCCACGGTTGTGCTCACAGCGCTCAATCGTTTCCTGCAGGAGAAGAACGGCTCCAAGATGGCTTTCCTCGATGGCGCGCCCCCGGAGCGGCTTTGCCAGCCGGTGGTTGAGCACATCGAATCACTCGGAGGGGAAGTGCACCTCAATAGTCCCCTGCGGGAGATCAAGCTCAATGAGGATGGTTCTGTAGCGGCCTTCCACATCGGCGGCTTGAAGGGCAAGGAGAGCTTCGATCTCACCGCCGATGCCTACGTCAGTGCATTGCCTGTTGACCCCTTCAAGCTGCTCTTGCCCGAGCCCTGGAAGCAGATGGAGGTCTTCAGCAAGCTTGATGGTCTGCGTGGTGTGCCTGTGATCAACCTGCACCTCTGGTTCGATCGCAAGCTCACCGATATCGACCATCTGTTGTTCAGTCGGTCGCCCCTGCTCAGCGTCTACGCCGACATGAGCATCACTTGCAGGGAGTATGAAGACCCCGACAAGTCAATGCTCGAGCTGGTGTTCGCGCCAGCCAAGGACTGGATCGGTCGTCCTGATGAAGAGATCATCGAGGCCACCATGGGCGAGCTCACAAAGCTGTTCCCGATGCATTTTGGGGGTGAAAATCCCGCCACACTGCGCAAATACAAGGTCGTGAAGACCCCTTTGTCCGTCTACAAAACGACCCCTGGTTGTCAGCAGTTGCGCCCCGATCAGACCACCCCAATCAAGAACTTCTTCCTGGCCGGGGATTACACGATGCAGCGCTATCTCGCATCGATGGAAGGCGCCGTGCTTAGTGGCAAGCTCTGCGCCGGTGCGGTGGACCGCAAGACAGGTCAGCTGGCATCATCGACCTCTTCTAGTGAGCCCGTGACGGCCTGAGCCATGCCCCTCGCCTCCCCGGATCTCGACGCAGCCTTCGAGGCCTGCCGTCGGGAGACCGCTGAGTGGGCCAAGACGTTCTATATCGGCACCTTGCTTCTGCCCCCAGAGAAGCGGCGTGCCATCTGGGCGATCTATGTCTGGTGCCGTCGTACGGACGAGTTGATGGATAGCGCTGAGGCTCAGGCGCGTCCGGTGGAGGAACTTGCTGATCGGCTCGACCGCTGGGAGGAGAAAACCCGGGCCTTGTTCGCCGGACGGGTGGAGGACGATCTGGATGCGGTGATGGTGGACACCCTGGAGCGGTTTCCCCAGGGCATCCAGCCTTATCTGGACATGATTGAGGGACAGCGGATGGACCTCACCTGGACCCGCTATCCCCGCTTCGAGGACCTCAAGCTCTACTGCTACCGCGTTGCTGGCACCGTTGGTCTGATGACCCAGGGAGTTATGGGTGTCGATCAGGCCTACACCTCAGCTCCCTGGAGTGACTGCCCAGACACATCCGATGCCGCCGTCGCCTTGGGGATCGCCAACCAGCTCACCAACATCCTTCGGGATGTGGGTGAAGATCGGGGCCGCGGTCGTATCTATCTGCCGCAAGAAGATCTCGAGCGCTTCGGATATTCAGAAGATGAGTTGATGGCAGGAACACTCAACAATTCCTGGCGTGCCTTGATGCGATTCCAGTTGGAGCGGGCCCGCGACTGGTTTGCGCGTTCTGAAGCCGGGGTGCGCTGGCTTTCCGCCGATGCGCGCTGGCCGGTGTGGACGTCGTTACGGCTCTATCGGGGAATCTTGGATGAGATTGAACGGGTCGATTACGACGTGTTCAATCACCGTGCCTACGTGGCCAAGGTCAACAAGCTGCTCGATTTGCCGCGTTCGTTCCTCCTGGCCCAGGCACGCTGAGGTTCGAGTCAGCAAAAAACCCCTGCCAGTAAAACCGGCAGGGGCTGATGAATAGCGTTTTGCTCAACCAGATCGCTAACGGATTCAGACTGCCGTCTTCTGGTCGGCCCGCAGGTCCTTGAGCTTGGACAGCTCACCGGCCCAGCGGGGGTCGGGAGCCCCTTCGCTCTTCTCGTCGCTGTGAACCACCTTGTTCACCGCTTTGCGGGCTACCTGGGGCTGGCCTGCAGCATTGGGGGCTCCACGACGGTTGCTACCGGGGTTGTTGTCCCGTCGTTCGGAACGTTCGATCCGCAGAGAGCTGCCACCGAACTCTTTGCCGTTCAGCTGTTCGATCACTGCATCGGCGACCTTGGCGTCGTCGACATTGGCAAAGCCGAATCCACGGCAGCTGCCGGTTTCGCGGTCGAGAACCGACTTGAACCGAATCCCCTCTCCCACTGACTTGAGCAGAGCCACCAGCTCCTGTTCTTCAAAGGTCTGCGGCAGGTTGCCGATGTACAGGCGGATGCTCATGAAGGAAAGAAAATGCGATCTGTCGGTGTCTGACCGTCATCATTGACACCTGCAAAGTTAATCACAGAGCCTCGCTTTCACGGGTCAAGAAATGTTTGGCTTCCTCAATGGCCTCAGTCGTGGTCTGGATCCTCTGGAAGGCGCGTTCAAGCTTCAGATGATGCAGCAGACGTCCGAGAAGGGGGCCGGGTTGGATCTCCAGGGCCTTGACCAGGCTGTTGCCGTCGATGGGTGCTCTGGGGTGGAACAGAGGGTCGTCAGCGTCTCGCCATCGCCGCAGCCAGATCTCTTTCTCGGGCATTGGCAGTTGCAGGGCGAGGGCGGGGAGATCCCGTTCAAGCTCGTCATGCAATCTCAGTCGATCGGTTTCCGGCAGACACTCCGGTGCTAGGCCGGTGCGCTGCTGCCAGAACCGGAGGCGTTCGCAGCGTTGGCGCAGGGCCCGACTGGCTCGGAGTTGGATCATGCCGTCATCACTGATGAGGGCTGTTAACCGCGCCAAGGGCAGAGCGACGCCTATTTCCTGCTTGCTCATGCCTTCCGTGTCAGCGGGCGCTGGAGGTTGCCCCTCGGCGGCCCAGGGGCGCAGCAACGGCACGCTCTTCAAGGTTGCGATCGCCGCATCGGCATGGTCGCCCCGTACCAAGCGCTGCAGTTCCGTCAGGATGCGCTCCGGCGCCGCCTCAGGCAGCCGTGAGGCATGACGATCAATCCAGCCCATGGTTTGGCTGCAGATTGTGAGCGGGATCTCAGCCGCTAGCCGCAAGCCCCGCAGCAGCCGCAAGGGATCGTCGGTGAGGTTGGTTTCCGACACAGCCGTCAGGCAACCCTGTTGGAGATCGTTCAGTCCACCGGTGGGGTCCCACAACTGTCCCCAGGGTTGGAGCGAAACACCGATGGCATTGAGTCGGTAGTCGCGGCGCCAGAGATCGTCTTCGATGCGGTCACCGTCCTGGCGGGCGATGTCCACCGTCCAGCCTCCGAGCACCAGCCGAGCAATGCTCCGTTCCGTGTCCAGCACCACACAGGTGCCATGGAGCTCCTGGGCTAGGGCCTCGGTCAGAGCGATGGCGTCGGTCGGGACCACGAGGTCTAGATCGGGTTGATCCTGGAGACGGTTGAGTAATCCATCGCGAACTGCCCCGCCCACCAGCGCTGTGCCTTTGGGGAGGTGTTTCAGGGGTAGCGGCCATTGCGCTGGTGCCAGTCGCGCTCGCAACTGTTCAAGCAGTGCGTCGCCAGAGCCTTGGACCATCAGAATGGGGGAGTGAACGGCCTTGGGAGGCATGTGCATCTGCGTGGACTGCAGCTGGGTCGACCGATGTCAGGCCTATCACGCAGTTGAGCGTCAGCATGGCGTTCCGCATCTTGCTGAGACCCCGGATTTTGAGCCAGATGCGCCGAGAATTCACGTGTCGGTGATCGATCTTCCCAATGGTCAGGCCGGGGTTGAGTGGGATGTTCGGTCCTGCTCAAGCTTCAAGGCAGATCCCGGTCGCTGGCGGCGTTGCTGTCCAGGACAGGAGTTGCCCCGATGACGGCCTTGCCGCTGCTGCTCGCCTTGCACAGCTGTTCGGATCGATTTGGCATGGCGTTGCTGGATCCTGAGCAGTCTGGAGCAGGACCGCTCGTGCAGGTTCATCCGGACGGACGGGGGCTGTCTAACAGTTTGATTTCGCGCGTTCAGGCGCTTCTCCCCCCTGAGCGTTGGCCCCAATTGCAGGGCCTTGCCGTGGCGACGGGGCCCGGCGGCTTCACCGGCACCCGCCTGACGGTGGTGATGGCCCGCACCCTTGCGCAACAGCTCGATTGCCCCCTGCTCGGGGTAAGCAGTTACGCCTTAATGGCGCCACGCCTGGAGTCTCAACTGCTGGGATCGAATCATGGGCAACCGTTCTGGATCACTCAGGAGTTGCCTCGCAGGGGGGTGGTTGGTGGTCAGTATCAGATCACCTCGGGGCAGGTCCACGAACTCAGCCTGCCGACGTTGTTGCCGGAGGGATGCTCTCCCAAGCCAGCCCTTGGGGCTCAACTCGATGTGGCTGAGGATGTGGCGCGTCTGTTGCTGCTGTTGAAACGCAGCCATGCCGCTGGCGCTGCGCTTCCCTGGGCTGAGGTGTTGCCGATCTACCCCACCTCTCCCGTCGGACAGGTCTGATGGCGGGCGTGCGTACAGGGCTGCTGCTGGGTGCTGGCCTCATGGCCTGGCTGTTGGGGCCCGGACCGCTGTCTCCCTATCGCCAGGCTCTGTTGGATCGCAGCCCACCGCAACTCGTTCTTGTGCTTGGAGGTGATGTGGACCGGGAAAGGATGGGTGCCCGCTTGGCGCGTCAGCTTGACCTGCCGCTGCTGGTGAGCGGTGGCAGCAATCCTGAGTACGCCGAATGGATGCTCAGTGAAGAGCGCTTCAATCCAGACCGCGTCACCCTCGATTACAGGGCCCGTGACACCCTCAGCAACTTCACCTCTGTCGTGGACGAGCTGCAGGCGGATGGCGTTCGCCATGTCTTGCTAGTGACCAGCGAAGACCACTTGCCCCGCTCGATGGCGGTGGGCCAGGTGGTGGCGGGGAGCCGTGGAATTCAGCTCACCGGAGTTCCTGTGGCATGCCGTACGGATTGCATGCAGGAGGGTCGTTTGAAGAAATGGAGTGACTGGCTGCGCGCTGTGGCTTGGGTGATGACGGGTCGAGACCTCAGGGATGCTGCGGACCCTGATCCAGCAGAGCATTGATGCGTTCCTGCAGCAGGGCGGTGGTGGCATCCAGATCGGGCCTACGGCGACTGGCCGGTGCCGGGATGGGGTCACCGATACGCAGCTGGATGGGCACCAGGCGCGGCCAGCTGCGACCCGTTCCCAAGGCGCGGTGGCTGTTATGGATGGCCACCGGCAGCAGTGGGGCGCCTGTACGCGCCGCCAGAAGGGCCGCTCCGGGGAGTGGGTTGTTGATCCGGCCGTCGCTTTGTCGGGTGCCGTCCAGGAAAACGCCGGTGGCCCAGCCCTCCCCGAGCCGTGCCGTCGCGGTTCGAATCGCTTCGCGATCGCTGGCCCCCCGCCGGACGGGGTAGGCACCACAGGCCCGGATCACGCGTCCCAGCAGCGGGATGCTGAATAGTTCCGCTTTCGCCATGAAAGCAACGGGGCGCCCCAGGGCATGGCCCAGCAAGGGGGGGTCCAGATGGGAGCCGTGGTTGGCCACCACCACGAGAGGCCCTTGCATGGGTACTCGGTTGTTGCCTGCGGTCGAGCCGCGGAACAGCAAGCGAAAGACAGGGAAGACCAGAAGGTTGCTGACCAGCCTGTAGGTGAAGCTCGGCTTGGGTGTGGGGACGAGGCTGGATTGACTCACTGTCCGAGGTCTCCCGCCCCGGCGATTTGGGCGGTGGTCACGCCACTCATGCTGCGTTTCGCCAGTCCACTGAGCACGTTTCCCGGTCCGATTTCCACCAGGGTGTCTACGCCGCTGTCGGTCATGGCCGCCATGGTTTCTCGCCAGCGCACCCCAGTTGTCATCTGCTGCTTCAGGCGCTGTTTGAGCTCGTCCGCGCTGGTGCTGGCGCTGGCAGCGCTGTTGCTGAGCACCGGAACGCGGGCATCCTGGAATGGCACCTGGTCCAGTGCAGAAGCAAAGCGCTCAGCAGCCTCCGCCATGAAAGGAGAGTGGAAAGCTCCGGAAACGACCAGAGGGATCGCGCGCTTGCATTTCAGGGCTTCACTCACGCTCTGCACGGCCTCTGGAGCACCGGAGATCACCACTTGGGCATCGCTGTTGTCGTTGGCGATGCTGACGCCGTCCGTGGCGGCCACTAGGTCGTCCAGCTGAGCGCGATCGAAGCCGATCACAGCCGTCATGGCACCGCCCCCAGCGCTCGCCATCAGTTCTGAGCGGGTTTTCATCAGCTGCAGGCCGGTGTCCAGCCCAAACACACCAGCGCTGTAGAGGGCGACCAGCTCGCCCAGGCTGTGGCCGGCCACCAGTGCAGGCTCGCGGCCCTGCTGCTGCAGGTTGTCGGCCAGCAGTGATTCGATCACGAACAGGGCAGGCTGGGTGTTGCGAGTGTCGTTGAGATCATCCGGTCCATCACCGCCGCCGCTTTCGCCCTGGCAGATCGCCAAGAGGTCGCGCCCCAGCAGTTCGGAGGCTGTGGCGAAACGTTCGCGGCTGCCATCGATGCTGAGCAGCGCTTCTGCCATGCCCACCTTTTGAGAGCCCTGACCGGGAAAGACCCAGGCGATCGCCATTGCTGTGTTCTGCTGACCGTGCCGGAGATTAGGCTGGCCCGCTCCAGCGGAAGAGTGCTGCACCCCAGCTCAATCCCGCACCGAAGCCACTGCTGGCGATGCGGTGTCCAGGTTGGATGCGTCCATCGCGCACGGCTTCGTCAAGCATCAAGGGAATGGTGGCCGCCGATGTGTTGCCGTAGTGCGCCAGGTTGCTGAGCACTTTCTCGGATGGGACAGAGAAGCGATCTGCCACTGCATCAAGGATGCGTTGGTTGGCCTGATGCAGCAGCAGCCAGTCCACGGCATCTGCGGCGACGCTTTTCTGTTCGAGCAGTTGCTCGAGAATGGCTGGTACTTCGCGCACCGCGAATTTGTAGACCTCCTGCCCGTTCATCTGAATGGGTTCGAAGCCGCCGCACTGATGGCTGGCGTCCCCCACAAGGGACTTGCGCTCGCTGACCTGGGGAAGCTGGAGCACCTCGCCTCGGCTGCCATCAGAGCGCAGCAGGAATCCCTCCAGATTGTCCTGGCCGTTTTCTGATGCCTCCAGCACCACGGCGCCGGCCGCATCACCGAACAGAACACAGGAGCGTCGGTCGTCCCAGTTCACCCAGCGGCTCAGTTGATCGGCTCCCACCACGAGGATGCGGCGCATCGCCCCACTGCGCAGGTACTGGGCAGCGGTGACAACGGCGAAAAGAAAGCCACTGCAGGCGGCGGTGAGATCAAAGGCCACGGCATTGGTGGCACCGAGACGAGCCTGCAGGCGTGGCGCCGAGCCAAACAGGTCGTCTGGGGTGGAGGTCGCCAACACAATCAGATCGAGGCTGTCGGCAGACCAACGAGCCATGGCCAGAGCCCGTTCCGCTGCTAATCCACTCAGTTCGGTGAGGGATTCATCCGCATCGATCACACGTCGTGCGGCAATCCCGGTACGACTCCGAATCCAGGAATCACTGGTTTCAACCCGCTGGCCGAGCTCTTCGTTGCTGATGGAGCGGCTGGGCGTCGCGCTGCCAGACCCTCGGAACAACACCCCTCTGGTTGTGCTGAGCGGCTCGACCAAAGCGGAGGTTGAAGGACGTCGCGTCAGTCAATCACAACCCTGATGCAGTGTTGCGAGATCCTCCATCACGCCATGGCTCGCAGCGGAGTGGGCAATGCGCAGGGCACTAACCACCGAGAGGGCCCGGCTGCTGCCATGGCCGATCACGGAAATGCCGTTGACGCCCAGAAGCAGCGCCCCACCGTGCTCGGCATGGTCCAACCGCTTCTTAATGCGTTTCAGGTTGCTGCGCAGAAACGCTGATCCCACCTTGCCGCGCCGCCCCCGGGGCAACTCCGCCCGCAGCACCCCCAGCAGAACACTGCCGACGGATTCCAAAAACTTCAGCAACACATTGCCGGTGAATCCATCACAGACCACCACGTCGAAATCGCCCGAGAGCACATCACGGCCTTCGCAGTTTCCGGCGAAATGCAGCCTGGATTCATCCCGCAGCAGTTCATGGGTTTTTAAGGAGAGATCGTTCCCTTTGCATTCCTCTTCGCCGATGTTCAGTAGGCCGATCCGCGGTTGACTCACCTGGAGCACATCACGGCTGTAGATGTTCCCCAGCAGGGCGAACTGGTGCAAATAGGCGGGTTTGCAGTCCATGTTGGCGCCTACGTCGAGCACCAACACCGGCTGACCGGGATCTTTGGTTGGGAACAGTGCACCGATGGCTGGTCGGTCGATGCCCTTCAGCCGTCCCAGCCGGAAAATCGCCGAAGCCATCACCGCGCCGGAATTCCCGGCTGAGTAAACCGCGAGAGCCTCCCCTTTCTTCACGAGGTTCATGGCCACATTGATGCTGGCGTCCCGTTTGCGCCGCACCGCCGTGGCTTCGTCATCCATGCCGATGGAGGGGCCACTGGCCACCAGGTCCAGATGTCCTGCTGCCCTTGCACTTTCTAGGGATTCGCGTAGGCCGAGGCTGTTGGCGGCGGCCATGACCCGCTCGATTTCCCCCACGAAGCGGATCTTCAGAGGCAGCCGGTCAATGGCGTCCAGACATCCCTCCAAAATCGGCCCCGGCGCATGGTCACCGCCCATGCCATCAACGGCGACCCAGAGACGCTCCGCATCGTCAATGTCGTCGGTGTCGGTACCCCCCTGCAGCCAGCGGAGAGGGTCGAACACCAGAGGTTGGAGCACGCTGCTGGCCACTGTGCCGGCTCCGGAAACCACGGTTTCCGCCACGTTGCCCGCCATCGATCCCGCTGCCGTTGCTGAGTTGGCAGCACCATCCACGATGGTTGTGACGGCGGCGTTGCGCCGATACCAGATCACCAGGCGACGGATCGCCCGAGGACGGTTGGTCTTGTTCCGCGGCTGAGGGGCCGGGGCGGGATCAGGGACCTTCGGAGGCAACGGAATCGACGATGCGCTGGAACAGGTAGCCGGTGCCCCGAGCTGTGAGGATCAACTCGGGATTGGCCGGATCATCCTCCAGTTTGGATCGCAGGCGGGAGATATGAACATCCACCACCCGGGTGTCCACGTGGCGTTCCGGGGTGTAACCCCAAACCTCTTTGAGGATTTCGCCGCGGTTGAACGGTTCACCGGAACGGCTCACCAGCAGTTCCAGCAGGCTGAATTCCATGCCTGTCAGCCGGATCCTTTCGTCGCCACGGAACACCTGGCGTTTGTTGGTGTCGATTCGCAAGTCGATCACCTGAATGACCCCGGAGTTAGGGATGCCCGCCACCTGTTCCTTCTCAACCCGTCGCAGCACGCAGCGGATGCGGGCTTCCAGCTCCTTGGGGCTGAAGGGCTTCACCACGTAGTCATCGGCCCCAAGCTCAAGCCCTGTGATCCGGTCGGCCACGTCGCCGAGGGCCGTCAGCATCACGATGGGTACGTCCGACTCCTTGCGCAGCTCTTGGCAGACGCCGTACCCGTCCAGCTTCGGCATCATCACGTCCAGCACCACGAGGTCGGGAGTGCAGGTCGGGAACAATTCCAGGGCTTCTGTGCCGTCGCAGGCGGTCACCACGTTGTACCCGATCATGGATAACCGGGTTTCCAGGATCCGTCGGATCGATGCCTCGTCGTCGACCACGAGGATCGTTTCCTTGGTGGGAGCCGTGGCCGTCATGGGCAACGAGGCGTTAGTCACTTCTCGCCACAAATAAAAGGGCAGCCCCCTGATTCGTTCATTCAACGGCAACTTTCTTCACAGTTCGCAGTGCCCAAGTCCACCGCTGTTTTTATCTGTCAGGTCTGCGGAGCCCGTGCTCGACAGTTTTTTGGCCGTTGCCCCGAGTGCGGCAGCTGGAATTCCTTGGTGGAGCAATCCCAGCCTCCAGTCGATGGCCGTCGTCGCCGCAGTGCCCCGGATCCAGAGCTAGCCGCTGCGCCGCGACGGTCCACCGCCATGGCCTCGCTGGAGGATCAACCGCTGCAACGCCTGGCGACCGGTTCCGCTGAGTTTGACCGTGTTTTGGGTGGAGGCCTCGTACCCGGTTCTCTGGTGCTCGTCGGAGGCGATCCAGGAATCGGCAAGAGCACATTGCTGCTGCAGAGCGCCTCGGCGATGGCGGCCGGTGCATCGGTGCTGTACGTAAGTGCTGAGGAATCGGCGCAGCAGGTGAAGCTGCGCTGGCAGCGGCTCGCTGGAGGTGCATCGGAGCTGCAGTTGCTGGCCGAAACCGATTTGGAACTGGTGTTGGAAGAGCTGGAAGCGCTTCGCCCCGCTGTGGCGATCATCGACAGCATTCAGGCTTTGCATGACGCCAACCTCACCAGTGCTCCGGGCTCGGTTGGCCAGGTGCGCGAATGTGCGGCTGCCCTGCAACGGTTGGCCAAACGCCAGAACATTTCCCTGCTGTTGGTGGGCCATGTCACCAAGGAAGGCATGTTGGCGGGCCCGAAGGTTTTGGAACACCTTGTGGATGCCGTGCTCACCTTCGAAGGTGACCGGTTCGCCAGTCACCGCCTGCTGCGCGCCGTCAAGAACCGCTTCGGCGCCACCCATGAGTTGGGTTTGTTCGAGATGCAGAGCGGTGGCTTAGCCGAGGTGGGCAACCCCAGTGAGCTGTTCCTCAGCGATGCCCGTGCGTCCGGTGTCGCGACGATCGTGGCCTGTGAGGGCACGCGTTCGCTGGTGGTGGATCTGCAGGCTCTGGTGAATGTCACCAGCTATGCCAGCCCGCGACGCACGGCCACAGGGATCGGCACGAATCGTTTGCACCAGATCCTTGCGGTGCTCGAGAAGCACATGGGACTGCCGCTCTCGCGCTTCGATTGCTACCTCGCCGTTGCTGGTGGTCTGGAGGTGGAGGAGCCAGCGGCGGATCTGGGGGTTGCTGCTGCGGTGGTTGCCAGCTTTAGAGATCTCACTCTTCCTGCGGGCACGGTGTTGATCGGAGAGCTCGGCTTGGGGGGACAGCTGCGCCCGGTCGGTCAGCTGGAGTTGCGGCTCCAGGAAGCGGCACGGCTGGGGTTTCGGCGGGCTGTCGTGCCCCGGGGCAGCGGCCTCGGAGATCTGGCGTCGGGTTTGGATCTAGCTCTTCTGGAGGCCGATAACGTCACCGAGGCCTTGGTGTTGGCGCTCGGTGATGCTGTGCAGCCCGATCCGACTTAATTCAGAAGTAGACGTCGACGTTGCTGCGGCCTGTTGACTTCAACCAGTTCTCGATATCGAGATAACCGCCGGGATTGAGGCGCACGGCCTGGGTCCAGACATCGGCCGCCTGGTCAAACCAGCGATCGGCTTCGTCCTGCCGACCGCCTTCCTCGGCGATTCGCCCCCGTTTTTCGTAGATCAGCCCCATGTTCTTGAGGCAGGAGGGTTGCTTTGGGTTTTCTTCGAGAGCCTGGCGATAGGTCTCGATGGCCCGCTCCTCCTCGCCGTTGGACATGTAGATGATGGCCATGTTCTTGAGGGTTTCACTCCGGTCTGTGGAGTTCTCCTCAAGCTTCAGGGCCTCCTCATAGTTCTCCAGCGCCTCGGCGTAATCACCATCGTTCTGGGCGGAGAGGCCATCGCGGTAATAGACGTAGGCCTCCTTCGAGCGGGCATTGATCGGCAACAGCTTGACGATCAGGTCCGCCATCACCGTGAAGCTCTTGTCAATGAAGTTGTCGTTGCGGTTGCTGCGGGGCACGGCGCTCCGGCGGACTGGCCCCCATCCTGACGGGATCAGAGCCCGACCTAACCTGCTCGTAATGATCCCTGTTGCGTAAACACCTGTGAGCCCTGCGGTTCAGACCGTCGTCCTGGATGTGGAAGGGATGAAATGCGGCGGTTGCGTTCGCGCTGTTGAAACCACCCTCTTGGACCAGCCTGGTGTCCAGCGTGCCGATGTGAATCTGGTCAGCCGCTCGGCCTGGCTCGATCTCACCGCGGGTGAGAGTGATGTGGCTGGGGTGTTGAAAGCCCTTGCAGACAGGGGCTTCCCGGCCAAAGAGCGCGCTTTGGACGACCCGATCGGTGCGGCGGCTGCCGGCCAAGCATTGCCGGGCTGGTGGCAGCAATGGCGACAGCTGATGGTTGCTCTGCTGCTACTTCTGCTGTCTGTGCTTGGGCATCTCAGTGAGGCAGGGCAGCTGTCGTTGCCTCTGATCGGCACCCTTCCCTTCCACGCCACGCTTGCAACGGTGGCTCTGCTCGGGCCAGGCCGTCCGATCTTGGTGGGTGGGGTTGCCGCTGCCCGTGCAGGGGCTCCCAGCATGGACTCCCTCGTGGGCCTGGGGGTGAGCAGTGCCTATGTGGCGAGCCTGGTGGCGTTGGTCTGGCCCCAGGTGGGTTGGCCCTGCTTCTTCAATGAACCGGTGATGTTGCTGGGCTTCGTCCTGCTTGGACGTTTCTTGGAGGAGCGGGCCCGTTTTCGGACCGGGCAGGCGTTGCAGCAACTGGCCCGGCTCCAGCCGGACACGGCTCGCCTGTTGTTGCCTGACGGCGCGATTCGTGAGGTGCGCGTCGGGGCTCTGCGACCCGGTGAAACCGTTCAGTTGCTGGCGGGTGACCGCGTGCCGGTGGATGGAGTGGTGCTTGAGGGGGCTTCGGCCGTTGATGTGTCGAGCCTCACCGGTGAGCCCTTGCCGTTGCAGGCAGAGCCCGGCATCGAGTTGTCGTCCGGCAGCCTCAATTTGGAGGCAACCCTGGCGTTCAAGGTCACCCGAGTTGGCGCCGAAACCGCTCTTGCCCGGATCATTCGCTTGGTAGAGCAGGCCCAGGCCCGTCGGGCCCCCATCCAGGGCCTTGCCGATCGTGTGGCGGGCCGCTTTTGCTATGGCGTTATTGGCCTGGCTCTCGCAACGTTTCTGTTCTGGTGGTTGTTCGGTGCCGAGCATTGGCCCCAGGTCTTGCATGCTTCAGCGCCCGGGATGCCTCATGACCATGCGATGCCCCATGAGATGCATCACGGAGGGTTGGGAAGTGGAGCAAGTACCCCGATTGGTCTGGCCTTGCAGCTGTCGATCGCTGTGCTTGTTGTCGCCTGCCCCTGCGCCCTCGGTCTGGCAACTCCAACCGTGATAACGGTGGCCACCGGCCTGGCAGCGCGGCGCGGTTGGCTGTTCCGCGGTGGCGATGTGATCGAAACCGCCGCGGGTCTTGATCATGTGGTCTTCGACAAAACCGGCACCCTCACCTTGGGTCGCCCTCTGGTGACCGATGTGCACGGGGATGACCCGGATCGTTTATTGCAACTCGCCGCCAGCCTGGAGCAAACCAGCCGTCACCCTTTGGCCTATGCCCTGCTGCAGGAGGCCCAGGGCCGGGAGCTCCAACTGCTGGAGTGCGATGACGTGCGCACTGTGTCCGGTCAGGGGCTGGAAGGTGATGTGGATGGTGCGTCGGCCAGGCTTCGTGTCGGAAAGCCCGACTGGTTGGTGGCGCAGGGTGTGGACATCTCCCCAGCAGCTCAGGGCTGGCTCTCTGCGGCTGAAGGCTCGGTGGTGGCGGTTGCTGTGGGTGATCGCCTGTTGGGACTGATTCAGATCGAGGATCAGATTCGTCCGGATGTCGCTCCTGCGCTGCAACGCCTGCGGGTTCATGGTCTGACCCTTTCGGTCTTCAGCGGTGACCGGGAGGCGGCCGTACGCCGCCTCGGTCAGCAGTTGGGTTTCGCGGCTCATGATCTGGGCTGGCAGATGCTCCCGGAGCAGAAGCTGCAACGCCTCGAGCAGCTGCGGCAGCTCGAGCGGGTGGCGATGGTGGGCGACGGCATTAACGATGCGCCGGCTTTGGCCGCGGCTGATCTTGGGATCGCCATCGGTACTGGAACTCAGATCGCGCAGGACTCCGCTGGTCTTGTGCTGCTTGGCGATCGGCTCGACAACCTTCCCGAAGCCCTCAGCCTGGCCCGCCGAACTTTGGTGAAGGTGCGGCAGAACCTGTTCTGGGCCTTTGGTTACAACCTCATCGTTCTCCCCGTTGCTGCGGGAGCCCTGCTCCCTAGCCATGGTGTGCTGTTGTCGCCTCCGCTGGCAGCGCTGCTGATGGCCTTGAGTTCCATCACCGTGGTGATGAATGCCTTGGCTCTTCGCTTGCCATGACTGGACGTCTCATTGTCTTGGAGGGCATTGATGGCTGCGGCAAGACCACGCAGATCCGTCATCTGGTCGATTGGTTGCCCACAAGCGGTCTGATGCCGAAAGGCGCTTCTTTGGTTTGTACCCGTGAGCCCGGAGGGACCCCCCTCGGAAGCTCGATTCGTGAACTCCTGCTGCATACAGTCGACCAGGAGGCACCAGCCCCCACCGCCGAGTTGCTGCTCTATGCCGCTGATCGGGCTCAGCACGTTGAAACGTTGATCCGTCCGGCCCTGGAACGTGGCGACTGGGTTCTCAGTGATCGCTTCGCGGGATCAACCCTTGCGTATCAGGGCTATGGCCGTGGTTTGGATCGAGACTTGATTCAACGGCTTGAACAGATCGCCACCACTGGCTTGCAGCCCGATCTCACCCTCTGGCTGCACCTTCCTGTTCAAGCCAGTCTTGAGCGGCGCCTTGGGGACAAGCAAGACCGCATCGAAGCGGAGGGAGCTTCATTCCTGGATCGGGTCTCGCAGGGTTTTGCGCAGTTGGCGCAGCAGCGCTCCTGGTGCTCCGTCGCTGCTGATCAGTCAGCGAGTGCCGTCAGTGCTGCTCTGGAACATCAGCTTCAGGAGCATCTGGCTTGAGCGCGCTGTTTGAGGATCTGATCGGCCAGCCCCTCGCCGTTGATCTGCTGTCGGCAGCCCTCGCCCAGGGTCGCGTGGCACCGGCCTACCTCTTCGCCGGCCCTGAGGGGGTCGGGCGTCAACTGACGGCAGTGCGTTTTCTGGAGGGTCTGCTTGCCGATGGTCAGCCCTCTGCCAGGGAGCGGCGACGCTTGCTGGAGCGCAATCACCCTGACCTGCTCTGGGTGGCGCCCACGTATCAGCATCAGGGGCGTTTGCTCACCCGTGCGGAAGCCGAGGAGGCGGGACTCAGTCGCCGCACCCCGCCACAGTTGCGGTTGGAGCAGATTCGAGACATTGGCCGCTGTTTGGCACGGCAGCCAGTGGAGGCCCAACGAGGCATGGTGGTGATTGAAGCCGCCGAAGCGATGGCGGAGGCAGCGGCAAACGCCCTGCTGAAAACGTTGGAGGAACCAGGCCATGGGGTGCTGATCCTGTTGACATCAGCCCCTGAGCGTCTGCTCAGCACCATTCGCTCCCGTTGTCAGTTGATCCGTTTTCTCAGGCTCAATCCCGAGGCCATGGCACAAGTGCTCGAACGCACCGGTGCCATGGCTCAAGACGCGCCAGAACTGTTGGCGCTGGCTGCCGGTTCTCCGGGCGCTTTGATCGACCATCGCAGCAGCCTGGCGGGTGTCCCGGAGGAGTTGGTTCAGCGCTTCAACGCGCTGCCTGCCAATCCGATGGAGGCGCTGTCATTGGCGCGCGATCTGTGCGAAGCCCTGGATGGCGAGCAGCAGCTGTGGCTGATCGGCTGGTGGCAACATCGGCTTTGGCACTGCGGTAGCTCCGCTGCGATGCTCAAGCGACTGGACATGCTGCGCGGTCAGTTGCTCTCTTTCGTACAGCCTCGTCTGGCCTGGGAAGTGGCGCTTCTGGATCTCACGCCATCTGTTTAATAGGCCGTCTGGGCTGGTCAGGCCGAGGCCCGATCCCCTTGCTGCTTGCGTTCTTCGCGGGCCATAGCCACGACGTCCTCAAGGCCATCCATCTGGGCGCTAGTGGGGAGCTCCAGGCAGTAGCCCGCTCCATACACCGTCTTGATGAACCTAGGCTTGCGGGGATCGGGTTCCAACTTGGTCCGCAAGTGCCTGACATGCACACGGATGGTCTCGATGTCGTCATCAGGCTCGTAGCCCCAGACTTCCTTGAGGATCAACGAGGGAGCCACGGTCTGTCCGTGACGCTGGAGCAGGCAGTGGAGAAGTTCGAACTCCAGGTGCGTGAGACGCACGGGTTGATCGAACCAAATGGCTTCAAAGCGCTCGGGCACCAGGGTTAGGGGTCCGTAGCTGAGGATTTCGTTGTGATTGCTCGATCCAACGGGTGCACGATCACTGCGACGCAGCAAGGCCTTAACCCTGACCTGAAGCTCCTCCAGATCGAAGGGTTTGGTCAGGTAGTCATCGGCCCCTGAGTTGAAACCGCTGACTTTGTCCTTAGTACCACCCAGAGCCGTAAGCATCAGGATCGGTATTCCCGCTGTGCGCTCATCTCGCCGCAGACGCTGACAGAGGGTGAGACCATCCACCTTCGGCAGCATCAGATCCAGCAGGATCAGATCGGGGGTGTACTGGAGAGCAAGGGCTTGACCTTTGATGCCGTCGTCGGCGCGCTGCACGTCGAAGCCACTGTGCTCCAGATGACCGCTCACCAGGTCGCGCATGTCCTGGTCATCTTCGATTAGCAGGATGCAAGGCTTCATTGGTTCGGCGGCAATGCGGCTGGAGAAAAAGGAGCGCTTGTCTGTCGGGATTAACGCTGAGCAGATTCTCTCAAGCTTTTCAAGTGTCTGCAGATTTTGGGTGGCGAGTCAGTGATGGACTTGTTTGCAGGAGATCGTCTGCAGTGACAGCGATGTGAAGGCTTTTTTAGTTTTGTTTCTCGATCAGCTGTTTAGGAAGTCTTCCGCTTCGGGCAATCACCCGTCACGAAATTCCTTTTTTTGTCAATAAAAAAGCCACAGCAGATGCTGTGGCTTTAAAGCTCCCCGGGCGGGATTCGAACCTGCGACCAATCGATTAACAGTCGACCGCTCTACCGCTGAGCTACCGAGGAATGGCTCCCGGAGACCTTACCTCTCGAATGCGCCGCCCTGCAAGCGTCGTTGCAGTTCCCTTCCACTCGTCCAGGGGCCAATCCGACCATCGCGCATGCGGGCTGCACCGTCAGCGAAGCTCAATTCCCCCAGCCTGTGGGTGATCCAAAGGGCTGTGATCGGTTGGATGGCGTCTCTGCAAAGGCGTCGCACGGTATTCAGCACCGTGGTCTGACTCTCGGGATCCAGCAGGGCGGTCGGCTCGTCTAGCAGCAGTAGGCCGGCGTCACTCGCCAGGGCTCCAGCGATGGCCAGGCGTTGTTTCTGGCCGCCGCTGAGGCTGTGAATGGGTCGGTTCTCCATCTCAGCGAGGCCGAACTGTTTCAGCAGGTCACGCACTGCGCTTTGGCGTTGCGTCCCCAGGCCTTGGGAGTCCATCCCGAGCATCAGGTCACTGCCGCAACTGGGAAGCAACAGTTGATGGTCGGGGTTTTGAAAGACCAGAGCAGTTTTGGTTCGGCAGTGAATTTGTCCGCTCTGCGGTTCCAAAAGCCTTGAAATCAGGCGGAACAGGGTGCTTTTGCCGCTTCCGTTGCTTCCCACCAGCATCCATAGGCCAGGGCCTGGGATCACGAGGTTGCAGCGATCGAGGGCCTGATGGCCGTTCGGCCAACGATGGCTGACGGCCTCAACGCTCAGTTCAGCGGTGGCGGTTTCAGGAATCAAAGGAAAAGCCGGGTCGCTTGCTGCCACCCGTCGCCGAAGCCTTTTCATAAAGCTGAACAGCGAGAACCTCACTAACCAGCAGCGTCACTTTTTTTCCCTCCACTTTCTCGCAGGTGAGCTCCAGGAGACGGGGTTGGCTGTGGTCGATGGCTTGGCGGATCTGCTGATACAGCGCATCGGCATCAGCCAGTTCTTTCCGCTGGACAGACACAGGGAGAGGACTCATGCGCAGGGCCAGTTCGATGACGTACACAGCGTTGGAAAAGATCGATGCGTCATCTTCGCGGAGGGGGCGGCATCCCGTCGGTTCAGAAATGCGCATTTCTACTCATCCCTTGCAAATGGGTGCGGGGAGCCGCCCCATTTCGGTGATCCCCCCCTAGGCTCGCTCGTGTAACGGATCATGAAGCACTTCTCATGACGATCGCTGTAGGACGCGCGCCACAGCGGGGATGGTTCGACGTCCTC